>NZ_JAZHFU010000001.1:0-1004136 GCF_036541465.1 Bacillus sp. CFBP9009 | reverse complement strand
TTTATAGGATTTCTTCCCTTCTAAGTACTCTAAAACTGCATTTGATTTTTCGTCTATCGTATATTTAGTCAAAAAAACTGCACCTCCAATTGTTAGATGGTGTCTAACAATTGGGGTGCAGTTCAGATCAGGTTCCTTTTTAAGATGCCGGCATTCTCATTTGGTCTGACTGAACATGCTTTGCATCATTTTATCCCTGAACATTGGCATATCCAAGGATTTAGTCACTAGAAATCTTCTTAAAATGCCATTGGACAGCGCAACATTTATCAGGCGATACCGGTTTTTGTAACCTGCATAAACAGCTAAACCAACCAAGAAGATTTGAATAATTAATCGAAGCATAACAATCCCTCCTATCAATAGTGTGATACAGGACAGGATTTTTATGAGCTAAAAGTGATAATTAATAAACTTCTTCTAATGGGCGTACGTACGTATTACCCTGGATGGGGTAATGAGTTTGCCTACCGCTATATCATGAACCTCTATCGGGAGTTCATCCATTAATTGAAGCTCGTATGTAAGGGCCAATGTATCTCCGCGGTAATAAGATAGGAAACGGTCATAATAGCCGCCTCCAAAGCCTAGGCGATACCCTTCCTTGGTAAAAGCAAGACCGGGTACGATCAATGCATCCAATTCCTCTTTCCGAGCCTTGGCTGTTTCAGCCACTGGTTCAAGCAACCCGTAATAAACAGACTCCAGCTGATTGAAGGACGAGATTTTCTTGAATTCCATTGTCTTTTTTTCAGGATCACATTTTGGTACTGCCACTTCTTTTCCTTCACTCCATGCTTGTTCGATGATCCGTACCGTTGGAACTTCGGGCGGTATGGAGATGGTGATGCCAATGGTTTTTGCTTTTTTCCATTCCTCCAGTGAAAATAAGTTTTCAGCGATTCGGTTCGATAGTTCCTCATGTTCCTCTTTAGTCAGCTCCATTAAACGGGACCTAACTTCTTGGCGGAGCTTTTTTTTGTTTTCTTTCATCTCTTCCGACTCCTTTAGTCTACTTCTATCATTATCTCATAATATTTGTTCATTTACGAAAATACGGTGTCGGAAATCGCCGAATCATTAATGCATCATGAAAATATCCACTAAAGGAAAAAGAGGAAGAAGGGATTAAAAAAATACATAAAAAAAAACAACAGGAAAAATCCTGTTGCTTACTTTGTTTCACGGTGAGTCGTGCTGCGTTTTTCTCTTGAGCAGTATTTTTTAAGCTCAAGACGGTCTGGATTGTTACGTTTATTTTTTTTAGAAATATAGTTACGGTCTCCACATTCAGTGCAAGCTAATGTAATATTTACGCGCATTGTGTATTTCCCTCCAAACATATTGACTTTTTCACATAGGACTTTTCTATAATAGCATTATTCAATGCGAATTGCTAGTATGTTTTTTGGGAAATCCAACTTTAACTTTTTTGAATTCTTAATTGTTTACGTTTTGCATCGTCAGGAGGAGCTGATTATTTATGACTTTCGCTTCTTCTTTCGTTTCAGCATGAATGACCCAGGCCACAGCTTCCACACATTCCTTCGGCAAGATTTCAGTCTCTAGCGTAAACACGCTGGTAACTTCCCCTTTGGCGAGCGGTGAATAAGCCAAGAGCCCCTCTTTCAATGATTTGAAGCATCCCTCTTGATATAGGCTTCCCTTTCCTTGGATGCAATATTGAGAGATGCTTTTTCCTTTCACCAATCCACCCAATAAGGCAATCGATTGAGGGGCTACATGTAAAATCGCCCGTTCATTCGGGCTGTAAAAAGCCACTGTCTGCCTTTCGAAAGCGTTTTCATAGTGAAAAAACACTTTTGGGCGCTTCGTCTCGAATGAGGTATTTCTAATCGTGAACTTCGAAAAGGTCACCTGCCCTTGGGTATATGTTTGTGAAAGCGTCCGGATCTCTCCATTAGGATGACTCATCATATCTTCCTCAGGATACCAATCAAAACTCTCATCCATCCATAACCCAGCTTTTAATCCCTTACGAAATATATCCTGATTATCCTGCGGCATATACGCGAATAGCGAATTCATATAATCATCCCTTCCCCTTCTTTATCCTTATATAGCTTATCGTTAGGCGCTGACAGTGAGACTATCCACTTTAGAAACTGCACACCATTTTCTTATAGGTTTGCTGATTTTTAACTATTCAAAATATTTTGTTTTTTTCGATTTATTCTATATTTATGTTAGCACTGAATTGGCTGATGGACAATAAACACATTTTGTCGAATTTTATGTATGTTATCTCTTAAAGGTTTTTTTCTCATTTTAATGCTTGATTTTTTTTATTCAACGACGGTCATAAAGCTTTTCGACAATATTTGAAACAAAATAGACAATAAATGAAGTTTACGGCCCACTTCCGAGAATATAAAAATATGAAAATCTCCATTTTTTTAAAAATATGTGTAAAATATAAATATATTGTCGAAAATTAGCTTCTGAGGTGAAAACATGGAAACACTTATCATCCTTCTTTTTTCATTAGCGATCGTCCTTCTCATCATTTCCTTTTTCGGTAAAGATAAAGTTGCCAAATTAGAGGAAGATTTGGAGCAGATGACACTAACGTATATGCAAGATATCTACCAATTAAAGAAGAAGGTGAAGATTCTTGAAGAGGAATTCGTTATCCAGGACGATCCTGTTCCCCCTGTAAAGGTTAAATCAACTATCAATTCCAATGATAGCGAACCCATACATGAAATTTTAAAATGCCAGGTTCTATCTTTATATAGTCAAGGTCTTTCTTTGGACCAGATCGCCAGACAATCCTCATTAACGAAGGAACAAACCATTGCAGTGATCGATCAGCAAAGATTGCGGGGTGAATGAGAATGAACAAAGCGAGAATGCAAGGTCTTTCCGCCGGTATCATTTTTACAACAACAATCTTTGCTGGCTTTTATTATGGCACCGGATTATTCGAAGGCACCAATCCCACTGCGGAGGAAGCTAAGGAATTGCTCGTGAAGAAAGGATACGTCGTTACACTTCCTATGGAGGAAACTGAAAAGACCGTCCAACCAAAGGATCCGGATAAGGATTCAATGGAGAAAGAGGCTTCAAAAAAAGATCCCTCCATTGTCACCTATACAATTAAAGTGAAAACGAATATGACCACAACCGAAATTGCCAATAGCCTTGCCAATGAAAAAATCATCGATGATGCTGCTGAATTTGAAGCTTACATGAATGACCATGATTTCTCAAAAAAAATACAAATCGGTGAGTTTGTTGTTACGAATAATATGACATATAGACAATTGGCCAATACTTTGACCCATTAATGAATAAGAGAGACTTTTAAATGGACGATGTCCGAGAAAAAGCCTCTCTTTTTTTCAATCAGGATGGGTTCATTCATTCCTGCTGATATATCTCCCTCTTACCAGGAAGTAAATATTCTCTGCGATATTCGTTGTATGGTCCGCTGTTCTTTCCAAATATCGAGCAATTAAGGAAAGCTGTGTAACCTGCTGAAGGTTTTTTTCATCTGAAAGGCGAAGGAGACTTCGAATCATTTCTCCATAAAAGCGATCAACCTCATCATCCATTTCAATGATTTCTCTTGAAAGAACAACATCTTCCTTCTCAAATGCTTCTATTGAAAGTTGAATCATCTTTAATGTAATATCATGCATCTGCTTTAAAGGTGTTAAAGGCAGAATAAATGGCTGGTCACCGATTCGGATCGCTGATTTAGCGATATTCACACCAAAGTCCGCCATCCTTTCAATATCAGAGGCGATTTTTATGGCAGCAATGATACGCCTTAAATCAATCGCAACCGGCTGCTGCTTAGCAATCAGTAAAATCGCAAAGTCATTGATTTCCTCTTCCAGTAAATCAGCTATTGTATCATCTTCAATAACTTGAAGAGCATCATCTACATTATTGTTTTCTAGTGCGGCATATGATTTTGATATGGCACCTGAAGCTAAATTAGCCAATTTCACGATTTTCTCCTGTAGCTCTTTCAATTGAAGCTCGAAATTTTCACGAACGATCATTATCGCATCTCCCTTTCTCTTTAACCGAAGCGTCCGGTAATGTAATCTTCTGTTCTTTTATCATTCGGATTAGAGAAGATGGTGTTTGTATCAGAATATTCGATGACTTCCCCATTTAAGAAGAAGGCTGTCCTATCAGAGATACGTGCTGCCTGCTGCATGTTATGGGTTACGATTATGATGCTGAAATCCTTTTTCAGTTCTTGGACCAATTCTTCTATTTTCAAAGTGGATATCGGATCAAGGGCAGAAGTCGGTTCATCCATTAAAATGACATCTGGTTCGATTGCCAAACATCTGGCAATACAAAGGCGCTGTTGCTGTCCACCTGAAAGTCCATATGCATTTTCATGCAGACGGTCTTTGACTTCATCCCAAATGGCTGCCCCTTTTAAACTTTTTTCAACTATCTCATCAAGAATTTTTTTATTTTTAATTCCATGGATCTTTGGTCCGTATACAACATTTTCATAAATTGATTTAGGAAAGGGATTAGGCTTTTGGAAGACCATCCCCACCTGTGTCCTTAAATCTTCCACCTTATAGGACTGATCGAGGATATTCCTGTTCCTATATTTAATCTGGCCTGTCGTTTTCACATCCGGGACTAGTTCTATCATTCGGTTCAACGTTTTAATGTAGGTGGATTTCCCACATCCTGAAGGCCCTATGATGGCAGTCACTTCATTTTGATGCATATCCAGATTAATATTTTTCAAAGCATGGTTTTCTCCATACCATAAATTGAGATTGGATGTTTCATACACCTTTTCCGTCAAGGCAGCTGATCCGACATTATCGATCTCGATTGCCGGTGACTCTTGTTCTCTCGCTAAGGTCATATTCATGCTTCCTTCCTCCTATCAGTATCTTTTCTGGAATTTATTTCTAATTATAACCGCAATTGAATTCATGAATATTAACAGGATGAGTAAAACGATGATTCCCGCGGCAGCAACCTGCTGGAACTCCTCCTGCGGACGAGATGTCCAATTATAGATTTGCATTGGCAACACTGTAAATGTATCCATGACCGTTTGAGGTAAAAAGGCGATGAACATTGGTATGCCAACCACCACCAATGGCGCCGTTTCACCGATTGCCCGTGACAAAGCAAGTATCCCTCCAGTTAAAATGCCAGGTATCGCAGCAGGCAGGACCACTTTCAATATGGTTTGCCACTTTGTTGCACCCATTCCAAACGAAGCTTCCCTTAAATCACGAGGTACGGCACGTATGGCCTCTTGGGCAGCTACTATGATGACAGGAAGAACAAGTAGGCTCATCGTCAAGCCTGCTGCCAATATGGACCGGTCCAAGGCAAGAGCACGAACGAAAACCGTTAAGCCCAGAAGTCCAAATACTATTGACGGGACACCTGCCAGATTGGAAATATTCACTTTGATAAAAGTGGTGATCCAATTCTTCCTCGCATATTCCTCTAAATAAATGGCCGTTCCAACACCAAGCAGCAGGGAAACTGGAGCCACCACTACCATCAACCATATTGAACCGATCAGCGCTGCCTTTATACCAGCCTCTTCAGGTTTCCTGGAAGCGAAATTCTGAAGGAAATCCCCATTCAGACTACCAATTCCTTGAGTGAATATCCGATAAAATAAGATGGCCAATACGAGGAGGCCAACCAATGTTGCCAAGAAGAATAATCCTTTACAAATCGTGTTAACAGCCAGCCTAGCAGGCATTTTTTTTGCAACATGACTTTTGTTTATCAGTTTCATGTCTTAATATTCCTCCCTGAACTTGCGAGAGATGAACTGCGCCAGTAAATTCATGACAAGCGTAAAGACGAACAGTGTCATTCCAACCGCATATATGCTGTAGTAAATCGTTGTCCCGTACCCTGCATCCCCCGAACTGACCTGAACGATATAAGCGGTCATCGTTTGAATCGATGAAGTGACATCCATGCTCATATTTGGGGTCGAGCCACCGGCAACACTCACAATCATGGTTTCCCCGATCGCTCTGGATAAAGCAAGAACGATGGATGCCACAATTCCAGAAATGGCTGCTGGCAATACCACTTTAATTGTCGTTTCGAGTTTCGTTGCTCCTAAAGCATACGCACCTTCGCGAATCGACTTCGGTACTGATACAAGGGCATCTTCCGACAAAGAGGCTATCATCGGCATGATCATGATACCTACAACGATTCCAGGACTTAGAGCATTGAACATGTCAAGGGAAGGAAATAAATCCCGCAAAACCGGTGTTACAAAAGTTAAGGCAAAAAAGCCGTAAACGATAGTAGGAATCCCCGCTAAAACTTCTAAAATCGGCTTGATGATTCTCCGTGTTTTCTCTGATGCATATTCACTCAAGAAAATGGCTGTTGCAAGTCCTACTGGAACTGCAACCACCGCTGCTATGACTGTTATCTTCAACGTTCCAACGATAAGGGGCATAATCCCATAGGAAGGTGCAGATGCAAATGGCAGCCATTTAGCTTCCGTAAAAAATTCAACGATAGATACTCTGTCAAAAAAGATAAATGTTTCAAATATAAGGGTCAGGATGATCCCGATTGTAGTAAAAACGGAAATTGCCGCCGTAAGGAACAAAAGCTTAGGTATGACTTTTTCCATATTCATTTTTTTCTTACTTTTCTTTTCCAGAATCATTTGCTGTACAGAATAGGTTTCTGTTTTTCTAAGTTCCAACTTGCATCCTCCATTTCAGACACGCAATATTTGGATTTACAAGCTGTTACCCCCGCCTCAATCGAGTCAAGGCGGGATTTCAATAGCCTGTAATATCGTTTATTTTTCCAGTTCTTTTAATTTATCAAGATCTTTCTGGTACTCTTCTTCCGGCAGGCTGATATAACCCACTTCTTCTGCAAGCTCTCCTGCATTTTCAATGACGAATTGAGTATAATCTGCGACTTGTTCTTTTTCAGCTACCGACTTATTAGCTACATATGTGTAAAGTGGACGTGACAATGGTGCATACTCCCCACTTTTAATCGTTTCATGTGTTGGCTCTACAGCACCTTTGCCGTTGTCGATGGAAATGATCTTTAACTTATCTTTATTTTCAGAGTAGTAGGCATAACCGAAGAATCCAATCGCATTTTTATCACCTTCTACACCTTGTACAAGAACGTTATCATCTTCTGAAAGCGTAGCATTTTCCACCATCGGTTTTTCTTCAAGGATCACTTCATTGAAATAATCATATGTGCCTGAATCTGTTCCCGGAGAGTAGAATTTAATTTCTTCCTTCGGCCATTCAGGACGTATATCAGACCATTTCTTCACCTTTCCATTATCAATCCACAGTTTTTGAAGTTCTTCAACTGTTAGTGAATCGATGAAATCATTATCTTTATTGGCAACGATTGAAATACCGTCAAATGCCAGTTTCAATTCTGTATATTCAACACCCTTTTCATCAAGTAAGGCACTTTCTTCTTCTTTCACCGGGCGGGATGCATTGGCTAGGTCCGTATCACCAGCGATGAATTTCTTGAATCCCCCACCTGTTCCTGACGATCCCACTGAAACCTTCACATCAGGCTGTGTAGCCATATATTCTTCTGCAACTGCCTCCATGATCGGAAAGACCGTTGAAGAACCATCCGTAATAACTTCGCCCTTGAGTTGATCTGAAGCCGCTTCATTTCCTTTACCGCTGTTTGAAGTATCATTAGATCCACATCCAGCTGCCACTGCGATTACTCCACCCATTACTGCGGTCATAGCCATAAATTTGAAACGTTTCATTTGTAAATCCCCCTAAGAATTTTATATGAATATTTTGTCCTACTCTCACATCATACGTTCAGACTGTAAATTCCGTTTAAAGCATTTGTAAATATTCAGTAAATAATTGTGATTATTTTGTAAAGGTAGTCAAAGTCTTTAAATCACTCTCTTATTTTGTGCCTAAGGGGTATTTACATGTGCGGGAAATTACTCCAACTGAAGTGATTAAAAATCTCTTTCATAAAGGGAAAGTGCAAATCTCGAGGCATGCTGATAGCATCACTGAGCAATTTTATTTTATGAACAAAAAAACACGCTTTCTGATTTAACTCAGAAGCGTGTTTTATAACTTTTTATTCATTTTCCTGACTATTTCTTATTTCAGCCTGCTCTTTTTGAACGTCTTTACCATTCTCCACTTTCAAATCAGTCGAGGTTTCGGTATTTTCCTTCTTAGCCCGTTCTTTTTTCAGTTCGAAATAAGTATCCATGATTTCTTCACCTATTTCTTTACTCATGCTATGGCCCGTATGTCCTTGATATGCCCACGGCACAACGACCGCAAAAGCGACCTCAGGATTTTTAGCTGGGGCATAACCCACAAGCGTGATGTTCATCGTTTCTTGGGGCTCGCTATAATTCATCCGGTTCGGGCCGTCATAGAATGCTTCCGCCGTCCCTGTTTTAGCTGCCACTGTATACGATTTATTCCCAAAGTAGGTATAAGCCGTTCCGCCTTGTTCCATCGCAACTTTCTCAAAACCGTTCTGAACACGTTCAACCCATTCTTCCTTCATATCAAGACGATTAAGGACAGTCGGTGAAACGTCTTCGGCAACAGGTCCCAATTCCTCATTATTATCAACCGGATCGCGGATTTCCTTAACCATATGCGGCTTCATGCGGTTACCGCCATTCGCAATCGCTGAAACATATTGCACGAGTTGCATCGGTGTGTACGTATCATACTGTCCGATAGCAAGGTCAAGCAGCTTACCTGGAGATACTTCGGAACCTTTGAATCCGCTCATTTCATTAGGAAGATCAATTCCCGTGCGAACACCCAAGCCAAACTGGGCAAATGAATTCCTCATGGTTGAAAACGCGCCTGAACTAATGTTCAAAGGTTCATTCGGCACATAATGCGCACCTGCAATATTAATGGCCGTTCTGAACATATAAACGTTCGAAGATACCTTCAATGCGGTCAAATCATTTATGTTCCCGAAGTCACTATATGAACCTTTGGGCGGTGTACCTTTGATTCTCAACTTCGTATCGTAAAAGTACGTACCAGGCTGGATCGCACCTTGCTGATAACCGGTTAAAACCGTAGCACCTTTAACCGCAGACCCCATCGTATAGGAAGTCGTGATATTTCCTAATGCGAAGTCCTCAATGGAGGATTTCCCCGTTTTTGGGTCCTTCTCATATTTCTTGCCAGCCATCGTCAACACTTCCCCTGTATCGGGATCCATCATGACGACAAAGGCCCTGTCCAAGAATTTGGTGTTACCCATTTTTTTCTTGGCAATCAATTGCTTTTCAATGATTTCCTCAGTAGCAAGCTGTAAATCCATATCAACTGTCAATATAAGATCTTTTCCTCGCGAACCTTCAGAAATCACTTCGGAATCGACGACATTTCCTGATTTATCGGTCACATTCCTTACTTTCGCTTTCTGCCCTTGAAGGATATCTTCGTATTGCGCCTCAATATAACTCTTACCTACACGGTCATTCCGGCTGTAATCACGCGCGAGGTAGTAGTCCAGGCTTTCACTAGGCAACCCTTCTTCAGATGAAGAAACTTTACCCAATACAGATTTAAGTGTTTTATTATAAGTATAAAAACGATCCCAATCTGTAGATATATCGACCCCTGGGAGCGAATCAAGGTTTTCACTCACCTTGGCGAATTCTTCTTTTGTTACTTTCTTATTTTTCACAATTTGCGGGGTAAGGGCATATCCGCTTGCAAATTCCCTATAGATGGCAAGAACTTCAAGATCCTTTTCCGAAAGCTTTGTTTCTTCTTCAGTAATCCGATCAAGCTGAAGCTTATACAAATCACTTTCTTCCATCTCGCCTTCTTCCACTTTTTTCCGCTCTTTATCGGTAATCTTTTTCTCGGCCAGCTTTGGATTCTTCAAAATCCAAAAATCCTTTTTATCGCGTTCAGTCACTTTGTCTGTTTCCTTTTCGATCAACTTCGCGAGTTTCTCAGCCGTTTCCACCATTTCTGTTTGTTTCGTACCTTGCTTTCGTGTATATGTAATTGCATCCAGTGGTTGGTTATCGACCATCAGTTTCAAATTCCGGTCATACATTTTCCCACGGGGCACCGAATTATTCACGGTCACTTCCTCTGTTCTTTCAATCTCACGCCGGTAATCATCACCATAAACGATCTGTACAACACCCAAGCGTAAAATTAAAGCGGAAAACAAAACAAACACTAAAAAGAAAAGAATATTCAATCTGAAAGGCACATGCGTCTTTTTCTTTTTCTTTTTATTCACACTAAGCCACACATCCTTTTTACATAGTCATAATAGTCCTATACTATTCTATAGAACATTTATATTTTTTTCTACCTTAGTGTTCTAGAAATATTAAACATCTAACGAACTTTACATAAAAAGTGACTTACGGCTCATAGATCCTAAAACCGTAAGTCCCGATATTGGAAAAGAGGCCTCTAAGGCCTCTTTTTCAATCTTGGTCAATGATATCGATTTTCCGTATAAACCAATATATCACGGTATGCCCTGCCCCGACGATTAACAGATAGATCGGCAGTACTTCCTTTAGGTCGAATAACATGACGGAAAGTATGAATCCTGATATCGATACTATCCTTCCAATATGAACGAACAGTTCCCGGACAACGATATATTCAATCCTCATTTCCGCTGCTTTCCAAGCACGGCCTATAATGTCATACGTCAACGATATATAAGGGACCAAAAGAATAGGATAAGCGGTAGCGACAATTGCCCCATAAATGAGAAGCTTCCCGAATGTGATATCAAATGCAATCAATAAGACCCCTGCATACAACAGGATTCCTCCAATAAGAATGGCCTTTTTTCGCATCGGCTGTTTTATATATCGTGAAGCAAAAAAATACGCAACGAATGAAATGGCAGAATTCAACAGACCATAGCTCCCTAATGCAAGTTCACTATCCGTCTGAATGAAAACGTTAATCGAAATGATGAACATGAAGGTGCCCTCTCGTATCCCTTGAAAAAAGTGAGCACGTGTGATCAAGAGCCAATTCCGATTATTTTTCCGTTCCTGCAATATCCGAAGGAAACAGTATCTGCCATGTGCTGGACGTCTTTTTAAAGAAAAGCTAAGAAACACCGCAACGGAAAACAATAGCAAAGACAATCCGAATACAATGGAATATCCCGTGAATTTTTCAAGCCTCGAAATGATGAACCCTGAAAGAATCGGACCGACCATTCCCCCAAGGGATGATAAAATCCCTAAAAAACCATTGAAGAAATCCCTTGTTTCCGGCTCAGTGATCTCAAAAGTCAAGACATTATAGGCAAGCCAATAAAATCCATAACCGATTCCTAACAGTCCACCAAGCAACCAAAGGAAATCCGTTGCCCGTGTACCGACCAATAGGACTGATAAATAAAATAGGGCCAAAAAGATAACACCCAGACGCAAAACAATGATTCGATCAACCTTTTTCGCCAGCCTGCCAGCAAAGACAAAGGTAAGCGGTTGAAAAAGCACCACGGTTAGATTATATACGGCAATATCAACAATTTGACCGGATTGTTTCCACAAGTACACATTAACGAATGTATTGGATAAAGCAATACTTAGGCTGTACAGCCCGCCAATAAACAAAAGGAGGTGCAGATCCTTCTTTCCCCCCGCTTCACCCAACCATCTCTCTAAAATACCCATTGTTTTAACTCTCCTTTAAATTCCACTCTAGTGTTTGAAAAAACAAAAGAATTTATGTAAAAAAAGGTAAAGAAAACTCTTCGATTGGCGAGCCAGGATGGCGATGACAGAGAAGTAGTTGCCCTTATACTGTTTTCCTTTTGAGTTTGAAAAAGAACAGTATAAAGAAAACTCTTCGATTGGCGAAGACAGAGATGTAGTTGCACTTATACTGTTTTCCATTTGAATTTAAAAAGAACAGTATAAAGAAAACTCTTCGATTGGCGAAGACAGAGAAGTAGTTGCACTTATACTGTTTTCCTTTTGAATTTGAAAAAGAACAGTATAAAGAAAACTCTTCGATTGGCGAGACAGGATGGCGATGACAGAGAAGTAGTTGCACTTACACTGTTTTCCTTTTGAATTTAAAAAAGAACAGTATAAAGAAAACTCTTCGATTGGCGAGCCAGGATGGCGATGACAGAGAAGTAGTTGCACTTATACTGTTTTCCTTTTGAATTTGAAAAAGAACAGTATAAAGAAAACTCTTCGACTGGCGAAGACGAAGGGGATGTTCATGAATTTGGAGTGTTTACTCGTGAATTCGGGCTTTTACTCGTGAGTTTTGAGCGTTTACTCGTGAATTCGATGCTTTTACTCGTAAGTTTTAGGATTATCCTCGTGAGTTTCGAGATTTCACTCAGGAATTGGAGGTGTTTACTCGTGAATTTGTGCGTTACTCGTGAATTCGATGCTTTTACTCGTGAATTTCGGGCTTTTACTCGTGAGTTTTGAGCTTTTACTCGTGAATTTGAAGAGTTTACTCGTGAATTTGTGCGTTTCCCGTAAATTTGCAGCTTTTACTCGTGAATTTCTTTCACTTCTTTTGGCGAAACAGCAATACGAGTTGCCTTTATATTGTTTTTCTTCAATGTTCCCGTTCGGATTAAAGAAACAAAAAAAGACAGGATTCCTTTTCACAAAAGGAATCCTGTCTTTTTTAATTACAAATTATTTTGCAGCGCTGTAACGTTTTGCAACCTCATCCCAGTTTACAACATTCCAGAAAGAATTGATGTATTCAGGACGACGGTTTTGGTAGTTTAGGTAGTAAGCATGTTCCCAAACGTCCAATCCAAGAAGCGGTGTTTTACCTTCTGATAATGGATTGTCTTGGTTTGGTGTACTTGTTACTTCCAACTCGCCATTGTTGACTGCAAGCCAAGCCCAGCCAGATCCAAAACGAGTAGTAGCCGCTTTAGCGAACTCTTCTTTAAAGCTGTCAAAGCTTCCGAATTTTGAAGTGATAGCATCCGCTAATTCACCAGTCGGTTGTCCGCCGCCGTTAGGTGAAAGGATTTCCCAGAATAAAGTGTGGTTAGCATGTCCGCCACCATTGTTGCGTACAGCTGTACGAACAGCTTCAGGTACTGCGTCAAGGTTAGCGACGATTTCTTCAACGCTTTTGCTTAGAAGTTCTTGGTTACCTTCTAGGGCATTGTTCAGGTTTGTCACATATGTGTTGTGATGTTTAGTGTGGTGAATGTTCATTGTTTCTTTGTCGATGTGTGGTTCTAATGCATCATATGTATACGGTAATTGCGGAAGTTCAAAAGCCATAATAAAATTCCTCCCTATGTAAGCTTTTATTTTTTGAGGGCTTCAGTTCTCGAAAGATACCTAAAGCTCGCTAGAAATAGAGTATCAAATTTTTGTAACCGTTTCAAACCTTATGCCTCAATTTTTCATTTTTCGATTATATTTCCTATGAGAATACCACGAATAGAAAATATCCAATCATCAGAAGTTGGATGATGCCTTTTGTAATGACGCTGCTTATAAAGCCTACAACGGAACCAAGGCCGATTTTCGAAGCAGTAACCGGGTCTTTTTTATGTACTAGGATTTCTGCCAGGAATGCCCCGATGAATGGTCCTATTAGTATTCCGAGGAACGGAATCACGAATGGCCCGACCAGAAGCCCAATCGTACTGCCCCAAATTCCCGCTTTCGTGCCTCCATACTTTTTGACCCCGACCATGTTCGCAATATAATCAGCTGCGAATAAAAGGATCACGAATAAAATTTGGACCGTCCAGAAAAACCAGCCAAATGGTTCAAAAGAATAAAATAATCCATAGAGCAATATTCCGCCGAAAATGAATAAAACACTTGGGATGATTGGAAAAATCAGACCGACAAACCCCATTATGAACATGAGGGTAATTATTATCCAAAATAGTGTATCCATTACTAAAACGCCCCTTTCTCATTTGATATATAATTTGACTTTATCTCTCCATAATTACCTCATTACTGATGGTTGAAACCAATGAAGCAGAATACAGGTTGTTTTATTTTTCCCATATAGTTAAAATTGGTTAGGAATCTTATATAGTTAGGTGCTGAAAACATTGAACATATTCAAACAACTATGGGTAAGCTTGTATTCTCCTAAAGATATCGCTTCCTTTCAAAACCAAGGTATCGGGAAAACGATATTATTCGTTTTCTTTATAAGTCTCATCGCCTTTCTCCCTTCAGCTTTTTATTTCGGGGCAATGATAGTTGACGGGATAGATGCCATGCACGAAACAGTATCCGAAGACTTACCGGCATTTGAAATCAAAAATGGCACGTTGACAACTGAACAAGATGAGCCATTTAGCCTGAATAAAAACGGATATCAAATTTTTGTAGATGGCACGGGAGCCTTGACCCCGGAAGAAGTAGCCGCAAAAGCTGATGAAGCTGTCGCGCTTTTAAAGTCTGATCTGGTTTTCGTATCCGGAGGCAACGTGCAATCCTCTCCATATTCAGTTCTGGAGGGAGATAATCAGGAAATATCCACTTGGCTTGATTCAGTTGAATCTGTGCTGCCTATCATCCTTCCATTGCTTCTACTTATATTATACCTGTTTACTGCTAGCGGAATCTTCATTAAAGTGACAATCCTTGCCGCTTTCGGTCTTTTTTTCAAAAATGCTCTTGGCCGTCCTCTTTCCTATAGGCATCTATGGAGAATCGGTGCTTACAGCATAACGCTTGCCACCGTATTCTTCACCATCATGGATGCTTTTCAAGCAATGGTACCGTTCGCTTCCATCATTAGCTGGTTTGTGACATTGATGATGTTATATTTATCCATTAAAGAAACATCAGCCAATAAGATCGGAAATTGACATTAACAAGATTGGACTCAGACTGTAGGCAAACTCGATGAGAATCGAGTTTGCCTACAGTCTTTTAAGGCTTTGTAAAATTCGAACGTTGATTGGAACCAGGGCGGTCTTTGCGCCTGCGGGGTCTCCCTAAGACACGCTTTTCCCACAGGGGTCTCGCACACCTGTTCCAATCAACTTGTTTAAAATTTAGATAGAACCCCATTTGTCTACAAACTGAGATTCGACCACCTGGTCCGGCTCTTTTTGCTTAAGCATAAAATCGGGTAATCCATGCCTTTGGCAGCATATGACTACAGTCATCATTTTTTTATATCTACTTAATTCGACAAAATACTCACTAAGTTATTCCTATACTTATGGTTGAAATAGTATTTAAGAGGTGATAGACGTGAAGGAGAGTCATATTGATGTACAGTGGTTGTTACTCATAATGGAGGCAAAAAAGAGTGGTCTGACCCCAAAGGAAATTCGCTCCTTTCTTAACACTCATTCAAATAATAAGGATGTTACTCAATTGAAATAGAAAAATTTGAATGGTCACTCTCACATTCCATTTGAAAAATCGCCCATTTTTAGGCATATTTTTTGACCCCTCCAAGTATAGATGAATTAAAGACAAGCTTGGGAGGATGGAAAATTGAAACGGCTACTGCTTTTTATCTCATTCTGTTTCACTTTATTTATTATTTATTTTGATTTGACTACGGGTACCCTGCCGGCTTCCCATCCACCGGCCTCTACAGGCGAACCGGCCGTCCCGGCCAGCCAGCCTGCATCCGCACCATCTGCCGCTTATAAAGAAATTACCATGAAACCGGGTGATACCTTACTTTCCATCGTCGAAACGGAAAAAGGCGGATCCAATCAGCCAATCGAAACGATCATCACTGACTTTCAAAGTTTGAATGAAGGATTGAAGCCCGAGGATATGCAGATTGGCAAAACATATAAGATTCCCGTTTACAAATAACCCCCAAAATAGGAATCTGCCCCTTCACAAGAACCATTAAGGGGATTTCCCAAGCACTGAGTGTATCCAGAAATTAGGGAATGTCTCATGATGAAAAAACATTATGCGTCCTATTTCCTTGTCAAGCGGTATGTACATTGATACAATATTTCAGAGAAACAAATTAAAAATCAAAACTGATTTTTTCCTAAAGGAGAGAATTCCACTTGAGTGAAATCATACATCGCACCAAGACGCGGCCAATTAAAGTCGGAAACTTAACGATTGGCGGCAATAATGAAGTTATTGTACAAAGCATGACAACGACAAAAACACATGATGTTGAAGCAACGGTTGCAGAGATTCTTCGCCTTGAAGAAGCTGGATGTCAAATCGTACGTGTCGCCTGTCCGGATGAAAGGGCAGCTGATGCAATCTCTGAGATAAAAAAACGGATAAACATCCCTCTTGTAGTCGATATTCATTTCGATTATAAACTTGCTCTGAAGGCAATCGAGGGCGGAGCTGATAAAATCAGGATTAATCCTGGTAACATCGGTCGCCGCGAAAAGGTTGAAGCAGTAGTGAAAGCTGCGAAGGCTAAAGGAATACCAATTCGCATCGGGGTCAATGCTGGTTCTCTAGAGAAGAAAATCATCGAGAAATATGGCTTCCCGACTGCTGATGGAATGGTAGAAAGTGCTTTACACCATATCAAGATCCTGGAAGATCTGGATTTTCATGACATTATCGTTTCCATGAAGGCTTCCGATGTGAATTTAGCCATCGAGGCATATGAAAAAGCTTCAAAAGCATTCGATTATCCTTTACATCTTGGAATCACGGAATCAGGTACACTGTTTTCAGGAACCGTAAAAAGCGCTGCCGGACTAGGTGCCATCCTAAGTCAGGGCATCGGAAGCACGATGCGTGTTTCCTTAAGTGCCGATCCTGTCGAAGAGGTGAAGGTGGCAAGGGAGCTTCTAAAAGTATTTGGACTTGCTTCCAACATGGCCACTTTAATTTCCTGCCCTACTTGCGGTCGAATCGAGATTGATTTGATTTCCATCGCCAATGAAGTTGAAGAGTACATCCAGACGGTCAAAGCGCCAATCAAGGTATCAGTGCTTGGTTGTGCGGTAAACGGCCCTGGAGAAGCCCGTGAGGCTGATATCGGCATTGCCGGGGCCCGCGGTGAAGGTTTACTGTTTAGAAAAGGTCAAATTGTTCGTAAAGTGCCTGAAGAGACGATGGTCGAGGAACTTAAAAAAGAAATTGACAAAATCGCTGAAGAATACTATGAAAAACAAAGAGCCGAAGCTGCTGCTGCAGCTTTACTAAATAAATAAAACAAAGAATCCCGAATTTTCATTATCGGGATTTTTTGTTTTATACCATTTGAAAAACCCTTTGATGCATTTTGGAAAATGACATCAAAGGGTTTAATGATGTTAAAAAAACGGCAGGATGAATATGCCAACGATGATGGACACTGCACCTATGCCGATGGCCCAAGTACCCAGGTTCGATCCTCGTCTTCTGGCCATTATTCCTACAATGATACCCACAATACCTAAAATGAAAGGCATCATGAATAACGATATAATGGAGATGATCAATGCTATGACACCAATCGCTCTTCCTCTTGATGCCACATCCCCCAAACCATTATCCTCTGCAGATTCATCATTTTTATATGACCTGATTCGCTGAGGCGGTGTTGAAATCTCGGCAGACGTTTCTTCCTGATACCGGTTATCCATATTGGTTATGGTCCCACGACTTTCATATCGTCTGTCATCTTCAGGTGTATCTTCATTATAATACCGCTCATGATGCTGATCATCCACAACGTTTGGTTCACTGCCCTCTTTCGCCAATTGCATTTCATCGTCAATACTGGAGTATTGATCTTTTTCCATTCGTGCATCCCTCACTTTCATTTGTGAAGCATTTATAGTGTATGTAAAAATCGCGGAACCCATCGTGAAAATGGTTTCATATCTTGGAAATAAATACGGGTATTTACCAAAGCTATGATGGGATATGTTACACTATTACAAGTACCTGAAAATGAGGGAGAGATTCATCATGAAAAAACGTTTTGGCATCGATATAGACGGGACTGTTACAAGACCTGATTCCATGGTCCCCTTTTTAAATAAAGCTTTTCAGCTTAATTTAGCTTATGAAGACATTACTGAATATGACTTATTCCCTTTCGTGAATGTTCCAAAAGAGGATTTCACTAAATGGTTCATTGAGAGCGAGCCACTTATCTATTCAGAATCATTATTGGCTGAAGGTGCGAAAGATGTATTGGAAAAATGGACAGAACAAGCTAACCTTTATTTCATAAGTGCCAGAAGCGCCCGTTTATTGGATGTAACCAAAAATTGGTTCACGTCGAATGAAGTCCTATATGATCATATTGAGCTTGTAGGCTCACACGATAAAGTGGCTGCAGCCAAAAAATTCGAAGTCGACCTCTTTTTAGAGGACAAGCACGATAATGCAGTGGCGATTTCGGAAGAGTGTAAAATACCCGTGATTTTATTTAATACTCCTTACAACCAAGATCCCGTGCCTGAAAGGGTGATTCGGGTCAACAATTGGCAAGAAGCCTCTGCCTGGGTGAATAATTGGATGTCAGGGCAACCGGCAACTATAAAATGAGACAAGAAAAAAACCATTGACTGAGGTCAGTGGTTTTTATGCATCCAAAGATACGCTACATGCGGGACAGCGTCCGTAAATTTCAAATTTATGTCCCGAAACATCGTAGTCCTTCAAGCTTTCCTGAAGTTCCTGCATCGGGCACAATTCGATTTCTTTCGTTTTTCCACAATTCAAACAGATGAAGTGGTGATGGTGGGAAGAATGACCGCATGTAAAACGAAAACGCTTTTCCCCTTCTAACTCGGTCGCTTCAAAGATGCCCAGTTCTACGAATAAGGAAAGATTTCTGTAAATCGTATCGAAGCTTAAACCTGGATAATCCTGCTTCATATTCTCCAATACATCTTTGGCCGTTAAATATTTATCACTGGAAGAGAAAAGCTGAAGCATTTCTTCCCTCTTTCCTGTATGCTTAAAACCTTTATCTTTTAATAGTTGCATGGCAGTAGTTACGTTCATAATACATCACCCCATCTATCGATTTTTCCACTTATCAAACAAAATTGACAAGATGAGAATTAGTACAGCTATTATTACAATGGTCCCGCCAGGAGCAAGGTCAAGGTTGTATGATAAGAATAATCCGCCTATGACAGAAACTTCACCGAATAATACCGAATATCCAATCATCTGCTTAAAACCCTTTGCAAAGCGGAGACTAGCAGCTACCGGGAGCGTCATGAGCGAAGAGACAAGTAATATGCCAATGATTTTCATGGAAGCGGCAATTACCAATGCGACCATTACAATAAAAATAAAATGAATCGCTTTATAAGGTATTCCAGACGCTTTCGCATGCTCTTCATCAAAAGATAACAGAAATAATTCTTTATACAATAGGGTGAGCATCAAGGCTACGACTATCCCCACTGCCAAAATGACATATAAGTCCGCCCGGCTGACGGCACTGACACTGCCGAATAAATAACCGTATAAATCCGTATTGAAACCATCTGCAATGGATATGAAAATGACACTGAGACCCATGCCGCCTGACATTATGATCGGGATTGCAAGCTCTTGATAATGCTTGTACACCCCTCTTAATTTTTCAATGAATAATGAACCACCTACAGAAAACGCCATTCCTATATAAAGTGGATTCAATCCAGCTAAAGATAGAAAGCTCTTCTGCAGCAATAAACTAAACGCTATCCCAGCAAGCGCTACATGACTAAGCGCATCGGAAATCATCGACATCCGCCTTACCACGACAAAAACGCCCACTAATGGCGCAATCGCTCCGATGATGATTCCGGTCAAAAATGCGTTCTGCAAAAATT
Source organism: Bacillus sp. CFBP9009 (assembly GCF_036541465.1). Classification (NCBI taxonomy): domain Bacteria; kingdom Bacillati; phylum Bacillota; class Bacilli; order Caryophanales; family Bacillaceae; genus Bacillus; species Bacillus sp. CFBP9009. The sequence continues at coordinate 984,360 of NZ_JAZHFU010000001.1, read as the reverse complement.
CAAATTGCAATATCCCCGATATCATTGGGCTATCCTCCAAAACATATTAATGATCATGATTTAATAATTGGACCCCATGTCCATAAATGGACGAGAGCTCACCTTCATCCAACTCATTATATTCACAGGCATCCCCGTGAAAATGAAGCTTTTTATTTAAACAGGCGACATGTGTGACTTTATCGGTCACAGTACCAACATCATGAGTTACTAAAATCAGGGTTATTCCTAATTTTTTATTCAACATCTCAAGCATTTCATAAAATTGGTGGACGTTTTTTGAATCAACGCCAACCGTAGGCTCATCCAATATCATCAATTCCGGTTCGCTGACCAGTGAACGGGCAATGAACACCCGCTGCTGCTGGCCTCCGGACAATTCCCCGATATTGCGGTTCTGATATTCAAGCATATCCACGGATTCCAAAGCCTTCTTCACCTTTTGCTTATCCTCTTTGCCTGCAAACTTAAACAAGCCGATTTTTTTGGTCAAACCGCTCTGAACCACTTCAAAAACTGTGGCAGGAAACCCAGAGTTGAAGGAGTTCGCCTTTTGGGAAACGAAACCGACCTTTTGCCAATCTTTAAAGCGTCGTATGTCTTCCCCGAATATTTCAATTTTTCCCTTTTGGAGCTTGAACAGACCAAGCAGCAACTTCAAAAGCGTTGACTTACCGGATCCATTCGGCCCAACGATTGCTAAGAAGGCCCCTTTAGGGATTTCAAGCGAAACATGTTCCAGCACTAGATCTTTTGTATATTTGTAAGATATATCTTCAAATTTAACTATGGGGTTTACTACATTATCCAAAGAGATCACCTATTTTTTTAAGAATCATTACGATTAACAATCGTTAGTATAAATCAAAGAAGCCAAGATGTAAAGAAACCGGTCCTCTGAACAAGTGCCGGTACGCCCTGAACCACAAAAAAATGTGAGCTGAACCAAACTTACCGTAATCAAACAAAGTTTCATGTTCACATACGTCTTCCTCCTTCATATGTTTTAACAAAGGAGGAGATCGTTTGAAATTATTTGAAATGATGGTCAATCATAAAATCAACAGTATTCGCCCCGATGAACTGCTTTCCCTTGCTAAACAGCATAAGGTTGCACTCACTCAAAAACAAGCACAGGATATCACTGCACTTCTAAGAGGTAAAAATATTAACATTTTTGATATACGTCAAAGACAGAACGTGCTTGGTCAAATTACAAAAGTTGCCGGAGCAAGCACAGCTAGGGAAATAGAATCCCTCTTCAACAACCTTACTTCCACTTTTTAAAGATCTTAAGCCAGCTGCAGTCTTTGAGCATACTTAATGCAAATGAAAGGACGATTCATCTTTTTCGATGAATCGTCCCTGATTATTGTTGAAATCTGATCTTATCCAATAGATCTTCATCAAATTGATTATTCTTGAACATATCAATTTCAAATTTATATGGTGCCTTTTTGTCTTTTTTGTCTTCCCCTACATAAGGTGTTTCCAGGATTTTCGGAACACTGCTTAATTGCGGATGGTGAACAATAGCATTCAACGCCTTAAAACCAATATGACCAAATCCTATGTTTTCATGGCGGTCCTTGCGCGTGCCGCGTTCGTTTTTGCTATCGTTTATGTGAAGGACCTTGATGCGGTCAACACCGACCAATTTATCAAATTCATTCAGTACGCCATCAAAATCCTCGATGATATTATATCCGGCATCGTGAGTATGGCAAGTATCGAAGCAAACCGATAGTTTTTCATTATGGGTCACACCATCAATGATCATCGCCAGCTCTTCGAAAGACCTGCCACATTCAGACCCTTTACCCGCCATCGTTTCAAGGGCAATCTGAACTTTATCGTCGGCAGTCAGCACCTCATTCAAACCTTCGATGATTCTCTTGATTCCCAGTTCACTGCCTGCACCAACATGCGCACCTGGATGAAGTACGATCTGCCTTGCGCCAATGGCTTCGGTCCGATCGATTTCGCTGCGTAAGAAGTTGACTCCAAGCTCATATGTGGCTGGATTCGTGGTATTTCCTATATTAATGATATACGGGGCATGGACAACAATATCACTGATTCCATTTTCCTCCATATGCAGTCTTCCGGCTTCGATATTTAAATCCTCGATTTTTTTACGTCTTGTGTTTTGAGGGGCCCCTGTATAGATCATGAATGTGTTGGAGCCATACGAAGCCGCTTCTTGACTCGCAGCAAGAAGCATACCTTTCCCGCTCATTGAAACATGCGATCCAATCTTCAGCATCTGATTTCTCCCCTATTTCTTTCTCTGTATACGACGTTCGCGTTTTTTAAAGTTTTCCACATCTCGTTGAATTTTCTTCTTGTATCCTGGCTTGACTTTTGTCGGCTTCTTGACGTGCCTGCTCGCTTTAACATCGATATCAGATTTTTGTTTTTTACGGTTTTTCCGTTTATTACGTTCATCGATATCAACCCAATCACCGTTGTGGATATCCGCATCACGGAACTCAATTCCCATTTTTTCAAGGCGGTTCAATGAATCTTCATCGGATGTATCGTAAATGGTAGTAGCAATGCCTGAATATCCGGCACGAGCCGTCCTTCCCGTCCTATGGATATAAAAATCCAAATCTGATGGCAATTCATAGTTAATGATATGACTTACACCTTCAATATCGATTCCACGGGAAGCCAGATCTGTCGCAACGATGAATTGATACTCCAAATCATTGATTTGCTTCATCATTTTTTTACGCTCACGAGGCGATAAATCACCATGAATACGGCCGACATTCAACCCTTTTTCGATCAAGGAGTTAGCCACATGATCCGCCATTTTCTTTGTGTTCGTGAAAACAATCGCCAAATATGGATTATAACGAACGATGATATCATGAAGTAATTGCTCTCTGTTACGGTGGCGAAGCGGTACAAGAACATGTTCAATTTTCGAAGCGGTCGCCTGCTTGGGATTCACTTGAACATACTTTGGATTCTCCATATATTTATTCAAAAACGGCTTCAATTTTTCTGGGATGGTTGCCGAAAAGACAAGCATTTGAATTTTTTCAGCCATACGTGATGCAAATAAATCGACATCTTCAATGAAGCCCATGTCAAGCATAAGGTCCGCTTCATCGACTACAAGCATTTTTGCTGTATACACCTGTAATGCCTGAGCTTCAACCAAGTCCTTGATCCGGCCCGGCGTACCGATTACCAATTGCGGCTGTGTCTTCAATTTATCTATCATTCGCTGTTTATCAGTACCACCGATGAAACAACGGACTTGAATCTGCTCATCCTCAGGGAAATGGTCAGCAATTTTCAAAGCTTCTTTGTAGATTTGGTTCGCTAACTCACGGGTTGGTGCGGAAATAATCGCTTGAACCTCATTCTTACCGGCATCAAGCCTGTTCATGATCGGCAGCAAATAGGAATGTGTCTTCCCTGTTCCTGTCTGCGACTGTCCAATTAAGCTACTTCCCTTTAAAAGCGACGGAAGCACGCGCTCTTGAATTTCCGTCGGCTTATCGAACCCTAAAGTGCGAACCGCATCTAGAATGTAGCTTTTCAAATTAAATCGTTCAAATTGATTTTGTTTCATCAAAAAACTCCTTTATCCTGTCAGTCATTAGACATGTCCTGTTATTATAATAAATTTTACACAAAAAGCGCAAGCGCCTGGGTTGCTCGTGAAGAAAATAGGGATTGACCCATAAGGCGCTTTTTGCCTTGTGAGGGCAATCCTCTTTTTCACAACGAGCTAGGCGCTGAAGCTGGATTACACAAAAAGCGCAAGCGCCTGGGTTGCTCGTGAAGAAAATAGGGATTGACCCATAAGGCGCTTTTTGCCTTATGAGGGCGATCATCTTTTTCACAACGAGCTAGGCGCTGAAGCTGGATTACACAAAAAGCGCAAGCGCCTGGGTTGCTCGTGAAGAAAATAGGGATTGTCCCATAATGGGGCAGGCCATCTACTTTTTTCAATGTAACCCATTTACCTAACAAAAGCGAAAGCGCTGAGGTTTTCTCTTAAAATGGACTCTTGCAAACGAAAAGCCCCTGTCCTGGTCATAGCGTATCCCCCGCAGACATGGAGCTAAAAGACTACCGTTACCATCTTACCTTCTTTCCGGTTACTTCACAACTGCCCAGTCACTCTTTCCTCAAACCTTTTTTGTCGAGTTGCATAATTTATATAGAAGATTACACCAGCATATAATATCTGAGGAGGTGAAACCTATGTTCCCAAATAGAAATCGTCAACCCGGACCCGGTTTTCAGCCACCCAACGGCCGAAGGATGCAGCAGCACCCTGCTCCATTCAGACAGTCACCGCAAATCCCCCACCCTTATCAGCAGATGCAGCGGCCGATGGTACAAAACAGACGGCAAGTGCCACAGGGACCTCAAGGTTTCCGCGGCCCTTTCAACCAACCGCAGCGGCAGGAGATGCCGCCAGCAAAGAAAGAAGGGTTATTGTCAAAAATACTCGGTAAGTCGAAACAAAAAGCAGCTTCGCCAAATTTGTTTGCGCCAGCCGCTTCCTCTAACCAAAGTTCTTCAAGAAGCAGCGGAGGCGGTATCTTAGAAACATTAAAAAACCCCGAGTCCCTTAATAACATGCTTTCCAACACGCAAAAAGTGTTGCAAGCGGCGGAACAATTCACGCCTATGGTGGAACAGTACGGACCAGTGATTAAAAACCTGCCTTCCATGTGGAAAGTTTTCCGGAGCATTTCATCAGCCGGTGATAACGAGGATCAGGGAGCTTCCGTTGAAAGCGAGCCAAATGTTGAGGTACAAAAAAACATTGAGGTAAAAACGGATTCGAAGAAAAAAGAAAAAGCTAAAGAAGCCAACCCCATCGCCCAAGTCCGTACCGAAACCAAAAGGGAAAGGACATCTGGTCCGAAGCTTTATATATAAAGGCTGCAAAAAATTTACCAATAACTGATTTTATGTAAATATGATGTTTTGTAATATCATCTATGGTCTTATATAATAGAAAGGTATAAAAAGTGAGAGTTTCTTGCCTTGAAGGAGGACACATAGATGAAAGTGATTAAAATTTCCCCGCGCGGCTATTGTTATGGCGTTGTCGATGCCATGGTCATCGCCCGTAATGCGGCTTTAGATAAAACCTTGCCACGTCCCATTTACATTTTAGGAATGATTGTGCATAACAAACATGTGACGGATGCGTTTGAAGAAGAAGGCATCATCACGTTGGACGGCAGCAACCGAAACGATATCATCGAACAGGTGGACAGCGGAACCGTCATCTTTACTGCTCACGGCGTTTCACCTGAGATTAGGAAGATCGCCGAGAAAAAAGGTCTTGTCACGCTCGATGCTACATGTCCCGATGTTACCGCAACACATGACTTAATTCGGGAAAAACAAGCGGAAGGCTATCAAATCATTTATATTGGGAAAAAAGGCCATCCGGAACCAGAGGGTGCTGTCGGAGTTGCTCCTGATGTCGTTCACCTGGTTCAAAAGGATGAAGATGTAGAAGCCTTGACTTTGAATAGTGATAAGATCATTGTTACCAATCAAACAACGATGAGCCAATGGGATGTATTGGATATCATGGATAAGGTCAAGGAAAAGTTTCCACATGCCGAAGTCCATAAGGAAATTTGTTTAGCGACACAGGTTCGCCAAGAAGCGGTTGCCGAGCAAGCTGGCGAAGCTGATGTTTTAATCGTTGTCGGAGACCCCAAGAGTAATAATTCAAACCGCCTTGCACAAGTTTCCCAAGAGATTGCCGGCACGAGAGCTTATCGGATCGCTGACATTTCCGAGCTGAACCTTGAATGGCTAAAAGATGCAGAAACGGTTGCCGTCACTTCAGGGGCTTCAACACCAACTCCGATCACGAAGGAAGTTATCGCATTTCTGGAGCAATATGAAGCAAATGATGAATCGACTTGGAATACCGAAAAGAAAACGCCATTGCATAAAATTTTACCTAAGATTAAAGTGAAGAAATGATTTCAAAGAAAGGCAGCCACTAATGGCTGCCTTTTTCGTGTTATTTAAATGAATCGGAAAGGGTCTGTATTCAGCCGGGATGGAATGAATTCCACATCGTAGCTCTTTTCGCGGCACATTTTTTCAAGGATTCGTGCCACCCCTTTTTTCATCACCTTTTCAACATTGTGGCCTGGATCCACGATATTCAATCCAAGCATCATCGCGTCATGGGCTGTATGGTAATACATGTCACCTGTAACGTACACATCAGCTCCCTTGAACTTCGCTGTCGTAAAGTATTTATTGCCGTCTCCGCCCAACACTGCCACTTTTTTGATCGGGCTTTGCAAATCTCCAACGACACGCACCTTTTCAACATCAAGTGTCCGCTTCACATGTTCGGAAAATTGTTCAAGTGTCATTTCTTCAGGAAGTACACCGATCTTCCCTAAGCCAAGAGACTCCCCTTTATTCTCCAGTTTATATATATCATGAGCAACTTCTTCATATGGATGGGCTTTGATCATCGCAGATAGCACTTTCTTCTCGATATTTTCCGGGAATATCGTTTCGACCCGCATTTCAGCTACTTCTTCAAGCTTTCCTTGGGAGCCAATTACCGGCTCACTGCCATCACCTGGCAAGAAGCGGCCGGTACCTTCCCCAGAAAACGAACAATTGCTGTAATTCCCGATCGCTCCGGCCCCTGCCTTACCTAGGGCTTCCCTCACCTTTTGTGCGTCGGTCTTTGGAACATATACGACCAATTTCTTTAGAGCTGTCTCGGTAGTTGGAACCAATAATTCTGTGTCCTGCAATTGCAGCGCTTCGGCAAGTAAATCATTTACTCCGCCCTTAGCGACATCCAAATTGGTATGCGCAGCATAAACAGCGATATCATGTTTGATCAGCTTTTCGATGATGCGGCCTCCAGCAGTGTTTGTATCGATCCTTTTCAATGGTCGGTAAATAAGCGGATGATGGGCGATGATCAATTCCGCGCCATGTTCTATCGCTTCGTCTACAACCTCTTCCAGCACATCAAGGGCAATCAGAACTTTAGTAACCGGCTTATTGAGCTGACCGACATGCAGCCCGATTGGATCTCCCTCCATTGCATAATGCTTTGGGGAGAATTGTTCAAACGTTTCAATGATTTTGTGACCATTCACTGTCTTCACCCTTTAAGCACCTCCTCAATTACGGAAATTTGGGATTTTAATTCATTGCGCTTCGTTTCCAGTCCGCTTCTTCCGCTTTCATCCAATTGTTCGATGATTCTCTTCAAATGTTTTTTCTCTAGCTGCCATTTTTTTATGAAAATGTCACTGAATTGCTCTCTTAAGTATGGACCGAACGTGAGGCCTGCTTGCTTGTTTACACGATAAGGGCGGAGCGGGTCCCCTTTTTCGGCAATTAAGATTTCATAGATTTTCCCATCTTCCTCAAGGATTTCCTCTCCAATAAGTTCCCAGCCGTTTTCCATTAGCCAGCTGCGAACATTCGCTGCACCGACATTAGGCTGAAGGATAAGCCTTTCTGCCTTGCCGAGTTTCCCTTTTCCGCTTTCCAATATACTTGATATTAAAGTCCCTCCCATGCCTGCAATCGTAATGCAAGTCGCTTCATCGGGCTTCAATACTTCAAGCCCGTCTCCTTTACGGACCTCTATCTTGTCCCCAAGCCCCGTCATTGCAACTTGCTTGCGTGCTGACTGATAGGGCCCTTCTACAACCTCACCTGCTATTGCGCTGTCACACAAGCCGTTAGTCACAGCATAGCACGGCAAATAAGCATGGTCGGAACCTATATCTGCAAGGATGCTTCCTTTTGGTATATGTATGGCAACACGTTCTAATCTCATCGATAGTTTTTCATGATTCATATTTATCAACTCTCTTAATTCAAATAATTTCTTACTATAATTAGTTTCCCATTCGATTATACCAAGTTCAATCGAAAAATTACAGAAAGGAGAAAAGGACTCTTTCTATCAGTGGGCAGAAGAAACTTTCCATCTGGAATCTTCCTTTTCTGAATAAATGAAAAACTGACTCAAAAAGTTCGCTTTCCAACGATTTCTTGAGTCAGTTTCATGAATTATTTCAGTCCATGAATATATTCGGCCATGGCGTCAATGTTCTGTTCCTCGACTAAACCTGGTGGCATTGCACCTCGTCCATTAGTGATCACGTCTTTGACCTCGTCCACCGACAGACGATCGCTAACTCCTTTTAGGGCAGGCCCGACGCCGCCTTGATAGGCGTCACCATGACAAGAGATACAGTTTTGCTTATAGATGTCCTCAGGTGATGCTGAGGCACTTTCTGTTTCTTCTGTCTTTTCGCCGCCCTCTTTTTCCTTAGCAAGATCTTTGGCATCTCCCAAACCTTTAAACGAAAGTAAAAACATAAGTCCAATACCAAAAACCATGATAATAATAAAAGGCATTACTGGATTGCGATTCATAGTATTTCCTCCCCTATGTAGAACCTAAACTTACCATATTTAATATTATATACAAACAGCTATATATTATTTTACTTGAAAAGAGTTTCAAGTAAAAGCCCAAAAATAGAAGATATTATATAATTTCTTAAAATTGTCAAAAACTTATGTATATTTCCAAACAGTTTTACTTTTTCTTACATATATTTAATAATACCCTAAAACTACTAATTAAAACCGCTAGAATGTCCTAAAAAAAGTAAAGAGTGACCATTGCTCCCAGGCCTCCCGCTATGGAAAAATGGAGCAGCTTCAGTTTTTTGCCCATTAAAATCCAGAGTCCGCAATTAATGAACAAGAAAATATAAAGGATACTCACTTGGCCGGGTGCCATGAATTCGGCAAAACTGACTGTTAATAAAAGCAAAGATAGCGCCATTCCCATCAAGGCCATTTGAAAAATGATTTTCCTGCCGGTAAAGCGGCGAACCGCCAGCCCAAAGACAAGAATTGAAAATGTTGTCACAAGCATTTGCATTCTTATGGGTATTTCAGTAAAATAATTCAAAAATACAATAAATGCAAAAAGGGCCCCAATCAACAACCCGGAAAAGGTGTCGTTTTTTACGCTCCCGGTTTTAGCCGAATTGGATGGCGGCAGTTCGCCTTGACAGTATAATGCAAGCAAATAATTACAATATTGCGGAAGCATACGACTTTCCTTCCAGGAGTTTATTTCTTGAATGATGATTTTCTCTCTCATCTCATCCATGAATCTCACATCCCCATGATGATCATTTCTTTTAACGGCTTAGCTTTTTAAATTTTTTACATTGGTAATTATTGTTCTTACAGGATTTTTTTACATTGGAATTGAAAAAAAGAGCCGCTCCCGAACGCTGGGCATTCAAAGAGGGCTCTGTGAAGGGCATATATTCTATTCCAGGAAATCTTTCAAGCGTTTGCTGCGGCTTGGATGTCTAAGTTTACGCAGCGCCTTCGCTTCGATTTGACGGATACGCTCGCGGGTGACCCCAAATACTTTCCCTACCTCTTCTAGAGTACGGGTGCGGCCATCATCAAGTCCAAAGCGGAGTCTTAAGACGTTCTCTTCACGGTCAGTAAGAGTATCCAATACATCTTCAAGCTGTTCTTTCAATAGTTCATATGCTGCATGCTCCGATGGAGAAGTTGCATCCTGATCTTCAATGAAATCACCTAAATGTGAATCGTCTTCTTCACCTATTGGCGTTTCCAATGAAACCGGTTCCTGAGCTATTTTCAAGATTTCACGAACTTTTTCAGGTGTTAAGTCCATATCCTCCGCAATTTCTTCCGGAGAAGGTTCACGTCCTAAATCCTGAAGAAGCTGTCTTTGGACACGGATCAATTTATTGATGGTTTCCACCATATGCACCGGTATCCGGATCGTTCTTGCTTGGTCGGCAATGGCACGGGTTATCGCTTGGCGAATCCACCATGTTGCATACGTACTGAATTTGAATCCCTTGCGGTAATCAAATTTTTCCACAGCCTTGATAAGTCCCATATTACCTTCCTGAATCAAATCAAGGAAAAGCATTCCGCGTCCGACATAGCGTTTGGCGATACTGACAACAAGACGAAGGTTAGCTTCTGCCAAACGGCGTTTCGCTTCTTCATCTCCATCCTCGATTCTCGTCGCCAGAGAGATTTCCTCTTCTGCCGATAAAAGGTCGACCCGACCAATTTCCTTTAAGTACATGCGTACTGGGTCATTGATTTTAACGCCAGGAGGAACACTTAAATCATTTAAGTCAAACTCTTCTTCTTTTGCAAGCTTCTTCTCATCCGGATCATCTTCATCCTCGTCTTCCTCACCATCAGTGAGTATTTCGACGCCGTTTTCTGCTAACACCTCATAGAACTCATCCATTTGATCGGAATCCAATTCAAAACCGCCAATCATTTCAGCGATTTTTTCTAAAGTCAAAGAGCCTCGTTTTTTACCTAGCTCTAGTAATTTTTCTTTCACCTGTTCAAGGCTAAATTCATTATCAACTTGTTTGGAACGTGCTGGTTTTTCAGCCATTAGTTCCCCTCCTTCCAGGACTTACACCTAAACGACTACAACATTTTACGCAATTTAATGATTTCCATGGCAATTTGTGCAGCAGTGACATAATCACTTCGTCTAACTGCATCTTTTTCTTCAACTTGTTTTTCTTTTATCTTTAACAACTTTTCATATTTCAACACTTGATTTATACAATCGGTCAGTTCTTTATCGGTAACTTCCTCATTCACTGACATCATTTCTATTTCCGAAACGATCCTTCTCAAGTTTGGATCCGGTAAATAAGTAAGGAAAAAGCTTGTATCCGGTTCGTGTCCATCTTCATAGAACGCATATAAATAGGTGATGATTGCCTGATGTTCATCTACATGAAAAACCGTTTGTCCAAGCAACTGCTGAATTTTGAAAGTCGTATCCCTGCTTTTTAGCATATGGGCGATCAACTTCATTTCAGCATTATGGTGAGCAGGCTTTAACTTATGCTCATATTGCAGGGACATTTTCTTTTGGGCTGCAGGCTGCGGCAGTGTCCCCTTCTTGCGTTCCGTAAAGAACACCTGACGCTGCTGCTGTTCCAGCGCATCCAATGATAGGGAAAATTCAGATGATAGCTGCCGAAGATAATGATCCCTCTCCACGGCATTGGGCAATCGTGAAATTTCTTTAAGGACTTCTTCGATATATTGAATTCGATCTCCTTCATTATTTACATTTTTCCCTCGACGCAAATAATGCATTTTGAATGCCATGTAGGTTAAACTGGCCCCTATTACTTCAGAAACAAAGCTTTTTTCACCGAATTCCTTTATGTAGTCATCGGGGTCCAAGTTATCAGGCATGAGAGCGACTTTCACGGAAAACTCATGGTCCTGTAGCATATTAACTGCACGATTGGCAGCGTTTAATCCCGCTGAGTCCGAATCGTAGCATATAAGTATCTGGTCAGTATTTCTTTTTAAAAGCTGGATATGCTGGTCCGTCAGGGCAGTACCCATTGTAGCGACCGCATTCTCCACACCTGCGCCAACAGCTGAAATGCAATCGGCAAAGCCTTCAAAAATGACTGCTTGTTCTTTCTTTCGTATGTGTGGTCTTGCATGATGGAAATTATATAAAGTTTTACTTTTATTAAAGATTGGCGTTTCAGGACTATTCAAATATTTGGGCTCATCGTCCCCCATCGCTCTTCCTGAAAATGCAATCGTATTTCCTTGATGATCCATAATTGGAAACATGACTCTATTTCTGAAACGGTCAAAATATGACTCGTCTTTTTCCCTGTAAATAATAAGCCCTGCCTGCTCCATGTATTCCGCTGGAAACCCGCGTTTTAAAAGAAACTTGGACACGAAATCCCATGAATCCAAAGAGTAGCCAATTTGGAACTTTTCTATCGTCTGTTCAGTAAACCCGCGTTTAAGTAAATATTCAAGAGCATCCTGCCCCTCTTTCGTATTAACGAGGAGATGATGATAAAACTTCCTCAGCAGGTCATGTGCCTCAACCATTTGCTGCGAGCCTGCCGGCATGTTAGAACGCTTGGAATCCTTATTGATTTCAACATCCAAAGGAACATTTCCTTTTTCAGCTAAAACTTTTGCAGATTCCACAAAGCTGTAGCCTTCTATATCCATTAAGAAGGTAAAAATATTTCCCCCTGCCCCGCAACCAAAACAGTGAAAGATTTGTTTTTCCGTTGAAACGGAAAACGAGGGCGAGTTTTCACCATGAAAAGGACATAGGCCAAAGTAATTGCGCCCCTGCTTCTTTAACTGGACATACTCCCCAATTAAATCAACAATGTCAACAGCTTCACGAATTTGATTAATTTTCTCATCTTCTATACGGCCATTTATCATTTTTCCACCTTGCAATATTGGTGATAGTTTTTAATTCGATACTGTTTCCTAATTCCCTGCAAAGTTCGACAATGTTTTCAAAAGTTTATTTGTAAAACATGCACGATCTTCCTTCGTGAATGCTTTCGGCCCTTTTGTATGCTTACCTTGCCTGCGGAGTTTCGCCGACTGATAGCGCATATCCAAGAGCATGAAAATATTCTCGTCAGTGTATTCTTTTCCCCTTGGCGAAAGGACATAAACGTTTTTAGGAAGCAGGGTCCCAGCCAAACCAATATCTGCAGTAATGACAATATCACCCATTTTTACTGAGTTTACTATATAAAGATCTGCCGCTTCTTTGTCTGCATCGACATATACCCATTTACCTTCAGGGTTATTCATCATATTTTTATATGATGCAACAAAACAGACTTCAACATCGTGCAAACTTGCACAATGAAGGATTTCGTCTTTCACCGGGCATGCATCGGCATCGACGTGTATCGTAGGTTTATTATTCATACCTTCTAATTCTACATCTTTCTGCATAATCCTTTTTCTCCCCTAAACTTTATGAAGATATGGTGAATTTTCAGCATTGATCCAGAGGGTTTCCTCTAAAAGAGCACACATTATTCTTCAAGGAATACCTGCTCATTTAATTGAAAGCGCATCTTTTGCCTTGAAAAAGACCAGCCCCTCCTGAATTATACGGAACATGTCGAATTATTTTTATGATAAAAACCTTGACATCTCATTAACCTTTAGTTTATTCCTTATTAATTAAGTCTAAACCTTAAGATTACTTTTTTCTCACAATTTTTTATTATAGTCTATTTGTTTAGAAGATGCCAACATTTAAATTCCGAATTTGTTTTCATGCAAACCAAAGGATTTACAGTTGGAAACAAAGAAGGATTTTATGTAATTATTTTGAACTTATTCTTTTTATTCCCTATTGAACCTTGGCATTAAAATGTGAGCTGACACATAAAGTGCCTAGCTCACATTTTGATTTGCCTTAATTATCAGGATCAACGATTTTTGTTTTGAAGGATATTGATTATCAAATTGGCTGTTTCTTCAACAGCTTTATTGGTTACATCAATGATAGGACAGTTCAACCTTGATATGATTGTATCAAAGTATGTCAATTCTTCTTTTATACGCTCCACATTTGCATAAATCGCATGATCATTAAGCCCAAGCGACTTTAATCGTTCTTTACGAATATGGTTCAGCTTTTCCGGGCTGATCTTTAAACCAATGCATTTTTCAGGAGGTACCAGGAACAGCTCTTCTGGAGGTTCCACTTCAGGCACTAAAGGTACGTTCGCCACCTTATAGCGTTTGTGGGCTAAATACTGTGATAACGGCGTTTTGGAAGTGCGTGAAACACCGACAAGGACGATATCTGCACGTAATATGCCCCGAGGGTCACGTCCATCATCATATTTTACAGCAAATTCAATGGCTTCCACACGCTTGAAATAGTCATCATCCAGCTTTCTTACAAGACCAGGTTCATTAAGCGGCCCTTTTGGCGCCCTTTCCTCAAGGATGTCCATGAGCGGCCCTAAAATGTCATAAGCAGACAGGTTTTCTTTCTCGACCTGTGCTTTCATATACGCTCTAATAGCTGGCTTCACAAGAGTATAAGCAATGATTGCCCCATCCAACTTAGCCAGTGATATCACTTCATCCACGTTTTGTTCATCTTCAATATACGGAATTCTCTTTATGGAAAATGCAGATCCCGAGAACTGGCTTGCAGCGGCTTTTGTAACCAATTCCGCTGTTTCCCCTACCGAATCCGATACAACATATATAATAGAACCGTTCATATTCTCCGTCATTCCTTTTGCAAGCCCCCTAATAGCCTTCATCAGCCAAAGCTACGAATGCTTTCGTAATATTGGTTTTTGTAATTCTTCCAATTACTTCATAACCTTTTTCTGTGTCTTTGACGACCGGTAATGAGTCGATTTGTTTATCAATCAATTTTTTGGCCACATCAATCAAAAGGTCTTCTTTTGAACACATTGTAATATTGGGCATCCTAGTCATGATGATATTGACTGGAATGGAGTTAAGCTCTTGTTTCCCAATACTCGCACGCAACAAGTCTTTCCTTGATAAGACACCAACAAGCAATGCATGCTTATCGACCACGAACATTGTTCCGACATCTTCCAAAAACATCATGACGATGGCATCATATACGGAAATGCCCTCGTCAACAACGACGGGTATCGATTGGTAGTCTCGTACATAAAGATGGTTAAGGCTGTCGGTCAAAAGCTGTGTCCCTGACCTGCCTGTATAAAAATACCCCACTCGCGGCCTGGCATCAAGAAAACCTGCCATCGTTAAAATGGCTAGATCTGGACGAAGTGTCGCCCTGGTAAGGTTCAATCTATCCGCAATATGTTCTCCAGTAATCGGTCCGTTTTCTTTTACAATTTGTAAAATTTGCTCCTGACGCTTATTCAATTGGATTATAATCACCACCCCACTGCTTTCGCAGAGTAAAGTAACAAAAGTTATTCATTTAATAATTATATACTAAATTATTTAATAAGGGCATTTTTGTCCTATTTATTGACCATTATCTTTTTAAGAAATCGGAAACCCTATTTAAAGTGTTTCCGATTTCCATACATCCTTTCAATCATGTAAGGATGATTTTATTCATGGCAGCAAAACCTGCAACCAAATCACTGATTTCCTTCATTAAGGATAAACGGTTATTACGGATTGCTTCATCATCTGCCATGACCATTGTATTCTCGAAATATGACTCTATTTCCGATTGAAGCGAAACAAGCTGTTCAAACCGCTCATTCTCATCTTTAGATTCCATATAACGGATTGCCACTTTTTGATATTTTACATATAACGCATTTTCTTGATCATTTTCAAAGGCAGAAGGATCAACTGTCACCTTATTGTCACATTTAACGGCAATGTTCATGACCCGACTTAATGCTTCCAGGCTTTCTTTAAACCCTGCTTCGTCCTTTTTAGCATCCAAGACATGTGCACGTTCCACGATAGAGTGGATATAACCGATATCATTGAACAGAACTGCATCAATCAAATCGTAACGGATTTGCTGTTCTTGAAGCAGGTGTTTGACACGTGCTTTAAAGAATGTGAACATATCCGCTTTAACTTCTTCAAGATCACGTTTTAAGATGCCTTTTGATTCCAGTCCTTTAAGGCCTAAAACAATAAGCTCCTCTAGTGAAATATTCCATTTCTTCTCCGCTAGGATTTGGACGACACCGCTCGCCTGCCTTCTTAATGCGTAAGGATCCTGGGAACCTGTCGGAATGACGCCAATAGCGAAGAATGAAGACAAAGTATCAATTTTTTCAGCTAAACTCACAACCGCACCAATGACTGAAGGCGGTACATTGTCATCCGCATGTCTTGGCATATAATGTTCATTGATAGCCGCGGCCACTTCTTTGGCTTCGCCTTTTAAGAGCGCATATTTTTCACCCATATACCCTTGCAATTCAGGGAATTCATAAACCATTTGACTAACCAAATCGAACTTGGCAATTGCCGCTGTCCGAAGCGCCATTTCTTTTTCCGCCTTTAAATTCAAAGCATCCGCAAGGTCACCCGTCAGAGCAGTTACCCGGGCAGTTTTCTCAGCTAATGTACCGATTTCTTCATGATAAACAATGCTGTCAAGCTTTTTCAAAGCATCCGAAATCTCTTTTTTCTGATCTTCTTTATAGAAGAATGCTGCATCAGATAGGCGGGCACGCAATACTTTTTCATTACCTTTAGAAACCTTATCCAAATGGCGGGCATCGCCGTTCCGCACGGTTACAAAGTGAGCAAGCAGTTTCCCGTCCTGATCTTTAACAGGGAAATAACGTTGATGTTCCTTCATCGATGTGATAAGCACCTCAGCTGGAAGCTCTAGGAATTCTTCTTCAAAATTTCCAAATAATACCGTTGGATACTCTACCAAATTATTGACTTCTTCAAGCAGATCTTCATCGACTGGGATGATCCAGCCTTTCTCCTGCTCAAGCTCTTTAATCTGATCCAATATAACTTGCCGGCGTTTATCTGGATCCGCCATAACAAATTGCTCTTTTAGCGTATCTTCGTACAGTTCCGGCAGTTCGATGCTGGCGCTATCACCCAAGAAACGGTGTCCTTTTGTTTCACGGCCCGTTTCCACATCAGCAATGCTGAATGGCACAATGTCATTGCCGAATAAGGAAATCAGCCATTTAATCGGACGGACGAAGCGAAGCTCCTGATTGGCCCAACGCATATTTTTCGGGAACGTCATGCCGCTGATGATTTCAGCAAGCTCAGATAAAAGCTGAACGGTCTGCTGTCCTTTTATGAATTTATTCACATGGACATATTCCACACCCTTGAGTTCTTTAAAATAAATGTCCTCTGAAGTCATGCCTTGGCCCCTGACGAATCCCAATGCGGCTTTAGACCAGTTGCCTTCACTGTCCAAAGCGATTTTCTTAGCCGGGCCTTTTGCTTCTTCTTCGATATCCTTTTGGGACTCTTCCACGTCTTTCACCAGTACGGCCAAACGTCTTGGTGTGGAAAAAGCTTCAACCGTTCCGAATTCAATCGCTTTTTCAGTTAGCCATTGCTGCACCTTATCTGACAACTGTTTCATTGATGCTGTCACAAAACGGGCAGGCAGCTCTTCCAATCCAATCTCCAATAACAAATCACGCTTGCTCATTTGTATTCTCCCCTTTCACTTTCAGAATCGGGAAGCCTAATTTTTCCCGCTCTTCATAGAAGGTTTTGGCAACCTTGCGCGCTAGGTTACGGCACCGGGCAATATAACCCGTTCTTTCCGTTACCGAGATGGCACCTTTGGCATCCAAAAGGTTAAATGTATGTGAACATTTCAAAACATAATCATATGCGGGATGTACAAGTCCTTCTTCCATTTGGCGATGCGCTTCCTTTTCATACATCGTGAAAAGCTGAAACAGCATATCAAGGTCGGAGGTTTCGAACGTATATTTCGAATGTTCGTATTCCGGCTGTCCAAATATATCCCGAACTGTGAATCCATCTGTCCATTCCAGGTCAAATACGTTTTCCTTATCTTGAATGTATGAGGCGAGACGTTCGATCCCGTATGTAATTTCCACGGAAACCGGCTTGCACTCAAGGCCGCCCACTTGTTGGAAATATGTAAATTGCGTGATTTCCATTCCATCAAGCCACACTTCCCAACCGAGACCGGCACACCCTAGTGATGGATTTTCCCAGTTGTCCTCCACAAAGCGAATATCATGCTCAAGCGGATTTATCCCTAAAGCGCGTAAAGAATCCAAATATAACTCTTGGATATTGTCAGGCGACGGCTTCATGATCACTTGGAACTGATGGTGCTGATACAGTCGGTTAGGGTTCTCACCATAACGACCGTCAGCAGGACGGCGTGAAGGCTCCACGTAAGCAACGCTCCAAGGCTCCGGTCCAATGGCTCTCAGGAACGTGTATGGGCTCATCGTTCCTGCCCCTTTCTCGACATCATAAGCATTCATCAATATGCAGCCTTGTTCAGACCAATGCTTTTGTAACGTTAAAATCATATTTTGAATATTCATCGTACACCTCCAGGTTATTTAAAACGGCTCTTTTTAAAAATAGGTCGGAACCCATCACATTTTGGCAAACAAAAAA
The DNA here is from genome assembly GCF_036541465.1 of Bacillus sp. CFBP9009. Taxonomy (NCBI): domain Bacteria; kingdom Bacillati; phylum Bacillota; class Bacilli; order Caryophanales; family Bacillaceae; genus Bacillus; species Bacillus sp. CFBP9009. The sequence goes on along the minus strand of NZ_JAZHFU010000001.1, from coordinate 966,345 downwards.
CTCCCGTCCCTATGCGAAATGCATAGGGACGAGAGTATACCCGCGGTTCCACCCTAATTGCCGTTTATAAAACGGCCTCTTTTCAAAGCAACATGCTCCGGAAACGCCCTTCCCTGTAAATCCATATCCCGGCTTCCACCGTCCCGGGTTCGCTTTTTATGGAGAATGACAGATACTCTTTTCCATCAACGCAATCTTCTTATTTTGATGATTAGAATTTTATACAAACTAACATGGAATGTCAATAGGTCAGATCTTAAAACATATCTTTCATCGTATCAATCTGTTTCAGGAACTTTTTTGATTTCAAGTTCAGACCAGAATATTCCTCATAATAAGCATCGATGATCTTCCGCAGTTCTTTTTTCGTTTCAGGCTTGACGGAAATGTTTCCCAGCCTTGATAAATCGAAATAATAAAAGATCCGCAGCAATTTGACGGCTGCAGGTGAAATTTTATAATGATAAGGGTCCTTCCCCAGGCAGCGGTGACAGATAAAGCCCGCTTCCCGAAGCGAGAAGGAGAATTCCCCTTCTGTTTCACCACATACAGCACATTGATTCAGCACGGGGTTAATCCCATTGACGGGCAGCATCTTCATTTCAAAAATGAATTTCAATACCTCAGCGTCATATTCTTCGTTTATGTAATGCAAGGTTTGCGAAAGCAACTCATACAAATATGGATTCGGTTTCTTATCCTCGACGCTTTTATCAAGCAATTCAACAATATAAGAAGCATAAGCAGTGGCAAAAAGATCCTCCCTTATGAAACGGAGTGAATCGACCATTTCGCCTTGCTGAAGACTTCCGAGTCCGGTTGAAGTGGTTACAAGAAAATACCCGGAGCAAAAAAGCTGTGTGACGGCAGAAAGCCTGCTGTTAGGTTTACTGGCTCCTCTAGCCATAACGCCAATTTTTCCTAGCTCACGGGTATATATAGTAATGATTTTGTTATTTTCTCCATATGCAGTTCGCCTTATGACAATGCCCTCACATTTTTGGAGCATACCAAGACACCACCCATGCTCGCCAAGGCTAACCTATGAAACAGGAAAATCAATTTCTGCTAGCTCATCATTTAATCCCAAGTGTCTTTCCTGTCTTTCGACTTCTATCTCCTTAAACAGCAAATAGGTGTCCACATTACCTGTTTCAGTGAATAATTCCCAGGTAAAATCCAACATATAAAGCCCACCTTTCATTTTTAACTAGCAATATGAATATCCGACCATATGATTAGCTTGACCGTTTTCCAAACTTTCATGACGCGTAAATTTTGTTAATTAATACTCGCTCTCATTGAAGCCATAATCGCGAAGCTGGCTTGCTTTGTTACGCCAATCCTTCTGCACCTTTACCCACAGTTCCAGGAAAACTTTCGAGCCCAATAAGTTTTCGATATCCACTCTGGCACGGCTACCGACTTCTTTAAGCATTTTCCCTTGCTTTCCGATGACAATGCCTTTTTGTGAATCACGTTCGACAACGATCGTCGCCATGACATTAATGGTGTCGCTGTTGTCCATTTTTTTAATTGAATCGATGACAACAGCCACTGAATGCGGAATTTCTTCCCGTGTCAGGTGCAGCACCTTCTCGCGGACCAATTCGGAAATGATAAAACGTTCCGGGTGGTCGGTCACTTGGTCAGCAGGATAAAACTGGGGACCTTCAGGCAGATGTTCCTTGATTTGCTTAAGCAATGTATCAACGTTATTTCCTTCAAGCGCAGAAATCGGAACGACTGCCGCAAAAGGGTAAAGCTGTTGGTATTTTTCAATGATCGGAAGTAAATCATCCGGATGCATCGCATCGATTTTGTTTACAACCAGGAAAACAGGCGTTTTTACGGATTGAAGTTTTTCAATGATAAACTCGTCACCGCGTCCGTATCCTTCAGTCGCATTGATCATGAAGAGAATCAAATCGACTTCCTTCAATGTATTCGTGGCCACTTTCATCATGAAATCACCAAGCTTATGCTTTGGTTTATGAATGCCGGGTGTATCGATGAAAATCATTTGTGAATCGTTTTGCGTAAGTACACCTTGGACCTTATTTCTTGTAGTTTGCGGTTTATCGCTCATAATGGCGATCTTTTGACCGATGACCCGATTCAGAAATGTACTCTTTCCAACATTAGGTCGTCCAATAATCGAAATGAAGCCTGATTTGTAATCTTTTACTTGTGTATCATTAAATAATTTATCCATTCAAATCCTCCGGTGAAAAAGCTCCTGGAAGCAATTCCTGTACTGTTAGTTCTTTTATATCCCCATTTAAGTTGGTCAAAACAACCGGCATATCCTTTTCGCACAGCTCTGAAATAACCTGCCTGCATGCCCCGCATGGAGCAACGGGACCATCGGTATCTGCCACGACTGCAAGTTTAGTGAATTTTTTATCGTCATGGGCATAAGCGCTGAATAAAGCTGTCCTTTCGGCGCAATTACACATGCTGTATGCTGCATTTTCTATATTACAACCATGATAGACCTTTCCATCAGCGGTTAAAAGGGCCGCCCCCACCTTAAATTTGGAGTAAGGCACATAAGCTTTATCCCTTGCTTTTTTAGCTTCCTCAATCAATTCTTTTGTATTCAATTCACATCTTCCTTTCAAATTGAGTACCATTTCGGCAATCTACAGGCCAAACTTGGGCAAAAAGATAATCAATCCAACTATTATAGAAAATATAGCATATATGAATACAGCTCCGGCTGCAATATCTTTTGCCTGCTTGGCAAGCGGATGGATTTGATCCGTTACCAGGTCCACTACCCTTTCAATCGCTGAATTAACGAGCTCCAACGTAATCGTACCGGCTATGGCCGCCAAAATGAAAAGCCACTCCATCCCATTCAATGAGAAGTACCAACCAAAGAATACGACGATTGCCGTTAACGCGAAGTGAATCTTGATATTGCGTTCAGTCCGAACAGCCTCCAAAATTCCCTGACAGGCAAAAGAGAAACTTTTTAATAAAGGATACCTTTTTTTACCCTTCTCTTGAAAGTCCATATTCTTCCAAGATCTCCTTTTGTTTTGTGAACATCACTTTTTCATCTTCTTCATTCATGTGGTCAAATCCTAATAAGTGAAGAAAACCATGCAGTGCTAAAAATCCAAGTTCCCGGTCAAATGAATGACCATATTCTTCAGCCTGTTCTTTCGTGCGTTCAATGGAAATGATGATATCCCCTAACATGCGGGGCATTTCGGCCCCGACAATTTCCACTTCATCTTCTCCCATTTCTTCAAGTGCAAAAGAAATGACATCTGTAGCTGAATCTTTATTACGATATTCTTTATTGATTTCCCGAATCCTATCATTGTCAACAAATGTAACAGACAGCTCGGTGTCTTTTTCAATGTTTTCTTTTCTTGCCGCAAATTGCAGAATGCTTTCAACAAGGTGCTGAGCTTCCTCCGTTACTTCATTCGTTTCATCCATTAAATCGATAGCTAAAATCATTCTTTCACCTTCTGTCCTAATTTATCCGACTCCGGATATTCAATCCTGGAGTGGAAGATACCATTAAGCGATTCACATAAGGAATGCTTCACGATACTCAATTCTCTCATAGTAATGTCACATTCATCAAATTGACCATCAGAAATCCTGTCCTGAATGATGAAACTTACCAGTTCTTCAATCTTCTCCGGAGTTGGATGCTTCATCGATCTCACTGCAGCTTCCACACTATCGGCTATGCCGATGACGGCTACTTCCTTCATTACCGCTCTCGGACCGGGATATCGGTAGTCCGCTTCGAGTGTGAACTCATCTTGTTTTTTTGCCTTATGGTAGAAAAATTTCAATAAAGTGGTCCCATGATGCTGCTCTGCAATATCCACAATCTCTTTCGGGAATTTGTGACTGCGAAGCATCTCCCCGCCGTCTACGGCATGGGCAATGATGATATCCCTGCTCGTTTCCGGCTGCAGCCGATCATGCGGATTCTCTTCATTCATCTGGTTTTCGATGAAGAAATGCGGCCGCTTCGTTTTACCGATATCATGATAATAACTGCCGACCCTTGCCAGCAATCCATTCGACCCGATGGCTTCACAAGCCGATTCCGCCAAATTGGCGACCATCACGCTATGATGATATGTCCCCGGAGCCTCTATCAAGATCCTTCGCAGTAATGGATGATTGGGATTCGCTAGCTCAATAAGCTTAATCGATGATAAGATCCCGAAACCAGCCTCGAAAAACGGCAACAGGCCCATTGTCAAAACAGCTGCACCCACTCCAGAACCCATCGCAGCAGCAGCATAATATAAGTACTCCATTCTAGTATAATGGCTGTCCATAATAAAGATGAGCGAAAAAACAAATGCCATATTGATTAAAGCCAATAGCAGCCCTGCTACCAGCACCTTTGATTTGAAATTTGGCCTGGATAGAATGATGATTGAAGTCAATCCCCCGAAAATGATATAAAGCCCCATCGAGAAATCCAGATTTCCAGGTGTATCACCATTGAATATAATCGTACCATACGAACCTAACAATATGATCATTGCTACCGCTAGCTTATCATTCAATAATATTTTGATGAGCATCGCCGCCATGGCACCCGGGAAAATGTATTCCAAGTTTGAGTTTTTCAGGTCTGCGAGAATGCTGACTGTTTTCATGGTAGCCATTGAAAGGATGAAGACAAGGCTGAAGATCAATAACTGATTGTACTTGTTATCCTTTTTGGAAATGGAATAGTAGAAAAAGTAATAAAAAGCGGCAAAAGTCAGGACTATGAATAACAGCAGGCCGATATACGGGTATATGGTAGACTCCGTATTTAAGAAGCCCGCCAGTTCAAGCTGCCTATATACATCCCTGTCCACTAATTGATTTTCTTCAACGATGATCTGACCTTGAAGGATCCTGATCGGCTCCACGCTTTCAACGGCTTTCCTACGCTGTTCCTCGGTTTTGTCCTTATCGAAAAATACATTCTGAATGATTGCCGTACGCGCAAGGGAAGTGGAGGCTTTTTTCATATCGCCGCTAATGCTCATATAACCCAATTCCTCAACAACCTTTTTCTTGGCATTTTCGACGTCACTTGCAGCGATTCGGGAGCTCATCACATTATTCACGGCTGTAATGGTTGAATCCTTCGCTATTTTCAACTCATCTTCATCAGCCTGCACTAATGCAAGGAAAACGGATTCCTCGATATTTTTATTCACTTCATAGGTCAATTTTTCTTTTAATATGGAAACTTTTTGAGCATCCGTCTTTACGGTCTCTTTTTTATCCTCTTTTTCCTCATGGTCTTCATCGGGTTGCGTTTCTTTATTCACCTCTATCGCTGAATCGAAAATGGATGAAATCAGATCGACTTTATTTTTGGCATATTCTTTTTTTAAAGAATAAACATCCGCCACCTGTTTTGAAATCTCTTCTTTTTCCTGTTCCGTCTTATAGGTATCTTCCACAGTCTTGGTTGAACGGATCGTTTGTTCTGCAGGCTTAAACAGCTCTACCTGGACCCTTTCCGGCTTAACATTGGAGAACATTAACACATAAGCAAACAAACCAAGTATGATGAACAATAGCACTTGAAAAAAGCGATGGACCAACAGCCCTTTTATTTGAGTGAAAAATTTCTGGATACGATTCAAGGAAGGTCCTCCTAATAAAAATGATGTTTATTATTCTAGATATGTAAAATCATAACAGTTTTTATGTGAATTTTCACCTTCGTATTGATAAATGTAAAGCTTCTTTCATTCCATATCCACTTTTTTACCATAAAGTTTGTAATTTAGACACATCACGAAAAATCCGCCGATTGAAATGGCGGATTTCTTCTTATGACTTCGCCTGCTCGTAAGCAGTAATGATTTTGGCGACAAGCGGATGTCTTACAACATCACTTTGTTCAAAATAAACAAAGGAAAGGCCTTTAACATTCTTCAAGATCTCTTCTACCCGGACAAGACCTGACTTCATGCCTTTTGGAAGGTCAATTTGGGTCCGATCTCCCGTAATGACCATTTTCGATCCGAAACCAAGCCTGGTCAAGAACATCTTCATTTGCGCTTCCGTCGTATTCTGGGCTTCATCCAATATGACAAAGGCATCTTCAAGCGTACGGCCCCTCATATAAGCCAGAGGAGCTATTTCGATCGTTCCGCGTTCTATCATCCTTTGTGTCTGTTCCATCCCTAGAAGGTCATGGAGAGCGTCATACAGCGGACGTAGATAAGGATCTACCTTTTCCTTCAGATCACCAGGAAGAAAACCAAGGCTTTCCCCTGCTTCGACGGCAGGCCGTGTCAGGATGATCCGTTTAACATGTCCATTTTTCAACGCATTGATGGCCATCACTACAGCAAGATAGGTCTTCCCGGTTCCGGCAGGCCCAATTCCAAATACAAGGTCCTGTTTCTTTATTGCCTGGATATAGTATCTCTGCCCGATTGTTTTGACTTTAATGGATTTCCCCTTAGCCGTTTTTGCGATTTCCTCATCATATAATTCACCGAAATACTCCAATGTGCCTTTTCTTGCCAATTCAATTGCATAAAGCACATCTCTGGAACTGATTGCAATTCCTTTTCTGACCACTGTCAATAATGCCTTGAGGATTTCCTCCCCCATCGTTACCCGCTCGATATCCCCGGCAACACTCACCGCTTCACCTCGGGTTATGACGGAAATGCCTAGCTCCTCTTCGAGCACTTTTACATTTGAATCTCCATTGCCCAATAAAGCGATCGCTTCATTAGGTGATTCTATTTCTAGCTTAATTACTTTCACATCATCTGCCATTCGTTAGTCTCCTTGAATGATTGGTTGTCCAATCGCTATATCTTCAATAACTTGGTAATGTATAGATAATTTTACTTTACCATTCTCCATGCTTTCGTGCAAAATTTTTTCTTCGACGATTTCATCTTCCTCGTCTAAATGCTTTTTCAATTCAGCTTTAGCCATTTTCCTGCCTTCCTCTACCGCTTCTTTCTCCGTATAACTTCGTACAATATCTTCCTTGCTCCTAAAGGTCACTTGTTTATAGGAAATGGGCAGTTCCCATTGAAGAAAGTGAAACGGCCTTATTGTCGTTTCTTTTTCCTGTTTTTCATATCCCGAATCCTTGAAACCCCATACCGGAAGGGAAAAGCCCCCCATTTTTAAAAAGTGCCTGCTCGTTTCATCTCCGTTAAAAACAGAAAACTTGGTTTTTAACGGAACTTCCACTTTCGCTTTATACCACGTTTTCCCTTTTATTACTCCCTGTGCGGATACAATTTCCTGTTTATCCTCTTTTCCAATCAATCCTGAAACAAGAAGCTGTCCCTTTCCTACATAATCATTCACATTAACAATAGATTGTCCTTTTTCAACGAACATATCAGTGATGATCGCTTTTTTGGAAGCTACCAAATTCTGTGGAGATGTTTTCTCGACCTCCTTAGGCTGCCGTTTTTCTACAACCCGAAAATGGTATGTCGTTCCCTTCAGCTCTACCCCTACCCATGTCAATGCACCGATCCGGTCCGACAGCTTACGCTGAATCGTATCCACATCATCAACAAAGAATTGCACTTTACCGATCTTCACGCCCATCTTGTCCAATTCTTTCCGGATGGCATGCTCGGTTGCCGGTTTAGCATCTTGAACCTCGATGCCCCATACCATATTGGAAAGTACGAATATGCAAAGCAGGAAAGCGATCATCCCCGCTAAAAACCCGCTGTTTTTCATGACTCTCTTCAATAGGAAAGGGAAACCCTTTCCCTGCATGAACTTTACTTTACAATCGCTCTTACGCATGACCTGACGGAGTTTTGGGATATCCCTGATATCCATATGGAAAATCAGGGATTCACTTCCGACACGCTTCACTTCCCAGATATGAAGCCCCCTTCTCGTCAGCATATTGATCAGCCGTTCTGCACCTTTGCCATAAGCCTTCACCTTTACATAGCCTGTATAATAGTTTGTCCATTGGTTTTTCATGGAGACCTCCCGGGATCATTCATTGATAAAATAAACCTTATCAATTTTGCCTTCGAGCATGATTTCTTCCGGCAAAATCGTCTTTATGACAAAGGCATTTCCCTTTATCAGCAACTGCCCATTTTTCAGCATCAATCGCACTTCGCTGTCTGTAAAAGCCAATAAGCCACGATGGTTTTCAATATAAATATGTAATTGTCCAATCATTGTAATTCGCGGCAGGTCCATCATGACATCTTGCGGAAGGTCCATTGTTTTGGTCATAAGCTGTTTCACTTTTTTTCCCCAATTGCGTGCCATAAAAAAGAACCCCCTTTCATCTCAATGTATGAAATGAAAGAGGGTTCTAGCACAAAATTATAAGGGAATGAAAGTCTATTTTTTCAGGCTTTTAATGACGGGCTTAAAAAAGCCCAGGCTCCGAATCACCTTCTGGATCTGTGAAGACTTCTCTTCGCCCTTGGCGGTCCCAGCACTTCTGACATGATGATGCCATCAATCAGCTGTTTTTTGCCAAAAGACGGTCCTTTGCGATAGACCGGACTGTTATTATCAGAAATCGTTGATGTAAGTTGATCTGCTTTCGCTTTTTGATATAAACGCTCTTGATCGTACTTCTGCTGAAGCCGTCTAAGCTCCGCAATCCTTTTGTTCGCTTCGTTCTTCGTATCATCGATCACTTCAACAGCCTGTGCTGCCTGCTGTTCGACTTTCCTTACGGGAGGAGGTGTATGCTTTTGCTGCTGATTCCCTTGCGGCATTTCACCTTGAAGCTCCCGCATGACCTCCTGCCATTTCTTTTTCGGAGGCGTGCCAGGATCTTGAGTCTGCTTTTTCTTTCCTAACATGGACGTTAAAACACCGATCAAGACAATGATAAGGAATGGGTTCTCGAGAAAGAAATCAATAAAATCTCCCATTTAAAGACCTTCCTTCCCTGACCTAATTATTATTATGGTTATTGTTGTTATCTTTTGGATTTTCGGATATTTTACTGATGGAATCGCGCATATCCGTATCAGCCGTGATATTTTGGATATTCATATAATCCATTACTCCAAGGTTTCCGCTTTTCAGCGCATCAGCCATGGCCAACGGAACTTCGGCTTCAGATTGAACAACCTTCGCTCTCATTTCCTGAACACGGGCAACCATTTCCTGTTCAAGTGCAACAGCCATCGCACGGCGTTCTTCGGCCTTTGCCTGGGCTATTTTCTTATCGGCTTCGGCTTGGTCAGTTTGTAATATGGCCCCGATATTTTTACCGATATCCACTTCAGCGATATCAATGGAAAGAATTTCGAATGCCGTTCCTGAATCCAACCCTTTTGATAAAACCGTTCTTGAAATCAAATCGGGATGTTCCAGTACATCCGTATGCATTTTCGAAGCACCGATCGTCGATACGATCCCTTCCCCTACACGGGCAATGATCGTCTCTTCACCGGCACCACCGACCAAGCGTTCAATATTGGCTCGGACCGTGATCCTTGCCTTCGCTTTCACTTCAATACCATTCATCGCCACCCCAGAGATGAACGGGGTTTCAATCACTTTCGGGTTAACGCTCATTTGAACGGCTTCCAGTACATCACGGCCGGCAAGGTCAATAGCTGCACCCCGTTCGAAAGGTAACGTGATATTGGCTCGTTCTGCAGCAATTAATGCATTCACCACTCGATCGACATTACCGCCTGCAAGGTAATGGCTCTCCAATTGATTCGTTGAAACATTGATTCCAGCCTTATGGGCCTTGATAAGAGGATTGACGACCCTGCTTGGTATAACACGGCGAAGCCTCATCCCAACTAATGTAAATATACTGATTTTGACTCCTGCCGCTAAAGCGGAAATCCATAGCATTACTGGTACGAATGTGAAAAATACTGCCAATACGATGATAGCAGCAATCACTGCCAGTACAATAAATATCGTTCCTGAAGTTATCACTTAATGATTCATCCTTCCTGTATCTTTTAATTTTAATTTGAATCCGGAATTTCCCGGACGACTACCCTAGATCCTTCAACTTTAACGATAACGATTGACGAACCTTTGGAAATAAAGCTTCCTTCGGTCACGACATCCACTCTTTCTTCTTTGACCAAAGCTGTTCCTGAAGGCCTCAAATCAGTAAGGGCCTTCCCTTCAACACCTAATAAATCCAAACGATTCGGATTGCTGACATACCCTTGTTCCGTTTTTGTTGCATCAGTTAATATCATTTTCCTGAAAAATTTCATCTGTTTTCCAAACACCTTTACAAGTAGGATGAATACCAAAATGGATACGGTGACCGCAATTAGCAAGGATATCGTCATATGGACCGGATCTCCTGTCGCGAGAAACAGACTCCCCACTATCGCTGTAAATCCGAGCAGCCCGATAATCCCCCCTGGGATAAAAAATTCAATGAGTACGAGAATGACCCCAATGATGAACATCGCTAACGATTCGTATCCGGTGATACCGGCGACAAGATGACCATAGAAGAATAAGACAAGACTGGTGATTCCAATGACCCCCGGGATTCCAAAACCGGGTGAAAACAATTCCATCACAATCCCGATTCCCGCTATCGTTAATAAAATGGGAACGACGATCGGGTTGGTCAAAAAGCGGGCAAGTTTCTCAGGGAAGCTTTCTTCGATTGACCGAATATCAGCATCCTCAACTCCAAGTATACTATACAGCTCCGCTTTCCCAGAGACGGTGCCTTCACTATATCCAGCCTTTTTTGCCTGTTCGGCTGTAAATGTCAGCAACTTTCCTTTTTCCGCTCCATATTCGGGCAGATCGATGTCAACATCCGCCATCGCCTGGGCGTATATGGGATCACGTCCATTTTGTTCTGCAGCAGTCTTCATGGCAGCTAGCCAATAAGATTGCGCTTTCTTACCGGCAGCGTTCCCTGTTGAATCAATTACAGCGGCAGATCCCATGGTTGCACTCGGAACCATATAAATCTCATCTGCACTTAGAGAAATGTATGCACCTGCAGACAAGGCCCTGTTATTGACATAGGCAACTGTCTTGATGGGTGAATCGGACAGTAACTTTGCAATTTCCCCTGCTGCATCTACAGCACCTCCAGGGGTATTCACCTCGAAAACGACAAGATCTGCATCAGCTGCTTCAGCAGTGGTAAGCGCGCGTTCCAAAAACGCCGAGAGTCCCTTTTCCACCGTTTCTTCTATTGGTACATGGTAAACGATCTTCTGGTTTGCAGATACCGTCGATCCCCCAAAAGAAGACATGGTGAACAGTAATCCAAATAAGAGTACAGATAAATAACGCCAAATTTTCAACGGAACGCCCCCTTTCCCGTATTAAACGCGGTAAGTGCCTCCAATATTCAGGAGGAAAACCTACCATTAAATTCAGGACTCAACTAAATTCGAATAAGGAGCAAATGAGCAACCCTTTACTCTGTTCTTTAGTTATTACGTATGTATATGAAAAAGGTTTCAAAAAAAGCAAATAAAATTAAAAGTGCCCCTAATATCTTGGGCTTCGTTTCAATAATATACGCATAAAATTCATGAAATACACAAAAACCACAGGCAAATTGCCTGCGGTTAGGTTTCGAGTTTTAAGTTTAGAGTTTAAGATAGATGTTGTTGTACTAATTTGTTAACTAGAGAACCATCTGCTTTACCTTTAACTTTAGGCATTAAAGCTCCCATAACTCGCCCCATATCTGCTTTGGATGTTGCATTGACCTCTTCAATCGTTTGTTGAACGATATTAGAAATGTCTTCTTCTGAAAGTTGCTCAGGCATATATGCCTCTACGTATACTAGTTCGGTGCGGACTTTATCCACGAGATCTGAACGACCTGCGTTTTCAAACTCCTGGAGGGAGTCTTTGCGTTGTTTTAATTCGCGAGAGAGCACTGTCAATTCTTCATCATCTGTTAAATCTTGTCTCTGCTTCATGGCTTCGTTTTGAATGGAAGCCTTCAGCATCCGAATAACAGATAGTTTGTCCTTTTCCTTGTTCTTCATCGCTTGTTTCATATCATTATTTAAACGCTCGAGAAGACTCATCTTTCCACCCTCTCTTAGAATTTACGTTTTCTTGCAGCTTCAGACTTTTTCTTACGTTTTACGCTTGGTTTTTCATAAAATTCACGCTTCCTAGCTTCCTGAAGCGATCCTGCTTTAGATACAGTACGTTTGAAACGACGAAGAGCATCTTCAAGCGATTCGTTTTTACGAACGACGGTTTTAGACATCTCTTTCCCTCCCTCCGAAAACAACACACTAACTCAAGTTGTCAACATGTTATACATGTACTAAACAATTATAATATATCATCTTTAACAGGTCAACCAATAAAATCAAACTTATTTTGAATATCATCATGTAATTATCATAATTTTTCACTAAACAATCATTCACCTTGCATGAAAATCCATTTTATAGCATGTCTCCCGTTCATGGACCATAAGCTTACTAAGAGGTGACAGTCATGCATGAGCTATTTTTATTCTTATTATTCATTGCGATATTTTTGGCGGGTATGTCAGTATTACGAATCGGACTGTTCAATATGTCCGGTGCAGCATTAAAAAATTTTCTCTCGAAGGTTACGGATAAGCCATGGAAAGGCTTCATGGCCGGAACCATCTTTACTGGGATCCTGCAGAGCAGCTCGGCGGTCATGGTCATGACGGTCGGCCTCGTTTCCGCAGGAAGTTTAACGTTCCCGCAAACAATCGGAATTATTCTTGGAACGAATATCGGATCCACCTTTACAGCAGAGTTCATGACCTTTTCCTTGGATCGTTGGATCATTCCCGGTGTCGTAAGCGGCGCTTTCCTTTGCTTCATGCCTAAAGCATTACCGAGAAGCATAGGGATGTCCCTGATTGGAATCTCGGCCATCTTCGCGGCGATGAGTGGTTTTAAAATGCTTTCGACACCGATTGCAGCCTATTCTTCAATACAAACGCTCATCCATTACATAGAGGGCCATATGAGTTATGCCCTATTAGCCGGGATATTATTGACCGCACTCATTCACTCCAGTTCGGCAACCATCGGGATAGCCATGAGCTTTTTGATGAACGGGGAGTTATCCGTCTCCTCCGCAATCATCATCATGCTCGGATCGAATATTGGCACTTGCATCACCGGATACATGGCCAGCATCGGTTCTGGCAGACAAGCTGCCTTCACAGCTTATGCACATATTTGGCTAAACGTCATCGGGGTTGCCGCATTCCTGCCTTTTGTGGACATTCTGGAAAGCGCTGCTGCCTTTTTCACCGAAAACAAGGGGACACAGCTCGCCCATGCCAGTGTCATTTTCAATATCTTGACTTCTTTGGCCGTCTTGCCATGCGCACGGCAATTCTCCAACCTCATTCTTTTGGTGCATCGGCAACACTTAAAGAAATAAGGAGCTGTCCAAAAGTCATTAGAGACTTTCTTATGGGCAGCTTCAGGGGAAGATAGACATAATATGTAGCTGTAACAGATATAAAAGGATAAATGATTAACGGGAGGTTTTTTAGCTAATCTTTTTATAATTAACTTTATAGTTTAATAAGCTCAAACTACTCAATATAACAGCAGCTAATATCAAAATCCACAAACACAAACCTTTATTAGAGAAAGATGCTCATGCATTTCATCACTCTTTGTAAGTAGTGTTAATGATAAAAGAAAGTTAAATACCCGATTTTTTCATTTTCCTCCCCCAGTTTATGCATTTAATATAAGTATGTTTACTCCCTGTTTGATACCCCTAATATCCATTGAATCCACTATAAACTTTTTTTTGAATTTATAGGTTCCAAAAATGACAAGTAAAAGTCCAAAATTGAAACGTTTCCTCTTTTTCAAGGAAATAAGCGCAATGCAATGCACTGCACTTGGCACTCGACTTATAATCCGTTTTTTTATGGAAGCAATAAAAAACAGGCGGAGAAAAATAATTCATTTTTCTCCGCCTGTTTTATTTTAAGGACTTATTATACGGGTCCCTTACAAAATCAATAATCGGAATCAGCCGTTAAGCCCTTTACGATTGAGACACCTGCACTCGCACCAATTCTTGTTGCACCAGCTTCAATCACTTTCTGGGCATCGCTTGTGTTGCGGACTCCGCCTGAAGCTTTGACACCGATATCCGGGCCAACTGTTTTTCTCATAAGCGTGATATCTTCAACAGTCGCTCCGCCGGTCGAAAAACCAGTTGATGTTTTTACAAAATCCGTTCCGGCTTTTACGGCCAATTCACATGCACGGACTTTTTCTTCATCAGTCAATAAAGAAGTTTCAATGATCACTTTTGAAAGAGCCTTACCAGTGGATGCCGCTACCACAGCACGAATATCCCGCTCTACCAACTCATCATCCTTGTCCTTCAATGCGCCGATATTGATCACCATATCGACTTCGTGAGCGCCATTGGAGATGGCGTCTTTCGTTTCAAAAGCTTTGGTTTCCGGTGTGGTTGCACCTAGAGGGAAGCCGATAACCGTACAAACTTTCACTTCTGAACCTTCCAAAAGTTCGCTTGCATATTTCACCCAAGTTGGGTTTACGCATACGGAAGCAAAGTTATACTCTCTCGCTTCTTCGCATAATACCTTTATTTGCTCTTTGGTTGCATCTGCTTTTAATAACGTGTGGTCAATTAAACCTGCTACATTTTGTGACATTAATAAATCCTCCTCAAAAACAATCTATACCTAGTTGTACGTACCTCTCATGATACCATAGTTTATCCACTTTGACGATATATATAGTCTTTACCCGAAAGTGCCAAGATAACACATCTAAAAGAGGATAAAAAAAAGACAGCGATTTACCGCTGTCTTAGATATTGGATGCTTGTTGCAACGGAAAATCCTTCACGACCGTCACGAACTGACCTTCACTAAATGGATAGCCAGACTTTGTAATTTTCACTTTGACGATTTCACCGACCATTTCTTCCGAAGCCGGGAAGACGACTTTCATGTAATTATCGGAATAGCCCTCATAAAGGCCATTTTCCAACTTCGTTTCAGGAATGACTTCAAGAACTTCCCCCTCGAATCGGGAGGCATACTCTTTTGCCAGCTGATCCGACAACGTGATAAGGCGATGTACGCGTTCATTCTTGACATCTTCATCCACTTGATCTTCCATACGGGCAGCCGGAGTCCCTGTCCGTTTTGAATAAGGGAAAACATGAAGTTCGGAGAATTTATATTTTTCTATAAAGTTATATGTCTCCATGAATTCTTCTTCTGTTTCACCTGGGAAACCTACGATGACATCAGAGGTAACAGCAAGACCCGGAAGCGCAATTTTCAACTTCTCGATCCGATCCCCGAAGAAATCCATCGTATATTTACGTCTCATCCGTTTTAGAACTGTATCGGAACCCGATTGGATTGGTATATGCAAATGACGTACCACTTTTTTCGAATTCGTCAGCACTTCAATGATCTCATCTGTAATCTGGCTGGCTTCGATGGATGAAATACGGATACGCTTCAATCCTTCGACTTTTTCCAAGTCACGCAGCAGCATCGCCAAATTATAGTCTTTCAAATCGTCTCCGTAGCCGCCAGTATGAATTCCGGTGAGGACTAGCTCTTTATAGCCTGCCTCGACAAGCTGTTCAGCTTGGTTAACGACTTCCTTTGGATCGCGGGAACGCATCAAGCCACGGGCCCAAGGGATGATGCAGAAAGTGCAGAAATTATTGCAACCTTCCTGAATCTTAAGTGAAGCTCGTGTACGGTCTGTAAAAGCAGGTACATCCAACTCTTCGTAGACACGGTTTTTCATGATATTCCCTACGGCATTGATTGGCTCACGCTCAACCTTGAATTGCTCGATGTAATCAAGGAGTTTAACCCTGTCCTGTGTTCCTACAACAATATCCACACCTGGTATGGCCATGATTTCTGCCGGTGATGTCTGTGCGTAACATCCCGTTACCGCTATGACGGCATTCGGATTTTTACGAATGGCACGACGGATGACCTGACGGCTCTTCTTATCGCCAGTGTTTGTCACCGTGCATGTGTTGATGACATATACATCGGATGTATTTTCAAACTCAACACGATCATATCCTCCAGTTTTGAATAATTGCCATATGGCCTCTGTTTCATAATGATTCACTTTACAGCCTAATGTATGGAAAGCGACCGTTGCCATTTTTCATCACCTCAAAAGTTCTACATGATAAGAAACAGCGGAAAGTGCATATAAAGGTGCTGTTTCAGTTCTTAATATTCTTGGTCCAAGACCGCAAGCCATAAAACCGGCATCAGTCAGTTTTTCAATTTCCTTATCTGCTAAACCACCTTCAGGCCCAAAAACGAATAGGATGGATTGCCCAGCGGTGATATCTTTCAAGACAGAAGCGAGTACAGAAGTTTCCCCCCGTTTTGCCACTTCTTCAAAAGCGATTAATTTATGATCGAAACCGGAAGCATAACCAGCTAGCTGATCTGCCGTCATCGGTTCCTTGATGGCAGGGATAACCGTGCGGTGAGATTGCTCAGCCGCCTCTTTTGAAATCTTCTGGAGCCTCTCCAATTTCTTACCTACCTTTTTGTGGTCCCATTTTACCACCGAACGAGCAGCAATAAAAGGGATAAATTCAACGGCACCCAGTTCAGTACCCTTTTGAACGATATATTCCAACTTATCCCCTTTAGGCAGACCGCTCGCTATCACAACCCTTACAGGAAGTTCCTTTTCTTCATTCTTCCATTCGGAAACGGTCCCTATAACAGCATCATCAGTAATTTCCGAAATTTCCGCGACAGCTGTCATACCATTACCTTTTACCGTAATGATCCGCTCCCCTGGTCCCATCCTCATCACCCTGGCGATATGGTGAAAATCATCGCCTGATATCGTCACCGTGTTTCCATTGATGTCTACATCGTTAAGAAAATACCGTTGCACACTGCCACCCACTTCGTCTAGTCTAAAAAAACCACAGGCTAACAGTCAGGAATCCAGAATGCAAGCCATGCAAAGATTCAAGCTAAAAAAAGGTACTCTGACTATCAAAATACCCGATAATCAGAGTAACTTTTTCAATTAATCATTTCTTTTCGCTATTATTGCCACCCAATCTTCCATCAAGATCGTTTCCTCAACGGTGAAACCAGATGCTATAATCGCATCCTTCACATCTTGTTTCTTAGTTTGAATGATTCCGGAAGCGATGAAATGTCCGCCAGGTTTAACGACTTTCGCTACATCATCCGTAAAACGCATGATCACCTCGGCAAGAATATTAGCCACGACGATATCCGCTTGTTCATTCACACCGTCCAGCAAATTGCCTTGTGAAACGGTCACTTTATCCTGCACGTTATTTAGTTCCACATTTTGTATAGCTGACTGTACTGCAACTTCATCCAAATCAAGGGACTGAATTCGTTTTGCGTCCAATAATGCAGCTGCAATGCTTAGAACACCAGAACCCGTTCCAACATCAACGACTAAATCCCCAGGCCGTACTGTACGTTCCAGCGCTTGGATGCACATGACCGTCGTCGGGTGTGTTCCCGTTCCGAAGGCCATGCCTGGATCAAGTTCAATGATCAATTCGTCACTGCTTACTGGAGTGTAGTCTTCCCATGTTGGCACGATGGTAAAACGTTCGGATATTTTGACGGGGTTATAATATTTTTTCCAAGCCGTCGCCCACTCTTCTTCATTCACTTCACTAATTGAAACAACATTTTTCCCAAGGTCTATATCAAAAAGAAGGAGATTATTGATTGATTCCTTAATAGCATCAATGGTATCGCCAAGGAAGCTGTTAACGGGCAGGTAAGCCTTGATGACTACACCTTCATCCGGATAATCATCTGGGTTTAAGTGGTAGATTTCGCCAAAAACATTTTCACGTTCCTTGACTAATTCTAGAGGATCCTCAATGACAACACCGCTCGCACCTGCCTCATGAAGAATATTCGAAACAGGTTCAACCGCTTCATTCGTTGTTTGGATTGCAAATTCAGACCACTTCATAATCTACCAACTCCCAATTTGTTCTTTTACTTTTATTCACCTATCTTTAAAAGCACGCTTTACTTTTGAGAAAAAGCCATCTTCTTGTTCATCAACACCTTGTCCGCTGATATCACTGAACTCACGAAGCAGGTCCTTTTGTTTTTCCGTTAATTTCTTAGGGGTGACCACCAATACGACCACATGCTGATCTCCTTGGCCATATCCTCTTACATTTGGAACACCTTTGCCTTTTAAACGGAAACGAGTGCTTGTTTGTGTACCTGCAGGAATCTTCAGCTTCACTTTTCCATGCAGCGTCGGAACTTCTATTTCATCGCCCAATGCTGCCTGGGCAAACGTAACCGGCATTTCACAATAAATATCATCGCCATCCCGCTCAAAGAATTCATGGCTGCGTACATGGAAGACTACATACAGGTCTCCTGCCGGACCGCCATTGATTCCTGGCTCTCCTTGGCCGGTTACACGCAACTGCTGGCCATCATCAATTCCTGCTGGCACCTTGACTTGGATCTTTTTACGTTTTTGGACTTTTCCGTCGCCGCCGCATGTTGAACATTTATTAGGAATGATTTTTCCTGTACCTTGACAATGGTGACATGCTCTCCGGTTCACAATCCTTCCGAACGCTGTGTTTTGTTCAACATTCAATTGACCGGTTCCATGACAATGTGAACAGTTTTCCACTTTTGTACCAGGTTTGGCACCGGATCCTTTACATGTATCACAATTCTCTTCACGCGGAATTTCAATCTCAGTTTCTTTTCCGAATGCAGCCTCTTCAAAAGAAAGCGTCATCGTATACTGTAAATCCGCCCCTTGACGCGGTGCATTAGGATCTCTCCTGCGACCGCCGCCACCAAAGAAGCTACTGAAAATATCTTCAAAACCGCCGAAACCGCCAAAGTCCTGACCGCCAAAGCCCTGATTGGGATCTGTATGTCCGAATTGGTCATAATGGGCCTTTTTCTGTTCGTCACTCAATACTTCGTAAGCTTCCTTGATTTCCTTGAATTTATCCGCAGCATCGTCCGCTTTATTAATATCAGGGTGATATTGTTTGGAGAGCTTTCGATACGCTTTTTTGATTTCATCCTTCGAAGCACTTTTCGAAAGGCCTAACACCTCATAATAATCGCGTTTACTCATATCTAAAATCCACTCCCGATTCGATTCACATAAAGGTAATATTATCACTGAACGAAGATAATAATCAACTAGAAAAGTACAAACGGCTTTGACACATTTTTGTAATTGGTACTGCCAGCCCCGATTTACACATCTTTTTCTCTAAAATCCTATGATTCCCCACCAGCGATTGTAACACTTCCTGACAATGATTCCATCCATTGTAAAAAAAGCCAAAGTCAAGATAACCTGACTTTGACTTTTTTACAATGGCAGGCAGAAACTAACTGCCCAATATTTCAGTGCCCCGATTGGGCCACTTTTTATTTTTTCTCTTCTTCGTTAACTTCAGTGTATTCAGCATCAACCACATTATCGTCTTGAGCTGATTCGCCAGCACCGGCTTCTCCAGCTTGCTGAGCTTTTGCCGCTTCTTCATAAAGCTTCATTGTCAAAGCTTGAACGATTTCGTTAAGCGCATCTTTTTTCACGCGGATTTCTTCAAGCTCATTTTTCTCGATTGCAGCTTTCAGTTCATCCTTCGCTTCATTCGCTTTTGTTACTTCCGCTTCGTCCACTTTACCTTCTAGATCTTTAAGCGTTTTTTCCGTTTGGAAAACTAATTGATCAGCTTCGTTACGAAGTTCAACTTCTTCTTTACGCTGTTTATCGCTATCGGCATTTTCTTCCGCTTCACGTACCATGCGTTCGATCTCTTCATCAGAAAGTCCTGAAGATGATTTGATGGTGATCGCTTGTTCTTTGTTTGTGCCAAGATCTTTCGCACGAACGTTCACGATACCGTTTTTATCGATATCGAATGTCACTTCAACTTGCGGAACTCCACGAGGTGCCGGTGGAATGTCACTCAATTGGAAACGGCCAAGAGTTTTGTTATCCGCTGACATTGGACGCTCACCTTGAAGGACATGGATATCAACTGCAGTTTGATTATCAGCTGCTGTCGAGAATACTTGTGATTTACTTGTTGGAATCGTAGTATTACGGTCAATCAGTTTCGTGAATACTCCGCCCATCGTTTCAATTCCAAGTGAAAGTGGTGTTACATCAAGAAGGACAACGTCTTTAACATCCCCTGTTAATACGCCACCTTGAATTGCAGCACCCATAGCCACCACTTCATCAGGGTTTACACCTTTGCTTGGTTCTTGACCGATTTCCTTTTTGATCGCTTCGACAACCGCAGGAATACGTGTAGATCCACCAACAAGGATTACTTTGTCGATTTCAGATGCTGAAAGACCAGCATCTTTCAATGCTTGACGAGTTGGTCCCATAGTGCGTTCCACAAGACCTGTAGAAAGCTCATCGAATTTAGCTCTAGTCATCGTTACATCCAAGTGAAGCGGGCCAGCTTCTCCAGCAGTGATGAATGGTAAAGAAATTTGAGTTGACGTTACGCCGGAAAGATCTTTTTTCGCTTTTTCAGCTGCATCTTTCAAACGTTGAACCGCCATTTTATCTTTTGAAAGGTCGATTCCGTTTTCTTTCTTGAATGCTTCAACTAGGTAATCAATGATGACTTGGTCGAAATCATCCCCACCTAAACGGTTGTCACCAGCTGTGGACTTAACTTCGAAAACGCCGTCTCCAAGTTCCATGATCGACACGTCAAATGTACCGCCGCCAAGGTCGAATACAAGGATCGTTTGATCTTCTTCCGTTTTATCCAAACCGTATGCAAGTGCTGCAGCTGTCGGTTCGTTGATGATACGTTCTACTTCAAGGCCGGCAATTTGACCAGCATCCTTAGTTGCTTGGCGTTCTGCATCATTGAAGTAAGCAGGTACAGTGATAACCGCTTTAGTGACTTTTTCGCCAAGATACTCTTCAGCGTATGATTTCAAGTATTGAAGGATGATTGCAGAAACTTCTTGAGGTGAGTATTCTTTTCCTTCAATTACTTCTTTATGGTTAGTACCCATATGGCGTTTAATGGAAATGATCGTATTAGGGTTTGTAATCGCTTGGCGTTTTGCCACTTCCCCTACTTGCCTTTCTCCATTTTTGAATGCCACTACGGATGGAGTTGTACGGTTTCCTTCCGGATTCGGGATTACTTTTGGTTCCCCGCCTTCAAGTACAGATACACAAGAGTTTGTTGTACCTAAGTCAATACCAATAATCTTGCTCATAGTTTCACTACCTCCCAATTATTTATATGTAAAAATCCTATTCGTTCACTTTTACCATTGCAGGTCGAATCACACGGTCTTTAAGAAGGTATCCTTTTTGGAATTCCTCGACGACGATGTTCGAACCGAAGTTTTCATCTTGAACTTGCATGACCGCTTGATGCAAACGCGGATCGAACTCTTCACCAACCGAACTGATCGGTTCGATGCCTTCTTTAGACAATGCATCAGTAATCGCTTTATAGACCATTTCCATGCCGGATAGCAAGGATTTCGTCTGTTCATTTTCCGCTTCGATTTTTGTAGCTCTTTCAAAATTATCAAGAGCCTCCACTAAATCACTAGCAATGCTTTGAACTCTATATTTTTGAGCCGCCTCCATATCAAGCTTGGCACGGCGTCTTGAATTATCAAAATCGGCCTGCAGACGAAGATAACGGTTATCCATTTCCTCGATTTTCGCCTCAAGTTCAGCAATCTTTTCATGAGCCAATTGAAGTTCATCTTTTTCAACCGGACCTTGGTTTTCTTCCGCTGGAATTTCTTCTTCAGCGAAAACTGCTTCTGCAGCACTTTCCTCGATTGTTTCATTTTCCAATGTTTGTTCTTCGTTTTTATTTTCTGTCACAATCTCACCTCCCTAAAAGGGTTATACAATTTATGCTAAAGTAATATGCCAGGCCGCGGAATATGCTCCTCCGCCACCTTAACAATATTACCTTTGCTACTATTTTTGATACAGTTTTGTCATCAGGGCCGTTAAATCTTTCGAGAAAAACGAAAGCAAACTGATCACTCTCGAATATTCCATTCTCGTTGGACCCAATATGGCCAATGTGCCAACTTGCTCCTGCCCGATTGAGTAGGTCGCCGTAATCAAACTGCAGTCATCGAGCACTGTGTTTTGATTTTCACGGCCGATCTTGACGTGGATGCCCGATGGATTTTGCGTAATTAGTTCATAAAATCCCTGTTCCTGCTCAATCATCGATAAAAGCGTACTTACTTTAGCAATATCATGGAACTCCGGCTGCCTCAGCATATTCGTTTTCCCGCCAAAAAATATTTTTTCGGGCTTTGTGTCCGTCAGGGTCTCCGCAAGGATCGAGACCATCGATCCATAGTTATGAATGTGGCGGCTCAATAGAACTGCCACTTCCTTATAGATCTTATCCTTAAGATCAACTAGCGGAACATCGACCAAACGGGAATTCAATATGTTCACCATCTTTTCAATTTCGTTTATATCAAAAGAAGGCGGTAAGGAAATCATTCGATTTTCCACATGACCTGTATCGGTAATGATGATGGCTATTGCCGTTTCAGGACTTAAAGGAATGATCTGGATTTTTTTCAGCTTATGCTCATTCACTTTTGGCCCCAGTACAATCGCCGTATAATTCGTCAGTTCCGAAAGAATTTTCGCTGACTTCTGAACGATCTTTTCCAATTCATAAATTCGTTCTACAAAAACGGATTTTAATATCTTCACTTCATTCTTTTTCGGAGCTTGAGGAGAAAGTAAATGATCCACATAATATCTATACCCTTTTTCAGAAGGGATCCTACCGGAAGAGGTATGGGTTTTTTCTAAAAATCCCATTTCTTCAAGATCGGACATTTCGTTGCGAATTGTGGCAGAGCTGAACGTAATTTCATCTTTCTTCGACAAGCTTCGTGACCCGACTGGCTGGGCAGAATGGATGAAATCCTCGATTATCACTTGTAGAATCAATAATTGACGATCAGTTAGCATGTATGATCACCTCTGTTAGCACTCTGTCTCATCGAGTGCTAATATACTAATAAATTATCAAATGAAGCTTATGATGTCAACAATGAAAACCGCTAATTCAGCGTTAAAATAACTTGAGTTTCCTTCAGTCGGAATCAATAACGCCCAAAAATGATTGGAACACTTCATTTCCAAGCAGTTTGCCCCGCTCCGTCAAGCGCACGAACCCGCCTTCCACTTCAAGCAGACCCTTTGCCGATCCTTCTTCGAGCGGTTTCCTGAAAATCTCCGTCATTTCAACAAAAAATTTATTCTTGAAGATTTCCAATGATACACCTTCCGTTTTCCGGAGCCCCAAAAACATCTCCTCTTCCATCCGTTCATGAAGCGGTACTGGGTGTTCTTCCAATACAGGCAGCTCGTTCGCCAGCAATGGCGTGATATATTTCTTCACAGGACCATGATTGGCCACCCTTTTTCCTCCAGTATAGCCATGTGCACCGGCACCAATCCCATAATACTCCACATTATCCCAATATGTCAGGTTGTGCCTGCTTTCAAACCCAGCTCGGGCAAAATTACTGATTTCATATTGATGCAGACCATGCTTCTCCATCTCTTCCATTAGCCTCTCATACATCGAAGCCTCGAGCTCCTGCGGCGGCAGGTTCAATTTACCCCTTCTCATCTGATTATAAAAAACCGTCTTCGGCTCAACGATCAATGAGTAGCTGGAATAGTGCGGCAATTGAAGGGCAATCGCTTTATCCAGCGTATCCTTGAAATCTTCCATCGTTTGGCCCGGCAATCCATAAATCAAGTCGATGCTTATATTCGTAAAGCCAACCTCTTGAGCCAAATGAATCGTTTCATAAACTTCTAGAGCCCGGTGAGTCCGGCCGATTCGTTTTAACAATTCATCATTGAAGCTTTGCACTCCAAAGCTAAGTCTATTGACCCCTGAGTCATAAAGCATCTTCAGTTTTTCCCTCGAAAGATCCCCCGGATTGGCTTCGAATGTATATTCAGCCTTTTTAGGATCAAAGGGCAGGGTTTCATTGATCGCTTCACATAAGAATGCAAGCTGCTTTTCATCCAGAGAGGTCGGTGTCCCCCCACCGACAAAAACCGTATCCAAACCTGCAGTCGGGTATTTGGATAGCTGCATCTCCATTTCCCTTTTCATCATCTGTAAATATTCGTCCACCGGCTGTCCCTGCAAAAATACTTTATTGAAATCACAATAGTGACAAATATGTTCACAAAATGGTATATGGAGGTAGGCGCTTTTGATCATTGTGTTCACAACCTTTTAATCGAATGAGTCGATAGAAAAAGAGGCTAGATTTCCTCTACCCTCTTTTTACTATCTATCGTTTATTTTATTTATTTCTTTGGTGTCGTATCATCCATTTTCAAAACAGCCATGAAAGCTTCTTGCGGAACTTCAACGGAACCTACCTGTTTCATCCGCTTTTTACCTTCTTTCTGTTTTTCGAGCAATTTACGTTTACGGGAAATATCGCCGCCGTAACATTTAGCCAATACGTTTTTGCGCATTGCACTAATTGAAGAACGGGCGATGATTTTTTGCCCGATTGCTGCTTGGATCGGCACTTCAAATTGTTGTCTTGGAATCAATTTCTTCAATTTTTCAACGATGACTTTACCGCGCTCATATGCAAAGTCCTTATGAACGATGAAACTTAAAGCATCGACAGTTTCAGCATTCAGCAAGATATCCATTTTCACAAGCTTGGACGGTTTATAGCCGATCAGCTCATAATCGAATGAAGCATAGCCTCTTGTATTGGATTTCAATTGATCGAAGAAATCATACACGATTTCCGATAATGGTATTTCGTAATGAATGCTTACACGGGTCTCATCGATATATTCCATATCAATGAAGTTTCCGCGTTTATTTTGACAAATTTCCATGATTGCCCCGACAAACTCCGTCGGTGCCATCATCGTCGCTTTGACATATGGCTCCTCGACCCGTTCGATTTTTTGAGCATCAGGCATATTAGACGGGTTATCCACTTTCAGGACCGTTCCGTCCGTTTGGACCACATCATAAATAACACTCGGGGCTGTGGTGATCAGGTCGATCTTGAATTCACGTTCAATCCGTTCCTGGATAATCTCCATATGAAGGAGTCCAAGGAATCCGCAACGGAAACCGAAGCCCAATGCTTGCGATGATTCCGCCTCGAACTGCAGCGCTGAATCGTTCAATTCCAATTTCTCCAACGCATCCCGTAAATCATTGAATTTCGATGCGTCAATTGGGTATAGACCGCAATATACCATCGGATTCATCTTCCGGTAACCCGGCAATGGTTCTGTCGCACTATTCACTGCACTTGTAATGGTGTCACCGACAGTCGTATCACCAACGTTTTTAATCGATGCCGTAAGGAAACCTACATCACCGACGTTCAGTTCATCCAACAGCTGGGTCTTAGGGTTGAAGACACCCAATTCGGTAACATCGAATTCCTTGCCAGTGGACATCATTTTGATTTTGTCGCCCACTTTAACGGAACCCTCAACAACACGGATATAGGCAACTACACCGCGGTACGCATCAAACAGTGAATCGAAAATAAGCGCCTTGAAAGGAGCCTCTGGATCACCTTGTGGAGCTGGAACCAATTCAACGACCTGTTCCAGAATCTCCTCGATTCCGATTCCCGCTTTAGCCGAAGCCAAGACTGCATCGGAAGCATCCAACCCGATCACTTCTTCGATTTCTCCACGTACCCGTTCCGGATCTGCACTCGGCAAATCAATTTTATTGATGACCGGAATGATTTCCAGGTTGTTGTCCAATGCTAAATAAACGTTTGCAAGCGTTTGGGCCTCAATACCCTGTGCCGCATCGACAACAAGGACAGCTCCTTCACAAGCTGCAAGGCTTCGTGACACTTCATACGTAAAATCGACATGTCCCGGTGTATCAATAAGATGGAAGATATATTCTTCTCCATCTTTCGCGTTATATTTCAATTGAATCGCATTCAATTTAATCGTAATTCCACGCTCACGCTCTAAATCCATGGAATCCAACAGCTGACTCTTCATTTCACGCTGAGTCATGGCGTTCGTTTTTTCAATGATACGATCCGCCAATGTAGATTTACCATGATCAATATGAGCGATGATGGAAAAGTTACGAATTTTTGATTGTCTTTTTAATTTTTCTTCTCTATTCATGACGTTCACTCCCACTTGTCGACACAATACACTATTTTTTATTATATCAATAGAAAATGCAAGATTCAACAGAATAGTTACAAAAGAAGCCTCATTGCAGGGCAACGGATAAAAAAAGGCTGCATTCCGGATTCGGATGCAGCCTTTTGGCAGGGCACACTCAACTTACTTCATACCTAAATCATATCAATAAGTGCTTGAAAGGCCCCTGATATGGTCTCTCCTAGCGTTTTGCCGATCGATGAGAAAAAGTTGAAGGCCTTCATTTCTTCAAGCTTTTCTTTTTTCGTCTCCAAATCATGACTCGTTACTTTTTCGCCAAGGATATCCGCTTCCATCTCCCCTTGGTCCGATTGGTTAATAATGAATGCACTATTCAAAGAGGGATCTTCATACCCCTTCATTTTTTTCATCCCGTCGTTCGCTTGCTGCATCCCGATTAGAACACCTAAAAATAATACGAGCACAATCCCTGTACATTTCAACCAAAATCGAACCATGATAAGAGAACTCCTTTCAAATTACTGCGCTTCCGAATCTCCGGTCGGGTTATCCACTGCTTTGGCATCCCAGTAAAATTCACTGAAAACATCGGTAAAGGCATCAACGGTCAAGTACATTTCCTCGAAAGTATTATCAACACCGCCAATTTCTATAAGCATGGCATTGCCTGATAAATCCTGATTGTATACTCCATTCTGTCCCGCTCCGCCTTGTTTCATAACCCCTCGTGAAATGCCAGGGTATTTTTTCTCCAAAGCTTTATGAAGCTTATTGGCAAGCGCCGCATTTTTTTCGAAGTTCGGGTTATTGCCCCCAACCACGAAGGCAATCTTGGCATAATCTTTACCGTTAATGTTAATGGTCGTATGTTTTTTTCGTTTAGAATCACGATGGATATCAATGATATATTCTAAATCTTTGTTATTGGCCAATGCCGTCTGGACGGATTTTCGTGATTCTTGATAGGATTTGGCATAATTCAATCCTTTATTATTCAGATTTCCCATGATATCCGTTTTATCGAGCGAGGAGCCGATCCCCTTATCAGCCATATCTTGAACCATCCGTTCCCCGAGTTTCGTAATATTGATTTTCGAATGATAGGCTAGATCCGGGTTGGTCACTCCTTTTAAATATGGAAGATATGACTCCCGGTTATGGCTATGGTATATTTCTACCACTTTCCGTCCATTTGTCGTTTGTTTCGGCTGATCGGCCACACCTTTATCCGGTTCTTCAATCTCATCCAGGTTTTGCAGGGATGCATCCCTTTCTTCATTCAGGACGTCTACTGGCGGCGAGGATTCATACGGCATATTCGTATAATTCGTTCCTTCCCCAGCAACGAGGATCTCATTATCAAAAATCGAAAAGCCAGGAAGTTCCCTGCCAAGTAAACTTCGCGGGTCTTCGAGTGAAATGTTAGTCGAGACTTTTATCAATTGATTCGTGATCATCGATTCCTGCTTACCTTCCGGCAGGGCATTAAAAAGATAATGGTTTTCATTGGCCAGCATCGAGAACAGCATTTTTCCCGAGAATTGGTTGGCTACAGTATGTACGGAATTAGAAGATATCCGATACTCCGGTCTTAGGGAAGTCATGACCCCACTGACTGAAAAAACAAAAAGAAGCAAGGCGAGAATACCTAGAAAAGTTTTTATTATTGTTGATCCGTGAACGGCTGTTATGATTCCTGGGGAATTTCTTCTTTTCATCCTTCCACCCTCTCTATAGCTTGTCTATTAATACCTATGACTTTGCTAGAAAGGGTAGAACACCATTTTTGGGCACTAAAAATGATTTAACGGGTGTAGTAGCCGGTATTATCTTGATTTATTGAATGATGCAAGGCTGCATTTAACCCATTGGCTATTAAATTGGCCATATCCTCAATGAAAACATCGACTTCTTTCGGTGTAACCATTAAATTTTGACCAAGCGGTGACAGTACCTCATAAATCAATTTCCGTTTCTCTTCATCAGGGAGGACACCTATCATTCCCAAGAAGGTTTGGCGCTCCTTTTCACCTGGCATATCCTCTTCTGTCAGCTTTGTGCGCTTTCCAAAACTGAATCCAGCGGGTGCCAACGAACGTGATGGTCTGTCCCCTTCATTCAGTTCCTTGCCAAAGTGCTTCAAGATATAATCTATCGTATCGCTGGCAATTGATACGGCATCCACGACGGTAGGTATACCAATCGCTATAACAGGAACTCCCAGTGTATCCTGGCTCAATTCTTTTCGTTTATTCCCAACACCAGACCCAGGATGGATGCCTGTATCCGTTATTTGAATCGTCGAATTCACTCGTTCGATCGAACGGGCAGCCAATGCGTCAACGACGATCAGGAAATCAGGATTACTTTTTTCGATGACTCCTTTTATGATGTCACTCGTCTCGATTCCCGTAATCCCCATCACCCCGGGGGAAATCGCACTGACCGGCCGATAACCTTCCTTGACGGACTCCGGCTGCAATTCAAACAAATGTCTTGTGACCACAAGGTTCTCAACGACTGCAGGCCCAAGAGCATCGGGAGTAACATTCCAATTACCAAGACCGACAACCAAACAACTGCTTTCTTTGGTGATTTTATTCCGTTTCAAAAAGTAAGCCAGTTCGTTGGCGAACACCTTTTCCACCCGTTGCTGCGTATCCGTATCCTGCTGGCGGATCCCCTGCACTTCGATGGTCAAATAGCTGCCCTGCTTCTTCCCGATTTCTTTTTCACCCTCAGCCGTGACCTCGACTAAGGATACCTTCAGATCATCCACTTCTTTTTCTTTAATAATGACCCCTTCGATTCGGGATACATCCACTTCCTCTACAACACCTTTATGTTCAAGGGCAATTTCCTTTGCTTCAATCGCCAAATCTGTACGAATTCCGTATTCACTAAGGTCCAAATTATTTTCCATAACGGCCTCCTGATGTTTGAATTGAATCTAATCTAGTATTTTCAATAGTCTCTCTTAAACATTCTGTCGTTTTTGCTTTTTTATTATTCATTTTTTTGGTACAATGAGTGATGACGAGATGAATTTATTCCCGAAATTATAATTCCTTTTCGATTCTCAATCTGAAGTATTGCATATTTATGAGCAGTCTGATAGAATATCACTTGTGCTATTTGATATGGATTTGAAAAGTCGAGTTCATATAATCTCGATTTCTTTGTAGGAGGTGAACGGAATGCCAAACATTAAATCTGCTATTAAACGTGTAAAAATCAACGACAAAAAACGCGTTCATAACATTACTGTTAGATCAACTATGCGTACTACAGTGAAAAACGCTGAAGTTGCATTAGCTGGTGAAAACGTTGAAGCTGCTAAAGAAGCTCTTTTAACAGCTGCTGTGAAATTAGACAAAGCTGCATCTAAAGGATTAATCCATAAAAATGCGGCAGCCCGTAAAAAATCTCGTTTAGCGAAAAGACTTAACGCTCTTAACGCATAATGACAAAAAATTAAACGATCCAACCGGATCGTTTTTTTTGTGCCGTTTTTTGCATAAAAAAGGCGGCAGGATATCTGCCACCTTTTTATCATCTAATTTTTAAAAGCAGCAGCTCAAGCGTGATTGCCTTATCGGCTTGGCCCGTCTTCATTTTATAATCCGCTTCCGCTAAGTCGTTGATGATGCTCAATAGCTCGCGTTCCTGGAATCTCCCTGTCTTTTCAAGTGCCAGCTTTACCCTGTAAGGGTGCACCTTCAGTTGACCTGCAATTTTTTGCTGGCTATAGCCCTGGCGGGAAAGCTCCTTCACTTGATACATGAGCCTGACCTGACCTGCCATGACGCTCAAGATTTTGATCGGCTCTTCATTCTGCCTGAGAAGATCGTGCAGTATCGTCATCGCACTCTCCATCTTTCGCTGTAACACATGATCAACAAGCGTGAAGATATTCTGTTCAAGGGATTTAGCAACCAGCTTTTCCACTACCTCGACCGTAATGTGTTTATCAGCTTCTACATAAAGCACCATTTTATCCAATTCATTCGTAAGCATCATCAGATTCGTTCCTGCAAGTTCAAGTAAAAGCTCTGTAGCCTGCTCATCTATTTGGACTGAAGAAGCTTCGACCCTCTCCTTCACCCACCCTTTTAACTCATGATCACCAAGCTTTTTCGCTTCAACGAGAACCGCCTTACGCTTCAGTTCCTTGGTGATTTTTTTCCGTTCATCCAGTTTCTCATAAGGTGCGGTCAATACGACAATTGAATAAGGAACCGGGTCAGCCAAATACGCTTCCAGTCTTTTCACATTATGTTCAACTCTTGATTTCGTTTTTTCAGCTGTCAAAAAAAATGGGTTTTGCATGAAAACAAGGCGCCTTTCCCCGATAAACGGGAGGGTTTCGACATCTTCAAGTGCAGTTTCAACAGGCGTCTCTTCTAAATCAAATTGAGAAAAGTTAAAATCCATCTCATCTTCGTGAAGGACATTTTCGATCAATAGCTGCTTCGTTTCATTAATTAGATAGGCTTCCGACCCATATAACAAGTATACCGGCGCGAATTGCCCTTTTTTTATACTTTTCCAAACGTCTAATACCAATAGAATCCGCCTCTTTACTATGTATTCTTCTCTAATGGTATAGGTGGATGGACCATTTGACAAGCTATAAAGGGAACTAGCCCTTTAAAAGGGCTAATTCCGGATCTATATGAACACTTTCAAGAAAGGCCCGGGTAATCTCCCTTGAAAGCGGGTAGAGTATTCATGTAGAACAAAAATTGAGCTTTTCTTTTTCGCTTGCTTTGTTTGTACTGTTATTTTGACCTCAAAATCCCAAACTATTTGTGACAACTCTTGTCAGTAAAGGAAATGAAGGAATGAAGCCTGTAGATTTTTTTTTGGTAATGTTTTATACTATTAGCAGAAATAGGAGGGGTAAACAATGAACGAATTCGAAAAGAATGTTCAATCAAAGACAGATGACGTCGCTGATTCCGCTATAGGATTCATCGGTTCTTTTGTATTTTTCGCTGCCATGTTCACCATAGCTGTCGTCATTAAAGCTGTCGGATCCTGATTTCATTTACTACATGCACTTATTTTTCCTGATGGAGGCTGCCGCTGCAGTCTCTTTCTTTTTGATTTTCTACATACTATGGGAGAGTCTTCCGAAAGGTTCCACTGCTTTTGTAATACTTGTAAATAATAGAACCATCCTCGTCCGTCCTGAACACCTTTATGCCATTTCTCTCCAGATTCCCAATTACGTCTCGATGAGGGTGACCGTAGCCATTATCTTTTCCAACTGAAATAAGCGCCGCTTTCGGCTGTAGCTGTTCAAGGAAGGGCGTGGAAGAAGAAGTTTTGCTGCCATGGTGACCGACCTTCAAGATATCCGCCTGCAACTGCGGAAATGTTCTCAAAAGTTCACTTTCCCCTTCTTCTCCCATATCGCCGGTCAATAACCATGACAATCCCCCAAGCACCGTGAATAGAACTATGGATGAATCATTCTTATTTTCTTCTTTCTCATATGGACTTAGAACAGCAAACGGCGCTCCGCCCGCCACCCAATGGTCCCCCCTTTTCAGGACAGTCATTTTCATTTTTTCATCTCTTGCCACG
Organism: Bacillus sp. CFBP9009; assembly: GCF_036541465.1. Classification (NCBI taxonomy): domain Bacteria; kingdom Bacillati; phylum Bacillota; class Bacilli; order Caryophanales; family Bacillaceae; genus Bacillus; species Bacillus sp. CFBP9009. The sequence continues at coordinate 934,516 of NZ_JAZHFU010000001.1, read as the reverse complement.
GACACAAAATCCATATCCCTGTATTGCTCTTCACTCCAGCCTCCAATGATGATCTCTCCAACTTTAAAATTTTCAATTAATTCTTTTGCACTTCCCATATGATCTGCGTCCGGATGGGTTAAAATCAGTTTGTCCAATTGGTGGATTCCCTTACTTTTCAATAATGGAATAATGATATCATCCGCGGTGTTGAACTTCTTTCGCTTTTTTGCCCACGTGTCGATTGGAAATGTAATTTGCCCACCCGTATCAATCAAATAGTTACCGCGATTGAAAGGCAGGATAATTAAAATGGAGTCACCTTGCCCAACGTCGATGATCTGCACTTCACCAAAAGGCGAGAACCTTTGTAAGTTATATTGCAAAAGTAAAAGGACAATTATTATTCCGCACCAGATTTTACTTTTTTCAAAGGATACTTCCCAAGTCAGGTATAATCCTAAAAGCGAAATAACAAGTAATAGCATTATGATGAAAGGTGGTTTTCCAAACGGAATGGAGGCAAGCGGCAAATGCGATGCACCATCCGCAGCTTTATTGCAGAGTATGAAGGTATAATTCAATAATGAGATGAGGGGTTGCCCCAAGGAAGGCAGTAATATATGAATGAAGAGGGAAATCAGTGAAAATGGCAGCAATATGATGGAATAAAGCGGAACATACAATACGTTCAGAAACACCCCAAGAATGGATGCTTCAAAAAAGTGAAAAAGCAAAATCGGAAGGGCTGCCAATTGGCAGATGGAACTGACGATGAATAGCTGCGTTGTTTTCTTCGGGTATTGCAAGAAAATGCTTGAAGACATGATAATGGAGAACGTGACCGCGAATGAAAGCTGAAAACCTATATCATAGAGCATATTAGGCCGAAAAAACAAAAGTGCTATATAAGCCGATCCGATTGCGGCACCCGCCGAGATCCGCTTCTTGAATAGCAGGAGTAGAAAGAAAAGCATTGCCATTAAACAGGATCTCACCACTGATGGACTGGCACCTGAAAGTAACATGTAAACCGGAAGGAAGATTAAGATGGCCATCATCATTCTTTCCCGTGTAATCCCGACCCTGATGCCGAAGTAAAATAACAGCCCCGTTAAAAAACTGACATGAAGACCGGAAATAGCCAGTAAATGAACCAGACCGAGCCGCTGATAATTAGTAAGGTCGCCTTCATCTATATATGTCTGGTCGCCGAATATGAGGGCAGTGACAAAACCGCTCGATTCTTCTGGAAAGTGTTCTCTAATATACGTAATCCCCTTTAGGCGCAAATTACGTATTGAAACAAGAATCGGGTTTCCAGCCACTTTACATTCTTGAAATGAAATGGAACCCGCTTTGAAAATCCAATGGGTGCCTTGACGGAAAAGATAACGCTGATAATCGAAACTGTTTTCATTTCTGTTTTTGTCGGGAATTTGCAATGTCCCTTCGGCCGGACATGATAAACCGATTCGCAGAAACTGACCCAGCTTTTCCTGTTCCAGTTCAGTGGTGATTTTATAACGAAGCATTAACCGTTCGCCTTTCTCACTGGCAACGAATCCTTTTAAAGAATTTCCATCTATATTCGGTTGATCGGTAAATGTAATGCTAAATTGGCTTTCCGTTCCGTGATAGGCAGTTTTGTTGCGGTAATCGTTGAAGGAGGCGGCCTCTAAAAACATCCCCATGATCACCAAATGAAAACTAAGGGCCTTCACACTTAACCCCACCGAAAAATAAAGAAAACAGAGAAAAATAAGGATGAAGATCAGCAGCCTTACATTAAAAAAAGAATGGGCCGTAACACCAAATGTGGCCGAAACGGCTAATAAGATAAGGTGTCGAGCCATGCCTGCCCCCCGTCCTATTTAATTTTCAAAAATCTGATTGGCCTGCTTTTCCAGCTCCGATACAGCTTCTTTTCCCAGGCCTGTTCGTTCAAGTTCAGCTAACAGTGAGAATACAAAGTCCTTTTTTTGTTTTCCATTAACATCGATGGCCCCTTTTGCTTCAACCTTCTCGGTCTTGACGCCAGCCTGTTTAAATAATTCCAGGGCATATGGATGATTTTTGTAATCTTCCGCATAATAAACAGCCTTGATGCCAGCTTGGATGAGTGATTTACAGCACTGAAGACACGGAAAATGCGTCACATATATTTCCGCCCCATCAGTAGGCACCCCAAATTTAGCACATTGTAAAAGTGCATTCATTTCTGCATGTATCGTTCTGACACAATGATTATCAATTACATAACAGCCGTCATCAATACAATGCGTCCCTCCCGCAATGGACCCATTATATCCCCCCGCAATGATTCTGTTGTCCCTGACGATGGTCGCCCCTACAGTGAGGCGTGTACATGTGCTTCTTAAGGCTAATAAATGGCTTTGCGCCATGAAATATTGATCCCAACTAATTCTGTTCATGTTGTATCCCCTTACCACTAGAATGATTTTCTTCAATTTTACCCTCTTCCAGTCCATTTGTGTAGCATATTCAATCATTCATTTCACCGAAATGGAATCCCGTAACCTTTCAAACGTTTTATCGCCGATTCCTGTTACCTTCTTCAATTCATCGACCTCCTTGAATTTCCCTATGGTTTCCCTGTATTCCAGGATCGCATTCGCTTTGGATGGTCCAATTCCCGTCAAGGTTTCCAAATCTTCCTGTGTAGCTGTATTCAAGTTCACCAGTCCTCCTGACGCCCCCTTAGTGGCGGCATCACCAGACGACCCGACTTGTATATTCTCCAAGTTCCCCGTGATTTCTTCACCTATTTCCGGAACATAAATGACCATTTGGTCTTCGACGATTTGGGCAAAATTCACTTTATTTTTATCGGCCTTGTCCGTAAAACTGCCTGCAGCCGAAATTAAATCAATCACCCGGTCACCCGCCTGTGCAGTAAAAATGCCTGGGGACTTGACCGCTCCTTTAACGTCCACTTTAATGATCACAGGTTCGGCAGCCGTTTCATTTTCACTTTGTTCGATTTCAGCTTCTTTCTCAGAAATGGAAAATATATCTTCCGTATCCGCCGGATCCTCCCCTTGTTGCAAAAAAAAGTAAATGCCAGCTGCAACAAATGCCACCGCAACAGTAACTTTCGTCATTTTCCTTTTTAAAATTTCATCCATTTCTTTGCCTCCTTGTTGGATTTCGCACGATACATTGTCATAGGACAGATTAAAAATACATAGTGTTTTTAGGAGAATCAATCGCTTTAAGTGAGAGGAGTTGATCGGAATTGAAGAAAATCGGTGTTATCGGAACCGGAAATATGGGTACCATTTTAATCGAGGCATGGCTGGAGGCAAAAATATTGAATCCGGCAGATCTAGTTATTACAAATCGCACACTTTCCAAAGCATTGGTGCTGAAAGAAAAACACCCTGGCATCAAGGTTGCGGAAACCGCAGCCGAAATCGTCCAACAAGCCGACTTTATCTTTCTCTGTGTAAAACCATTACAAATTAACAGCCTATTACAAGGCATCAAACATCATATAAAAAGGGATCAGCTGGTCATTTCCATCACAAGCCCGCTTTCAGTCTCCCAGCTTGAATCGGCAGTGAATGCCCCCTGTGCCCGTTTTATACCGAGCATAACGAACCGTGTCGGTTCAGGGGTATCGTTACTGAGTTTCAGCAAGAGCTGCAGTAAGGAGAAAGTGTCAGCTTTATATGATTTGGCCTCCGCCATATCGGCACCGGTCATCATTGAAAATGATATCACCCGGGTAGCTTCCGATATCGTCAGCTGCGGACCTGCCTTCTTCAGCTATTTAGCACAAGCTTTTATTGACGCGGCCTGCCAAACGACGAAGATAGATAAAGAAACGGCTACGACTTTGACTGAGAATATGCTGGTTGGCTTAGGGGAACTGCTTGGTAAAGGGGTTTATACATTGCCGACCTTGCAGGAAAAGGTTTGTGTAAAGGGTGGAATAACGGGTGAGGGGATCAAGGTTTTAGAAGCTGAAACAGGGGAAATGTTCCATCATCTTTTTCAAGCGACACATGAAAAGTTTGCAGAGGACCTTCACGAAGTTGAAAAGCAGTTCGGCCATCCTTATTAATATTCGTAATTTATATCTCAATTCCTTCTTAAAATAAAAAAAGAAGAGGTCAGACCTCCACTCGTACAGGATGATGTACGAACGGGGATTCTTGACCTCTTTATTATTTACTGGCTACAAACAAGATTCTTTCGGTTTCCGCTACGAGCGGTGCTTCTTCAAGATCCGCCAGAATTTCAGAAACCGTAAAACCTGCTTGCTCCAACCACTTTTTATATTGATCAACCGGATAGGTCCGTTGATAATGCAACTCATCAAAACGGTCATACAGTCCGCTTTCATCGTCCCTTACGAAAAAACTTAAATCATGCTCAACACTATAAGGTTCTTCACCCGGGAAGCAGTCCCATATATAGGATACTTCTTCACCGTTGACAGCAAACGTATTATCGCGAAAGATTTCTTCCATTTTATAAATGGAATGGATATCAAACAAGAATAATCCGCCATCCTTCAAATGCTCATGAACCCGGCTGAACGTCTTGACTATATCCTCCTCATCGCAAAGGTAGTTTAGCGAATCACAAAAAATCGTGACACAATCAAATTGGCCAAGTCCCTCGAGTTCTGCCATATTCTGCCGGAAAAGAGGAATTGATAATCCAAGCTTAACCGCCTTTTCATTGGCAACAAGAAGCATTTCATCAGATAAATCCACGCCGGTGACTTCGAATCCGTGTTGCGCCAATTCAACGGTCATTTCCCCGGTTCCACACGCTAAATCCAGGACTTTCCTCCCACCAATTCCATACTGTTCCAGCTTCGCCGTAAGGATCATCAGCCATTTTTCATAAGGTGCGTCCTTCATCAATTCATCGTATACATAGGCAAAGCGTTCATAAGTCATGTAGTCAGTTCACTCTCTAGATCTTCAAAAGGTGCATCTCCCCATAAACGTTCAAGATTATAGTAGTTTCTTTCATCTTTATGGAAAATATGGGCCACTACATCGCCAAGATCCACAAGCACCCATTTCGCCTCGTCAAAACCTTCAAGACGTTTTACATTGATTCCTGATTCATCAGCTTTGCTCTTCATTTCACGAGCTATTGCTTGTACTTGTTTTTCAGAATTACCGTGGCAGATCAAAAAGTAATCCGCTACAAGGGAAATACCTTGCATGTTCAATGCCACGATATCCTCCGCTCTTTTATCATCCGCCGCTTTTGCTGCAATTACAAGAAGTTCACGTTCAGTCATTACATCTTCTCCTTCAAATTCATGATCAAATCATTATATGTCTTAAATGTGTCAGGGTAAATTGCCTGATTTCTTTTCATTAAAAAAACAACTGTATTCCTTAACGCCTGGATGACAGCATGATCCAAATTTTGCTTTGCTGTCTGCCTGACTTCGTCGACACCGGGAAAAGAACGTCCCGGCTCAATATAGTCGGCAAGGTATACGACTTTATCCAAAAGGCTCATGCCAACCCTGCCAGACGTGTGATAGGCAATCGCATCCAAGATTTCAGCGTCCTGAATGCCAGCTTCCTTTTTCACCAGATAAGCCCCGACAGGAGCGTGCCATAGCTCCATATTGTATTCAAGTAACGCCGGGTCCATTTTTTCAGCGATTATAATTTGCTCCATTTCCTCTTTTGGACGGAATTTTGCATAATCATGGAAAATGGCTGCCAGTTCCGCTTTTTTGACGTCGGCACCATACCGTTCAGCAAGTTCCACCGCTGACTCAACCACACCCAAGGTATGAATGTACCTGCGCTCAGTGATTTGTTCTTTGACAAGTGCCAATGCTTCCTCACGATTCATATAAACCATTCCCTTTAATATACTTCACCACTGGATCTGCTATTAAATATTTCACGGTTTTCCCCGTTCTTAACTTCCTTCTTATCATGGAAGACGAAATGAACATCTGGGGGACTTTCACCATCGTGATTGGGTATAGGGTCTTTTCATCATATCCAGGGCGCTTCACCCCGACGAAATTGACCATATGCACCAGCTCGTCGATACGGTGCCAATTCGGTAAGTACTCAATCATGTCTGCGCCAATTATGAAATAGAACTCATTGGTTGGCTCAAGCTCTTTCAGCAATTTTATCGTGTCATACGTATAAGATGTGCCTTTTCTTTCTATTTCAATACCCTCAATATAAAAAGATGGGTTTCCGGCTATCGCGTTTTCCAACATAGCCAGCCTGTCCATATCTGTTACTTCCTCCGATTTTTCCTTATGTGGAGGAACGTGATTTGGCATGAACCTGATTTCATCTAGCTCAAGGGCATCCAGCACTTCATTCGCTATAATCAAATGCCCGATATGCGGAGGATTGAATGTACCGCCAAGAATTCCAATTTTTTTCATAGATAGGTTCCTTAAGGTAATTTAAGTTGTTTGTTTTCTTTTGATTCTTTATACAGCACAATTGTGTTGCCGATAATCTGAACCAATTCCGCCCGTGCACCCTTTGATAAAGAAAGTCCCACATCATCGCGGTCCTCTTCACAGTTTTGCAGGATGCTGACCTTGATTAATTCACGTACTTCAAGCGCCTCACCAATTTGCTTGATGAGATTATCATTGACGCCGCCTTTACCAACTTGAAAAATTGGGTTGAGGTGGTGGGCCTTTGATCGTAAAAATCTTTTTTGTTTACCTGTTAACATGTGTTACCTCCTAGTTTGTTCAAGACAATATCTGTCATTCTTGCTGTATCCGGCATAATGCCTGTCCATATCTCAAAAGCGAGTGCGGCCTGGTTGATGAACATCCCCAGCCCATTTTGCGTTTCCGCTCCTTTTTCCCCCGCTTCACGCAGCAGTTTGGTTTGCAGAGGGTTATAGATGATATCACTGACAATGGCACCGGTTTTAAGCTGGTCGACCTTTAACGGTGAATGATCCAATTCAGGACTCATTCCAGAAGAAGTCGTTTGGATGATTAAATCATATTGTGATAAGCTTTCTTCCGCTTCGATAATCGAGAGTGCCTTCGATACTTTATCATATGGGCAATCAGAAACAAGCTGGGCCGCCCTTTCCTTTGTCCGGTTTGCAATATCAACTTGCTTTACCCCTTCTTTCACGAGGGTAAAATAAATCGCACGCGCAGCACCGCCCGCTCCGATCACTAACGTTTTTTTAGCCTTGATGTCACCTGATATTTCATCGCATAAAGATTTAAAAAATCCTTTTCCGTCTGTATTATACCCTATAAACCGACCATTTTTGTTAACAACCGTATTTACAGCCCCGATTGCAAGGGCCAGTTCATCCACTTCATCAAGGAAAGGGATGATTGAAGTCTTATGAGGAATCGTGATGTTAAACCCTTCTATACCAAGGGCTTTCATGCCTTTTACGGCATCGTTCAAACGCTCAGGTGTCACATGAAAATGATGATAAACCGCTTCTATATTTTCTTTTTCAAAAGCATCATTATGAATGTCCGGTGACATCGAATGTGCAATTGGATCTCCCATTACCCCATATATCTTTTTCATAGACTAGACGACCCCTATATTAGATTAATGATTTGCGAACGATCACATTGACGCCCTTTGGAACATGTGCAACGATTTTCGCTCCTGGCTCATTGACCGTCACCCAGCCAAGACCAGAAAACACAATATCCATTTTACCATCTTTCAAGGAGAATTCATGTGGAATCAGCTTCGGAAACTCCTCGATTTGTTCAGGCCGTGGAGGCGTCAATAATTCCCCGGCATGGTTTTTATACAATTCATCGGCATTTTCCAGTTTCGTACGGTGAATATTCAATTCATTCGAAAGGTAGCAAGTCAGTGAACGCCTTCCGCCTGAGACATAGTCCAGTCGGGCCAACCCTCCGAAAAATAGCGTCTGTCCTTCATTCAGTTGGTAAACTCTCGGCTTGATTTCCTTTTTCGGCATAATCACCTTGAAGTCCCGTTTGTCCACATAGTGAGCCATTTGATGATGATTAATGATTCCTGGTGTATCGATCAATGCCTGATCATCATCCAAAGGAATTTCAATCATATCCAAGGTAGTCCCAGGGAAGTGGGAAGTCGTGATGATATCGCCTTCACCGCTCAATTCTTTTATAAGACGGTTGATGAAAGTGGATTTACCTACATTCGTACAGCCCACCACATAGACATCTTTACCTTTGCGGTACCGCTCAATCGCATCAGCCGCTTCCAGTATGTGCTTTCCCTTTTCCGCACTGACAAGCAGGACATCAACCGGGTTAAGACCCAATTCCTTGGACGATTGCTTCATCCAATTGATCAACTTGTTCGTTTTTACGGATTTAGGCAATAAATCGACCTTATTTCCGATCAGAAGAACATCATTTCTTCCTACAAATCGATGAAGGCCAGGCAGCCAGCTTCCATTGAAATCAAAAATATCGACGATTTTGACGATTAAAGAGTCGGTTTCGCCTACTTTATTCAAGATTTTCAAGAAGTCATCGTCTGTTAAGGATACATCCTGAACTTCGTTATAATGTTTCAATTTAAAGCAGCGCTGACAAACGATCGTCTCTTTTTCCAGGGCTGATTTAGGGGCATAGCCCAACTCCTTCGGATCTTCAGTCTGGACCTTCACACCGCAGCCGATGCACACTAATTCTTGATGATTGTTCAATTGTGATCCTCCCATTCTATCATTCCTTTTCGTTTAAAAAACGCCATGATCTTTCTTTCAAAATAACGATTGATCCTTGTTCTGAATTCGTCGGTTTGTGCTACAGGGAGCACTAAGATCGTATGGAATCCGCCTCTGTTCCCTCCCAGTACATCCGTCAATAACTGATCGCCGATTACCACCGTTTCTTCCAATTTCAATCCCATTGACTTACGGGCTTTATTGAAAGCTCTTACCATCGGTTTTCTGGCCTGGAAGATAAACGGAATGTGAAGCGGATCGGAAAAAGCTCGAACCCGATTTTCATTATTATTGGACACGATCGTCACTAAAATCCCATGATCCCGCAAATTGTCGAACCATTTGATTAAATCGGGGGTGGCAGTTGGCCTGTCCCATTCAACGAGAGTATTATCCAAATCGGTAATGACTCCCTTGATCCCTCTTTTTTTCAATTCTTGAGGATCTATATTAAAAATGCTTTTAACATGTTCACTCGGCAAAAATAATTTAAGCATATTGACACCTCTATATTTTCATTAAAATTTACCGTTTCCATCATATCGAATTTTTAGCTCACTTTCAAAAAAAATTAGGAAAGAAGGGCTGACGGTAAAGAAACATCATAATGGATGTTTTCAGATATTGAAAGGCATTTTTTATTAAATAATGGGAAATTTGCAGGCAGACCAGAACCAAAGAACTAATTATTCATAAAAGATTTCGACAAAAATTTCATTTGTTCAACCTGTGGATAACTTTACTAACATTTTCCATACTGATGTGCACCATTTCGTTCACCTTGTAAACAACTTAACCACAGGTTATCCACTTTCAACTGTGGATAACAGAACGATTGTTCTCCACGTTTATTTCTGATACAGTAGGGGTACATCAAGGAAGACTTATCAATATATGCAAGTAAATACCAAATTATTCCTCGCAATCCCTACTGGAGGTGAGCAGCCGTATATGGCGTTCTGATGCAAAAACTATCTGATGACCTGTTGCTTGAATCCTATTTTAAAGCACAGAATTTAAAGTTGAGTACCGATTTCATCCGCCTCATAGAAACGGAAATTCATCGAAGATCCCTAACGCATAAAATCCGATCAATATTTTAATATGGAATACATAGGCTGACATCAAATGTCAGCCTCTTATTTTCATTTGAAGTTAGACGGCCCTCATGAAACCGATCGTTTCACCTACACGGACATCTGCGGGAATGGATATGTTTCCTTCAAGTTCAAAACTGCCTTTTTCAAAAAGAAGCACCACTGTTGACCCAAAGCTGAAATAAGAAAATTCCTGCCCTTTTTCCAATTCATCCGATTCATCAGTAATGACGATCGAATTTATGAACATGGCCCCGACTTTCACCATCGCCAAACTTCCCGCTTCATTTTGCAATTCAGTTACTGTCCGATAATTTTTTGATAATGGCTCTTTTCCATATTTCATCCCCCATTTATTTACGGGGTACGATTTCCTTCCAAGGGTCCAGCGTTTGACTACAGAACCCTTGATTGGTGCATGGATCCTATGGTAATGACTCGGGCTTAAGTATAACACGAGATATTTGCCGCCTAAGTACTTTTCCAAAAAAAGCTCATCCCCGAGCATTTCCTCCATTGAATATATCTTTCCCTTAACGACGATCTTTTTATCAGTGCGTATCTCCCCTGAATCCTCGAGAACACCGTCAACAGGACAAGCCACCGCAGAAGGAACTGCCGTAATTGGCCTGGCGTCCGCCTTTAACTGCCTTGTAAATAGCTCGTGCAGATTGGTATAAGCTTTTAACTCCTTACCAAATTCTTGTTGATTAAGGTTGAATGTTTTTACATAAAGTAAAATTAAGGGCCTGCTCCAACGAGATTGGCTAAAATGCTTTAATAATCCTGATGAATACTGACCATTCGTCAGTTCAATAAGAATGCGATATAAAGACTGAAACAAATAAAACCACTCCAAATTGTAAAATTATTCTAAAATTCCCTTGCATAAATTGTGTTAAGTAAAATATTATTATATAATAAATACTTATGTTTACTATATTTTGTTTTAATTTGTTTCATTTGAAAGGAGTGAAAAGATGTTTTTATTACACGCCCTCGATCAAACCATTAAAAAAGTGAAAGCACAAACAGCAAATATACTTACTTTAATGAATTTATCCCTTGGTGGATTTGCAATAATTGCCGTGATGAACGGCCAATTGAACTTAAGCCTGCTTTTAATCTTCCTGGCTGCCCTTGCAGATCGCTTTGACGGTATGGTTGCACGGAAGTTCAACATTGAATCGGAATTGGGTAAGCAGCTTGATTCCATGTGTGACATCATATCTTTTGGCGTCGCACCAGCTCTATTATTATACCAAGGAATATTGATAGAATTCGGAGCACCCGGCACACTCTTCACGGTTTTCTATATTGGCTGTGGCGCATTTCGTCTCGCCCGCTTCAATATAAGTGAAAGCAATGGATATTTTACAGGAGTGCCAATTACGGTTGCTGGCTGCATCGTCACTTTAAGTTATCTTGCCATCCCGTATTTCCATCCGGTCTTTTTCTTATCCCTCATGATTATATTATCATTGCTTATGGTCAGTCCATTTAAACTGAAGAAAGTTTAAATAAGAAAGCGGATGTCCTAAACCGGACATCCGCTTTTTTTCGTTCATATTCAGCCTAAAACCAATAATCTTATGCTTTTCGGACTAATGGGTCGGTCAAACGCATGAATTCTTCGACATCCTCCATACAGGCATTGACCGCTTCTTCCCAAAAATCACGGGTCTCCAAATCGACGCCTAAATGTTTCTCCGCCAGATCCTCGACCTTCATGGAACCGGTATCCTTTAATAAAGCTATATATTTTTCTTCGAATCCTGCAGGTTCTTTCAAGGCATTCGCATATATGCCTAATGAGAATAAGTAACCGAATGTGTACGGAAAATTATAAAATGGTACACCTGTAATATAGAAATGGAGCTTTGAAGCCCAGAACGTTGGATTATAATCACTTAAAGCATCGCCATAAGCTTCTTTTTGTGCATCGACCATCAGTTCATTCAACCGTTCAGCACTGACATACCCTTGTTTCCTCTCGTCATAAAACCTTGTCTCGAATAAGTAGCGGGCATGGATATTCATGAGTAATGCCACGGAACGCTGAATTTTATCTTCTAAAAGCACAAGCTTTTCTTCCTCACTTGCCGCTTCCTTCACAGCCGCATCCGCTACGACCATTTCAGCAAAGGTAGAGGCGGTTTCAGCCACATTCATGGCATATGACCGATTTAATGGATGGATATCCCTCATTGCATAAGAATGGAATGCATGTCCCAATTCATGAGCCAATGTCGATACATTGGATGGGGTGCCTGAATACGTCATGAAAATCCTTGACTGCTTATTTAATGGAAAGCCGGTGCAGAAACCGCCTGGTCTCTTACCTGGTCTGTCCTCCGCTTCAATCCAGCTGTCTTCAAAAGCTTTTTGGGTGAAGCTTGCTAATTGAGATCCGAACTTAGAGAATTGCTGTATGATGAAGTCTGCACCTTCTTGATAATCCATTACTTTGGACTGTGCCGTGACAGCCAGTGGTGCATCCAAATCTGCCCAACTTAATTTATCCAAATCCAATAACTCCGCTTTCCTTTTTAAAAACCTTACAAGCGGCTCCTTATGATCGGCAATGACATTCCACATGCTTTCGAGGGTTTCTTTTTTCATCCTCCCTATTTCAAGAGGCTCTTTCAAAATATCATCCCAGCCCCTTTTTTCATTCACACTGAGACGGAATCCAGCCAAGTGGTTCAGCGTCCGGGCAAAAAGGTCACTCTTTTCCTCCCAAGCCTGTTCCCATGCGGTAAATAATTCTTTCCGAGTCTTTTCATCAGGATCAGAAAATTTATTCGCCGCTTGGCCTACAGAAAGCTTTTCACCCTTATAAGGGATGGTCATTGAACCGACGATCGTATTATACATTTGGCCCCAACCTTCGAAACCGTCCATGGCCAATTGGGTGATTAATAATTCTTCCTTCACCGAAAGCTTTTCCTTTGCCTTTTCCCGGCGTTCATTCAATACGAATTTCAATTCATTCAATGGTTCTTTTTCGAGGATTTTTTTAAAAAACGCATCATCAAGCTGTATCAACTTTTCATCCAGCCTGCTTAACACCATTTTTAGTGAAGCGACTATCTTCATTTGTTTGATCCGCAGCTGACCAGCCTTTTTATCCTGCGCATTTTGAGCTTCCAGGCATCCAATGAAAGCACTGGCCTGCGTGGATTTCATATTTGTATTTTTAAAAAGATCAAATGCCTCGATTAAACTGATTTCATCATTTCCTTTTGGATTGATATTGCTTACAAGTCGGTCTAATTCTTTTACCTCTTCGTTAATTTCATCTAAAAAAATCAGGAACTCCTTAGAAGAGCTTCCTCCTTTAAAAAAAATATCCAAATCCCACGTCAAAGAATATCCCATCCTGCATTGCCCCCTTTTTATCACTAATCCCATTATAGAGGTTAATTCAAAATTTTTCTAATTAAAAGGAATTTTCAGTATATTTGTCAGAACATTTTTCTATATCCCAGATTAAAAGCATGTTATGATGAATATATTCTTGGGAAAGGGGTGGTTGATTCATATGAAATTCTTTATTCACATGTCTGCCATCATCCTGCTCCTTTGGACGCTGCCCATACAGTTCCATCAACATGCACAGCAGCTAAACATTGAAGAACATACCGATGTTCACCATTGGGATAAGGCCGACAAGAAACAGCCTTTCGTGCCTTCCTTCAATTCCTGGCAGTCACTTATCATTGTTCTCATTTTCGAATTTTCCAATTTAAGTTTTCTTTATTTTCACTCAAATCTTCGCCGACGATATCTCAGTCCGGTTTTTTTTCAGGCGAATTACGTAGCCTTACGCTCTGACATTTTATAAAAAATAAAATGGAGGAGTGATTCATATGTGGTTTCGACTAATTATGATAGGGGTCTTTTCTTTAACCGCTTCACGTCTGTTCCTTTTTCAAGGAATTGAGATTTATCATGCATTTTCGGATTTGATCCGTAATAAATATTAAAAAAAAGAGTGCGGGGAAATTTCCCCGCACTCTCTTTGACTTTATCATTCCTATCCTTTAGCTTTCTTTTCCTTCTCTTTTTCTGCTCTGTAAAATTCGTGGAACATCTTCATCAAGGCACGTTTTTCGATCCTTGATACATAACTGCGGGAAATGCCAAGCTCCTTAGCGATTTCCCTCTGGGTTTTTTCCTTTTTTAAATCCAGTCCGAACCTGCCTACAATGACTTCCTTTTCGCGTTCATCCAAAATATCAATATACTTTTTCACTTTTTCAATTTCCATATTGAGCTGAATCGTATCGATGACATCCTCCGATTCCGATTTCAGTACATCGATTAAACTGATTTCATTTCCTTCTTTATCCTGACCGATCGGATCATGCAGGGAAATATCTTTCTTCGTTTTCTTTGTCGCTCGTAAATGCATCAGGATTTCATTCTCAATGCATCGCGCCGCATATGTGGCCAGCTTCGTACCCTTCCCATCCGAATAACTCTCAATGGCCTTGATCAATCCAATTGTCCCAATCGAAATCAAATCCTCTGTATCTTCGCCCGTATTCTCGAATTTCTTGACGATATGGGCAACAAGCCTGAGATTATGCTCGATCAGGATGTTACGGGCATCACCATCACCCTCACTCATAAGCTTCAGATATTTCTTTTCATCATGAGATGACAGAGGCTGGGGAAAAGCGTTGTTTTTCACATAGGAAACGAATAAGTAAAATTCTTTGATAATATAACCGACAACTGTAAGTATTCCGGGCATTGGTTTCATCCCCCGTTTCTTTGGTTTCCCTATTCATACCTATGCAGCAGTGGGCTTGTTCGTGTCTGTCCCACTAAAAGAAATCAGGAAAGTGTTAAATGTTCAAACCAGCATGGAGGAATTCCCAAACGAACGAAGGCAAATGTTCATATAATGATAGGGAATTTTTTAGGGAAAGGGGGTTTTTACGATGGGATATAACTATGGACCATACGGATGCAGCTATGGTTATCCGGCTCCTGCGCCTTGCTATGCAGGGTCCGGTTACGGCTTTGGTTATGGCCTGTTTATTGTCCTCTTGATTTTATTGCTCATTTTCGGGTTTTGGTGGTTGCCGGGATGCGGATTTGGTTATGAAGGATCAGGTCCGTGCTGCTGATTCAGGCAAAGAAAAAAACTCGGCCCTAGTGCCGAGTTTCCCCTTTTCCATATTTATTTCTGCCGTTGAGTTCCGAGTTATCGTCATAACAACATACCTTCAATTTTATCATGTTTCCAATAGCCTCTTCCGCTGTACATATATACATACAAACCATGACAATGCTGGCAATACACCGGCAGATCCGTTAGCCGGTATCCTTCTCCTGCCAATAGCAACGCTTCTCTCCTTTTACGTAAAACAAGTTCAACATATTAACCTCCACCTTTCTTAAAATTATATTTTAATGAACGGGATACCAACCTCGTATTTTTTTAGAAAAAAGGACGGTGCTTCATCGCTTTATCTAGATGTTCTTCTCGAATCTTGTGGATTCTCTCCTGCTGCAAACATTCCTCGGCAGTCATTTTTTTCATTTTAATCGTGATTGTGAAAAAAAGCATATTCAGTGTCATAATATCACCTCCTTTAAAGGGGCGGCCCAACAAAAAGGCATAAAAAGGCCGCAGAAAGTTAATTCCTCCTGCGGGTTCTTTTTGAAAATATAAAAAGGCCGCAGGATAAAACACTTCTCCCTGCGGCCGCTATGTCTGAATGATTAATAAAGCCAAATTGCTTTAAAAATATTCCGCTTGGCACAGGTCGAATGTTATTTGATTGTCATTTGAAACGGACCGGCTAATAGTGACGACTCCATATAGATACAATGTCATTTTCTTCGACCTCCTTTGGAATATTTTTTATTACTTGGTAAGTATATCCACAAATTCAATATTTGTAAACGGCTTTTGCCTATTTATTTGAAAATTTCGATCTTTTTACCCATTTTCAAGAGCAATTATTAGCTAAAGGAGGGAAGCAGTATGATAAATCTACCTCTTTATGGGCAACAATGTTATAAAAACAAAAAAACCTGATTCTTTTAAAGAATCAGGTTTGCTTTTATTGTTTTAAAGAGTCCTGGTCATCCATTTCGGCCAAGATCTTTTTATATTTTTTGGATAATGAGAAAAATACTATGGATATGCCCAGGAACGTTATTGTCGCTCCCATATAGACATAAGTGTCAATGATCGCTTTGTCGCCAGAGGGAAGGATGGTTCCTAAATAGAAGAACGAACCCACACATAACAAAGTGATCGCAAATTGTTTAAAATCGACCATTTTCGAACGCAGCATTGCCGCCATTTGTTTTTTGCGGTTTTTCATGCCATTCCACCTTCTTTCAAGCTAATAAGATATCGATATCTCATTCTACCATATTTATTCCAAATTCCAGGGTGTAAATAATGGCAGTTAGCTTGGAAGCGTTCCCTCCCCGATTATCCTTGTAGCGCTTGTTCCAAGTCTTCCAATAGGTCTTCAACATCTTCCAGGCCAACTGAAATGCGAATCAACCCATCGGTTATTCCAAGCTCTGCACGGCGCTCAGCCGGAATGGAAGCATGTGTCATCAAGGCTGGAATCGAAATTAAGCTTTCCACTGCTCCCAGACTTTCCGCAAGTGTAAAGAATCTCACTTTATTCAAAACGGATGCGGCTTTTTCGGCACTGCCGACATCAAATGAAACCATACCGCCGAATCCACGCGATTGTTTTTTGGCAATATCATGATTTGGGTGGCTTTCAAGACCAGGGTAATAGATTTTCGAAACGTCTTTATGCCCGGATAGGAAACGGACGATTTCGGATGTATTTTTTTCATGTTCTTCCATCCGGATACCCAGCGTTTTAATGCCTCGCATCAGCAGCCATGAATCCTGGGGCCCTAGCACGCCTCCTGTAGAGTTTTGGATGAAATGAAGGTCATTGCCAAGTTTTTCATCATTCACCACGACAAGACCCGCTACAACATCGCTGTGTCCCCCCAGGTACTTCGTAGCGCTATGAAGCACGACATCGGCTCCAAGTGTAAGTGGATTTTGCCAGTATGGCGTACTGAAGGTATTATCCACAATGGTCAGGATGCCGTTTTCTTTAGCTATTTTTGATACTTCCTCCAGATCGGTGATTTTCAATAATGGATTCGTCGGAGTTTCAATGAACAGTGCCTTCGTATTGTCCTTTATCTCTTTTTCGATCGAGTGCATGTCACTCGTATTGATGAACGTAGCCTCCACCCCGAAGCGGTTAAGCACTTTCGTGATGACCCGGAATGACCCTCCATAAACGTCATCGGTCATCAATACATGATCACCTTGATTGAACAGCATCATAACCGCGGTCATCGCTGCCATTCCTGATCCGAAGGCAAAGCCTCTTTTTCCTTCTTCGAGATCCTTGATCAACTCTTCGAGGGCATGGCGGGTTGGGTTGCCTGTACGGGAATATTCATATCCCCGGTGATCTCCCGGTCCATTCTGTTTATATGTGCTCACTTGATAAATCGGCACCGAAACCGCTCCTGTTTTTTCATCACCAACAATGCCGCCATGAATCAATTGTGTTTTTTTTCTCATTTCAAATACCTCCCTGATAAATTTTTTTGCTTAAGTATCGTTCACTGGAATCCGGAAATATAACGACGATATTTGACCCACGGGAAGCCTTCGCTGCTTCTTTCATGGCCGCTGCAAATGCCGCGCCCGAAGAACTGCCGACAAGGAGGCCTTCTTTAAGTGCCAATTCCTTTACCATATGGAAAGCATCATGATCGCTTATCGTATGGATTTGATCAAAATACGTTTCATCCATATAGGTTGGCAAAAATTCCATCCCGATGCCCTCTGTTTTATGGGGTCCTGCTTTGCCGCCGTTTAAAATCGATCCTTCTGGTTCGACAATGACCGTTTTGACAGCAGCGTTCTTTTCTTTTATATATCGCGATGTTCCCATGAATGTCCCGCCCGTCCCGGCACCGGCAACAAACACATCTACATCACCTTCCATCTGTTCCCATATTTCAGGTCCCAGCGTTTTATAATATGCATCAGGATTGGATGGGTTGGCGAACTGCTGAGGACAATAAGATCCCGGAATTTCAGCCAGCAGCGCCTTAGCCTTGGCAATCGCTCCTGTCATTCCATCCTCTGTCGGGGTCTGGATCACATTCGCTCCAAGAGCACGCATCAATTCCTGTTTCTCGGCACTGAATTTCTCCGGAACGCAAAATATCACGTCCACTCCACTGTTTATCGCAGCCAACGCCAAGCCAATCCCAGTATTTCCGGCAGTCGGTTCGATGATCGTCCCGCCCTTTTTCACCTTCCCAGTCTGTAGCGCTTGGGCTAACAGTTCTTGACCAAGCCGATCCTTCACACTGCCTCCCGGATTAAAGTATTCGAGTTTGGCAAAGATACGGACCTCATCCGGAAGCGGGAAATGGGTGATTTCCATCATCGGCGTTTTCCCTATCAACTCATGAATGTTTTGAAAGACTTTCATATTCGGACATCCTTTCATAGTTATCCTACCAACTTAATAAGAATTATGCAATAAAGAATGATCAGCAGAAAGGCTTCCGCTGATCACTTACCATTCATTTCATTTTTTCAACCATTTTCAAAATCAGTGCCGCTGAATGAAGAGCCGCAGTTTCCAGGAATTTATCAAAGGAAATATTGGACTCCTTACCAGCGATATCCGAAAGGGAACGAATGATGACAAACGGTGTCTTGAATTGGAAGGCTACCTGTGCAATGGCTGCCGCTTCCATTTCCACCGCGTATAAATCAGAGAATTTCCCCCTGACGAATTCAACCCTGTCAGGATCATTCATGAAAGAATCCCCCGTCACGATCAACCCTTTTGCCACTTGTATATCCTCGATTTCTTTTGCTGCTTCTTCCGCTATTGCGAAAAGCTTCTCATCCGGGATGAAAGCTGCAGGCAGCTGAGGGACTTGACCGTATTCATATCCGAAAATCGTCACATCGACATCATGGTGGCGTACTTCCGAGGATATGACCACATCCCCTACATTAAGTGCTGGATGATAACCGCCGGCAGAGCCAGTATTGATGACCGCATCCGGTTTGAATTTTTCTAACAGGATCGCAGTGGACATTGCCGCATTCACTTTACCGATTCCCGATTTAAGCAAAATGACCTCGACACCATTCAGTGTGCCTGTATTGAACTCGGAACCGGCAATGGTCACCTGCTCCAAACCTTCCAATTTATCACGTAAAATCGTAACTTCTTCTTCCATTGCTCCGATTATGGCTACCTTCATTAGTAAAAACCTCTTCCTATAATTTTTCCGCCTCCATGATCCAGACGAATTGATTGCAGCGCTCGAAGTTCACTTTATATCCATTTGCTTCAAGCACTTTTTCCAAAAAAGGAATCGTAGTATAATATTCCGTTTGCAAATCGTTCGCCAAATTATGAAAGCCTGCCTGCCTTGCATCTTGAATCGCTTGTTCATGCGCTTCCTTTGATTGATACATTGTATCAGCAAACACTATTTTACCACCAGTATTCAGTAACTTTCCATAGTTGGCTATCGCTTTTTCTTTTTCTTCATCGGTTAAATGATGAAACGCGTACGTACTCACGATCGAATCAACCTGTTCCGGCTTCGGAAAATCGATAAAATCGCCATCTACAATTTCCGTTTTTCCGCTCAGCTTGCTTACCGCTATTTCCCTCATCGCAGGTGAAGGTTCTATTCCCGATACCTTTAGGCCTTTCTTCAAAAGCCTTTCCGTCAAATTCCCGGTACCCACCCCGAACTCCAGCACATGACCAAAAGCCCGATCGGTGACGCTGTCCAATATACCATCATAATGTTTAAAAACCTCTTGATACTCAATATCGTGTCCACCAACCGTATCATCATACGATTTCGACCATTCTTCAAATAAATCTATAAATTCTCTGCCCATTTTTAATCACCTTTTATAATAAGATAATAAAACCTATAAGCATAATATGAAATAAACAGAGAAACAGTTCTTGTTTTTAGGCAAATTCATTAGGTTCAGATTCGGCGAAAATGGTGTTAAACTAAAAGTATCTGAATGTTGGAGGGGAACAGTCATGAGTTTTCAACTCGACTTAAACTTATTCGAAGATAAAATAGAATTTTTCGAGGCAGAAAGCATTAAGAATCTTGAAGAAAAAATTCAATCACAAATTGAAATCAATAAAGCGATCATGCTTCAAGTGGAATCCGTGTCACACCAAATGTATGTAAGTGAAGAAGGCAGACGTTTTTATAGTGCAGTCGTCCACTTTAAAGCAAAAAAATGATCACCATGAAAAACCCCCGAAAAGCGGAATTCCTTTCGGGGGTTTTTTCGTTTATACATTTTTTGACCATTACCTTTTATCGTTTGTCTTCAGCTCTTCGACTTTTACAGGTTTCCAACCTGATCCGTCCACCCATTCAATATAAACCCGATAGGTTTTAGGATTGTCTCCTTCAGAAACGGTACCGATTGCCGTGGTCGGCGAACCGCCGTTTTGCAGCCACCATAGCTTCATGCTGCCTTCATCGATTCCAGCTCCGCTTGCTATGGCTTTACTCATTTCATTCCAATCGACCGAGCCCTTTTCGAAGCTTGTAGTGTGCTCCCCGGATTGCTCAGTTCCTACTGGTTCCCAGCCCTCACTCGTATATGTAGCCGCAACATTGCCATCGCCGCTGCCTTCCACTTCCACAAGTTCGGCATCCCCTGCTTTTTCTGGATCTGCACCATCTTCTGCCTTCTCTTCTGAATCTTCCTCTGTTGCTTTACTATCTTCTTCTGATGCATCTTCTTCTGTTGCTTCATTATCTCCTACTGCGTCTTCCTTCTCTGAATCCGTTTCTTCCTTTTTGCCAGCAGGCTTGTCCGTTACTTTCCCCGAATCTGTATCGGCGATTTGCTTTGGTTCAGTCGTGGCTTTTTTTGTTTCGGTGCCATCGTCACTTAAGAAAATCGTGACTGCGACAATGACGATTAAAATGGAAACGATGGTGATAGCAATATTATATATTTTATTTACTTTTCTTTTTTGATCTCTCTGATTAAAACGTGAGCCCAAGGTCCATTCCTCCCTTACCTTTTCTTACTGCCTCATTTTAACATGATTTAGCTAGAGATAGAAGGGAAGGGTTTCCTACACTTTTCGTCAATTCTCGCTATTGTCCTGGTCCTTGGAGTACAGGACTTTTACAATATCTGAAAAAAGAGGCGTCATACTGGAACTATTTTCCTTCGTTTCAAAACTTACGGTAACAAGAGCATATTTGGGATCTTTATATGGAAAGTAGCCCGCAAACCATTTATTGAGCTCCCCTTTTTCGATATTGGTCTGAGCTGTTCCAGACTTGCCGGCGACCTCAACAGGCATATCTCTCAAGGCAGCGCCCGTCCCTTTCTCTTCCGTCACGACCTTCCTAAGAAGATGCTGCATCTTCATCGCCGTATATGGAGACAGTTTCTCGCCGCCAATACTTTGATTGGGAAAATCGACTACGGTCGTACTGTTGTTAAATTCGACCTTTGAAACGGCTTTGACCTGTTCCTTCTTGCCGCCGCGTGCAATCGTAGCCATCATATTCGCTATAGCGAGCGGTGTCGTTTGGACATCCTGCTGGCCAATTGCCGTTTTGGCAATCATTTTCGGATCTTTTTTTAAATCGTCATCATGCCAGACCTTACCGGCTTGTTCATGATGCAACTGAGTGACTTCGGTGTGATACACGTCCCCTTGCCAGCCTGTTTCACCAACCAGCCCTAACATTTTAGCATATTTATCCAAAAAGTCCGGATCCTTCTCAGCTATTTCCTGTGACAATTCGGCAAACGTCCTGTTGCAGCTTTGGGCAAAGCTATTTTCAAAATTAAGCATGCCCAGTTCTCTCTGTTTATCCGTTTTCCCGTCTATCGTCAAATTACAATTAAATGTCCGGGTGTGATTAGCGGCTTCATAATCGATGGCAGCTGCTGCCGTGACCGTTTTAAAGACGGAGCCCGGTGTTTTTTGAGTCAGCATCATATTGACGGCCCCTTCGCCATTCGGATCTTTTATATTAAGCGCCGGACGTGATACCATGGCGACGATTTCACTTTTTTCAATATCGATCAGTACAAGACCGCCTTTTTTTATCCCGCGTTCATCGACGAGCTTCTCCGCTTTTTCCTGAATTTCTTTATCGATCGTCGTCACGACCTTCACCGGGTAAAGCGGATTTGCAGGTTCCACATATTTAACATCGACACCGAACATTGGTCCTCCGCTGGCGTCCACGTGAAAAACGAGCTTCGATTCCCCAGCGGAAAGCAAGAACTCATCGAAGGTCCTTTGCAGCCCCGTATTGCCTATTTTCGTTTCAGGAGATAAATTCATGTCCGGATAACGTTTTTTCTTTTCCGCATCTGATATATTCGTCGTGCCGATCAATTGCGCTGCAGGGGTTTGATCATGATATAATTTCTCGTTTACGGCAAAGACCCCGGGAATCTTCAGTTCATTGATTGCCTTCGATTGGCTGGATGTCAACTCTATCGGTTCATCCCCGCCAAATACGAATGGTTCTTCCGCTTGTTCTATCGCCCGTTTTAACTCCGCTTTCGATTTGCCTATTATCGAGGCCACTTCATCTATAGGCCATGTCATTTTTTTTAAAAATGGAAATAGGACGAGCGTCGGGATTTCTTCATGTGCAAGCGGTTCTCCATTTCTGTCATAAAACTTTCCGCGTCCATCATCAATCTTTAATATCTGTGAACGCTGATTAACGCTTGCTTCTAACAGGTTCACATTATGCTTTGAAAAAGATTCTGTCGATACAAGTTGGATGTAGGCAAGCCTGCCTATGAGCATCAGCATGAAAGCGGTCAAAAAAAGAGCCAGCAACCTCATTCGTTTCTTTTTCATAAAATACACCTCGTAACCATTGTTGACGAGGTGCGAATTTTTAAACAATTATGAACAAATTTAACGCGGCATTTTTCCGATAAAAAAGAGGATGCCCCATGGACATCCCCTTTTGCATTTAATTAGTCGATGGAAACAATCTTGACGCTCATTTCGCCGCCAGGTGTCATGATAGATACCTTGTCGCCGACCCTTTTCCCTATCAGGCTTTTCGCGATCGGGGAATCATTGGAGATTTTCCCTTCGAATGGATCCGCTTCAACGCTTCCTACGATGGAATATGTTTCTTCGTCACCATTTGGAAGTTCAACGAATGTTACCGACTTTCCAAGTGAAACTGTATCTGTATTCGAATCATTGCCTTCAATGATTTTTGCATTACGGATCATGTTTTCGATTGTTGTAATACGTCCTTCAACGAAAGCCTGCTCTTCTTTTGCGGAATCGTACTCTGAGTTCTCGGAAAGATCCCCAAAACTGCGGGCGATTTTGATTCTTTCCACCACTTCTTTACGTTTAACCGTTTTTAACTGTTCCAGTTCCTGTTCAAGCTTTAACTTACCTTCAATAGTCATTGGATATTCTTTTTCAATTGCCAAAACCCTTCACTCCTTCAAATTCTTTACAGCAAGCATTCGCTGTGACAAG
Source organism: Bacillus sp. CFBP9009 (assembly GCF_036541465.1). NCBI lineage: Bacteria > Bacillati > Bacillota > Bacilli > Caryophanales > Bacillaceae > Bacillus > Bacillus sp. CFBP9009. The sequence continues at coordinate 911,130 of NZ_JAZHFU010000001.1, read as the reverse complement.
TTTATGTACTATATAGTGCTTAACCCTGAAATCGAGTCAGAATATATAATTGCGCGACTTAAAAAGTACGCGCTTCGATACTAAGAAACATCCGTTCCTTAGTATATAAACCGACTGCGGTGTGCAGCCGGTTCGTTCTGTATCAAGAATAGAGTATTGCGTTTTCCAACATTTGTCCAGTCTTTCCCAATAAATAGTTGGGATTATTTAAATAAACGAAGGAAAATGGCACCTATCATTATTTATGCTATGTTATTACAAAAAAGACTTTTGTTCAAGGATTGTTTGAATTTTTGTCACCATGAGGTCAATTGCCACATGGTTTTGACCGCCTTCTGGAATGATGATGTCGGCATAACGCTTCGTCGGTTCTATGAACTGATTATGCATCGGGCGAACGACACTGATGTATTGTTCGATGACGGAATCTATGGAACGACCGCGTTCTTTAATATCACGGGTCATCCGACGAAGGATCCGCAAGTCTGCGTCCGTATCAACATATAGCTTCATATCCATCAAGTCTCGGAGGCGCTCGTCCTCCAGCACAAGAATCCCTTCAAGGATGATGACATCCTGGGGCTCAACTGTGATGACTTCTTCTGAACGCGTATGGATCGAATAATCATACACCGGTTTTTCTATCGTTTCATAGCGCAGCAATGCGTTAATGTGATCGATTAGCAAATCATTATCAAAGGCAAGCGGATGATCATAGTTCGTTTTCAAGCGCTCTTCAAAAGGCAGATGACTTTGATCTTTATAGTAATAATCTTGTTCGATCATCAAGATGGAATGTCCTTGAAAGAATTCAAAAATGGAACGGGTAACACTTGTTTTACCTGATCCGGACCCTCCGGTAACTCCGATGACCACTGGTTTCTTTCTTGTCATGTCAATTCTCCTTCCGCATCATATTGTTCACATAAACTCTATTATCTACTTGAATGCGGACAATTTGAAGCGGATGGCGGGCTGCCTCCAGCTCCTTACCTGACTCATCCCAGATCGTACCGATTTTTTGAGTGAAGTTTTCGATTTCCGGTCCAAAAAACTCCACTTCATCTCCAGGCTTGAAGAAGTTACGTTGCTGCATGGTAACGATTTTAGTTTCCTCGTTGTAATCAAGCACCAACCCTGCGAAGTCGAAGCGAGTCTTTACGGTATGATTCCCGAACATTTGCTGTTTATACCCAGGAATTTCACCTTCCATGAACGATGATGCCGTCTCACGATTCGCACACTTATCAAGCTCTTCCAGCCATTCTTGTTTAATCTTGAAATTGTCCGGATCGGCACAATACGCATCAATTACTTTACGATAGACACTGACAACTGTTGCAATATAATGAATGGACTTCATTCTTCCTTCGACTTTTAAGCTGTCTATGCCAATTTCAATCATGCCTGGCAGTGATTCAATCAGCTTCAAGTCTTTTGGACTCATTGCGAATGGAGCATCTTCTTTATCGAATAAAGCCTTTTCCCCGTCTTGATCCAACTCATATAAATCATAATCCCAACGGCAAGACTGACAGCAGCCGCCGCGGTTCGAATCACGCGCCGTCATATGGTTCGAAAGAGTGCATCGTCCAGAATAGGCAATGCACATGGCTCCATGAACGAAAGCCTCGATCTCGATATCGACCTTCTCCTTCATTTCACGGATTTCATCAGCACTCGTCTCACGTGCCAAAACAACCCGCTCCAAGCCTTCCTCTTTCCAATACTGAACAGCCTTCCAGTTCGATAGCGATTGCTGTGTGCTTAAATGGATCTCGACGTTCGGAGCGACCCGTTTACAGGTTTCGATGATTAATGGATCGGCTACGATGATACCATGAACCCCAGCCTCCTGAAGTCCTTCAAGGTATTCATCCAAACCATCTATATTTTCATTATGCGCGAAGATATTTGTCGTTACATATACTTTAGCGCCATACTTTTTAGCGAATTCGACGCCTTCCTTCATTTCCTCAAACGTGAAGTTGCCGGCATTGGAACGAAGACCATATTCCTGACCGCCAATGAACACGGCATCCGCGCCGTAATGGACGGCAATTTTTAATTTTTCAAGGTTGCCGGCCGGAGCCAGCAATTCCGGTTTTTTTACAATGACTCTCTTTCCATCAACGATCTTGGAAATTTTATCAGCAATAGCATTCAAGGCTATTCCTCCTCTTTCTCTTACCCTTTTCTTTAATAAACCGATTCTTTAAAGAAGAACCCGGTATCCAACTCGCGGTTATCCGGCTGAACCGCTTTGACTTTTTCAAAGAGCTCAGATTTCATATCATCATAGCGGTCAGGGTCTTCAGCACATACGTCAATCGCTTCCCGATATAGCTTTGTCATTTCAATGATATATTCCGGTGTTTGTAATAATCCTTCGATTTTCAATGAATCGATTTCCGCTTCAATCAATTCCTGAAGTTCATCAATCATGCACATATCATTCGGACTCATGATATGTGTGCCATTTTCATCTTCATAAATCGGATATTTATTTTCACGTTCCTTATCATGCAAGAACATACTTCTATTTTCCTTCCGATTTTCCACTTCCATTGCCTTGCCTTGGTATTCAAAGTAATTACCTAGAAGCGTACGCTTCGATTGGAACATGCATGTCATGCCGTGCACTTGCACTTCAATCTCCACTTCGGCATTTTCCTTCATTTCCACTATCTCGTCCAGACTTATCTCACGGGCAGCCACGGCACGGACAGCACCGCGTTTCCCCCAGTAATTACATGTGTACCAGTTCGTTACCGTCATCTCTGTATTCCAGTGCAGGGGCATATCAGGTGCCACGGCACGGACAGCCATTAAGACTGCGGGATCACCGAATATGATCCGGTCGGCACCAGCTTCTTTAAGGAAAGTGACATACCCTTCAAGCTCGTCCACTTTTTCATTATGAAATATGGCGTTCATGGATACATACACTTTCTTGCCCGCGGCATGTGCAAGCTCAATCGCCTTCTCGACATCTTCACGTTTGAACTCTCCTGCCAGCCTTAGTGCATAACGTTGTTCGCCAATGACGAAGGCGTCAGCGCCGGCATCGATGAGTTCTGTTATATGATCGACACTTATCGGAGTCACGAGTAATTCAGGCTTTTTCATTTTTGTCACCTCTATGTTTACTTATGGCCACACCATCACCAATAGGCAAAATTACGGTATCGAAATTGGGATGGTCATGTAACCAGATGTTAAAGTCTCTGATTTTTTTGATGAGAGCTCGCTTTCTTCTCGTCATTTCCATTTCTTCAATGTTTTCGGCAACTAGGCCTTTGAATAAAACATTATCAGTAATAATAATGCCAGCATTAGCCAGGAATGGTTCAAACAGTTCAAAGAATCGCTTGTACTGCCCTTTAGCTGCATCAACGAAGATGATGTCAAACGGACCATGTTCCATGACTTTCGGTCCCGCTTCAAGGGCATCCCCTTCAATGAGGGTGATCCTTTCCGACAGTCCCGCCTTCTTGAAGTTAGCTCTTGCCTGCTCAATACGGGCTTCATTGCGTTCAAGTGTGACGATTCGAGCTTCCGGAAGGGTCTCAGCCATCCTTATGGCCGAATAGCCAATCGCTGAACCTACCTCCAATATCGCCTTAGGCTGATGAAGCCTTAAAATCTGAAGCAGCACCTCAATGCCTTCGGGCTCCATGATCGGCACATTATTTTCCATCGCAAAATCTTCCAACTCCTTAAGCAAACCCGTACGCTCCGGAATTAAGGAATGAAGATATTGTTCTATTTTTCCGTTCAAAACGTTTCCTCCAATTATAAGGAAAACAAAAGCGCTTGGTCAGTAACATGAAGAAATTGATAGGTCAATTTCCTCACAAGGAGCAGCTGAAACAAGTATGCTTGACGATCTACATTTCCTTATCTTTCAAAATAAAACCCGGCATTCGCCGAGTTACGTCACCGATAGGAATCGGATCTAAAATTCACTTGTACTATTCTATCATAAAAACAAGGGGAAAGTAATATCTCTCCCCCCTCAGTCACATTGCATTTCTTTATTTATTTATTTATTGGAAATATGCTCTGCCTTTTTGATATTGTGGTCATCCAAGGTTTTCGAGTAAAGGACTTCCCCTTCAGGTGTTGCCAAAAAGTATAGGTAATCCGTTTTCTCAGGTTTCAGTACCGCATCGATCGATGTCGTTCCGGCATTTGCAATCGGCCCTGGAGGCAGCCCCTTATTCTTATACGTATTATAAGGCGATTTCACCTCAAGGTCTTTATAATACACCCTGCTCTTATGTGAACCTTTCGCATACAAAACGGTCGGATCCGTTTGAAGCGGCATCTCTTCCTCGATACGATTGTAAAAAACGGAAGCTATTTTTCCGCGATCGACCTGTGCCGTCGCCTCTTCTTCAACAAGCGAAGCGAAGGTCAGCATCTCGTGAACGGAATAATCGTTTTTGTCCATCTGGGTCTCGTATGCCTGCAATGTCTCTTCGGTTTTCTTCAGCATCTCGATGACGATCGATTCCAGTGTCGGCTTTTCCTCATAAAAGTCATAAGTAGCTGGGAAAAGGTATCCTTCAAGCGGATATAAAACCTTTTCATTTTCAATTTCCGAGGTCAAGAGCTGCGGAAATTTCTTTTGCATGGAATCAACGAATTTCTTATCATTCAATTTCTTAAAGACCTTTTTCGGATCTTCACCCGTCTTCACTGCGATGATATCGGCAATTTGGACAAGCTGCTTTCCTTCAGGAATCGTTATCTTCATTGCAGCTTCCTTCATGAGTTTTCCGGTTTTGATGCTTGTGACGATATCTTCAATTGGCATAGAAGGTGATAATTTATACTCACCCGCCTGAAAACCGGATTCATTGCGGAATTTAATATAATATTTGAATACGCGTGCGTCCTTGATTATCCCCTGCTCTTCAAGCAGTGTTGAAATTCCGTTAACGGAAGAACCAATTGGGATTTTCACTTTCTTGATGGTGTCATCTTCGGGATCGACTGGTTTCATGGCTGAGTTGATATATAAAAAGCCTACAAGACCAACTATCCCAATTAGTACAATAAGCGAAGCTATCGTAATCATGATGATTTTACGAACCAGCTTGGCTTCTCCTTGCTGTTCTAACAATTTCATTCGGATATGTTCCTTTTTAGATAAATTTTTATCTTTTTCATCCATTTTCATTCCCCCTGCAAACTCACACCAACTACAGAATGGTTTCTAGATGATGCTTCTCTAATTAATCTTTGCTTCGAACATTATACTAAAATCAACAAATAATTACATGTTTTTTGCAAAACTACATTCATCACTACTCTATTTATGGCAAAAATGCACTAGTTTTGTCAATATACAGGTGTTATTTTATAGGAAAATAGTGATACCTATTTCTTAAATTTGTTTCCTGAATGTGTTAGGCATTTCAGGAAATGACAGGAATATTCATGTAGGAATGATATTATTGATTTAAGATAAAGAAAGGTGTGAAGGAGTTGGATCATTCTTATTTTGTAGGTTGGGGGACATTGGCACTCATAAACGCCGGACTTGCTCAAGGTAAAAATAGAACGGCGTTGAATTGGTTCTTGCTATCATTATTTTTGGGTCCACTCGCCACTTTTATGCTTTTATTCGCAGAGAAAAGATAAGGTGTTACTGGTACATAAATGAAAAAAAACGACCTTCATGTCCACAGTTTATTACAGGTTTGTTGAACGTTTATTTGTTTTCAGGCACTCGCTCCAATCGATTCAGATAGTTAAATTTCCACTCCAGGTACTCGCTTTCCGCGGGCGGTCTCGGGAGCCTCCTCGGCTTCCGCCTGCGGGGTCTCCTTAGACACGCTTTTCCCGCAGGAGTCTCGCACCTTCCGTTCCAAATCTTCCTCTTTTCAAAAAAAAAACCGACCTTTAAGGGCCGGTTTTTTCTCTTATTCTTCTTCTGCTTCTTCTTGGTCAAGGAATGTATTTAACATTTCTTCGACTAGATCCCACTCTTCTTCTGTTTCGATTGGTGTAAGTTCACCATCTTTATTATCTTCGCTCGGTACGAATGATGAAGCGTGGATTTCGATTTCTTCCTCATCATCTTCCGCAGACATCGGATAGTAAAGTACATAAGATTTGTTGAATTTATCTGAGTCGAATGTGAAAAGGATTTCGCAAAGCTGCTCGTTTCCGTTTTCATCTACTACTGTAATGTTGTTTTCGCCGTGTTCCATTTGTATTCACCTCATATTGAATTTGTTTGTCTGTCCAAGAATCCTTGCAGAATCATGACAGCTGCCATTTTATCAATGACTTTCTTGCGTTTGCTTCGGCTCACGTCCGCCTCAAGAAGGACACGTTCAGCCGCCATAGTTGTCAACCGTTCATCCCAGAGAAACACCGGCAGCTTGAATTTGTTTTCTAATCGTTTAGCGAAATCTTGGCTGATCTCGCCTCGCGGTCCAACGGTCCCATTCATGTTTTTAGGTAAACCGAGGACAATTTTAGAAACATCATGCTCTTTTATGATTTCATTGAGGCGTTTAAAGCCGAAGTCATTTCCAGCTTCGTTAATTTTGATCGTTTCCAATCCTTGTGCAGTCCAACCCATCGCGTCACTCAGGGCAACGCCGATGGTTTTTGAACCTAAATCAAGTCCCATTGTGCGCATTAGTATTCCTCTCGATGGTTCTTAAGATACGACTTAACCAATTCTTCGATGATTTCATCGCGTTCAAGCTTACGAATAATGTTTCGAGCATCCATATGGCGCGGGATGTAGGCCGGGTCACCAGATAATAGATAACCGACAATCTGGTTTATCGGATTATAACCTTTTTCCTGAAGTGCAACATAAACTTGAGACAATACTTCTTGTACATCTCTTTCGAATGGTTCTTCGGGAAAATTAAATTTCATCGTTTTATCAAAGGAACTCATAAACATGCACCTCTCCTCAGCGTCCAGAATCCACTATTACCTACATTGTACAACACTTTCCATTGATTATGAAATCGATAAGACCCATTCTTCAACAAAATTAAGCGCTGCATCCAATTTTTCTGGGTCTTTTCCGCCGGCTTGGGCCATATCTGGACGTCCGCCACCGCCGCCGCCGCAACGGGAAGCAACTTCTTTGACCAATTTACCAGCATGGAAGCCGCGGTCGATGTAATCCTTAGTCACTCCGGCAATCAAATTGACTTTATCACCTTGGGCCGAACCTAATACGATAATGACAGAATCGAGCTTTTGTTTCAAATCATCTGCCATGGCACGCAGATTATTCATGTCGGTAGCTTGAACCTTTGCCACCAATACTTGAACGCCATTTACGTCTTTTACGTTAGAAACAAGGCTGCTTGCTTCAATATTACTTAATTTTGCAGTAAGGCTTTCATTCTCACGATGAAGATCCTTCACTTCAGCTAGTACCGTTTCAATTCTTGAAGGTACATCTTTCAAGTTCGTTTTCAATTTGGCAGCCGCGTCTTTCAAGACACCGATTTGATCAGTCATCAATTTGTATGCCCCTGCACCCGTTACCGCTTCAATACGGCGAGTACCTGCACCGATGCCGCTTTCGGATACGATTTTGAACAAGCCGATTACCGCTGTATTCGGAACGTGGACACCCCCGCAAAGCTCAAGGCTGTAATCGCCGATTTGAACGACACGGACAATCTTGCCGTATTTTTCGCCGAACAATGCCATTGCGCCCATAGCCTTTGCTTCCTCGATGTTTTTATAGTCCGTATTCACTTGTAAGCTTTGCCAAATCTTTTCATTTACAATCGTTTCGATCTGTTCAATCTCTTCCGCCGTTATCTGGCCAAAATGAGAGAAATCGAAGCGAAGGCGCTCAGCCTGCACGAGTGATCCAGCTTGATTGACATGTGTACCAAGCACATCTTTCAACGCCTGATGCAAAAGATGCGTCGCTGTATGGTTTTTCGTGATATGGATCCGATTTTCTTGATTTACCGTAGCAACGATATCGGAATCTGTTGTTAAAGTCCCGGCAGTAACTGTTACACGGTGCAGATTTTGGCCATTAGGAGCCTTTTGGACATCATGGACATCAACATTAACGGTTTCACTGGCCATCGTTCCTATATCGGCTATTTGTCCGCCGCTTTCCGCGTAGAAAGGAGTCTTGTTCAGTATCACTTGAACTTCTTCACCTTCTTGTGCCTCCGTTACAAGCTCGCCATTTTTTACTATGGCAGCTACTTTGGCTTCGACAGCGACTTGATCATAGCCGACAAATTCACTTTCAACTTTAATATCTCCCAATACCCCGCCTTGGATTTGCATGGAATCCACATCTTGACGCGCTGAACGGGCACGTTCACGCTGTGCATCCATTTCCTTTTCAAATCCAGCCTGATCGACCGTCATGCCTTCTTCTTCTGCATATTCTTCCGTTAACTCAATCGGGAAGCCATATGTGTCATATAAACGGAATGCATCACTGCCAGGAATGGTTGTACCGCCTTTTTCCTTTTCCTTTTTAATGACTTCAGAAAGGATGGCGAGTCCATCATTTAGAGTTTCATGGAAGCGTTCCTCTTCATTCTTGATTACTTTTGCAATGAACTCTTTATTCTTAAGGACTTCAGGGTAGAAGTCTTTCATGATTTCGCCGACGACCGTCACAAGCTCGAACATGAATGGTCGATTGATGTTGATTTGCTTAGCATACCGAACCGCTCTGCGGAGTAAACGGCGCAATACATAACCGCGGCCTTCGTTGGATGGAAGAGCCCCGTCACCTACTGCAAAGGCTACCGTACGAATATGGTCGGCAATAACCTTGAATGCAACATCTTTTTCTTTATCAACACCATATTTCACATCGGAAATCTCTTCGACTGCCCGGATGATTGGCATGAATAAATCTGTATCATAGTTCGTTGCAACATCTTGAACGACGGAAGCCATACGTTCAAGGCCCATGCCTGTATCGATATTTTTCTTTGGAAGCGGTGTGTAAGAACCGTCCGGATTATGGTTGAATTGGGAAAACACAAGATTCCAGACTTCTAGATGCCGTTCATTTTCCCCGCCTGGGTATAGTTCCGGATCATTCGGATCATCGCCATATGCTGGTCCGCGGTCATAGAAAATCTCTGTATTCGGGCCGCTTGGACCTTCACCGATATCCCAGAAGTTCTCTTCCAGGCGAATGATCCTTTCAGCAGGAACACCGATTTTCTTATTCCAGAGTTCGAATGCTTCATCATCTTCAGGATGGATCGTCACAGCCAATTTGTCTTTGTCGAACCCAATCCATTTTTCATCCGTCAAAAATTCCCATGCCCATGTGATGGCTTCTTCTTTGAAATATTCACCAATGGAGAAGTTTCCGAGCATTTCAAAAAACGTATGATGACGTGCAGTTTTCCCCACGTTCTCAATATCGTTTGTACGGATCGCCTTTTGAGCATTTGTAATCCTTGGATTTTCAGGAATCACCCGTCCGTCAAAATATTTCTTTAACGTCGCCACCCCGGAATTGATCCAAAGCAATGATGGATCTTCATGAGGAACCAATGACGCACTTGGTTCGATGTTATGTCCTTTTTCACTAAAAAAATCTAAATACATTTGGCGGATTTGAGCACCAGTTAAATACTTCATATATATATCCTCCTTTTAAAAATTATGTAATTTTGAGCACACAAAAAACCCCCATCCCAAAAACAGGGACGAGAGTTGACTCGCGGTACCACCCTGATTATGGACGCAGGAATTCATCCCAGGCCCATCACCTTCATAAAAGCCTTAACGCGGCATGACGGCAGGTATTAGCTGCTCTCAGGACTAGCTTTCTGCTGCTCTTCACCTGGCAGTCCCTTTCAGCCTGGGGGACCCCTCTCTTTTAGATGGACTTCAGCATACTTCATCCTTCAACGAATTATCTTATGTAATGGATTATATTCACAAGACTTTTATTTGTCAATAAGGGGCGGCTTCTTTCTAAAGTGAACGCGGGCATGAAGTACAAAAACCTTCAATACAGCCAAGATGGGAATCGAAAGGACCATGCCCACGATACCGCCTATTTCACCTCCGGCCAATAATGCAAGCATGATGAACAGCGGATGCATATGGAGGCTTTTACCGACTATTAGCGGCGACAGGATATTCCCCTCAAGAAATTGAAGTACAAGCACGATGACCGCTATGATCAACACCATTTTAACTGACATTGTCGCGGCGATGACCACTGCAGGAATGGCCCCAATAATCGGTCCGAAATACGGAATGACATTCGTTATTCCGATTATCGCCCCCAAAAGAAGCGGATATTTCATTCCGACTATCCAGAAGAGCAGCGAGGAAATCAAACCGATCACGACACAGACGATGATTTGTCCGCGGATATAGCCGCCAAGCGACGCATCCACATCACGAACGAATGCCCGCCCCTGCTTGCGCCATTTTTTAGGGGTCATATACCATGCCATTTTTTTTAAAACGGTGAAATCTTTCAGGATATAAAAAGCAATGAATGGAATCAACGCAATCAGGACGATGAAATCAATCATCTTCATTGCATACTCCATCGCCTTTTCAGGTATGCGCTTCAGCCAATCTTCGAAAAGGGTGACACCCTCTTCGAATCTTTCATGAATTCCGAACGGCCACGCCGCCGTTTGATGATTGAGTTTATCAATGCTGCCCCGGTACTGTTCAACCAGTTCCGGCACGCTTTCCGACAGCTCGCGAACCTGGCTGACGATCACTGGAATACCTTTATAAACAGCAAAACCGATCCCTCCGAAAAACAACAAATAAATGATCGTTATCGAAAGCCAGCGACGCATCCCTTTCTCATTTAAATATTCCACTACAGGGTGCAGCAAGTAACTGATGAACGCACCAATCAAAAAAGGCAGCAGTACCGTCACACATACAGTAACAACAGGTCCCCACATGGGCTTAAGTTTCATAAAGATATAGATAACAAAAAATAAGAGCAATAAAAAACCCAGGCGATAAAACCACTTTAGACGAATACTCACAATAAACACCTCCCGCTCATTTATTCTTCGAAAGGCGGAAGGTTTTCATACATAAAAAAGAGTGCCCTCATTATCAGGACACCCATTCCTGCTATAATAATGACTTTAATCTTTTGCGTATTTTCTTCATGTTCCGTTTAAACATCTTCGAGTTCATCAAGTCCGAACCCATATTCATTAGAGTATTGCGTGAACGTCTAGCCATTGCAAACACCTCTTCCGTTATTTACATACCGAAGCGGCGGTCATTTTCCTCAAACAAATCGTCCAATGAGCTTAAACTTCCATCTTCCTCGACTTGGTGCGTATTTATGAGCCCTTCGGATAGAGTCATTTCAATAAAGCAATTCCAACAATAATATTGATTTACGCCAATCTTCCCAACATCTTTACTGCGGCAATTCGGACATTTAATTTCCAAAATGGACACCTCACTGTTCATAAACTGAAACAATGATGGTATCCTTCCCTAATGCAGGCGGCTGTTTTGATTCTATCACTGTCGACTCCGAGAAAAACCCATCCGTTGTTTCATACGCTATAATCGTGCCCATTTTTTCCTTGAAATATACATCCTGCAGTAAACCAAGTTCTTCGCCCATTTCTGAAAAAAGCATGCGTCCCAATAATTCGTCCTTCGAAAGGCAAATGGAATCCGCAGGCATTTTCCTTAAGGTTGAATCCTGTTGCATGATGACGATCCCATCTGGACCGAATGAAGAAATATCGTCGAGTTTCAAATGAAAAGCTCTTTTGAACAATGCTTGCTGATGAACGACCAAGCCTGTTACCTGTCCCATTTCAGAAATTGATAAATCGTGGACCGTGCCGATTCTTTCTCCTTTGATTGTAAAAACCGGCATCCCTTTCAATAAAGAAAACGTCCGCAAGGTCATCCCGCCTTTCCGAACATTTTTATTATCTCTTTACTAATGTAAATAGATGTGCTGAAAGGTTTTCCATTGTTGGTCCCTCTTCCGATAATACAGAAACCAGGCATAAAAAAAGACCGGTTTCCCGGTCTAATACACTTACCTTACCATCCTCTGCTGGCACCTCCGCCACCGGAACTTCCGCCGCCGCCGCCCCGTGGACCGCCGCCGCCTCCACGGCCGCCGCCACCTCCGCGACTGATGAATATCAATAGGATATTGATTAGCGTTTGAAGGAAAAATCCTTTAAAGAACTTGGCATCGAGGATGAATACGACGATGACAACGATGATAATGAGGAAAATCTGTAAACCTGATGGCTGAAAGGTTTCTGACTCGGGTTGAACGGAGAGATCTTGATAAAATTCGTCACCTAGGTTGTATTCTTTCGTGACATCGTTATATACAGCCTTATAGGTCTCCGTCAGGGCAACATCATATTTCCCCTCTTTCAGCGCAGGGATAGCCACATCATCCAAAATCTGTCCAGATCTTATATCGGTAATGGCCCCTTCCAAACCGTACCCCACTTCAATGCGGATTTTCTGTTCTTCCATGGCCAGCACAATGAGGACTCCGTTGTTCAACTCGGCATCACCAAGCTTGAATGATCTAAATGCCTCGACCGAGTACTCCTCGATCTCGGATCCTTCCATCGAATCAACCGTCAAAACGGAAATTTGTGCTTTTGTGGCATCATCCAAGCGTTTCCCAAGTTCGATGAGTTCGGATTTTTCCTGATCATCGAGGACTCCAGCAAAGTCCTGAACATATATATCCCCAACTGGTTCAGGGATGTTAGGTTGTGCTGCGGCTACGTTTGCTAAACCGAACGTGAGAATGAAGAATAGCGCAAACACAGCGAGTCTTTTCATTATTTATCGCTCCCGAAATCAACCTTTGGCGTTTCTTTTTCTTGATCGGTCACTTCAAAATATGGTTTGGCATCGAACCCGAACGCTCCTGCCATCATATTCTTCGGAAAGCGTTTAATCATCTTATTATAGTTGGTAACTTCATCATTATAGTCTTTTCGTGCTACCGTCAGCCGATTTTCCGTTCCTTCCAAACTATCCATGAGACCCTTAAAGTTCTCATTGGCCTTTAAATCCGGATAGTTTTCGACAACCACCAAAAGACGGCTCAAGGCCCCACTCAATTCTTGATCGGCATCAATCGCATCTTCCGTCGAATTGGCACCAGCCAGCTTCGAGCGTGCATCACTCACCGCTTTAATGGCTTCCGTTTCATGCGAAGCATAACCCTTCACCGTTTCGACAAGGTTAGGAATCAAATCCGCTCTTCGTTTTAATTGGTTATCCACCTGTGACCATTTATTGTCGACGTCTTCACTGGCACTTACAAGGCCGTTGTAAGAAGATGCTCCATAAATGACAAGTAAAACGACAACGACTATTCCTATTATCCAACCTTTTTTCATCAAATCCCCCCTACTCTTTCACATATAAGTTATAGTTCCACCAAAACTATGAATTTTAAACAAAATTCATCAAAAAGAACCAGTTACATAAAATCATAAGGCGTGACATTCTCCATCCCGATCATCGGATCAGCATGCATGAGAATATCAAGATAACTTGATTGTTGAGGTAGCTCTCCCTTTTCCGCCGGCATTTCTTCTTCACTCAAAATTTCCCGCAGCTTTTCGCGCAAAGTCGTTTTGCGGCGCATCTCATCATTACGCTCGATCCCTAAACGGAATGCATCTTCTTCACCACAAAGGATCAAGAAATTTTTACTGCGGGTAATCGCCGTATACAATAAATTACGTCGGAGCATCCGATAATAGCTTTTCACTACAGGTAAAATGACAATGGGGAATTCGCTTCCTTGCGACTTATGGATCGAGCAGCAATATGCATGTGTGATCTGGTTCAAGTCCTGCTTCGTGTATGTCACTTCGATGCCTTCGAACGATATGATTACTTTATCGACAGAATCGGTATTTTCTTTAGCGAACAATATGGACACGATTTCTCCCATATCGCCATTAAAGACACCCTCCTCTGGCTGGTTCACCAGTTGAAGCACCTTATCTCCCGTTCTGTATATTACGTCTCCGAATTTTATTTCCCGCCGCTTTTCATCCGCATTGCTATTGAACACTTCCTGAAGCATTTTATTCAGTGCATCAATCCCGGCAGGCCCTCTATACATGGGAGCCAGCACCTGTATATCCTTGGCCGTGAAACCTTTCGTCCTGGCATTGGCAACCACTTTCTCGATTACTTGGGCGATTTGACCAGTCTGGCAGCGAATGAACGATCGATCTTCTTGCTGTTTCGTGACATCAGCCGGAAGCCTTCCTTTTTTGATTTCATGGGCCAATTCAATGATCGACGAGCCATCGGCTTGACGATAAATATGTTCAAGACTGACAGTCGGTACACAATTCGATGCAAGCAAATCCTTTAAAACCTGCCCAGGTCCAACAGAAGGCAGCTGATCTTCATCACCAACCAATATCACTTGGACATTTTCCGGCACAGCTTTAAACAATTGATGGGCCAGCCACGTATCCACCATGGAAACCTCATCGATGATTACGATACGGCCATCCAGCTGATTATCCTCATCATGGGAAAAACCTTCACTCCCGTTCCACCCGAGCAACCGGTGGATCGTAACAGCGGGAAGCCCAGTCGATTCGGCCATGCGCTTCGCTGCACGGCCAGTGGGAGCTGCAAGTACGAATGGAAATGGATCGCTTCCTTCTTTTTTATAATCGTTAATGTCCATGGATACGCCATGCAGCTCTGCATATAGCTCAACGATTCCTTTGATGACTGTCGTCTTACCGGTACCCGGTCCTCCCGTCAAGATTAACATGGGTGATTGCAGGGCCGTTTGGATCGCTTCCTTTTGGGCCGGGGCATAGGAAACATCCAGACGTTCTTCCAGCTCTCCAAGTGCAAGCAAGAACTCCGATTCCGGGAACTGGTCCTCATACTCGGTTTGAGCAAGCAGCCGCTTGATGTTCATTACGATTCCCTTTTCCGAATAGAATAGCGAAGGAGGATAAATTCGTTGATCCTCGACAACTATTTTCCCCTCTTGCGTCAATTCGATTATTTCCGAGGAAATGTTCGTGAATTCAATGCGATCCCGTTTATTTTCCTCCAGCAGCCGTTTGACCGCTTCCAAAAGCTGCTCGGCTTCTATGTAGATATTTCCGTCCTGCAGGCATTGAGATTCAAGCGTATACAAGCACGCAGCCTTGATTCGGTCGGGATGGCTGCCGGAAATGCCCAGCTGATGCCCAAGCTCATCCGCCCGTCCAAAACCAATCCCTTCAATATCCTCTACGAGCTTATACGGATTTCCCTGAACCATCGTGATCGTATCCTGTTTATACATTTGATAAATCTTCATCGACAGCTGCGGACCGAAGCCATATTGATTCAGGGCGATCATCACCTGCTCCAGACCTTGATGCTCGACCAATGTATCATAGAGGCCCTTTGCCTTTTCCCCGGATAGCTTCGGGATATCATCAAGTAGCGAGGGCTGAGCCAGAATTTTTGAAATTGCCTTTTCACCCAGTGTCTCAACAATGCTTTCAGCTGTTTTCTTCCCAATGCCCTTGAAAAGGTCACCTGATAAATAACTGACGATGCCTTCCTTGGATTGAGGCAGATCCTTGCGAAAATGCTCTACATGAAATTGAAGGCCAAAACGCGGATGTTCCTTCATGGCCCCATAAAAAATATAGATCTCATCCTCATGCATCCTTGGAAAATAACCTGTTACGACCGCTTCCTTTTCTTCATAATTCAGATTCGTTTCATGCACACGAATTCTTACAACCGAGTACATATTTTCTTCATTATGAAAGATCGTCACTAAATGACTTCCTTTCATGAACATTTTCTCTTCTGAAAACAAATCCAACGAGTCTTGCTGGCTCAACGCTTCTCCCCACCTTTCCATGCATATGCTTTTTATTTACTCAGCATTCATTTCTACCAACAGTTTCTTACCGTGCGCAGCAAGCATATGGTCAGGCTGTGCTTCCAAAGCCTTATCAAAATAAACCATCGCTGCTTTCGCATCCTCACGATATCCTGCAAACGCAACGCCTAAATTATAATAAGCATCCGCATGGCCCGGATCCTGTTCCACAACTAAATTCAGTTGATTGATCAATTCATCATACAATTCCGCATTAGCAAGACATAACGCATATTGGAATCTTGCATCAACGTCCTCAGGGCTCAGCTCCACCGTTCTCTGTAAATAAGGCATCGCCAATTTCGGCTGATCTAATGCCATCAATGTCAATCCAAGCATGAAGTAAGCATCGCTGTTATCCAGTCCTAAACGGATTGCCTTTTCGAACATATCCTTCGCTTCGACTAGTTTAGAATCTGATTCATAATATAAGTTTCCTAATGAATAGTAAGCCGCTGCTGCATTTTCATCCAGCTCAATCGCCTTTTTGTAAAACTTGACCGCTTTATCCGTTTCACCCACGGCAGTCAATACATTCCCAAAGTTTATGTAAGCAACAGGCTCATTCGGATTTTCCTCGATCGCCTCATTAAAAACTTTCGCCGCTTCTTCGTATTTCCCTTGCTGCATAAATTCAATTCCTTGTTGATTCTTATCCATATCCATTCACACTCCATTTTTATATTAAAAAGTATAGCATAAGCCAGTGGTCGAATTCAGGCGGTATACCCGCAATCCAAAAGAAGTCCCCAACCGCAAACACAGCTGGGGACATGCTTATTTTACCCTACGTAAGTCAGTTTTTCACCTTTTTTAAATACTTCATCAATCGTACCGCCGCCAAGGCACACTTCACCTTCATAGAATACGACTGCTTGTCCAGGTGTGATCGCGCGGACTGGCTCGTCAAAGATGACTTCGACGTCACCATTGTCCAAGACCTTCACCTTAACACCGCTATCCTCTTGACGGTACCTGAACTTTGCCGTACATGTAAATTCACCCGCAGGTATATGTTCCGCTACCCAGCTGACATTCACTGCACGAAGGGAATTGGAATACAGTACATCATTATCAAAGCCTTGACACACATATAAAACATTGCGCTTCAAGTCTTTTCCCGCAACAAACCAAGGTTCGCCGCTGCCGCCAATTCCTAGACCGTGACGCTGACCGATGGTGTAATACATCAATCCGTCATGCTTGCCCATTACCTTGCCATCCATCGTGACCATATCACCAGGCTGAGCTGGGAGGTAATTGCTTAAAAACTCTTTGAAATTGCGTTCACCGATAAAACAGATCCCTGTAGAATCTTTTTTCGTTGCCGTGGCAAGACCCGCTTCTTTCGCAATTTCACGGACTTCCTTCTTATCAATGTGTCCAAGCGGAAACATGACTTTTTCCAACTGTTCTTGAGTAAGCTGGTTCAAGAAGTACGTTTGATCTTTATTATTATCGACACCGCGAAGCATTTTGTATTCGCCATCCCGGTATTCAACCTGTGCGTAATGACCTGTAGCCACATAATCGGCACCAAGGCTTACCGCATGTTCAAGAAAGGCCTTGAACTTGATTTCCTTATTGCACATTACATCCGGATTCGGGGTACGGCCCGCTTTATACTCATCCAAGAAATAAGTGAAAACTTTATCCCAATACTGCTTTTCAAAATTGACTGCATAATATGGGATGCCGATTTGATTACAAACGGCAATTACATCATTGTAATCTTCCGTTGCCGTACAGACTCCGTTTTCATCTGTATCATCCCAGTTCTTCATGAAAATCCCGACCACATCATAGCCTTGGTTCTTCAATAGCAGGGCTGACACAGAAGAATCCACGCCTCCTGACATACCCACGACGACGCGGGTGTCCTGTGGTGCTTTTCTCATTTTGTCACCTCATTTATTTAAAGTAAGAATTATCTTCTCACTAATCTATTAATTATTTTCACGGTGGTTTCAGCCGCCTGCCTTACTTCCTCTTCCGTGTTGTTCAGACCGAAGCTGAAACGAATCGAATTCTTCGTCCGCTCCGAATCTTTCCCGAACATCGCCACAAGCACATGCGACGGATCGATTGACCCAGCAGTACAAGCGGATCCGCTCGATACAGCAACACCTGCCAAGTCCATATTAACGAGCATCGATTCCACATTCGTACCCGGAAAACTAACATTCAGCAAATGCGGCAGCGACTGTTCCATAGATCCGTTAATTTCATATTGTACATCCGCCTCATCAAAGACGGCAAGCAATACGTCTTTAAATAGCTTGTATTGCTCCTTTTTCTTTTCCATCGTGCTTTGTGCAATTAAAACAGCTTCTGCAAAACCGGCAATTGCAGGCACGCTCTCCGTACCAGCACGGCGCTTGCGTTCTTGTTCCCCGCCATATAAATGCGGATTCAGCTTCAAGCCTTCACGAATATAAAGAAAGCCGATTCCCTTGGGACCGTTGATTTTATGCGCGGATACACTCAGCAAGTCCACACCCAACTCACGGACGTCGATAGAGATCAAACCATATGCCTGAACCGCATCCGTATGGAAAATGGCTTGATGCCCCTTGAGCAACTGTCCAATTTCAGCAATCGGCTGGATCGTACCAACCTCATTATTGCCGAACATGACCGAAACCAAAATCGTGTCGTCCCGCAACGCCGCCTTTAAATCGGCAATTGAAATAAGCCCCGCTTCATTCACAGGTAAATATGTGACCTCAAAGCCAGACTTCTCAAGGTATTGGCATGTATGCAAAACCGCATGATGCTCAATCTCCGTCGTAATGATGTGCTTCCCTTGTTCTTTATAAGCATTCGCAACACCAATGATCGCCGTATTATCAGCCTCGGTTCCGCCGCTCGTGAACATGATTTCATTCCGCCCCGCACCGATGCTCTTTGCAATACTCGAACGCGCCTCATCCAAAACATGGCGCGCCTCCCGCCCGAACGCATGAATGCTCGACGGATTTCCGAAATCATGGCTCATGACTGTCATCATTCTGTCGATCACATTCGGATGCATCGGTGAAGTCGCAGCATGATCTAAATATATTCTGTCCACTTTTTTGTCGCCTCCATTAAAAAACGCAAGCGCCTACATAATAGGCGCATTGCTAATCACTTAAATATAGTACATATAAGAATCGATTTCACCCGTATCCTTGTAGCTCGCCAAATCCATCAGCGTCGTATTATCCAATACATCCTTCACAGCATCGCGAATCCGGATCCAAAGCTGACGTTTCACCGGCTCCTCATCCTCAATTCCTTCAACAGGGGTAATCGGCCCTTCCAATACACGAATGACATCACCCGAAGTAATCTCCTGAGGATCTTTAGACAGTACATAACCGCCATACGCACCGCGGACACTCTTCACCAACCCAGCATTACGAAGCGGCGCAATCAACTGCTCCAAATAATGCTCTGACAAATTATGCGTCTGGGCAATCGATTTCAAACTCTTCGGGCCTTCTCCATAATGTTTAGCAAGCTCGATCATAATCGTTAAACCATAACGGCCTTTAGTAGATATCTTCATACATATACACCTCAAATTATTTATCCGTTTCTAAATTCTTTTGAAATTATAGCATATTCCCGCCGGAAATGCATTCACCCGCCCTTCATTTGTCAAATTATCCTAATTGGAGAGGTAGGAAAAGAGAAGAAAAAGGAATGTAACCGATCGGATGACGAATTTTAATTGGGTTTAGGACAGGATTTTAGGTTTCAATTTTTGCTTGGGCGAATAATTGGTTTGTGCGGTCGTTGTAGGGCTAGGACGGATTATTGCACTGGTAGGTCGATTTATAAACCTTACAGCACAAATTAAATCCCCAAACGGACTATTTTAATAGGAAATCACCCTCTTTTACAGCATAATCAGCGCATTTCCTCCATCAGTTGTGATACCTTATATAAAAAGGAGAGGTGCGCAATGAATATAAAACCGCTTGCTTTCCGGATGCGGCCTCGGTCGATTGATGAGATCATCGGGCAGGAGCATCTGGTCGGTGAAGGAAAAATTATCGCAAGGATGGTGAAAGCCAAACAGCTTTCTTCCATGATCCTGTATGGTCCGCCGGGAATTGGCAAGACATCGATTGCAAGTGCAATTGCCGGAAGCACGAAGTTTGCTTTCCGGACGCTGAACGCGGTGACCAATAATAAAAAGGATATGGAAATCGTGGCAGCCGAGGCTAAGATGTCCGGGAAAGTGATTTTGCTGCTTGATGAGGTTCATCGACTCGATAAGGCGAAGCAGGATTTCCTATTGCCTTATCTTGAAAACGGGATGATTACCTTGATCGGTGCAACGACCAGCAATCCCTATCATGCAATCAATCCGGCCATCCGTAGCCGGTGCCAGATTTTCGAGCTCAAATCATTGGAAACCAATGATATAACAAAAGCTCTGGAACGAGCACTTCATGATGAAGAGCGGGGACTTGGTGCGTATAAAACCGATGTCAGCTTTGATGCCCTTACCCATTTCGCGACTGCTTCGAACGGAGATGTCCGCAGTGCCCTTAATGCTCTTGAGCTCGCCGTCATTTCCACCGAACCCGATGAATCCGGATCCATTCATATAGATCTGAAAATTGCCGAGGAATGCATGCAGAAAAAAAGCTTCTCGCATGACAAGGATGGAGATGCCCATTATGATGTTCTGTCGGCTTTCCAAAAATCAATTCGCGGCAGTGATGTGAATGCAGCCCTTCATTATTTGGGGCGCTTGGTCGAAGCCGGCGATCTTGTCAGCATTGCCCGCCGCTTGGTAGTCATCGCTTACGAAGACATAGCTCTTGCCAATCCCCAGGCTGGTCCCAGGGCCCTCGCTGCAGTCGAAGCCGCTGAACGACTCGGTTTCCCTGAAGCCCGGATTCCACTTGCCAACTCAGTGATCGAGTTATGCCTATCACCTAAATCAAACACGGCCATTGTCGCAATTGATGCAGCTCTGTCAGACATTCGCAGCGGCCAAAGTGGAGATGTACCGGATCATCTTAAGGATGCCCATTACAAAGGGGCCACCGATCTCGGACGCGGCATCGACTACCTTTATCCGCATGACTACGAGAATGGCTGGGTGAAGCAGCAATACTTACCGGACAAACTGCGC
This sequence comes from Bacillus sp. CFBP9009, assembly GCF_036541465.1. NCBI lineage: Bacteria > Bacillati > Bacillota > Bacilli > Caryophanales > Bacillaceae > Bacillus > Bacillus sp. CFBP9009. The sequence goes on along the minus strand of NZ_JAZHFU010000001.1, from coordinate 890,068 downwards.
AGCAAAAAATATTACAAACCGAAAAAGAGCGGGAAATTTGAACAAGCACTTGCCTCGGTCTATGAAAATATCGAGAAAAAGAAATAACTCCGGATCACTTCAAATCCGGAGTTTTTTATTGTGGGAAATGAAAACATTCAACTTGCATCATATTGACAAAACCGCCTCCCCATTGAGCATTCATCATCTCAATGATGCCATCTTTCACAGTACTGATCATTCCAATAATCTGCGGATGCATAACTAAATTGAACACGACCAGTTTATTGGTTTGTATACAGAAAAGTGTACAGCTATATTCCATTTAAACTTACTTCTATTAAAATCCCAACTACATGAATATTTCCAGAGAGTCCTAGTTCAATATACTGACCAATATAATTAGATATCATTTATTGACCGCCATTCTGTAAAAACAACTTAAATTCCACCAGTAAGCCATAGTGTCCAAATCATCCACAGGCAGTATGTACAACTGTCGGGTAAATGTTAAGGTTAGGCCGTTCTTATTTAGAAACCGGAACGCTTAGGCGAAATTCCCTTTGAATCGCCTTGCTTAGCCAATTTTTCCTGAAAATTAGTCCGCAATCTGTTAGGGTTTCATCAAGGCCAGAAACAACAACATTTCAATATATGATTCTTACAACATTTAAATTTAGATTATTGCAGACTGCAATCCGCGTACTTTTAGCCGCAGAAACATTAGGCTCCTCGTATCCAGTATGTCAATTACGAGTGCTAGCGGCATGTCCACTTTTCATATGGAGGCACAACAACTTTTTAGTCGCTGTACCTGTGTGGTCAATCTTCTTCTGTATAGATACCCTTCGATGCTTTAATCATATTTTCCAGCCACATTTTCTTAAATACATTCACACGACGAGGACTGCCATTCTCTTCACCCTCAGTTGAATTTTCGATTTCTTCTGTGGCGTCGGAAAGAATTTCATTTGAATTGCCTTCATCTGATGAACTTTCCGTTGAGCTACTTTCATCCGATGAGCTTTCCGTTGAGCTACTTTCATCTGATGAGCTTTCCGTTGAACTGCTCTCGTACGACGAGTTTTCTGTTGATTCACTTTCGTATGATGAGCTTTCCGTTGAATATTCCATTTATTAATTAGCCTCCAAAATTTATTTATCCTTTAGGGATATCCGTACTGCATATATATGTGCCTTCTTTCTAATAGGGACTTTGCTTATCACCCATTTTAAAGTAAATCTTCGTTCTAATTTAACTATTTGTTAAATCTGATTAGCTTTCCGTTGAGCAACTTTCATCTGATGAGCTTTCCGTTGAGCTACTTTCATCTGATGAGCTTTCCGTTGAGCTACTTTCATCTGATGAGCTTTCCGTTGAATCACTTTCGTATGATGAACTTTCCGTTGAATCACTTTCGTATGATGAACTTTCAGTTAAATATTCCATTTGTGCTTTAGCCTCCAAGATTTATTTATTCTTTAAGGATATCCGTATTGCATGTATATGCGCCTTCTTTCTAATAGGGACTTTGCTTATCACCCATTTTAAAGTAAAACTTCATTCACTTGGAAATATTTAGTGAATCAATTTTACTTGGTCAAATTCATTAGATTCAAAGTTTTTCTCCTTGCATACAAAAAAATAGCCTCGGAATCTTTTCCGAAGCTACTTTACTATTTTTCCTTCATATTAGCTATGATGTCCCTTTAGCCAACCGACCACTGATTTCCCACTAGATTCGCGAAGACCCTCGACATTTTCATTAGAGATGATCTCGCCAGCCTTAATCAGAATGACTTCATCAAGGATGTTCTCGATTTCCTCGATTTCATGAGTCGCCATGATAACCATTTGCCTTTCAAAATCGATATAAGACAGCAAGCTCCGTACAATCGAATCCCGGACCATAACGTCCAACCCTGAGAATGGTTCATCCAATAACACGACAGGTGCCTCCCGAGACAAAGCTAGCACTAATTTAAGCCTTCCGCGATTACCTTTCGACATCGTACGGACCTTCTTCCGTACATCCAATTTCATGAATGCCAGCATTTCAATTGCCTTATCCCGATTAAAATCAGCAAACTGCGAGGCATGAAAATCAATATACTGACCTGCCGTAAAATTAGGATAAAAAAAATCAAGCTCTGTCAGATAAGAAACATGCGAAGCCGACCTCCTGCTTACCGGTACCCCATCGACCGTCACCTCTCCATGATCCGGTTTGGCGAGACCGGCAATCAGTTTGAGCAATGTTGACTTACCGCTTCCATTGGCCCCTAACACCCCATAAATCTTCCCCACGTCAAACGTGAGTGTTACACCATCAAGGGCAGCAATGCTGCCATACTTTTTCGATACATCAAACAGCTCAACCGTCATTACGCATCCCCCTGCTTCTTCAGAAATTGCTGTACCGCTGTCAGCATTTCTTCTTTCGATAAGCCGATTTCTTTCATGTTCTTAACGAATGTCTCAATAACTTCCGTTTGAATCCTAGTACGCAATGAAGCAATCAGCGCAGGATCATTTTTAACGAATGTACCCTGCCCCCTTCTCGTCTCCACAATTCCATCCCTCTCAATCTCGGTATAAGTGCGTTGGATTGTATTCGGATTGACACCCATCTGGACAGCCATTTCGCGAACCGATGGCAGCCTATTCCCACTCTTTATCTCACCGCGTAATATTGAATAACAAATTCGATCTGCAACCTGTAAATAAATCGGCTTTGATGCATGAAATTCCTCAGACATCATTTACACCTCAATCTTTCGGTCCAAGAGCCAACATGAAGCGAGGAACAATATCACTAATCCAATAACATCCAACCCGCTTGTCAAAAGCGAAATATTTCCCCCGGCTTCTAAATTAAACTCCAACTTGGATTGAGACAAGCTAAACGATGAACCGCTAAAAGCTGGTACAGCCCATATATCATCCAGTTTCTGATATAGCATTGTATGGCCAACCCAATTTTTCACTAAAACCGTTCCTATAAACAGAAGAAACACTAACAGCCAACGAATATTTTTAATAAGTTGAATCCTTGCGAGTGCATGATACACTACCCATAAAAACATCATAAGCACAGCTATGACAATACTAACCGCCGTCATAACCCCACCTACCTGTAACAGGCCTACCAACTCCATATTTTCCATCTGAAAGCCTTGCTGGAAATAACTAGTTGGTACCCTAAAAGCCACAAAAACTAAACAGCACGCAAATAAAATGGAAATTACCTGAAATAGAACACTTGACAATAATTTACTTCCAAGCAACATCGCTGCAGACTGGGGATTGTAAATCCACAATTGCGTCTTCCCATCATAATTCAAACATCCAAAAATCAAAGAGAACATAATAAATGGTTGCAAGATCATGATTACCCATGTAGACATATAAAAAATACCTGTAACTTCCCAATACCTAGATACTAAAAAAGAAATAAACACAAATCCAACTTGCGCAACCAACAACCACAAAAGTGTGGATTTCCCAATCAACCACTCCTTTAGTACTAAACCCTTAAATGAATTCAATTTTTCCAACCCCTTAAAAATTGTTCTAGTTACATAGTACACAGTTACACCAAAATATGTCAAAGGTATTATAAAATAGCAAAATATACTATTCTTTTACTATGAAATTAAATATAATAGATGAAGTGGTTACAAAAAGAGGAAGGAAGTAAACTATGAGACATGAAAAAAAGAAGAAAAAGAAACGGACATGGCTGAAGGTAGTTGGGATAATTGTCCTACTTTTTATACTAGCCGGGGGAGCCTTTGCCTACTCCGTATGGAATTCACTGACAAAAACCGTTGACACGATGCATACACCAATAGACCGTACCACGGATAAACGAACGAAAGACCTTGCACTATCAGATCAGGAGCCATTCTCGATGCTCATGCTCGGTGTCGATGAACGTGATGGCGACAAAGGCCGCTCAGATACAATGATCGTCTTGACAGTCAATCCACAAAAGAAATCGGTCAAAATGCTAAGCATTCCGCGTGATACACGGACCGAAATCGTCGGTCATGGAACACAGGATAAAATCAACCATGCATTTGCCTTCGGCGGCGCAAAAATGTCCATGGATACAGTTGAAAACTTCCTTGATATCCCAATCGACTATTATATGAAGATCAATATGGAAGGCTTTAAGGATATCGTTGACGCAGTCGGCGGCGTGACCGTTCAAAACGATCTGGACTTCACATCCGATGGCATTCATTTTGCAAAAGGTACGCATACACTTAACGGGAAAGAAGCCCTTGCCTATTCAAGAATGAGACATGATGATCCGAGTGGTGATTTCGGCCGTCAATCCAGACAACGTGCCATCATCGAAGCAGTCATTAAGGAAGGCGCAAGCCTTTCCTCCCTGACGAAATACGATGAAGTCTTCGATGCACTCGGTAATAATATCCAGACGAATTTGACGTTTGATGACATGATGGACATCCAAAAGAACTACAGGGACGCAAGCAAAAGCATTACCCAATCGTCCATAAATGGCAACGGAACGAAAATCGACGGAATCTACTATTATATTGTGTCGGATGAAGAAAAAGAAAAGGTTCAATCCGAATTAAAAGAACAATTATCCATCAAATAAGAAAAAATGAAAGAGCTGTCCGGACCCGCATCCTGACAGCTTTTTCATTTTCCCCGTCCAATAATCTGACAAAAAACGAACACCAATTGTAGAGATTTGTTGGAATTTTTGTTGTTTATTAGGCACTAAAAGACGGTATAATCTAATATGAGCTGACAATTCCATCTTCCCCTTGCCCCTTTCATCACTTGACACTATCATTCACTGGACCCAGAATTCCATCAACCGTCATTCATCAACTATAATAAATAATCCTAAACCAAAGGAGTGGATTTAAATGAAAATCAAAGCAGGCAGCTGGGCTATGCTAAGCAAACAGGACAAAATGTTTATTCTGAAAGCCATCAGTGATCGTTCAAGAATGAAATATGTTTCATGAGAAGTGGCTCTTTTCGGCAATACATGAGAGCATCGCCTCTCCCTTTTCAATAAAACGAACTCGAGCCCGAAAAAGGAGAGGAATCTATTTAAACCGATAATCCCATAACAAACGCCATTCGCCTTTTTCTTTGACGACATAGCAATTTTGTTCCAAAGTAAACATTCCATAGCGAGAATTGAAGACCTGTGTAACTGGAATTTCATAGGCCGTTTTATGCTGCCCTCCAACCCTATCCAGAATCCAGTTCTTCACTTTCTTAAGTATCGGCCTACAAATCATACTGAAAGGTCTCTACTTCCATCTTATAAAAGTACAAGGCAACGATGTTGCCCATAATCTGCGGGATTAAATCGCAGGTTCGAAATGCATTTTCAACCGCTCGGAACAAAAAATGATACACGATCCTCACCAGGAGAATACTCGTTAAATAAGCCTATAATCTAACATTTACTCGTCGCCCTCATAGGTTATCATTCATAAACTACAAAAAGAAGCATGTTGTATACATGCTCCTTCATGATATGTAGCCATATGAGTTCTTCAGACTCAATGGCGCCTTCTTCATCGAAACAAGAAAAGAGAACAGAAAGATTCCTAGCAAACCGCCAAACATGTCCGTGATAACATCCACAAAGGGACATGGCACCGGTTAGTTTTTGATGCAGTTCATCTGCACTAAAAAGGATACATATAATAGCCCCTGAAAACGAAAGAATAACATTCTATACAAAACTGCACCAAACAACACCCAACGTCAATAAGCCTGGAACAAATTATCTACTCATCATATACTGTCAGAATGTTCAATGATCCCGTTTAATTTCTCCTTAATCTCTTCCACAAGTTCATTTACAGTAACATCTTGTCCAGACTCACCCTTGGTAAAAGTGTCTTTTAAAATATCAAAAAAATCCATTAGAAATTTCCACTCCAATATATAATTGAGCCACCATTTCATACTGTTGTCCTAATCCTTTTTCCAAAAATAAGGAATATAGCTCATTTATTCGATAATCACATATAGAGTAGAGATTGGCAAGCGGAATCTACTATATTATCAGAAAAGTAACTAAAAATTAACATTCCTTTAATATTCAAGGGAAGGAATACTACTAGTCAATATGTATCGATAAAAAACAAAAAAGGACCGATTCCTCAGCCCCGATACCCCATATTATGCTTGTCCCATAAAATAAGTCATTAATGAAATCAAAACTAATGTAATGGTAATATAAGTCCCAACAAAAATTTTCTTGCTTCTTTGTTTCTTTTCATAAACTTCCTCGAACGTAATGAATTTGTTTTTTGTCATCAAATAGTCTCCTTAGATTTTGATGGCAGCTATCTGACATCGCCTTAAGCGAAGTCCCTTTGCTTGATCTCTATAGTGTAGTATCGGCATATAATCAAAAATATTTAAGTATTATTAACTATTTTTTTATAGGATATCGAAGATTTGTAGAAGGTTAAGACAACTTAAAAACACAAATTATGTCATTAATTAATTCAATGAACATCATGTTAAATCCTGCCTAGGTATTTTTTTATAATCTAAATATTAAGCGCTTACTTTATAAAATTCATTATTATTTTTATCCAACCGAAAAATGACAACCCCAACGGAAAGCTAAAAGCGTTTCCCACAATAGTCCCACAACAAGAACTTAGAAAATAAAGATCGTCTCTTTTTTAGTCTTAGGACTCTTAACTCCTTTGACTACCCATTTCGACAAAAGGAGAGCTCCCTGCATACTTCCTCTTTCACCTACTTAACACAAAAAAGGACCGATTTCTCAGCCCTATTTAACACCAGTTATGATTTACCAAGAAAAAAAGTCAATAAAGAAATCAAAATTAAAATAATAGTAATATAAGTCCCAATAAAAATTTTCTTACTTCTTTCTTTCTTTTCATGAGCTTCCTCGAACGTAATAAATTTGTTTTTTGTCATCAAATTCTCCTTGTATTTTGATGGCAGCTTGACATCGCCTTTTGCGAAGTCCCTTTGCTTGATCTTCAAAGTATCAACCAATCGGCAAAATTATTAACTGTATTATTCACTATTTTTATACTGAGCTAGATTTTATAAATTAATATCTGTTCATTACTATATAGTTTACTATAAATCATACAAAATACATTAATTCAAAATATTCCATTATACTCAAAAGTCTTTTATACCAAGATATTCATTCAATAATGCAAAGCAATTATCCCTACCTGTTCCATAGAACTGTTTATGGCTGCAATTTGTTTAATCCCATATCCATTTACCGATTAGTAAATAAACAGGATAGAAATTCACCTTTTGCCAAAAATAACAAAAAGGATATCAACGGGAGGAAGAGAAAAATGGATTCAGAAATGCAGGAGAAATGCGGGGTATTTGGAGTGTTTAATCACCCCAAAGCAGCCGAATTAACTTATTACGGACTTCATGCACTTCAACACCGTGGTCAGGAAAGTGCAGGAATTGTAGCTAGTGATGGGAAATCATTCAGGAATCACAGGGGAATGGGATTAGTTACCCAAGTATTTTCACGGGACATCCTTGATGGACTAAGCGGAAATATGGCCATTGGTCATGTACGATATTCAACTTCTGGTGAAAGTTTATTGCAAAACGCACAACCTCTTGTTTTTAAATATAGCGAGGGGGACCTGGCTGTTGCTCATAATGGCAACCTCGTAAATGCAAGGATAGAACGGGATGTGTTACAACAGCAAGGAAGCATATTTCAAACAACGACCGATACTGAAATTATTGCTCACTTAATAGCTCGTTCAAGTAAAAAGCATTTCGCAGAAAGCGCACCTGATATGCTTAAACGTATCGACGGTTCATTTGCCTTGATTATAATGACTGAAAAACAAATGCTAATTGCCCTGGATCGTCATGGGTTACGTCCGCTTAGCCTTGGAAAAATTGGTGAATCAATCATCGCCTCCTCAGAAACATGCGCTTTAAATGCGGTTGATGCTAAGTTCTGGCGGGAAGTTGAACCGGGTGAATGGCTTCTTATAGATGAATATGGAATTCAAACTGGAAGATTTGCGGAAAAAGGTAAGGTTTCCCTTTGTTCCTTTGAATTTGTCTATTTTGCCCGTCCGGATAGCGTTATTCAAGGAAGAAGTGTCTTAACAATCCGGAAGGAATTAGGTAAAATTCTGTCAAAAGAACATCCGACACAAGCTGATGTTGTCGTTGCAGTTCCCGAATCAAGCGTCCCTGCCGCTATTGGTTTTTCCCAACAATCAGGAATTCCATATGAAATGGGGATTATTAAAAATCCTTATGCTGGTCGTTCATTTATTGAGCCCACGCAAGAATTGCGCGACTTAGCTGTTCGACTGAAACTAAGCGCTGTGCAAGAAATTTTGGAAGGAAAAAGGGTGGTATTAGTCGATGATTCGATTGTTAGGGGAACGACAAGCAAGCGCATTGTCCAATTGATTCGGCAAGCAGGTGCCAAGGAAGTCCATGTAAGAATTAGTTCACCTATGGTTAAAAACCCATGTTTTTATGGAGTGGATATGCCAACTAAGGAAGAACTGTTTGCCAACAAACACGAACACGAACGAGCTATGGGACAGGTTATCGGGGCAGATTCATTAGCCTTTTTAAGCACTGATGGGTTATTAGAGGCAGTAGATGTGGATCTTGGAGAAACTAGCAGTCGCTGTATAGCCTGTTTTAGTGGTGCATACCCAACTAATATTTGAAGTTTTACAGCTTAAGTAGGATAAAAATGGCAGGCATCACACAAAAACAACTGTCTTTGTGTGATGCCTGCCATTATCCTACTAATAAACCTTGAATTTTGTCACTGTTTTCTCTTACCACTTACAATTACTTACCGCTCTCTTTCTTTCTCTCTACAAATGGATAGGCTACACTTATCTAGACAACTTATTTAAGGTGTTCAAGTTTATGTTGAACTGGGATTTAAGAGATTCGTGTTACTAGGAGCGGAATTTTGCCGCCGACTTCCTTCAGATATGAAGGTCACCCTGCCTTACTCTTGGTCTTAAGATATAGTTACTACTTTCTTCACTGATCGGAACCTGCATCCTATAGCCCACTTACCTGCAGGCAACACTATGAATAAAAGAGTCGGCATAATGTGTCTCTTCTACTTTACAACGACCACTTCCAACTTATTTAGAATGTGTCCTTCACACTTTACTAACTCCATACTTACAATTTCCGAACAATACTATAGATTAGAACAATATTTTTCTAACTAATAAGAAACTCTTAGGTATCAGCCCAAGCAAATGAATAGGTTTGTTGATAACAGATCGCTACATCCGCAAGCTTTTAAGTTATAACAAAAGTGAACAATAGAATCCAGTTCATAAAAAAAAGGCTGAATAACAGCCCTCAAAAGTATATATATTTTTTTGTTTTTCTAATTCTTTTGGGGCTGATTAATCAAGTTCTGTTCGTTCTGAATAAAATCTCTCACTTCTTGAATGGAAAAACCTAAACTTTTTGCTTCCAAAATTAAATTAACCCATTCTGCATCAATTTTTTTCTGCATATCTTCTTTTTCACCCTATTTGTGGTAACACAGCCGTCTGAGCATAGCCTTAGACCTGTAATTTTGCGTCCCTACTTTTCAATAGGTTTGCGTTTCTCAAGAATATTTAACATTATGATTTTCCAATTTAGTTTCATGGCACAAAATATGCGATTCTAACTTTTTATGAAGTCGACATACCCCAAGACATTTTTTGCTAAGTATTTAATACTATATCCATGTTAATTATACTTAAATAATCTGATGATTAACTAAAATACTTTTCGTTATTTTCCGCCATCATTCTACAATATTCTTCAAAAAAACAACTAATTATTAGGAATTTTTGATTCATCACAAACAAGCTTAACGCGCAATATTATTAAGTAATGCATTACTTTAACTTTCTTCGACGTTTATTAAAAACTTTCATAAAAATACTTCCTTCTTCAGTTTTAAAAAACTTAACTCCAACTAATTTTAAAGGTGTCCATATTTCTCTCATTTGGTATAAAGGCATTAAAAATCATCCTTTCTTCTATAACTTATTAATTGAGCTTTTGCTTTTAATAAAAATTAGAGGTATATATTAAATAATAACATCTATTATTTACATTTTTTGTTACTTTATTTTATATCCTTCGATAGAATTAACAGTTTATATCATAAACTAAACGAACAAACTGTTCTCTATAACGAATGAACAAATTGAACTTACCATCTTTACATTATTATGTCAATTGGTTTATTTATTAATTCTATTAGCATATCTAGTAATTTGTTTCCCTCATTACAGGAATAATAAACATCACCTGTATGTCTAATCCTTAACTTGCTAGCTGATCCCCAAACTTCCATATCTTAAGTAAATTTAGGGTAGTGGGAACAGGATTTATCCATTGGCCAAAGGCCTGAAATCTCTTATTCTAGGGCATGATGTGTTCCGTCTTTCAACTATTCTCCAGAAGTTTTTATTCGCCCATTAGAATTTCATAAAATTAGGATATGATGGTTAACTTTATATTTTGTTGTCTATTTTTGTCTGTTTTAAAGAACTAACTATACTTTATTAAGAACAAGTGCTATATTATAAAAAAAACGGTTCATATGGAGGAGGATATGACTAGATATGAGGAATTCGACTCATTAAGGGGTTTAGCCGCTCTCATTGTGTTAATCGGGCATTATTTGATGGTATACCCTTCATATGCTAATTATCAGTATGATTCAAGCAGCTCCTACATGATTTATTTGTTCAAGGAAACTCCTTTACGCCTTTTTTTCAGCAGTGGAAATGAGTCTGTCATTCTATTCTTTGTATTAAGTGGTTTTGTTTTGTATTTATCAGTTAATAGTGCTAAATTCCACTATTCTACATACTTAATAAAACGAGTGTTTCGAATTTATATACCATATCTAGTAGCAATTAGCATGGCTATATTGGCGAAAATGCTTTTAAGCGATATTGATTTGCCCTTTATCACTAACTGGTTTAGTAAATCTTGGACAGGCCCGGATACTCCTTCCTTATTAATAGAACATGTTTTATTTATAGGGCAGTACAATACAGACGCCTATAACAATGTTATATGGTCCCTTGTCCACGAGATGAGAATTTCGGTTATATTTCCTGTTCTGATTTTTTTATTTGTACGAAAAAAGCTTAAATACTCTTTATTATGGCTTTTTGTTTTAATTTTTTCGTCGACTATTTTTTTGTATTTGTTTGGTTCTAGTGGGGATATAACCAGCATTTCTCTAAGTTTCCACTACAGTACCCTTTTTTTGATGGGAGCAATAATAGCGAAATATCGACATGAACTTTTTTCCTATACCTTGAAAAAGAAAAAACCTGTAAAAATTACATTGTTGTTGGGGGCAATTACCTGTTTTATGTACGAAGGCATCATTGGCGAAGTGGATTTTTTAAACAATTTTATTTTTAGGGATTATGTGGTCTCATTCGGTGTTTGCATTTTTATCATCATGAGCGTATGTTCCCAAAAAATTTCGGCGGTCTTAAGGTCTAGATTGCTAACTCTTCTCGGGAAAATTTCATATAGTTTGTATTTATACCATCTTATATCCTTATTCTCATTGATGTACCTATTCTATAACAAGCTGCCTACCGGTTTAATATTGATATTTTCCTTTTTCTTATCTTTTTTACTCTCTTCAGCGTCCTATCTACTCGTGGAAAAACCATGCATGAGTCTCGGATCGTATTTCACAAGAAACAAACAAGAAAAAGTAATTTCCAAAGACCACATAGCTTTAAAACGCAAAATAGGATAATTGCTTACTATTATATAAAAATTCTTTGCAAGTTGTGAACGTATTCTAACTATCTCAAAAAAAGTGGTGAAATCGATGAATGAAAAAGTAAAAATTAAAGATTTTATACGAATCTTAAAAAAGCGAATATTTATCATTATTCTATCTACCCTTTGTATTACTGGTTTTATTATTTTTTCGTCCATGTACCTTATGAAACCAACCTATCAGTATTCCACTCAAGTTCTGGCAGGATCTTTAAGCATGGATGAAAAGGAAGCTTCCATAAACAAAGTTCAAGAGAACAGACAGCTTGCCCTTTCATATATGGACATCATTAAAAGTCCGCAAATCATGATAGGAGTTAAAGAAGAATTGGACCTTAAGACTTCAAGCTATGACTTACTTAAGCAAGTTTCCATTACAAATAGAGATAATTCACAAATCATCACGATTACCGTCAAGGATTCAAACCCGGAATCCGCTAAAGACATCGCCCAAACTGTCGCGAGGCATTCGATATCTAATTTTAAAGACATTACAAACGTTAAACAGATTAGTATTCTCAATGATAATGAAATGGGACAAGCAGAACTGCTTTTCCCAAAGCCGAAATTCATTATAGCCATTTCAATCGTAATAGGCTTTTTTGCTGGAATAGGCTTAGCACTTCTTAGAGAGCACTTTGATGATTCAACCTACTCCGATAGGGAGCTTGAACTTCTTGGAATTCCATTATTAGGGAGACTGGATTTGAATACCAAAAGAATTAGCAGAAAACGTAAAACAACATATAAAACCTTACCTTCCACCAAACGGGGTGAATATAGTGAGTATTAAATTCACAAGGAAACAATCCTTTTACCTAAATGAAATCAATAAAGAGCAATTTTATTCGATATGTAACAATATCGAGTCTAACCTTCATAAAGACCATTCAATATTAATGATTACATCTCTTTCACAATCACAGAATATTGCAAATGCAGCAGCGTACTTAGCACTTGCCTTTTCGGAGCAGCGTAAACGAGTGTTGGTAGTGGATGCTAATCTGCGTCAACCCTCGCTGCATCAAGTGTTTAATATCGATAATTCATTCGGTTTGACCAACTTGCTTTTAAACGAGAAGCCCAATATTAACGAACATGCTATACATATAAAGGGTCATCTATTTTGTATACCTACAAGCGAAGCCATTTATGAGCCAGCAACTTTATTAACATTAGAAACCCTTCCAACTCTAATTGAAGAGTGGAAGAAGGATTTTGACCTAATTTTATTCCATACATCAGATAGTTTAAATAAACCTGATGCAAATATCGTTGCTAAATATTGTGATGGCATAATTTTAGCGATACAAGAAGGCAGAGATAAGTTAGAGAAAATTGCCGGTGTGAAAATGCAATTTGAAAGGGCAAATCTTGAAATTTCAGGATCAATGATCATTTCTTAATTCAGGGAGGATAACCAGTGGATTCGAAAGTCAGAGTCGATAGGCAGGAAGAAATCCTGACAAAACCACTATCGACATCATCTAATTTTAATCTAAAGCGCGCTATAGATATAATCATCTCGTTTTTTTTGCTGATACTTACAGCACCTATTTTACTTTTATTCTGCATTCTTATCCCTATTGATTCAACTGGCTCCCCTTTTTTTTATCAACAAAGACTAGGCCTTGATGGGAAGCCCTTCAATATGATTAAACTGCGTTCCATGGGCATCGATGCCGAAAAAAATGGGCCTAAGTGGGCAAGTCAAAATGATTCCAGGGTGACCAGAATAGGAGCCTTTATACGAAAAACACGCATTGATGAAATCCCTCAGCTTATTAATGTTTTAAAAGGAGATATGTCCCTCATCGGCCCAAGACCTGAACGGGAATATTTCTATAAAGAATTCGAAAAGTTTTTGCCTGGCTTTAAAAACCGTTTATATGTGAAACCAGGAATAACAGGGTGGGCACAAGTAAATGGGGGTTATGATTTATCACCAAAAGAAAAGCTGTATTTTGACCTATATTATATTCAACACCGCTCAATTGCTATGGAAATCAAAATTTTGTTCCGAACATTGACCATAGTCTTTACTGGTAATGGAGCTAGATAACTAAAAAAGGGGTAGTGAAAAATGAATAAAGTACTAGTAACTGGGGGCTTTGGATTTATTGGCTCTCATATTGTCGATACATTAATCCGTAATAATTATGAAGTGGCTATATATGATAACCTCTCCACCGGATCTATCGGGAATGTCCAGGCCAAAGTCACTCCCTTCTTTGGAAATGTTGAAGATGAGGTCCAACTTGAAAATGCGATGGAGACATTTAGGCCTGACTATGTCATTCATCAAGCTGCACAAGTTAGTGTACAACAATCCATTTCGGATATAACGAATGATGCACGGATCAATATCATGGGAACGATAAACATCGTTAAGCTTTCTCACAAATATGCCGTTAAAAAGATCGTGTTTGCCTCATCAGCAGCTGTATATGGAGATGCCGATGTTATGCCAATCACATTATCACATCTTACTTCTCCATTATCACCCTATGGTGCATCAAAAAAAACGGCCGAGGATTATCTAAAGCTTGCAAATGAATTATACGATTTAAATTATGTGAATCTTCGATACAGCAATGTATATGGACCAAGACAGACAGCTAGCGGCGAAGGCGGTGTTATATCGATCTTCACTAATCTTGTGATTAAAAATGAGCGGCCCGTCATTTATGGAGACGGCACTCAAACAAGGGATTTCATCTATGTTAAAGATGTAGCCGATGCCAATTTGAAAGCGTTGGAATCTGAAGGAAGCGGCACCTTCAATGTCTCATCAACCACCAGTACAAGCATCAATCAATTATTCTCGCTTATTCAATCATTTGGCAGCCATGATTTATCTCCTATTTATCAGCCAGCGAAAAATGGTGATATCAAAGAAAGCTTACTCTGTAATAAAACGACACTTCAAAAATTGGGTTGGCACCCCGCTCATTCACTTGAACAGGGTCTTGCGAGCACATATGAATATTATTTAAACCAAAATCAGCCTTCTTTAAACAGAAAGACGATTCATTCATCAGCACCACTACTCAAGCCAACGACTTTATCGTCATAAAATCGGGAGCGAATAAAGTGAATACAAAGAAGAACTCTATTTTAAAAAATATTGTCCATTTATTTTACAGTACCATTCTATCTAATGTTCTTAATGCCGCCACGCTCATTCTATTAGCAAATTATTTTAACTCAAAGAACTATGGAATTTTCAGTGTGGCATTGGCTCTTGCCATGGTCATGAACTTTTTCACGGACCTCGGGACAAGTAATACTTTTCTAAGGGAAGGTTCAAAAAAGGAAAACTTAGGAAGAACGTTTTCTTCCTATATTAAGATTCGGATTGTTTGCTCCCTTTTGATCTTTTTTGTTTTCTTTGCCGGCATAAGGATTCTTTATCAAGAACAACAAATTCTTTATATGATCTATAGTCTAATGATCCCGATGGTCATTGGCCTGGCGATGCAAAGTATTGGAATAACCTATTTCCAATTAACTGAAAGGATGCAATTCATCGCGTCGATAAAAATCTTCTCTTCTTTTGCGTTAATACTTTCCACCACGGTGAGTATGGGCTTAAAAGTGGATGTTCATCTAGCAGCCTTTTTATATGGATTCTCTTATTTAGCCGGTGGATTTTACAGCCTTTATTTACTGCTGAAAAAAGCGGAAATACAATGGAAGTCTCCTTTTGAAAAACAATTATTAACGAATCTTAGTCCGTTTTTAATCAGTGGGTTATTTATTATGCTAACCCCACAATTGGGTCCATTGGTGCTGGAAAAAACACTGCCTTTAGCGCTTGTTGGTCTCTTTGCAGTAGCTTATCGGATTCCTTCTGCTTTATACCAAATACCAGGGGTCATCGCAGGCGCTTTTTTTCCGCTTTTATTTAAGCGATACAACCAAGGTGAGCTTGCAGAACACACAAAATTAAATATCTTGCAAATGAAAATCATGTCCTATATCGGTATGTGCATGACTATAACCTTATTCTACTTGGCCACTTACCTCGTCACCATTTTATTCGGAGCTGAGTGGGGATCTGCGGTTCAGCCTTTAAAAATATTGGCTTTTATAATCGTTCTGCAAGGCTTTAACATTGCCATTGCTGACGGTCTCACGACAAGGGGATTACAGAACCGGCGTACATTTGTCCAGTTTATAACCATCACCGTTGGTTTGGTTTCCTTCTATTTTATGAGCGTTAACTATGCAGTGGCTGGCTCAGCTTTTGCCGTCCTTACCATGGAAATCGTCTCATTCATTGGCTATGTCGCTGCCAACCCAGAAAAAAGAGCGGTATTCTTCAAGGTTATCCTGCCGTATGGTACCTTCTTTTTCATTAGTTTCATCCTGATGCAAAACTTATTATCCAAGTATCCTTTTATAGCCATGATTTCTACCATCATTTTCGTCACTGCTCTAATTTTACTGCTCGATAAGAGCATCAAGCAATTAATCGTTGGCTTTATTAAAAAGAAACCTGCTACCGAACATTTACAAGATGGGAGACAAAAAGAGAATGGAAAGATTGCTAATTAATAAAAACACCTCTATATGGTCAGTCTTTCTCTTGTTATTTTTTATTACGCTCAGTAAATATAATATCTCCATCGGTTTTTCTTTAAAAATTTACATGATATTTCTAGCCATTTTCTTTTGCATTCATTTTCGGGATTTTTATTTCCATACCCTTTATCATTATGAAATCCTTTTGCTTTTATTTTATTTCACCTATTGTCTGAGCGGCGCGTTTTCTCAGTATCCTGAATCGAGCATTCGGGTCATCCTAGGAGTGATACTCGTACTTGGCTGTTATTTCATCATGAGATTTGTACTGGAGCTAACAACGCTAAGTGCAATTGAGAAATCGATTGCAAATGTCGGTATCATCTTTAACGTCATTAGCCTATTATTGTACATCATCGGCATAAGGGTGACAGGTAGATTTCCAACAGGTGTTGAGATTACATCATATGGATTATTATTGGACCGGGATTACCCAAGATTAATCGGTTTGCTGGATGACCCAAACATCTTCATTTTTTTTAACACAATCTTTTTTTCCTATTATTTAACCAATTTAAAGGGATTAAAGCATTCTATTGGATTCCTCCTATGTATGATTACTTCCCTTCTTACTTTTTCAAGAGGTGGAATTTTAGCGCTTGTACTGGTGGTCTTTTTGTACATGCTGTTAGCTAATTTCTCAAAAAAAATCAAAATGTTAGCTGTTTCCTTATTATTTTTAGCGGTAATATATGTTGCTGGATCTCTTATCAATATAGATCTCAATGAAATCGTCACGAGCCGCATTTCTGACTTTTCAACTGATGGGGGCAGCGGAAGGTTTGAATTATGGGGGCAGGCGATCAACTACTTTATGTCAAATCCCCTTTTTGGCATTGGCGCTTTTAATTTTTCCGATTATTACGCTTTCGAGCATAATGAAAAGCTATATGTTCACAATACGTATCTCGAGGTTTTAGTAGAGTCTGGAATCATTGGTTTTCTTTTTTACCTTTCCTTTTTATTAATGCTTATCATCACTTTATTCAAGACTAAATTACATAAAGAAAAACCCTTCATTGTGCTTACTCTTTTTGCTTTCTTAATACAGATGATGTCCCTTTCACTCATGATTAATGAAGCATTTTTTTCCTTTTTAGCACTAACTTTAAAATATATTTCGGTATATGAGAAAAAAGAGGTGGAATGTAATGACCTACAGCAAAAAAGATGACAGTCCTTTAGTTTCCGTGATAACTCCCTCGTATAATAGCTCGTCTTTTATTACTGAAACGATAAAAACTGTCCAAGATCAAACCTATTTTAACTGGGAGATGATCATTGTAGATGATCAATCAAAGGATAACTCTGTTTCTGTCATTAAATCCTATGCAGAGCACGATTCACGGATCAGACTTATTCCTTTATCTAAGAATGTCGGAGCTGCCCGTGCAAGAAATATAGCCATTAAAGAAGCCCATGGAAAATATATCGCGTTTCTTGATAGTGATGATCTATGGCTCCCAACTAAATTGGAAGAACAAGTCACTTTTATGCAAAAAGGAAATCTTGCTTTCTCTTTCACCTCCTATTCTTTAATAGATGAAGAAGGAAAGTCTCTTGATATTGAAGTAAATGCACCTAAAGAGGTGGATTATAAGCATCTGATTGGAAATACAACAATTGGCTGTTTAACCGTGATGCTGGATAGGCTGCAAATCAAGCATATTGAAATGCCCGATATTCAGCCTGAGGATACTGCATTATGGCTGTTACTGTTACGACAAGGATATAAAGCGCATGGCTTACCGAAAGTGTTATCCAAATATCGGATTGTAAGTAACTCTACTTCAAGAAATAAATTTAAGGCTGCTTACCGATATTGGAAACTGTTACGAAGCCAGGAAAAATTAAACTTTGTAAAAGCTAACTTCTATTTTAGCAAATACGCCTATAACGCATACAACAAAAACAGAGGTTCACAGCCTGCCTCTTTACTAAATGGAGGGAAATAAGGTATATGAACAATGTCCTGCTACTTACAGATAAACTCATAATAGGCGGAGCTGAGATGTATTTTTGCAAATTGGAAAACCATCTCCAGGATGAAAACATGACGTTTTACTCTGCTGCTGCGACTGGGGAATTGTACAAGCAAATTCATAACAAACAACAATTTATTCCTTTAAGCTTAAAGAATCACCTTGCCAATCTTAAAATACTAACTAAAGAAGTCAGCTTAAAACACATCGATGTCATTCATGCCAATAGTTTACGAATGCTGCTATACTCGATCGCCATCAAGAAACTGACCAGAAGAAATATCAAGCTAGTCTATACCAAGCATAATGTAACCATCCTAGAAAAAAAGATGCCCTTTCTATTTAAAAGGGTGCTGAATAAGCATGTTGAACAAATCATTGCGGTCAGTAATTTTGAAAAAGATAACTTACTTCAGCTTGGTGTTAGGAAGGAGCTTATTCGGACGATTTACAATGGCGTAGATGTAGAGCACTTTTCTTTTAAACAATTACAGCCTAAAGAAACCTTCAATGTGGGAATCTTAGCCCGCTTATCAAAAGAGAAAAATCATGAACTTTTCTTGAAAATCGTTAATGAGTTAAAGGATGTTCCTAATGTGATGTTTTATATTGCTGGAGATGGACCAGAGCGGGAATTTGTAGAAAAAATGATCAAAGACTTAAAGTTACGCCATAAAGTGATGCTACTGGGCAATGCCTCCAATCCGTATGAATTTATATGCAATATGGACTTACTTCTTTTAACATCACTTAGAGAAGTTTTTCCAATGGTCGTCCTGGAAGCGATGGCCGCAGGAACGCCAATTATGTCAGTCGATGTAGGCGGCATTAAAGAGGCGGTTGTGGACCATGAAACCGGGATTCTCATTTCACAACATTCAGAACAGGAATTTGCCAAACAAATAAAAACGCTTCAAGATAATGTGGATTTAAGACAACGCTTGGGAAGCAAAGCAAGACAAAAAGTAGAAGAATCCTTCTCCCTCTCGAATATGATTCATTCTACACTGAAAACCTATCAATGAACAAAAAACAAACGATGACCTCGTTTGTTTTTGTTTTTTATACCTATACATACTTTTTTGGACAAGCATATGCTATATAACATCACCATAAAAGGAGTGTTATATATGGCAGACCCACTCAACCTCCCTGAGGATTGCCAGAACAGGGATGTTGCTAATATCGATTGTTTTGGCGCCAATCCGAATCTAGCGGACAATTCACCAGCCATTCAAGCAGCGATTGATTATTGTGTAGATAATAACTACTCTAAAGTTGTTATTACAGGGAAGAAACAATATACCCTTTCCTCCCCTATTATCATTAAGCAAAATGTCCATCTAGAAATTGATCCGACGATAACATTAATCGTTAAAGGTAATTTCCAGGTTTTTGAGCTTCAGAAGGATGCTTCCCTCTCCGGCGGGACGATTGAAGTAGTCGATACTAGCTTCAATTCATCCGTCATTTTCCTTTCCGGGGCGCAGCAAATTGAAATCCATAATCATACAGCTATATCAAATATCAATATTATAAACCGTACAACAACATATCAAGGTATAGCCATCCATCTATACTGCAACAAAGCTTGGGATTTCATCAGTTTCTTTAAAGCAAGCTCCCTCCAAATTACAAACTTCCATACAGCACTCTATTTAAAAACCGAAAAACTAGTAAATGTAGATACCCCATGCTGGATTAATGCCAACTCCTTCGAGTCCATCTTCATAGATGGCTGCCAGTACGGAATCGAGATTGTCGGAAGCAGTGATCTACCTTACGAAATTTCCGGCAACACCTTTACTGGAATTCAAGTTCAAAGCCGAAAACAAACGAAAAAAGTCATTCGATGCTCAGGTGCTTATAATATATTTGAAGGCATCATATGGGATACCTACCGAATGGACGATCCTCCGCTCGTCATTGAATTCTCCTCCGCATCCCATCACAACTACCTAAGCTCGAATCAGGTATCCACATCCATCCTTGATCGCGGCCAATACAATCGATGTACATCTCCTCATGAAGAATCGCTCCAAGTATATCCACCTCTTGCCTTAGGAAAAGCCCATTTGGTCGGGAATCAAGACGATATCCTAGTAAATGCAAACGTCCGCTACGCTGTACGTCAGCTTTCTGGAAAGGCTCCTTATGGAGGAAATATCAATAACTGTTTCAATTTACTCGATGAGCAAAGTGTAAATTACCTCGATGTCCCTAGTTCCCAACCGGTTGTGATTGAATTGGATTTTACCAAACAGCCTATTAAAATGCTAAATTGCTTTGGTATTTATTTTGGATGGAATGAAAGTCCCAGCCGAGTATTAATTGAATATCAACAAAGCTTAAATGGACCATGGATCACAGCTAAAAATCTCCCATTTAATGCCGGTAACACTGTTATCTCAGAAGCAAGAGCAGAAACACTGTATAAAATTAGACTGACGTTAAGCGGGTATACACAAGAGCACAAACGATTCCGAATTAATCGGATCTTCGCAAGATCATCGTTACAGCAAGGTGCAGCTTGGCTGCCGACTACAGGCGGAACATTATATGGAGATTTAGAACTCCAAAAAGGGAAAGCGGTAACAATGGCTTCACCAAACGGAACTAAGTGGAAAGTGACTATTAATGATCAAGGTCAAATTATCACTACAAAACTATGACTATGAAATATAAAAAAACCGGCATATATACTCTTTATCCAAAGAGGAAAGGATTATTCCCCATGGTTAAAGATCAATAGTACCAGTTAATTAATGGTTATTAATGTTATCTCCAAATTATATTACAGGGTGTGTGCATATCTATTAGCTAATCACCCTTTTCACTTTTATTATTGATTCAAGATATTGGCCTGACCTCTGTCAGCGATTCGACTCATAGGCAGAGACGGGATCTCAATGATAGTGCCCATACTATTATCCTTAAGTTCAATAACATCGTTTTGAAGTGTGATTTTGTCCAAATCCCAAGCCATTCCCTCAAACTTATTGTATTGCCCATTTACCTTCAAAATGCTCTTTGTTTTGCCTGAAGGCTGTATCTGTAAGTTGGTAAATTGATTACCACTAACCTCATTCGGTACGGTAGAGTTACTATCTATGTAAATCATATTCACACAATCTTCTAATGATAGATTCAAAAAACGATTAGCATTGATCCAGGCCTTACCAGAAGACGGTTTTTCAGCTATTAGCTTTACACCAGTCTCCATTCCTGCAACCTTGACATTTTCAAAGTTCACGAAAGAAATCTCATGTTCTTTACCGCTAGCATATAAAGATATCCCTGTACCCTGATGACTCTCAGACCAGTTAATGATATTTACATCCGTCACTTGCGTTTTGTTCCAGGTATTATAATATTTATACTTTCCATCTAAGTAAATGACCTCTGAACTAAATTCAGCATCATTTATCACTACATAAGCACCTTCAATGGAAGCATTCTGCTCAAGCTCAAGCACCCTGAAATTCCCCTCAACAATGAACTTCGTTCCGTATCCAAATAGCAGCTTAACACCTTTCCTAACTTTGATTGGTGATGAAATCGAATACTCCCTATCATCTAGCATAACCGTCTTTAACTTATTGGCCTTTGCATGATCAATGGCAGCCTGAATCTTCGCAGAATCATTAGCCCCTTTAAAATCTTCAACGTATATCTTTTCTTTGTGATTTGATAGAGAATGTTTCTGCTGAAAAATGAAGAAAACAATTAGCAAAAAACAGAAGGAAAAACCTATGATTTTTTTCATGAAATTCCATCCTTTTTTAAGTTTTTAATTTAGGTGTTTCCTATAGGAGATAAGAGTCTCCCATCAATTTTTGCATAATACTCTTGTTTAAGTAACTATTAATATAAAAAGACAGACAGCTAAAGAATGTTTCAATTTAACAAATTATGACTGAAATGTTTGTGGGCTTCAATTATGAAGGAAGTGTAGGAATATCACGAGGTATATATAATAATAGAAGAATCCCTTTTTGAGTTAATAAAAAAGACAAAGAGCTTTCAAAAACACTCTTTGCCTCTATTAATCTTTAGAAAATTCTTAGGGTCAAGCATCCAAAAAAATCTTTTTAATACCATTTATCAATTTACTATTGTTACTTTTTATTATAATATTCCACATACCAATTTACGAATTTTTGCAAACCCTCTTCTATCGAAGTTTCCGGTTTAAATCCGACAGCCTTCTGCAGCAAATCAGTAGAAGCATAAGTGGCAGGTACATCTCCAGGTTTGATTGGTTCGAAAACCTTATCAAATTCTATCTCCTTACCTAGAGCATTACTTAAACATTTCTCCAAAGCTCCAATGAAAGCCATCAACTTTTCAGGATTGTTGTTTCCTATGTTAAATACTTTGTGAGGAACAGCATTTTCTTCAACTGAAGGATTGGAAAGGAGCCGCTCAATTCCTTCCACTATGTCATCAATGTAGGTGAAGTCTCTATATAGATCATTTTCAAAATCACCATTATTAAAGATCTTAATTGGTTCATCAGCAAAATACTTATCAGTAAATCCAAAGTAGGCCATATCCGGTCGTCCCATAGGCCCATAAACCGTAAAGAAACGGAGTCCAGTTGCTGGAATATTATATAGATGACTGTATGTATGGGCCATCAATTCATTGGATTTCTTAGTCGATGCATAAAGTGAGACAGGATTGTCCACAAAATCCGTTTCTTCAAATGGAACTTTTTTGTTAGCTCCATAAACAGAACTCGATGATGCATATACAAGATGGTCCACAGGATTGTGCCTGCAAGCTTCAAGTATGTTATAAAAACCAATGATATTACTTTGAATGTAAACATCCGGATTTTCTATCGAGTACCGAACTCCCGCTTGGGCAGCCAAATTTACTACGATATTAGGTTTATACTCTTCAAAGATATTGGTAATGATCGCTTTGTCAGAAATATCACCTGTGATAAAGGTAAATTTCTCATAAGGTTTAAGTTGCTCCAAACGAGCATATTTAAGCTTCACATCATAGTAATCATTTATATTATCAACACCGATCACATTACAGCCTTGTTCTAATAGTTTCCTTGATAAGAAAAAACCGATGAAACCTGCCGCTCCAGTGATTAGGTATGTTTTACTAGGATCTAGGGATTTGTAATTCAACTTGTTTCGACTCCTTTATTGTTTCTCTACTTGCAGGTTTTCTTCCAATGGAGTGATACTCTACCCCTGTTTCCTGCATTTCTTCAACACTATAGATATTTCTTCCATCATATACTAAAGGTGTTCTCATCAACGTCTTATATGTTTCTGGCGTTAACGCCTTCACTTCTCCCCATTCAGTAAAGATAAAACAGACATTTGCACTTTCTAAGGCATGTTCTATATTCGTAACATACGTGATACTGCCTTTGCCATTCTTACCTTCTGGATACACTTTAGCAAAATTCTCTGCTCCAACAGGATCAAAAGCATAGATATCGGCTCCTTGCTCTAATAATAAAGGCACGTTCTCAAGAGATGCAGCTTCTCTTAAATCATCAGTACCAGGCTTAAAAGTCAATCCTAGTACCGCTACTTTCAGACCGTTAAACGTAATGAGTCTTTTACTAGCTTTTTTATATAGCATCGTCTTTTGGTCCTTATTCACATCAATAGCAGCTTTGACTGTTTTAAGCTCGTAACCGTTTTGCCTTGCCAGGTACTCCAATGCTTTAGTATCCTTAGGAAAACACGAACCGCCATAACCTATACCTGCATTTAAAAACTTGCTTCCGATACGATTATCGAAGCTCATCCCTCTAGCAACATCCTGAATATCCGCACCAACAAGTTCACATAGGTTGGCTATATCATTCATATAAGAGATTTTAAGAGCAAGAAAATCATTGGAGGCATACTTGATCATTTCTGCGGATCTTCTATTAACTGAAACAACGGGTAAATGAAACGGCTCATAAATATTCTGCATAAGTTCTTCAGCCCATTTACTTTCCGTTCCGATAATGATTCGTTCGGCATGTAGTGTATCATGCACAGCAGAACCTTGTGCCAAGAATTCCGGGTTCGATACAACTTCCACTTTTACATCATTAACTAAAAAATCTTGTATAAACTGCTCGACTTTATCATTCGTTCCAACCGGGACCGTTGATTTCACGACGACTAGACAATCCTTTTCCACCGATTCAGCAATTTGCCTAGCGACTGTTGCGATGTATGAAAGATTTGCAGAACCATCTGCCTGCTCTGGAGTACCGACACCGATAAAGATAGCATCAGCATCCTTATAGGCTGATTTATAATCTGTTGTATAATCAATCCTACCAGCAGCATAATTCTTCTGCATTAATTCTTCCAAATCAGCCTCATAAATAGGAGAAATCCCAGATTTCATTACGTTTACTTTATTTTCATCTATATCTACACAGGTCACTTGATGACCAACTTCGGCAAAACATACTCCTGCCACTAAACCAACATAACCTGTTCCAGCTACTGCTATTTTGTTCATTGTTAACTTCCTTTCTCATGTGAATATATGAATAACCACGATATTAAATTGGTATTTTCAAGAATAATACCTTGTAAGATATCTTCTAATAAATACACATTCTATGCTAAATTCTACCTTATTGATTTCTATTTGTTACAAATTTTTTACCTAAACCTATTATTTCACTACGCATATTCGAAAACAAAGATAATATCAAAAAGTAAAATACAACACATACACAAATAGAAAATAAATTCCATATTAAACTATCATTAAATTTTTGCAGTAAAATTCCAATCCCCCCCATAGCTACAGCTGATACAACTGTAGGGAAAATATTCTTTAAGGTCCTTATAATTGGAATGCCTATAAAATACTTCATAAAAATAAAATGTACCAATATAAATTCCATTCGTATCAAAGATCGTGCATATACAAATGTCCAAAAACCATATTTGCTGCTAATAAAACAAACAGGGACTAAAACTATTAAATGAAGTAACTGAGCTAAAAATGATAGCTTTGGTCTGCCTTTGGCCCTGTAAACCTCGCTACAAAAATGACCAAGCACTATCATAATTGCACTGGTTAACGCCCATATTCCAATTACGTTACTCGCTTCACTCCAACGACTACCTAATAATATCTGAGTTGCTAAATCACTATTCAGGTATATCCCTACGCCTAATGGAAATATAAAAATGGATACCACTCTTTGCATTTTAAAATACATTTTATTAAACTTTTCTGTTTCATTTTGTAAACGAGACAAAGCAGAGAATAGGACTGGAACCGTTGAAGCTGTGACAATAGCCATTAGTGCATTGACCATAGTTGTTGAAGTTTTATAAATACCTAAATAGTGCTCACTTAATAAACTTCCAATAATAAATGCATCAATCCAAGTTGTCATCCAAATTGAAATCGCTTCTATCAATGACCAAATACTAAATGACAACATCTCTTTTAAAATTTGCAAATCAAAAAATAAACTTGGTTTCCACTTAGATTTAATTGTCAGAACAACTGCGTTAGAAATTTCCATACATATTGTTCCAATAATTAATGACCAATAACTTAATCCTAAGAATGCTAATGGCAATGTTATAAAAATCGGAACACACAATGATATCATTCTTACTAGGAAAAGCGTCTTGAAATCAAATTCCCGTCTATAAAGAGACATCTGTATACTTGAAAAAGCTGTAAGGGGCAGTTGTATACAAGCCACCGCAATAACATTACCTAAGCCTGGGTTTCCAACTAATGATGAAAGCTGATCACTATACAAAATAATAATTACCCATAGTATGAGAGAAATAGCGAAATTCGTTAAAAATGCCACATTTGCGTATTTGTGCTTTTCATTTTCGTTTTTAAAATCATGTTGAATCAAATATTTCTGAAACCCTGCATCAGTAAACATATCAACAAAAGTGGTAATTAATACGACAGTAGCTACAACACCAAAAGCTTCCGGAGTAATTACTCTTGCTAAAATCATTGTTGTTAAAGGGGTAACTATCTTTACTGCTATTTGTGTTAAAGTTGACCATTTTGTTGCCTTTGCAACATTACTATGAAGTTTATAATCTTCAGTCATGAATTCTCCTCATTTTTCAACATCACTTACCATTTCGATTTTCCTTCTTTTCTATATTCAACCAGTCTCCGAAAATTCTATCATATTTTTCAGGCTCAAATTTTTCGAATCCACTAAAGTGATAAAAAGTAAGTTCACCAAAATAAATTTTTCCATTTATATCATAAAAATCAACACGCACATGAGGCATTTCTTTTGATAACCTTTTTGATAATGAAATCATTTCATCAAAACCAAGTGGTTTTTTTAATTTTTTGGTACTATTTTCATAATGATTAGACACAGGAAGATGATTAAATTCCATATCAAAGAAATCAAATCTCGTATCAATTTGTCTATCTGTAGCAATAAACATAGCTTTTGGTTCACCATCAAAACAGAAGAATTTATAATCTTTTAATTCTATGCCCGATTCATCGACCATTAGTTTTTCACAAATAATTCTTGGCGTAATATCTTTATATGGATATTCACGCTTTTTCCAAAAATAATTTGTTTTTAAACTCTTATTTAATTTTATCGCAGCTTCTTCTTTGTTAAACTTTGATTTATCCTTACAAATTACTACTCCTCCTGAATCATGCGTACACTTTATTACAAATTGATTAGGTAAAGTTTCAAAATCAATCTCCTCGAAGCTATTATAAACACCATAAATAGGGATTAAGTATTCTTCTCCAATTAAATTAGAAATATATGTTCTAACTTCATACTTATCTACCAAATTAGTATATAAGGGATTTTTGTCATTTATCTTAAGCCACTGCAATTTTTCATTATAGGTTAATGGATTTTTAATATTTAACTTTTTACCCATTCGTGCACGGAATAACATTTTAAGATAAACCTCATCTGGAATCCACTTTAATGAAATTCTAGAGGATAAAAAACTAATTATTTTAAAAGGGTTGGATATTACATTTAATAATTTCACAAATTGTTGCCTCTCCTTTGTTTATAGCATTAGGTAATACATAATAAATACTATGAAAATATCTTCTCCCACTTACGATACTAAAGGAGGAATGGTAGTTTTTATTTTTCTCTTATCAAAAAAATTTCTAACTTAACAATGAGGGTGACTATACTAATTACTCTCAATCAAATCTAACCATTGCTCTATTACATTTTCAACATCAAAATCTTTAACTCTTTCAATAGATTTTTGTGAG
Organism: Bacillus sp. CFBP9009; assembly: GCF_036541465.1. Lineage (NCBI taxonomy): Bacteria > Bacillati > Bacillota > Bacilli > Caryophanales > Bacillaceae > Bacillus > Bacillus sp. CFBP9009. Next base: position 862,402 of record NZ_JAZHFU010000001.1, on the reverse strand, counting down.
TAGTGAACATAGTCATTTTCGTTACATAACATCTTAGTAATTGCATCCGCCAATTTAATCTCTACTTCTACAGCATCACTTTTTGTCAAATCTGGAACCAGCACGCCAAACGCTTCCATATTAATGCTGTCGTAATCAATTGAACTATCGTAATCGTTTGGTGCTAAAATTTCCCTTGGTCCCGATTGACAATCTGTCGATATTATAGGAACTCTACACGCCATCGCTTCCGCTAATGCGTTAGGGAATCCTTCAAAATATGATGTCATCACAAATACCTTTGAGTTAGAAATATATTTGAAGGGATTTTCTTGAAAACCAAGAAAATGAATACTATCTAATATAGCTAATTCGTTTGCTAAATTTATTAATTCGGCTTTCGTTTCACCTTCTCCAAGTATTACCAATTGAGCATTCGGAACTGAATTCTTTACTTCTTTAAAGGATTTTATTAAGTGTTGATGCCCTTTTTGTTTGCTGAATCTCCCAACCGTTATTATTGTTGGATTCTTAAAAATTATGTTTTCAACAGCTGTTAATCTGCTTCTTGATAATTCTTGTATCTTTCTAATAGGATAAAAATTATATATCACTTTTATCCTCGATTTTGGGAGCTTATAATTTTCTATTAAATCTTTTTTCATTTGCTTAGATACGACGATAATTTTTTTGGCTCTCTTATAAAAAAATTTGATGCTTATATTCCATACAAAGGCCTTTAACCCTTTGTTATGTTTAGTAGACATGAAATTCCTAACCGAAACTAATGAGTCTTTAGTATCAAGAGTCATCATGTTTAGCAAATTAGGATATTCTAAAAAGCTAATAATAGGAATACCTGGATTTTGTTTTTTTATATAATTTAATTTTTTAATTCTATTTATAAAAGTTAACGCCTTATTTATATAGCCTTTTGGTTGATCTCTATCTAAATAAGTGATTTTACCTTCGTAATCATACTCAATTTTTGCATCTTCACCAAATAAAACAATTTCTCTTTCTATATGATCTGGCAAATTTAAGGATAAGTTAGATACAACCCTTTCTGCACCCCCACCAGATAATGTTCCAATCAAGAAAATAACTTTGTTGTTCACTATAAAAGACTCCCTTTACAAAAATACCACGAATGCTCCTATCCTATTTACTAAACCAAAAAAAAAGATTTCTGTATGGTAACATAGTTTGTCCTCGTGGAGAATCACCAAAATAAGCTAAGTAGCTATACATCAAACAATAAAGTATTGTAATTGCAAGTAAAATGACCTTTATTCCTTTGTCTTTATTTAATTTGATAATAGCAGGAAACAAAAAACAAATGCTTAAATTTACATACCAAACCATTCTTCCAATTCCAATTAACGGAGCAAAAATTTCTGTCACAATTTTGATTACAAAGAGAAAAAAATAAAACTGGAAATTATAACTAATTTTAACAAATCTGTTATAATGCAGAGCAAAAAGACCTAGTATCGGTATTGTTGTAACAAAACCTAAACTAATTATTTCTGATGAGTCTATATAATTTTGATAACGATCTGCTGTAATGAATGGATATATTAAATATTTTAAAACTAAGAAAGATATAGGTATAACAATTGCTAATTTTAGTAAATTTTTCTTTTTAAAATAATTATTTTTATTCTTCTTTAAGAGTAAGAACAGAATTGCAAATAGCGCCGAGTAATGGAACATTGTAGCAAACAACATAAAAAGGATAAATTTCTTTTTATTATTTTCGATAATGTACCTATATGCAAATGCTATTATTGCAGCTGCTATACCCATCCGCATAATCCCAAAATAATAGAAATACTGTGTTGTTGCAAAAATAAAAACAATTAAAGCAAAATTGATATTGTTAACTTCATAACTTAGAGATTTATAAAAAAAGTAAATAGTTATAGTTGCTGCAAATATAAGTAACCACTGAAAATCGCCCAATAGGTAAGCAATTCTATATAGCAAATAAAAACCAGGCTCAGTTACACTGGTTCTATAGTATTGAAAAACAGTCGTGCTGTTCGCATAATTATATCCACTAAGATAGCTATAGCCATCTACCCCAATACTTAAATCTCGAAAGCCCATAATGAAAATCAGTGGAAGCATTGATAAAAACATGAATACAGGATGTGGTACAACTGTTTTTTTCTTGTTTTCCCTCCTATACTTCTGTGCAAAAAAAGCAAAAAATACTGATGTTAAAACCATTGATAAATATATAATGTATGAATAAATCACCAATAAATCTCCTTTGCATCTAACAGTTCAATGTGAATTGCATTATGAATAATCACTCTCTATTAATAACTATTAAAGACAAGAGATATTGATTTTACATATAATTCAAGTCTTCATTGTGAATTGCTTAAAAAACTCACTCCGTCGCTTTTCTATTTTTTCTTTATCATATTTCATTGCTTCTTCAAAATTTCTTTTCGCTTGATAAGCTAGGTCTTCTTTGTTTATTGATAATAAAATTTCACAAATTTCATTGATATTACTTCTTTTATTACTAAAAATATACTTTTCTTCAATAAGTTCTGGAATTCCTGCAGTTCTTGCCCCAAACGCAGGTAGCCCTTTGCTCATTGCTTCAATTAAAGCTCTAGGCAAACCTTCTTGCCTACTCGGTTGTGAATAAATATCTATAGTTTCTAACCATTCAAATACCCTATAATTCGGCAATGAACCCAAGAATTTCACCTGATCTTCGACATCGAATCGCTTAGCGATTTTATCCAAGTATTTTTGATTTCCTCCTCCAACTAATTGATATTCAAAATTAGTAATTCCCTGCTTCTTTAATTTTCCTAGTGCTTCAATAATATACTGTTGTCCTTTATATCTAACATCTATTGCTGCTGTTGTTCCAATAACTATCTTGCTGTCAGTTTTTATTTCGTCAATTTTCTTTAATCGGTTATCAAGAATAGTGTTTTCAAATTCGTTCAATGCCACGTTTGAACAACTTACTGATTTTCCTTTAGTAGGATATCTTCTCTGTAAAAATTCGTTCGTTACATATACAGAATAATTAGTATCCCTAACAATTTTTTTTGTTTTAAGATACATATAAGGGGCAACTATTTTCCCTTTTATACTGTGATTCCAAAATGCATCCCAAGGACATGCAACGACTTCTACCAAATATGGCTTTTTATATTTCTTAGCTTTAGAAATTGCTAATGAACCGATAGAACTCGGTAATCTTGCTATTAATGAGTCGCAACTACGAATTTCATTATTAATAATTCTATGCGCTTCAAATACTTTACTTATATTACTGATCGTTTTAAAATTTGGAACTTCTACGAATTTGACTCTATCAGTTGAAGCGAGTGTTAGTTTATCATTATATTTATTTATTTGTCTTTGTCTGCTTATAACGATGACCTCTTCAAAAACAGATGTGTATCTCTCTAACATTTCTTTAGAAAGTCCACCAGTACTATAATATTGGTTATTAAATTTATAGAAAATATGGTCATGTGCAAATACAAGTTTCATGGCTACTTCCTTTCCTTAATGGTTTTAGCAGGAATTCCGCCTACTATAGAATTGCTTATTACTTCATTTTTCACAACAGCTCCTGCAGCAACAATACTACCCGAATTTACTATACTGCCTCCTAGTATTCTACAACCCGCACCTATCCAAACATTATCTTTAATAACTGTTTGTTTAAATTCACAACCCTGATCTCTGATATTTAGAAAGAGATTAGAATATATATGCTCTTCAGAAATAATTGTACTACTATGTGCTATAGAAACATCACTTCCAATTTTTATTCCGCCGGATGCATCAATATAGCACATTGGATGAATACTCACATTATCACCTATTTCTAACTGATGGACCCTATGCAAATAAACGCTTGAAAATACAGCCACATTATTCCCACAGCTTTTCGCACAATTTTTCAAGCAAATGTACCTCACAAACATTGCAACATAATTATCATGATGTCTGGTGAATTTTAGTAAAAAAAGATAAAATCCTTTAGGTAAGATTTTTGATACTTTTATAACAATATTGATTATGCCAGATAGTTTTTTAGTTATTTCTCTTTTTCTAATCATTAATATCACCTTTACATTATTAAGTCATACGGTATTCATTCTATATATTTTTTATCTCTTCTTTATAAGCATCTACCACTATCTGCCTATTGAACTCCTTCTCCGCTTTTGTTCTTCCAGCCAATCCCATCTGAATTTTATCTTTCTGTACTAAATCAATAAATTTCTCGATTTTCTCTATCAAATCTTGGGTATCCTGCTGTTTAATAACATAGCCATTAACACCATTATCGACTATTTCTCGGCAACCTGCCCTATCTGTTGTAATTACTGGCCTTCCACAAGCAGCACTTTCAAGTAATACATTTGACATTCCTTCCGGATAATATGTAGGGTGAATTGTACAGTGAGAGATTTTGTGATATTCCCTTACATCACTTTGCATTCCATGATATTTGATAATACCTTTGGCTTGCATTTCTTTCAATTTATCTTCATATGCATCTTCACAAAATCCTAAGATATGAAACACAGTATTTGGGTACTTTCCCCTAATATAATCAGCGGCTTCTAAATATTGATCGATACCTTTTTCTTTCATTACACGAGCAATAAACAGAAAATTAATTGTTTTATCTGATGGATAATCTAATAGAGAATAATAGTCAAGGTTAACGCCGGATCCTGGTATTAATCTATGATTTCCACTAATAATTTTCTTCTTAAGAATAAACTCTTCATTCTCTTTATTCTGAAAAAAAACACATTTTGCTTTCTTTAAAGATACCTTATACAAAAATAGAGTGATCTTTTGCAATATCCCACCATTTTCTACAGCTGATCCGAGCCCTGTAATATTTGCAATACTGGTGATACCACTCATTCTACAGGCTAAACCACCATAAACGTTTGGTTTAATGGTGTATGTTAAAACCAAATCTGGTTTGATATCTTTAATAATTCTTCTATAATTTAATATCAATTTCAAATCAGTTATCGGATTAGTACCTCTCCTGTTAATTGCTGTGTCAATAAATTTACAACCTAACTCTATTAACTCAGAAATAAACTCACCATTAGGGAGGGATATATATACTTCATTTTCCTTAACTAATTCCTTTATTAGTTCTTTTCTAAATTTATATAAGCCCACATCGTTATTTGCCAATATTAGAATCTTTGCCATTACTAACTCTCCCAGCTGGAACACCTACATATATTCCAGATTCAGTTATATCCTTAACCACCACAGCACCCGCACCAATTCTACAGCCTTTAATGATGTTTAAGTTATTACTTACTATACTACCAATACCTAACCATGACCCATGCCCAACTTTCACCGTACCAGCTAAATGCGCACCTGGTGATATATGAACAAAATCTTCAATTGTATTGTCATGATCTATGGTAGCACCAGTATTGATAATGCATCCCTTGCCTATTGTTGTACAGCAATTAACCACTACTCCAGCCATCACGACTGTACCAGATGCTAACTCAACTTGTTCTCCAATAACAGCGCTGGGGTGAATCAATGAAGGTATGCTTGCACCTTCAGCTTCAAGCTTCTTCTGGATTTTTTCTCTTGTAGAATTATTACCAATACCTACAAAAATGTCGTAGCCATTAATATGTGTAAATGCCTCGGCTGATTTCCCAATGACTTCTATCCCCATGGAAGATTTGAAACTTGTGTCATCATCTAAAAAAGCAATACTCGCCCATTTATTCATTTTCAATGCGATATCAGCAACAACTTTTCCATGTCCACTGGCACCGATTATGAGAAGTTTATTTTTCATAATTTTATTCTTTCCTTTTGATTGGATCCCTTGAATGGCTCCATCGTTGCAGCCACTTCTGAATTAATACCTTCCCTGACAAAGACCTTTTTAATAGTTAGAAAAATAATCTTCCAGTCCCCAATGAAGCTTACATTATCTACATACTCCACATCGAGATCAAATTTATTTTCCCAACTAATAGCATTTCTTCCGTTCACCTGAGCCAAACCAGACAATCCAGGTCTAACCTCATGCCGACGCTTTTGATGATTATTGTAGATTGGGAGATACTGTACCAGCAAGGGCCTAGGACCCACAATCGACATATCTCCTCTAAGGATATTAAAAAGTTCCGGAAGTTCATCGAGGGATGTAGAACGCAGTAACCTTCCAAACCTCGTCAACCTAACATTATCAGGAAGCAGCTCTCCATGTTCATCTCTTTCATCCGTCATTGTTCTAAACTTATACATCATAAAAATAGTCTCATTCAGTCCTGGCCTTTTTTGTTTAAATAGCACTGGGCTACCCAACTTTACTCTCACAAGAAAAGCAACAACCAGAAGGATAGGACTAAGGATAACAATCGCAATCAAAGATAGTATGAAATCCATCGCTCTTTTTATAAATCTTCTATAAATACCATCCTTAGAAGGTTTCATTATCTTACCCACAACCCTTTAATAATTTCAACAACTCTCTCCAAATCCTCATCCGTTAACTTTGTATCAGAAGGCAAGCAAATACCATTCTCAAACAATTTTTCCGATACATCCGTTCCAACAAAGTCATACTTCTCAAAAAATGGCTGAAGATGCATTGGCTTCCAAACCGGTCTTGATTCAATATTTTCATTTTCAAGAGCTTCCATAACATCAATCGGTCTAACATTACCATTCAAAGTCATAGAACTTAACCAATAATTTGGTTTATCCCACTCATTACTAGGCATGAACTCTACCCCGTCAAGTTCACCAAGTTCTCTCTTATAAAACTCTAGGATATAATTCTTCTTCTCAACTCTCTGATCTAATACCTTTAGCTGCCCTCTGCCAATCCCAGCAACTACATTGCTCATCCGGTAATTAAATCCTAATTCGCTATGCTGATAGTGCCTTGCTTGGTCCCTACTCTGAGTCGCCCAAAATCTTGTCTTAGCAATACGCTCTTCATTATTAGAAACTAACATCCCACCGCCTGAAGTAGTGATAATCTTATTCCCATTAAAAGAGAAAATCCCATAATCACCAAAGGTTCCAGTATGTCTCCCTTTATAATATGTACCTAAGCTTTCAGCAGCATCTTCAATTACCGCTACCTTATGCTTATTGCAAATCTCCATAATCTTATCCATATCTGCAGAAAGGCCATAAAGATGCACTATAATTACAGCTTTCACTTCAGGATATTTCTCAAAAGCTTCTTCCAAAGCATTAGGACACATATTCCAAGTCTTATAATCACTATCTATAAAAACAGGAATGGCTTTTTGATAAATTACCGGGTTGACAGTTGCTGAGAATGTTAATGTAGGACAAAAAACAATATCTCCTTCTTCAACTCCTGCTGCTTTAAGAGCTAAATGGATTGCGGCTGTGCCTGAAGATAGTGCTGCAGCAGCCTTGATTCCTACCTTATTTGCCAATTCTATTTCAAATTGATTCACGTTTTCCCCAAGAGGAGCAATCCAGTTTGTATCAAAAGCTTCCTTTATATATTCCATTTCATAACCTTCATCACTCATATGTGGTGATGATAGGAATAATCGATCCTTCATCTCTAAAACTTCCTTCCTACAATAAGTCACTTTATATGTAGATATTTTTCAACAAGTTCTTTCTCCACCTAGCCACTATTAAAATAGGGTTAAAGATAGTTAAAGAGTATCCAAGAAAGATGGGTGTAGAGATATCCTTGATGTTTCACCTGTTAAATCTTCCTTGGGTAAAACTATATGAATCATATTTCACGAAAAACATGAATATTCCTATGCATTAATCTTTTCTGAGGAAAAATCCTTAACCGTTTGTTCTAAAAACTCTACTAAATCATCCTTGATTTCTTCATTCTGAAGTGCAAACTCTATCGTCGTTTTCACAAACCCTAACTTCTCCCCAACATCATATCGTTTTCCTTCAAAATCATAAGCAAAAACTTGCTGTGTCTGGTTTAACTGTTGAATTGCATCTGTTAACTGAATTTCCCCGCCTGCACCAGCTTCTTGCTGATCAAGCATACTGAAGATTTCAGGAGTAAGGATATATCTTCCCATTATTGCCAAATTGGAAGGAGCTGTTCCTAAGGCTGGTTTTTCTACAAAGTTTTCAACTTGATATAGTCGTCCATCTTGAAAAGCGGGGTCTATTATTCCATACCGGTTTGTTTCTTCTTTAGGTACAGTTTGAACCCCGATAACTGAATTGTTTGTTTCCTCAAACTGATTAATTAACTGCTTTAGGCAAGGAGTTTCACTCTGGACAATATCATCACCTAAAAGTACGGCAAATGGCTCGTCCCCAATGAATTTACGTGCACACCATACTGCGTGACCTAATCCTTTTGGTTCCTTCTGTCTAATGTAATGGATATTAGCAAGTTTAGAGGAATATTGTACTTTATTGAGCAACTCTACTTTTCCTTTTTCCAATAGATTTTGTTCGAGCTCTGGAGCGTAATCAAAATGATCTTCAATCGCACGTTTACCTTTTCCAGTTACGATTATTATGTCTTTTATTCCTGATGCAACAGCTTCCTCCACTATGTACTGAATCGTTGGTTTATCAACGATTGGCAGCATCTCCTTTGGCATTGCTTTTGTTGCAGGCAAAAAACGAGTACCCAATCCTGCTGCCGGAATGATTGCTTTTGTGATTTTTTTCACTTATTAGTCCTCCTAATGGTTATTTAACTACCGAGAAAGCTTTGTTCTTTCTTCGATTTGCTAAATTTATTACAAATTCTTTAAGTTCTGTTATGGAAAAATCATCATAAGAGTTTAAAAGATACTGTATTTCCTCTTCCTGTTCCAGTACCGCTTTTCCTATAAAGATTTTAGGGAAAACAGCTTCACTATGAACCTCTTTCTCCCCTAAAAGTTCTTCATACATTTTCTCACCTGGCCGAATTCCTGAGAATTCGATTCCAATTTCGTCTATGGAATAACCTGATAACTGGATAAGGTTTGTTGCTAATTCTACAATTTTAACAGGTTCACCCATATCAAGAACGAATATTTCCCCGCCACGAGCTAGAGAACTTGCCTGAATGACTAATCTGGATGCTTCAGGTATAGTCATAAAATACCTAGTCATGTCTGGATGTGTGACGGTTACTGGTCCACCGGCTTGAATTTGTTTTTTAAATAAAGGAATGACACTCCCTCTGCTGCCTAAAACATTTCCGAAGCGAACCGCAACAAATTTTGTTGTGCTATTTTTTGCTAACTGCTGGATGATCATTTCAGCAATGCGCTTGGTCGACCCCATAACGTTTGTTGGGTTAACGGCTTTATCAGAAGAAATCATTACAAACGCACCTACACCAAAAGTATCTGCCGCTTCTGCAACATTCTTTGTACCAAAAACATTATTCTTAATAGCTTCACGAGGATTGTATTCCATAAGTGGAACATGTTTGTGTGCAGCCGCATGGTAAACAACATCAGGCCTGTAGGTGTCCATCACTTCAAAAATTCTATCTCGATCTTGAATATCTGCGATGACAGGTATGATTTCAATTTGATTTGCATATAGCTTTTTCAGTTCCATGTCAATTTGATAAATACTATTTTCTCCATGTCCTAGAAGAATAAGTTTGCCGGGTGAAAATCGGCATATTTGACGGCAAATCTCTGAACCAATTGAGCCCCCAGCCCCAGTAACCAGGATGGTCTTGCCCGTTACATATTCAGAAATACTGGTTATATCCAATTCAACAGGTTCTCTTCCTAAAAGATCTTCCACTTCCACTTCTTTAAACTGATTAACGGCTACTTTCCCTAACATAATATCTTCAAGCATCGGCATGATTTGTGTTTTTGCATTCGTTTTCACACATTCATCAAAAATGACCTTCAATTCTTTTTTACTTAATGAAGGAATCGCAATGACAATATTATCTATATGATATTTTTCAACCATTTCAGGGATATGTGTAGAATTACCCGCGACGGGTATACCTAAAATGTCTAGCTTATCTTTTTTTGGATCATCATCAATGAATGCCACTGGTTTAAGTTCCGTATCATGATTATTAAGAAGTTGACGTACAACCATGGTTCCAGCAGATCCCGCTCCTATTACCAATGTGTTTCTGGTTTCCTTTTGATTATTTATCAAACGGTCACGCAGCATTCTCCAAGAAAATCGGGAACCGCCAATCAGAATAACATGCATCATCCACGTCAATGCCATGGCCCTTACATAAACATCTTGAAAAACCATTAACTGGATGGCGATAACAGTGATAACCGATAGGCTTACGGCTTTAACTATGGACAGTAACTCTCCAATACTTGCATACTCCCAGGCCTTCTTATACAGTTTATAAATAGAAGCAAAAAAATGATGGCTGATTAATAGAGAGACTGATGTGACTAAGAGTGTTGGTAATTTAAATATTTCCAAATAGGGATACAAGAATAAATAACTTACATAAATGGCCGATAATACTATTAATGAGTCTAATAGGGCCAGAAGTGTTAATCGTTTTCGGTAGGCCAACCACATTTCCCCCTTTAATATTGTTTGATTTCTCACTATTAAATACAGTATTAAAGCATTGTATTCTATTTCACATGATTTTCATTTTTAATATAAGAATGAAATATGCTGTTTATGTTCTCTTTTTTTTGTCCTTATGACCTTTGGGCTTTTTGTCGTTGAACAAGTCACTATCTAAATGAGATTAGTTTATATAATATTCATCCCAGTAACTATATAACGTAGGAACTTTCTTTACATGAAGGCAAAATTTTTTTATACTATGTAAGCGTTTCCTGATTATCTATCTTTCTAAAAGATTCCTAAAATTTTCTTTTTGAATGGCACTGGTTTTTCAACAGTAGGACTTTGGTTCTTTAATAGCAGTTCAGCATTTTCTTTAAAATAAAATGTACGTTGTATTCCATATGCTTTTGTGATTGTTTCATAGGCTTGTTGTAACGTGAACCCTCTAGAGCCAATATTATGGGCATCAGTTGCAATAAAATGAGCCAGATTATGTTCGATTATCTTTTTTGAAAATGATTGGATACTTTTACCGAAGTTCCCGATGATACTGCCTGAAGTAAGTTGAGTTAACGCACCTTCCTCGACCAATTCAAATAACAGTTTATGATTTTCAATCAATTCCTTATTTCTCTCCGGATGTACGATAATCGGTGTTATTCCTTTCAGCAACAGCTCATATATCACTTCTCTTGTGTATGTAGGAACCCTTCCCGATGGAAGCTCTAGTAGCAAATATGTACCATAATCGTCCAGTGTTAGGATTTCTTCCTTTTCAAGTGATGAAAATATGTCTCGGTGTATTCTTACTTCTTGTCCGAGATGAATGGTAAGAGGAATATTTTCTAGTTGAAAACTCTCATTTAAACTCACTGCACGGTCAATGATGTCACTTTTAACATTTACATATTTCTCATTAAAGTGATGTGGCGTGGCAAAAATATGGGTGATTCCTGCTTCTACCGCTTTTCTTGCCATATTCAAACTTTCCTTCATGTCCGCAGATCCATCATCAACCCCTGGGAGAATGTGACAGTGTATGTCGATCAAATTTCATACATCTCCTTTATAAAATGAATAGGAAAAAAGGCCTATCCCTTAAAAAATAGGAATTATTACCCTGATTAATAGTAGCATATAAAACTGCCATTAAACAGGGTGTTATTTTGTCGAAATTTGTTTTATTTTATTTATGATTGATAGTAATAATAATTGCTGTTATCCGTTTCAACGCCATTCAAAACGACTCCAAGCAAGGATGTATTAGCTTTCACTAAAAGCTCCTTTGCTTTTACTGCACTTTGTTTGTTTGTCTTGCCGCTCGCTACTACCATGATCACGCCATCACATTTATTGGCTACGATCTGGGAATCCGGCACTACCAGAACGGGCGGTGTATCAAAAATGATATAATCATACATTCCTTTTAATTCATCAATCGCTGTTTCTATCGCTTTGGAATTTAATAATTCCGAAGGGTTAGGCGGTATTGGTCCACTCGTCAGAATTTCCAGATTAGGCACATTCGTTTTCATAAGTGCTTTTTCTATGCTCATTTTCTTCGTTAGCACACTCGTAAGCCCCTCTATATTACTAAGACTAAAAGCATAATGAACGGATGGTTTCCTTAAGTCAGCATCCACAAGCACAACCTTTTTCTCCTCCTGTGCCAAAACAATCGCAAGGTTTGCTGCTGTCGTCGATTTCCCATCATTAGGCTCCGAAGAAGTTACCACAATGGTTTGTATGTCTTTATCAACTGACGAGAATTGAATGTTCGTTCTAATTAATCGATATTGTTCAGTAATAGGTGACTTAGGATTAGTCTGTGCAATCAAATTCACCTGTTTTTTATCTTTACTTCTCAAAAATCCCGCTTCCTTTCATACTGCTTCTTATCCGGATTATCCTTTATTATGTACCTGTGTAATCTTTTGAATCGATCCAAGTATAGGTAATTCTAGGAGTCTCTCAATATCATCCTCGTCCTTGATCGTATTGTCCATATATTCCAGCAAGAATGCCAAACCGACTCCAGCCAACAATCCGACCACTACCGCAATTGCGATATTCAATAATGGATTAGGTTTTACAGGACTAGGATTCTCCTTAATTTCAGCCTTGGCTAGTACGCTAACATTGTCGACGTTCATTATATCCTTGATTTCCTTTTGGAAAGTTTCAGAAACAGTGTTTGCTATTTCTACAGCCTGTGACGGATTACTATCTTGAACCGTTAATGAGAAGACTTGTGAATTTTCTTGGCTATTAATTGTGATTTTTTCACTAAGTTGTTCTACGCTTTGCTCAAGTTCAAGATCATAAATGACCTTCTCCAAAATCGCTGGACTTTTTATGATCACACTGTATGTATTGATCATGTCGATATTAGATCGTATTTGAGTCGAGTCCAATTGGTTCTCCGATTGTTTCTGATTAACTAGGATCTGTGTTGATGATTGGTAAACGGGTGTTAATAAGAAATATGAAATCGTTCCACTAATCAAAGCGGCAATTAATGTCAGCAGCATGATTAGCTTCCAACGTTTCTTTAATGTTTTAAAAATATCATTAATACTAATAGTTTCTTCCATTTCATCCTCCTGATATGTTAAAAATGACCTAATGCATTATACCATAATATTACCTATTATTATGTATTTTCAAGGAAATTTACATGAAACTTACAATCTAAGAATACTTTTCAAATGCCAAAGTAATTTTACAAAAAAAAAAATGGCAATACAAAGGAAATATTTTCTAATATTTAAAAATTGCAAGAATCACATTTAAATACCCCATTTTCCAGAATATTTGTGACTTAAATTTCAATAAACCTAAGTATACACTAAATCCCAATCTTTCTTATATGCTTTATCATATTCACAATATTTTCTTGAAAATAACCTATCTAAATGCCTACCAAAACAGAAAAATCCGTTTATTCATATAATAATGTCAAGTATTTTAGTGCCTAGTTATCATTAAAAATGAAAGGAAAATGTGTAAACTGAAAGTAATAGTTTAAATTAGTATATATAATTTTCATATTAATGGTTAGGTGTGGTCTATATGATAGGTTACCGAGTTAAGTCGCTTAGGGAAGAAAGGAAAATGTCAATAAGTGAACTCTCCGCAAAATCCGGCGTTGCCAAATCCTATATAAGCTCACTGGAAAGAAACCTTCAAACAAACCCTACTATTTTAGTTTTGGAAAAAATCGCTAGAATCCTTTGTATTAAAGTGGATGCCCTGTTGTTGAATGAACAAGCAGACAAGGTCATGGATGAAGAGTGGCTTGAAATCATGCAGGATGTTATGGGATCAGGAATATCGAAAGAGGAAATGCGCGAATTTATTCAAGATAGAAAGTGATGTATTTAAGGATTAAGAAACTATGATAACGCTTTCTTTTAGAAGAAGTAGTAAAAGGGGAAAAAGTGGTTATAGCCATTTTTCCCCTTTTACTACTTCTTCAACTTAAAATATTCCTGCAAAACTTCGAACCATACGTAATGCCCTTGGTCATTGGGATGGATGTTATCATTAGTCAGGATATCAGCCAATCTCATATTCTTTTTACTTAGTTTCTTCTCTATTTCTTCTTTGCTATTCAAATAAGACCATTTATTCGTTTTGATGACCTGCTCGGAAGCTTGAATATAATCCAAATAATTCAACCCTAAACTATTCTCCGTATTACCATTTGCGACTGGGTTTGGTGAAAGTATTAGAATCTTTGCATTTGGCAGCTCTTTCTGTAACTTTGCCATGATGCTTTCCAAATCTTTTTCCGTCTGTTCTAAGCTTAATGATTGATAATGATTATTTATCAGCGAATTTTCAAAAATAATTAGATCGGGATCATCTTGTATGACCGCTTCAATTTTCTTTCCTTTTATCAAATCCTCTGTTGAATACCCCTCATGTCCATGATTAATGAAACTTAGAGTTTCTAAATCATCACGATCTGCTCGCAGACTCTTCTCTAAGCGTCCAGCCCAACTATTGGAAGTCTTACTTGCCCCGGTTCCTGAGGTACCGTTACTTCCCAATAGGGAAACAATAACCCCTTCTTGAGTCAGAGACTTATAATGCAGGTAATCTATTAACGGCTGTTGTTTATTATTTTCCGGTTTTAAACTTTGTATCAATGCTTCCCTTTCTTCTTTTTCCTCTTCTTTCACTTTTGCTGCAGCTTCCCTAGCCTCTGCCCCTGCTGCCTGACTTATGTTTTTCCAATGCAAATGGCCAAAAACCAGTACTGCTAAGCAAATTCCAGCGATAATGATTAAACCATATTTCCTCATCTTTACCTCCCATATTTAAACATTAATGACTGACATGGAAGTCTTATAAAATAGAGCAAACTCTTATTAGAGTTTTTTGAGTACGTTGCCTAGACTCTATTTCACTTTTTTTGGTTATTTTTCTCTCATTAATTATAACTATCAAATTTTCAGCAACAAAGAATATTTTTCCAATTTATTCCGACAACACTCGACATTGTTGTAATACCGTCTTCGCCTTTTTAGGGGTATTTTATTATCTGGGGAGCAATTACTCACATAGGATAGCTCTACCTGATTTGGATACTGGATTAAGTGGTATGAGCAGGTGTTGAGATGGCACAAGTTGGTCGTACTTCGAAAAAGGCTATAAAATCCAACATCATATCAGAATCAGGTAAGATTAATTTATGATTATATTGTTTTCATGAGAAATCCTTAAGATTCAATTTGTCTGCTTAAATCTTAAGGATTAAATTGTAAAGTAATTGCTTCTAATGTCTCATATAAAAAGAAAGCGCTTTCACTTATAATTATCACAAGAAAACCAAGCCGAGAGGTGTGTTCTATATGATAGGTGAAAATGAAGGGAATTTCTTTAAAGGACTTTTGTTTGGTACATCTTTGAGCATACCGTTATGGATTTCTTTTATTGGATGGATAAAATTGATCATTAATAGTTTATTTTAGGGCCCTAGGGCTCTTTTTATTTTGATTTCTCTACGAGCATGAAAAGCTATACTGTACTATCCTAATACTAGACACGAATCCCCATCAAATTTTTAACCCCATGTAAACTATGTTATGGTTTTATTTGTTTTAAGTAATGTTATTGTATTTCCAGTTTCCTTCTCTCATTTTCGTTGTATGATAGAAAAAAAAGGAGTTTTGGGAATGATTATTCTGCAGTATATTGGAAAAGTTTTTTCATTCATGCATAAGGATATACCGGAAACTCATGTTAAATGCCATGTTTGTGCAGGTACAGGTGCCTACGATATTTATACGGATTGTCTTACCTGTAATGCAGAAGGGTTAATAAGTAAAGTTGAGTATAATAGGAGGCTTGAAGAGGGTGAGATTTAATGAATTTCATGAGTCGATATATGTAATCAAAGAAGCAGTATTGGCTATTGCTTCTTTTTTTTGTTCAAAAACGGTACCGTTTGCCCCTCACCTTAAAAGGGTATTTTAATTATCAGGGGGGATACATATGACAGCAGTTACTCATATTGGATTGGCTGTACCTGATTTGGATGCTGCGATTAAGTGGTATGAGCAGGTGTTGGGATTCAGGTTATTGGCAAGTCCCTTTTCGTTTGATACGGGTGCGGAGAAAAAATATAATATGACGAATGACCTTCTTGATGAATATGTTAAAAAGATGCACGCTCATATGATGACGGATAATGGAGTGGGGATTGAGCTTATTGAGTTTCTGGAATAAAAGCCGCGATTATTCCGCATTGCCATTTACTTTTGTCGTTTTGTACCGCCTCCATTTACTGTCGGTTTCACAGAGGCTGTTTTATCTTCTATATCATTTGACTTTGATACGTACTAGATCTAATTAAGATTATTTAAATTCAAAAAATCCAGCATTTCTGCTGGATACTCCAAAGTACCAATCACTTAACCAAATTCAATACTTCTAGAAGTCTACCATCTGAATTATAGTTAAAAGTGACCGTCTTATCATCATGAATGTGATAGCTTAAACCAAAAAACTCACCGTCTTCTGGAAATTTTTGTATAAAATCCTCGAGTTGTTCGGAATTTAGTTTAACGACCATAGGTTCCTTCCTATTATGTAGAGAATCTTCTACCCTCTCCATTACAGTCTCTGTAAATCTACCCATAATTAACTCCTTTAATCTCTCATTTCCCAAATAATATACCTTATAAATGGTAAATAAAAGGTCCTTAATTAAAATTTCATAATAATGACACGATTTCTTAACAACTCTCCCAAACATCCGACAGTTTTACCATAATTGACAATTTGATTAATTAATTTCCATTTGAACTGCGCGGTTGTTTCATGCAAGGTTACTTCCCCTCTACAGAAGGGTTCTGTATAGGTAGGAACATGATCTAATAGCAATTTGATAATACATTCCGCTCTAAGACCTAAGTGTGTTGTATTTCTTGAATAATAAGTGACCTCCATCCTGATTTTTGTTTCTAAATAAATTAATACGGGCTAACTATTAGTCAATATTACTTAGATTTATAGTGATCACTTAATTCTTATAGATTGTTCTCTATAACTTTAGTAAAATGAGAATGATAATTACTATCAATTAAGGAGAATAACTATTATGGGTGTACCTTTGTTAAAAGAAGAACTTCCGGTTGTTAATAAAATCTGGTCACGTGATTTTATTATGATTTTCTTGGCTAACTTTTTTGTTTTTTTATCCTTTCAGATGACTTCCCCGACCCTTCCGCTTTTTGTCAAAGAGCTTGGCGGCAATGAACGGTATATTGGGTTAGTTGCTGGCATGTTTTTATTTTCTGCCCTGATTGTCCGCCCCTTTGCTGGACAGGCCCTGGAATCAAAAGGAAGGCGTTTTGTTTTCCTGTTCGGTCTAGCTCTTTTGGCTGTGGCAATTGGTTCGTTTGGATTTATGATGAGTATTTTCCTGCTTTGTGCAATGAGGGTTATCCAAGGGATTGGCTGGGGATATACGACTACGGCATCAGGCACGATTGCTTCCGATCTTATTCCAGCAAAGCGTCGTGGTGAGGGAATGGGATACTTCACTTTATCAGGAAATTTGGCGATGGCTTTTGGTCCTTCATTTGGACTTTTCTTAGCGGATGTTTTAACCTTTCAACATTTGTTTTTATTTTGCGGAGTATTAAGCCTGGCAGCTTGGATCATGGCTTCAACAATTACTTATAAAAAAGTAGATCATGCTTCTGCCCCAGTTAAAACTAATAGGTTTGACATTTATGAAAAAAGCGCTGTTGCTCCGTCTGTTCTTGTTTTTTTCATTACGGTAACTTTTGGCGGGACTGCTACCTTCTTACCGCTTTATACAATTGAAAAAGGTCTGACAGGTATTCAAGGATACTTTTTTCTTTACGCTTTAGCTCTTATTTTCACACGTATGTTTGCTGGAAAGATCTATGATCAAAAAGGACATCAAGCTGTCTTCATTCCATCTACTCTTTTTATCGTAGTGGCGATGCTATTGCTAGCCTGGATGCCAAGTAACATGATTCTGTATTTGGCAGCTATTTTTTATGGCATTGGATTCGGTGCTGTCCAACCGGCTCTTCAAGCGTGGTCTCTTGAACACGCTGCCCGAAACCGAAAAGGCATGGCCAATGCCACTTTCTATTCCTTCTTTGATCTTGGAATCGGTTTCGGTGCCATCCTCTTCGGACAAATCGGCTATCTTTTCGGGTATATAAGCATTTACATAATGGCAGCAGTCTCTGTGGGGATTTCAATAGTGGCTTACTTATGGATTTTAAGAAAAATGAAGTAATTACACATTAGGGACATCTTTATGGATGTTCTTTTTTTCTGAAAACAGAAATGATCATGTAGAACAGTTTATCGTATTTGCATCCGCACATTTTTTAACCCCATGTAAACTATGTTATGGTTTTATTTGTTTTAAGTAATGTTATTGTATTTCCAGTTTCCTTCTCTCTTTTTCGTTGTATGATAGAAAAAAAAGGAGTTTTGGGAATGATTATTCTACAGTATATTGGAAAAGTTTTTTCATTCATGCATAAGGATATACCGGAAACTCATGTTAAATGCCATGTTTGTGCAGGTACAGGTGCCTACGATATTTATACAGATTGTCTTACCTGTAATGCAAAAGGGTTAATAAGTAAAGTTGAGTATAATAGGAGGCTTGAAGAGGGTGAGATTTAATGAATTTCATGAGTCGATATATGTAATCAAA
Organism: Bacillus sp. CFBP9009; assembly: GCF_036541465.1. Classification (NCBI taxonomy): domain Bacteria; kingdom Bacillati; phylum Bacillota; class Bacilli; order Caryophanales; family Bacillaceae; genus Bacillus; species Bacillus sp. CFBP9009. The sequence continues at coordinate 843,642 of NZ_JAZHFU010000001.1, read as the reverse complement.
GAAGCAGTATTGGCTATTGCTTCTTTTTTTTGTCCAAAAACGGTACCGTTTGTCCCTCACCTTAAACGGGTATTTTAATGATCAGGGGGGATACATATGACAGCAATTACTCATGTTGGATTGGCTGTACCTGATTTGGATGCGGCAATTAAGTGGTATAGTAGGTGTTGGGATTCAAATTATTGGCGGGTCCCTATTCGTTTGATGCAAGTGAGGAGAATGAACCTAATATGACGAATGATCTTCTTAGTGATGAAGTTAAAAAGATGCGTAATGCTCATGTGATGGCGGATAATGGAGTGGGGATTGAGCTTTTTGAGTTTGAGGAGCCGAGAATGCCTAAAGGTGAAAGTCGCGGTTATGAGGGCTTTTTTCATATTTGCTTAGTATCGGATGATATCGAAAAGCTGGCTGCTGATATTGCTGCTTCTGGCGGTAAAAGGCGAAGCGATATATGGAATACCTGGGAGAACAAGCCCTATTATTTAATCTATTGTGAGGATCCTTTCGGCAATATCATTGAGCTTTACAGCCGAAGCACGGAATTGATGTATGGAAATAAAGATTGAGACAAGAGCAGCCCCCAATTTATTATTGGGGGCTGCTCCAGTATTCCTATCACTTTTTAACCGTTACTTTTCTTGCTTCGCTTACGTTTTTCGCTTTGTCTTTGGCATAGGTATATAGGTTCTTCCCGGCTTTTTGCTTGGGGATTTTAACCGAGAATGTGCCTTTAGTTGTTGCTGTGGCAGAGCCGATCACTTTTCCTGATGCTTTGATGGAGACAGTGGAGTTGGCTTCTGCTTTGCCGGTTACTTTTGTCGTTTTTGTGGTTACGGTGTTGACCGTAGGTTTACTTGGTGCAGTTTTGTCTGCGACGGTCACGGTTTTGATCGAGCTTATATTTCCTGCTTTATCGGTTGCTGTAACGGATAGGACTTTTCCGGCTTTTTGTTTTTTTGACATCGTTACGGTGAAATTCCCTGCACTGTTGGAATTTGCTTTTCCTAGAACCGTACTGCCAGTTTTGACAGTGACGGAAGAGCCCGCTTCCGCTTTGCCGTTTACTTTTACGGTATTGTCACCTACCGTATTTACCGACGGTCTTGCAGGAGCCGTTTTATCTGCCACTTTAAATGAAACAGGTACACTTTTGTTTCCCGATTTATCGATGACCCTAGTAGAGATGGTCGTTCCGGCTGTTTGTTTTGCAATAGTCGCCGTAAACGTTTTTTCGCCGTTGATCTTCACTGTGGCGAGTTGTTTTTTATCGGTATAAATGGAGACGGTACCCGTTTTGAAATCGGTCGGGATTTTCCCATTGATCTTGGTGTCCTTATCGGATATTGCGGTCACGGCCGGTTTGGTCAGAGTCTTCATTTCCAATGCTTTTTTGGCATTTACCCGCCCGTTTCCATAGTAGATGTCTTTCCCTTTTGCACCTAGGTCCAAGGCTGAATCATAGAGGCGGTATTCGACCTCTGTTGTGTTGAGTTTGGGCTCATGGGACCAAATCAGTGCCGCTACACCCGCCACCATCGGCGTGGCCATCGATGTTCCGCTCATCCAGCCGTATTTACCATAAGGCAGGGTCGAAAGGATATCATCTCCAGGGGCCGCAATATCGACCGTTGAATGGTAGTTGGAATAACTGGGACGCTTGTCCCTTGAGTCAGTGGCAGCAACGGAAATGACGTGGCTGAATGCGGCTGGGTACACACGCTGTACACTTTTCCCCATATCCCCTTCATTCCCGGCAGCAGCGACGATCAGGACGCCTTTTTTATAGGCTTCCTGGACGGCCTTGTTCAACGCTTCCGAATAACTGGTGTCTCCTAAACTCATATTGATGATGTTTGCCTTTTGCTGAACGGCATAATGTATCGCTTCAATGATATCGGCCGTATCGGCATACTCCCCATCAAAGACATTGATCGGCATTAGTTTAACGTTCGGGGCAACACCCGTTCCGCCTATGCCGTTGTTCGCAGAACCGGCAATGATGCCTGCGATATGCGTTCCATGCGCCCCTTTTGGTACGATATGCTTCCGATTGCGTATCGTATCATAGGCATTGACGATCCTCCCTTTTAAATCTTCGTGGTTGCGATCGATGCCATCGTCAATGATGGCCACGATCAATTCCTTCGAGCCCATTGATTTTGTCCACGCTGCATTCGTACCAAGCTTTTTATGGTGCCACTGGTCTATGTAGGCTGGATCGTTCGAACTTTCCATCTTCTTGAAAAGATAGTTTGGTTCTGCATATTCCACATTCTTCTGTTCTTCAAGTTCCTCGATCAGGTTGTCCGTTGTTTCCCCTTTAGGAACCTCCACCTTTTCTATCAACTCGTTGATTGGCTCATCGTTTTCCTCTTTATACTTGACGATGACGCCATCAGATTGCGGCGTTTCTTCTGCAGAAGCAGAATCTGGCTGGTAGATTGGCAGAATCATAAACAGTAATAATACCGGCAATATGCCCTGAATAAATTTGTGCATACAATCACTCCAAAAAATATGATTAAGAATAGCTACCGATGAGGGTTGATCATGAACCAATTCTACTATTATTCCTAACTAGATTGTATACCGTCTGATTTAGATTTACTAACCTTTTTATCTAGTTAAATTAACTTATTTGCACAACAAAAAAACCGCTACAAAGCGGTTTTAGTTTGTCGACAAAATGGGGTCTACCTAAATTTTAAAACAAAGCGGTAGTCAGTAGGTAATGATTTTACTGTAAAATTTGTACTTTGATTTCCACTCCAGGCACTCGCTTTCCGCGGGCGGTCCGGGAGCCTCCTCGACGCTTCGCGCCTGTGGGGTCTCCCCTGGACTCGCTTTTCCCGCAGGAGTCTCGTACCTTCCGTTCCAATCAACTTATTCAGATAGAACACTTTTGTCTAAACAAGGGGGTCGAAGTATCCCACCCCGAATCCTTTTTTTAAAAGAAGACTTGTATATTCTTCATGTTTTTTACTTTTTATATGGATGAAACACTAGATTGAAGAAATTTGCGACACTCCTGCCGAATTACTGGCTAGCCGAGACACCGCAGCCGCTTGCTTTGATGCGGCTTGGCAGACAGTCGGCGGAAAGGGAGCGGATTTCTGAAATCAACTGGAACTTTTTCGAATAAAAAAACTGCAGACAAACTCGTTTTTCCTCGAGTTTCCCTACAGTCTGAAACCGCTATAAAGTGGTTTAATGTCCGCCTAAATAGGCATTCTTGATTTCTTCGCTTGCAGTCAGTTCCTCTGATTTGCCTGATAGGACAATTCGGCCGGTTTCGACAACATAGGCTCTGTCCGCGATGGATAGTGCTAGGTTGGCATTTTGTTCGACCAGCAGAATCGTTGTACCTGTTTTGTTGATTTCTTCGATGATATTAAAGATTTGCTTCACCAATAATGGCGCAAGTCCCATGGATGGCTCGTCCAATAACAGAAGCCGGGGCTTGGCCATGAGTGCCCTGCCCATTGCGAGCATTTGCTGTTCGCCGCCGGAAAGGGTTCCGGATTGCTGTTTCAGTCGCTCTAGCAAACGCGGGAATAATTCATAGACTTTCTCCATATCCTGCTTGATGCCTGCCTTATCCTTACGTAAATAAGCACCAAGCTGAAGGTTTTCTTCGACGGTCATGTTAGCAAAGACCCGCCGGCCTTCAGGGACATGGGAAATGCCCATTTTCACGATCGATTGTGCTGCCTTTCCGCCGATGGATTGCCCTTCGTATACGATTTTCCCTTGTTTTGGTTTTAATAGGCCGGAAATGCTTTTAAGCAGCGTGCTTTTCCCAGCTCCGTTCGCCCCGATCAGGGTTACGATTTCGCCTTCGTTAATAGAAAGCGAAATTCCTTTCAAGGCTTGAATGTTTCCGTAATAGACGTTGATGTCCTCGATTTTTAACATTATGAAACCTCCTCGCCCAGATAGGCCTCGATGACTTTTGGATTGTTACGGATTTCCTCTGGCTTTCCTTGAGCGATCAGTTGTCCGTGATCGAGTACATATATGCGTTCGCAAACACCCATGACGAGTGGCATATCATGTTCTATCAATAATACGGTCAAATCAAATTTCTCACGGATGAGGGCAATCAGGTTCATGAGCTCATGAGTTTCCTGAGGATTCATCCCCGCAGCCGGTTCATCCAGCAAAAGCAGTTTTGGGTTGGCTGCAAGTGCACGGGCGATTTCCAAACGTCTTTGTTTACCATATGGCAGGTTCTTCGCCTTTTCATCCTTATATTGATCAAGGTTGAAAATCTTCAGGAACTCAATCGCTTTTTCATCCATTTCCTTTTCGCCTTTAAAATGGATCGGCATGCGGAAGATCGAACTTAAGATATTATGCTTCGAAAGCGAATGATAGGCCACTTTTACATTATCGATCACGGATAGTTCACTGAATAAGCGAATGTTCTGGAATGTTCGGCTGATCCCTTTTTGCGTGATTTTATATGGAGGCAGTTTTCTTAAGTTCTCACCTTCTAAAGAAATCGTGCCTTCCGTCGGAACGTAAACTCCTGTCAGCAAGTTAAAGAAAGTCGTTTTTCCAGCGCCGTTCGGCCCGATCAAGCCAATCAGTTCTCCTGGATATAACTCGACGTTAACATCAGAAACGGCTTTAAGCCCCCCGAACTGGATGCCGACCGAATCGACTTTAAGCAGCGGTGTTTTTATTTTTTTCATGGCTGCTTCCTCCTTTACGTTTGAACATGGATGTTATTTCTTTTGTCCCCATTAAGCCTTGTGGGCGATAGAGCATCATCACGATAAGCACAAGGCTGTAGATGATCATTCGTGTTTCCGGATAATCCTGCAGGAAAGTCGTTACGACCGTCAGTAATATCGCGGCCAATACGGCACCGGAAAGACTTCCAAGACCGCCAAGCACGACTAGGATCAAAATATCAAATGATTTCAAGAATCCGAAGTTCGATGGCTGGATGATATAGAAGTTATGAGCGTAAAGCCCTCCGGCAATACCGGCAAAAAAAGCACCGATCGCAAACGCGACAACTTTATAATACGTCGTGTTGATTCCCATCGAATCGGCAGCCGTTTCGTCCTCGCGGATCGATATGCAGGCCCTTCCGTGGGTCGAGCTAGTAAAGTTTCGGATGACGATGATTGTTACGATAACGGAAGCGAATACCCACGGCCAAGTGGTCAAATGGGAAACCTGCATGCCGCTCGCCCCGCCGACATAATCGATATTCAACAGCATGATCCGGACGATTTCCCCAAAACCGAGGGTCGCAATCGCCAGGTAGTCACCTTTTAAGCGTAAGCTTGGAATTCCAATGATCAATCCGGCCAGCGCTGACGCCAAACCGCCAACTATCAATGCTGCATAAAATGGCATTTCCAGCTTCATCGTCATAACGGCTGAAGCATAGGCACCGACTGCCAGGAATCCGGCATGTCCGATGGAGAACTGCCCGGTTATCCCGATAATCAAGTGCAGGCTCGCTGCCAGAATGATATTGATCCCGATGAACATGAGCGTATTTTGATAAAAAGGATTTAGCGATCCGCCGCCGATTAACACTTGAATTGTGGCGAAAAAGATCAATGATAGTGAAATCGAGAGCCAAAAACCTTTTGCTCGCTTAATTGTAGTCATTGCTTTGTCTCCCCTATACTTTTTCTTTTTTGTTTTTACCGAATAAGCCTTGTGGCATGAAAATCAAGATAAGAATCAGTACGACGAAGGCTACAGCATCACGCCATAATGAGTAACCGGCGGCACTGACCAAAGCTTCGATGACACCTAGCAATAAGCCACCGACCATCGCGCCCGGTATAATCCCGATCCCTCCAAGTACGGCGGCAACGAATGCCTTCAATCCCGGAAGCACGCCCATGAGCGGCTCGATCTTGATATAGTAAATACCGAAAATGACGCCTGCTGCCCCAGCCAATGCGGAACCGATTGCAAAGGTGGCAGAAATCGTGTTATCGACATTTATTCCCATCAGCTTAGCTGCATCCGCGTCGAAGGAAACGGCACGCATCGCTTTTCCTATTTTTGATTTATGAACGATGATTTGAAGGATGATCATAAGAACTACGGCCACTCCAAAAATCAAAACCGATTGGCTATTGATGGAAACTCCAAAAATATTGAATTTTTCTGTTGGCAATACATCATTCGGATAAGCTTCCGGCTGTGCACCGCGGACGTAAATGAATCCGTATTCGATCAAAAGGGAAACACCGATGGCAGTGATAAGTGCCGCAATACGTGTTGCGTTACGCAATGGCTTGTACGCGATACGCTCGATCAAAACCCCAAACAGCGCACAGACCGTCATCGAGATTAATAGGGCGGGAATGAATGACAGATCCAGAACCGTTATCGAGTAAAACCCAACGAATGAGCCGACCATGAATACATCGCCATGTGCAAAGTTTATCAATTTAACAATCCCGTAAACCATCGTATATCCGAGAGCGATAAGGGCATAAATACTTCCTAGTGAAACCCCGTTTATTAACTGTTGTATCAATTCCATGTTCGACTCTCCTTGAAAATCTAAATTTTATAAGTGATACGTCCAGGCTCTTTGCATTCCACTTAGGGGATGTTCAGCGAGCTGGTATGCTTGAAAAATGAGAATTCGCCAGCACCTTCTTATTAATGAAGGGCCGGCGAAAGGGTTGGAGTTGTTCTCCGAAATTAAGGATTGATTTTTGTGTTGAATACTTGTTTTCCCTCTTTAAATTCAAGGATGGTAGCAGATTTGATTGGATTATGTTTTTCATCCAATGTGAATGTACCCGTTACAAGCTCAAGGTCAGCCGTTTTTTCCAGCGCTTCTTTGATTTTTTCTGAATCCGCTGAACCAGCACGTTTAATCGCGTCTGCAAGGAAGTATCCTGTGTCATATCCTAGAGCGTTAAATGCATCCGGGGATTTATCTTTGTACTTCGCTTTAAATGCTGACACAAAATTCTGAATTTTCTCATCAGGATCACCTGAAGAATAATGGTTCGTGATGAATGTATTATTTAGAGCTTTTCCACCGGCAATTTCAACTAGCTTAGGAGAATCCCAGCCGTCGCCGCCCATGAATGGAACGTCAAGTCCAGTTTCCCGTGCCTGCTTCACGATCAGACCAGCTTCCTCATAGTAACCAGGAAGGAAAATGAAATCAGGTTTTGCCGATTTCAAACGAGTCAATGTGGAACGGAAATCAGTATCCTTCGCAATGTAAGCTTCCTCAGCAACGATCTTTCCGCCATTTTTTTCGAATTGTTCTTTAAAGGCTGCGGCTAACCCTTTTGAATAATCACTTGAGCTGTCAATATAGATGGCTGCACTTTTCGCTTTGATTTCTTTAGTGGCAAAGTTCGCAGCTACCGTCCCTTGGAACGGATCGATGAAGCTTGTCCTGAAAATGTAATCATTCAATTTATCCTTGCTGAAAGTGATTTCAGGGCTTGTACCAGAAGGTGAGATAACCGGCACTTTATTATCTTGGGCAATCTGTACTTGTGCAATCGAGTTTGTGCTTGTAGCTGCACCTACGATCGCTGCAACCTGATCTTGTGATGTCAGCTTGATCGCTCCGCTTGTCGCTTCGGACGCTTCTGATTTATTATCGACTTTAATTAGTTTGATTTTTTTACCGTCAATGCCTTCTTTATTGATTTCTGCAGTTGCAAGCTCCAGGCCTTCTGCAATCGATTGTCCATATGAAGCGACACCGCCTGATAATTCAAGGTTGACACCGATCTTGATCGTATCTCCATCCCCGCTTGATTTTTCTGATGAACCAGAGCCGGAACAACCCGCTAGCACTCCTGCAGCAAGTGTTAGAGAAAGGAATGCACTTGCTAATTTTTTCTTTTTCATAAATAATCCCCCCATTTTGTAATCAAGCTCTGATGCATGAATATTTATTCATGATGCTTCAGAAAAAAATTGATTAGATGAAATGTTTCAAATTAAATTAATATTTCGAAAAATAGTTTACCGCATAATTTTCATTCCGTCTATACAATAATTTCGAGAAGATTTCGCTAAATAGGATATTTTTCACAGGGAGTACTATATCATTTTATTTTTATATATTTTAAATATTGCGAAAATAAGCGGTATAATCAGAAAAAACTGATAATTAAATTATATTGATATTGTAAACTCCTTATTTGCTGATCAAAAAATTTTATTCATTCTCTTATTTTTTTCATCCTATTAATTACATTTTTACCAAAATACAAGTATATTGGTAGGGAATTAAACCCAGTTTTTTCGTTGTTTTTTAGTCTTAATTCCTATATCAAAATTGAATAATACTATACTGGATGTATAAAATCATGCATGAATATCCCCTACTTTTATCTCCCTGTATATTATGCATATCTCGATCATCAATAAAAAAACCGCCAAACGGCGGTTCCTGACTGTAGACAAACTCGATAATAATTGATTTTCGGAAAAATCGAACGTTGATTGGAACAAAGTGCACTCGCTTTCCGCGGGCGGTCCGGGAGTCTCCTCGGCGCCCTTTACGCATGTGGGGTCCTTGGACACGCTTTTCCCGCAGGAGTCTCGCACACCCGCTCCAATCAACTCCTTTTGACTACAAACTCAAACTGCCAAAAGGCGATTCAGTGGCCTCCTAAATAGGCCATTTTTATTTCTTCACTTGAAGTGAGTTCCTCGGCATTGCCCGACAGGACGATTCGGCCCGTTTCAACTACATAAGCCCGATCTGCAATCGATAATGCAAGGTTGGCGTTTTGCTCGACCAAAAGGATCGTTGTTCCGGTCTCACTGATTTCCTGGATGATGTTGAATATTTGCTTCACCAAAAGCGGTGCAAGGCCCATCGAAGGTTCATCGAGCAGTAATAACCGTGGTTTGGCCATTAAGGCCCGGCCCATTGCAAGCATCTGCTGTTCACCGCCTGAAAGCGTGCCGGCCTGCTGTTTGATTCTCTCCAGCAGCCTCGGAAATAGCTCATACACCTTTTCCATATCATTATTGATGCCATCTTTGTCTTTCCGCAAATAAGCCCCAAGCTCCAGGTTTTCGGCAACCGTCATGTTGGCAAAGACACGTCGCCCTTCAGGTACATGGGATATGCCCATTTTCACGATGGACTGTGCAGCTTTTCCTCCAATTGGCTCGCCTTCGAACAGAACCTTTCCCTGCTTTGGTTTTAACAGACCGGATATCGTTTTGAGCAACGTGCTTTTTCCCGCTCCGTTCGCCCCGATCAAAGTCACGATCTCGCCCTCGTTAATCTCCATGGAAACCCCTTTTAACGCTTGGATATTGCCATAATAAACATTGATGTCCTCTATTTTCAGCATCAGGAAACCTCCTCCCCTAGATATGCCTCGATAACCTTTGGATCGTTGCGGATTTGTTCCGGCTTTCCGTGAGCGATAAGCTGTCCATGATCAAGAACATAAATCCGTTCGCATACCCCCATGACAAGTGACATATCATGCTCGATGAGCAACACGGTAAGGTTGAATTCTTTCCGGATAAAAGCAATGAGGTTCATTAATTCTTTCGTTTCATGCGGGTTCATTCCTGCTGCGGGTTCGTCCAGTAAAAGAAGTTTCGGGTTGGCGGCAAGAGCACGCGCGATTTCCAGCCGCCTTTGCTGTCCGTATGGAAGATTCTTGGCTTTTTCATCCTTAAAATGGTCAAGATTGAAAATCTTCAAGAATTCCAGCGCCTTTTCATCCATTTCCTTTTCCCCTGAAAAATGTCCGGGCAGCCGGAATATGGAGCTTGGAATTTTATGCTTGGCAAGCGAGTGGTAAGCAACCTTCACATTATCGATTACGGATAACTCACTGAAGAGGCGAATGTTTTGAAAGGTCCTCGAGATCCCTTTTCGGGTAATTTTATAAGGCGGCTGCTTATTTAGATTTTCCCCGTTCAAGGCAATCGTTCCTTCAGTTGGGACATACACACCCGTCAATAAATTGAAGAAGGTCGTTTTCCCAGCTCCATTCGGCCCGATCAGGCCTACAAGTTCCCCTGGAAATAATTCCACGTTCACATCGGACACAGCTTTCAACCCGCCAAAACGGATACCCACCGAATCTACTTTAAGCAACGGTATTGTGGCTTCCATCCTTTGGGCCCCCTTTCGTTTTTTTATGTGTGAACAATGCCGTGATTTCTCTTGTTCCCATTAAACCCTGCGGGCGGAAAATCATCATTAGGATCAGGACAAGACTGTAGATGATCATCCTCGTTTCCGGATAATCCTGAAGGAATGTCGTCACGATCGTCAGTAAAATTGCGGCCAAAACCGAACCTGAAAGACTTCCAAGACCGCCAAGTACGACGAAAATCAGTATATCGAAGGATTTTAGGAAACCGAAATTCGATGGCTGGATAATATAGAAATTATGGGCATAAAGCGATCCGGCGATTCCGGCAAAAAAAGCTCCGATGACGAAAGCCGCCACTTTATAATAGGTCGTATTGATTCCCATCGCATCAGCGGCCGTTTCATCTTCCCTTACGGATATGCATGCCCGTCCGTGAGTCGAATTGGTGAAATTCCGGATGACTAAGACGGTGATAATCACACAGGCAAAAACCCATGGCCAAGTAGTCAGGTGGGATACCTGCATCCCGCTTGCCCCGCCTACATAATCAATATTCAAAAGGACGATCCGGACAATTTCCCCAAATCCAAGCGTAGCTATCGCCAGGTAATCCCCCTTCAGACGCAAGCTCGGTACCCCGATCACCATGCCCGCAACAGCGGCTATTACGCCCCCTGCCAATACAGCTACGATGAAAGGCAGTTCCAGCTTCATTGTCATGACTGCCGAAGCATAGGCCCCTACCGCTAAAAAACCTGCATGTCCGATCGAGAACTGCCCGGTTATTCCAATGATTAAATGCAGGCTCGTCGCCAGCATGATATTGATGCCGATGAACATGAGCGTGTTGATATAAAATGGGTTGAGCATACCGTTTGAAATGGTGTACTGCATGATTCCGAAAAAAATAAGTGCGAGCACGATCGAGAGCCAAAAACCCTTTGAATTCTTTAAAGTAGTCATCGCCATGTCTCCCCTATACTTTTTCTCTTTTATTTTTACCGAACAGACCCTGCGGCAAGAAAATCAAAATCAAGATAAGTACGACGAAAGCCACACCATCGCGCCATAATGAATAACCGGCAGCACTGACCAAAGCCTCGATCACTCCAAGCAGCAGACCGCCGACCATCGCGCCCGGAATGATGCCGATGCCGCCCAAGACTGCTGCAACAAATGCTTTAAGGCCAGGAAGGACACCCATCAACGGCTCGATTTTAATATAGTAGATTCCAAAAATGACACCAGCCGCCCCTGCAAGGGCCGAACCTATGGCGAACGTAGCTGAAATCGTATTATTCACATTGATTCCCATCAGCTTAGCCGCTTCGGAATCGAATGAAACGGCACGCATCGCTTTGCCGATTTTGGTTTTATGGACAACGAATTGTAGGATGATCATTAATATGATGGAAACAGATAAGATCAATATCGATTGACTGCTGATGGAAACTCCCAATATATCGAGTTTATCCATCGGAAGGACATTATTTGGATAGGCTTCCGGCTGGGCGCCCCGGATGTAAATCAGCCCGTTTTCTATCAGAAGGGAAACACCGATGGCCGTTATCAAGGCCGCAATCCGTGTTGCATTACGAAGGGGTTTATAAGCAATGCGTTCAATTAAAACGCCAAAGATGGCACATGAGACCATCGAAATCAATAAAGCTGGGATGAAGGATAAGTCCATTACGGTAATGGCGTAAAACCCTACAAATGAACCGACCATGAATACGTCGCCATGGGCGAAGTTTATGAGCTTGACGATTCCGTATACCATCGTATAACCAAGCGCGATCAAAGCATAAATGCTTCCGAGTGAAATGCCATTTACCAATTGCTGAATCAGTTCCATATTGCACTCTCCCCGTTAAGGTGTTTTTTAAGTGAATATAGAATAGGGGGGACTTGCCCCCTATCCACGTAAGGTATTATGGATTGATTTTTGTTTTGAATGTTTGTTTGCCATCCACATATTCCAAGATGGTCGCCGATTTGATCGGATCATGGTTTTCATCGAGGTTCAGCGTTCCGGAAACTAATTGAAGATCTTTGACATCTTCCAACGCTTGTCTGATTTTTTCGGGAGAAGCATCACCAGATCTCTTGATGGCATCAGCCAGGTAGTAGCCAGTGTCATAGCCAAGTGCGGCAAAGGCATCCGGTGTTTTATTGTATTCCTTTTTGAAGGCTGCAACGAAATCCTGGATTTTTGCATCTTCATCTTCCGGAGAATAGTGATTCGTGATATAGGTATTTTTCAAAGCCTCAGCTCCGGCAATTTCAACGACCTTCGGGGAATCCCAGCCGTCTCCGCCCATGAATGGAAGGTCTATGCCGTCTTCACGAGCCTGTTTTAAGATCAATCCGACTTCCTCATAATAACCAGGAAGGAAAACGAACTCCGGTTTTGCGGATTTGATACGTGTCAATGTAGAGCGGAAATCAGTATCTTTAGTTACATAAGCTTCTTCCGCCACGATTTTACCGCCCTTGGCAGTGAACGCTTCTTTAAAAGCTGCGGCCAATCCTTTGGAATAATCACTTGCGCTATCCACATAGATCGCAGCTGTCTTTGCCCCTATTTCGTCAGTTGCGAAATTGGCTGCCACCGTACCTTGGAATGGATCGATAAAGCAAGTCCTGAACACATAATCATTTAATTTTCCAGCTTTGTTGGTGATGTCGGGATTTGTTGCAGTTGGTGTGAGTAGAGGAACTTGATTATCTTGTGCGACCTGAACCTGTGCCAATGTATTAGTGCTTGTCGCAGATCCGACTACAGCCACAACCTTGTCCTGGCTGACCAGCTTGATCGAACCGCTTGTAGCTTCTGCTGCATCTGATTTATTATCTACCTTAACGATTTCCAGTTTTTTTCCGTCGATGCCCTCTTTATTAATCTCATCGATGGCCAGTTGCAAACCATCGGCAGCCGATTGGCCGAATGATGCCGTACCTCCGGACAATTCAAGGTTGGCCCCAATTTTGATTGTGTCACCCGAGTTTGATGAACCCCCGCCTGAACTGCTAGTTTTCGAGTCGCCGCCACTACAACCTGCCAGCGCCCCTGCAACCAATGAAAGTGATAGAAACACTCCTGCTAGCTTTTTCTTCTTCATTTGAAACCCCCTTGTTTTGTATGTTCTTTTAAACAAATAGAATATCTGAATAAAAATAATATTCTGAAAACAAGTTTATCTCATTCTTTCGACCCCGTCTATATGATATGGATAAAAAAGTTATTAAAAGGGAATATCTACTATTCGACACAAAAAAAACTGACCCTTTATAGAGTCAGTTAACTTCTTATCAATCGTTTACACGGCGAACTTCAATGTTTTTTAATATATCATTGATCACCCAGCTAGCTGCAATTAAGCCCGCCACGGATGGTACGAAAGCATTCGAAGATGGCGGCATTTGCGCTTTACGGATTTTTGCCTCATCATTGCCGACTTCTTTTCGGACATCCTCACGAATGACAATAGGGCTCTCATCGGAGAAGACAACCGGGATTCCCTTTGTTATGCCCTCTTTACGCAATCTAGTACGAATGACCTTTGCAAGCGGATCGGTATGCGTTTTGGAGATATCGGCAATTTGAAAACGCGTCGGGTCCATCTTATTAGCGGCCCCCATGCTTGAAATCACCTTGATATTCCGTTTCAGACATTCCTTCATCACATGCATTTTATAAATGACCGTATCTGATGCATCAATGACATAGTCCAGGCCATAACTGAAGAATTCCTCAAACGTCTCTTCTGTATAGAACATTTTAAGAGCGATCACTTCGCAGTCGGGATTGATGTCTTGAATGCGATTTTTCATCAATTCCGCTTTCGGTTGACCGACTGTTGATAATAGAGCATGGATCTGCCTGTTTACATTTGTGATGTCGACATCGTCTTTATCCACAAGAATAATACGGCCTACCCCCGTACGTGCCAATGCTTCGGCTGAAAATGAACCAACGCCTCCTACACCCAGGACAGCAACGGTCGTGTTTTTCAGAATATCGATTCCTTCCTTGCCAATTGCCAATTCATTTCGTGAAAACTGATGCAGCATATATATTTCAACTCCAATAAATTCTGTTCTTATTTAGCTTCCCAATTAACAATATATCATAAACATCATTTATGACAAGCGAAATATGAGCAGTCTAATCGGAATTAGTACACTAGGTCATTTTTGATAATTTTTGAATGACGGTTGCCAATAGGAGTGTCCTTTCCGTCAAGCTCGGAATTTCCAAATACTCCTCTTCACTATGTGCATTTCCACCAATGGGCCCGAGTCCATCCACTGTCGCGATTCCCAATTCAGAAGTGATGGAAGCATCCGAGCCTCCGCCCGTGGCCGTATCCGTGATTTCGATGCCGATTTCCTTCCCGGCCTGACGGATCGTCTCTAAAAGCAAGTTCGTTTTCTCATTATTTTCCATGGGAGACCGGTCCATTTTTCCGCTTAATGTCGTTTTCGTTCCGGGAATATAGGTTTCAGCACAGATTTTTTTCAGTTGCTTGAGGATGATGCCTTCCTGCCTTTTTTCCGAAATCCGAACATCCACAAAAGCAGCAGCATGGGAAGCGATCGTATTGACAGCGGAACCTCCTTCAATCATGCCGACATTAACGCTGATTCCTTTCTGTTGATCATTCAATCGGTGTAAGGCGATGATCTTATGGGCCAATTCTTCAATTGCACTTCGTCCTTTTTCCGGTTCGATCCCCGAATGGGCGGCCACTCCCATAATATCGACTTTAAACTGACCGCAGCCCCTTCTTGCCGTGACAAGCGAACCGTCCGTCCTTGCCGGTTCAAGAATTAACGCGAATTTCTTATTGGCCGCTTTTTCCGATATGAGTGAAGCGGACGACGGTGACCCGATCTCTTCATCACTATTAAGAATGATTTGGATATGCTTATAGCCTGTCTGCCCCGTCTGTTTCAAGCAATGGATCGCATAAAATAGCTCAACCAAACTAGACTTCATATCCGCCACACCAGGACCGTATGCCCGATTTCCTTTCACCTTAAAAGGACGTTTTTGCGCTGTCCCCTCCGGAAACACCGTATCCATATGGGCAACGATCAAAATATGCGGTTGATTCGCCTCACGATGCTGGATGACCAGCTGATTGCCATAATTCTGTTGCTCAACGGTATCCACAATAAAATCCAGACTTTCAAATTTCGCTTTTAAAATCGAACCAATTTCATCAATACCCTTTTTCGTATGAGAACCACTATCTATATTCACTAGCCGCTCCACTAATTGAAGCATTTCCATCCTCTTTGCATACAATAAATCTTTCAAAGCCCTCACTACTTTCTATCCTTGGCTGACTATTGCTCAACCTTACTATAATTTACGAATCTATATTGCGGAATGTTACTTAAATGGGAAGATTTGAAGTTTATTCGAGGTTTTTGGGTTTTTTTCGTTAGACTGGGTGTTTACTCGTAAGTTTGGGTCGTTTACTCGTGAGTTTGGGCTCTTTACTCGTGAGTTTGAGCTCTTTACTCGTGAGTTTGCGCCATTTACTCGTGAAATTGGCTCGTTTACTCGTGAGTTTGCGCCATTTACTCGTGAGTTTGCGCCGTTTCCTCGTGAATTAACCCATCAAGTCTATAAGCTCTATTTTTAAATTGCCCCGAATACGGCAATTCCAGTGCAGACAACATCCGCTGCATGATATCAATTGAATCTATTTGTGAAAAGAGCCGTGCTTGTTTATTCGTAATATTGGGTTTTATGAGGAGAGCAAAATCACGAAGAGTTTTAATGTGGGCATCTTTGGAGGCGTAAGAACAGTGACTGCAAGACCATTTGCCCCAGTGATATTGCATATGGAGAGCAGAGCATTCTGGACATTGAACGCTTTTGAGCAGATCTTGCTCATAGATTTGATACAATTCGAGGATATCAGGATTATTCGGAGTGTTTTTTTGCAGAATCGTGTTCGAAAGTCTATTGCTCTGCCTTTGGGTTAATTGCTTAGAAGAATACTTTTCATCGAGGGTATGAATTTTGGAGATCAGGGTTTCTTTCCCCGTGATTTTTTGAAAATGGGGGTAAAACCTGGGGTAGTCCGGATGATGGTATTCGAGTTTGCATTGGCAATGAGCGTTTCAATCGGCAGCGAGGGAAATTTGTGAAAAGTAAGCCAATCATTAAATCGGGATTTTTGCACGTCAACCTGGATCAGCGGATCTAGATAAGCTTGTTCCTGTCCATCTTTTGTCCGAATCAATTGGGGATAGGTGCGGTCAAAATAGAGCGTTCCCGCAAAGTTTTTTACTTCGATGATGATGCCGTAATTCCGGGTGATTATTAGGAAATCCATTTGAAAATAACGGCTCCCGTTGTAGCCTAACCTCAAATCATGAAATACTCGATATTCTTTCGGAAGATTTTTCAGTTCTTTTC
Source organism: Bacillus sp. CFBP9009 (assembly GCF_036541465.1). NCBI lineage: Bacteria > Bacillati > Bacillota > Bacilli > Caryophanales > Bacillaceae > Bacillus > Bacillus sp. CFBP9009. The sequence continues at coordinate 827,103 of NZ_JAZHFU010000001.1, read as the reverse complement.
CGATACTCCGCTCCCCGTTAAATCCTGTACGGATTTTCCGGTAATCGTTCCTTATTCTTTCCTGTTTTGGATGATTTGCTGATAGCCTCCTGCTTAATGCCTCCAGTTTGAGCATCTTCATAGGCCTTTCACACGGTTTTAGCATATATATATATCAACTCCTTCTCCTTTAGCTTCTTTGTTAATGCCCTTTTTTCCTGCTAGAATACTGAATCTGGTGTTTACCTTGAGTTTGCTCGGTTTAATTCATGAGATTTGTAGCTCAGTCGGAAGTTATCGTCATTTACTCGTGGGTTTTGACCATTTACTCGTGAGTTTCCGCTATTTACTCGTTAATTCGCACCATTTACTCGTGAATTTGCGCCATTTACTCGTGAATTCACACTATTTACTCGTGAATTTACGTTTTACTCGTGAGTTTGCACCTTTTACTCGTGAATTCGCGCTATTTACTCGTGAATTCTCGCCATTTACTCGTCAATTCACACTATTTACTCGTGAATTTACGTTTTACTCGTGAGTTTCCGACATTTACTCGTGAATTCTCGCCTTTTACTCGTGAATTCACACCATTTACTCGTGAATTTACGTTTTACTCGTGAGTTACCGACATTTACTCGTGAGTTTCCGCTATTTACTCGTGGGTTCGCGCTATTTACTCGTGAATTCTCACTATTTACTCGTGAATTTACGTTTTACTCGTGAATTCTCGCCATTTACTCGTGAATTTGCGCCATTTACTCGTGAATTCACACTATTTACTCGTGAATTTACGTTTTACTCGTGAGTTTGCACCTTTTACTCGTGAATTCACACTATTTACTCGTGAATTTACGTTTTACTCGTGAGTTTGCACGTTTTACTCGTGAATTCTCACCTTTTACTCGTGAGTTCTCACCATTTACTCGTGAGTTCGCGCTATTTACTCGTGAATTCTCGCCATTTACTCGTGCATTCTCGCCTTTTACTCGTGAATTTACGCCATTTACTCGTGAGTTTGCACCATTTACTCGTCAATTTCCGCCATTTACTCGTGCATTCTCGCCATTCTCCCGTAATTTCACTATTTTAACGCACAAAAAAACCCATGTTATTTAACATGAGTTGCTTTGTAAGGTGTAAGAGTCCCAATTGTGCCGTTTACGCCTTTGTTTTGAACCCGCTCTCCGCAGGTGGGTGCTCGGTTCCTCGCGTTTGTAAGTCCTCTTCGAGGGAGGCTTTTACGCGGCCAGGAAACTAGTGCTCCCGGTAACTATAAGTGTTCGGTCAAAACTTATAGGTTAAAGAACGAACACATCAGGACTCTTACTTATTGGAAATATCATATCATAATGCTTAACTCTGTTTCAAGAAAAAACACCTAGGTATTTTTTCATATTTTTCCCAAATGAATTATTTTTTAAGTGCTGCAAGTCTTAGGTTAAGTTCGGCCAATTGCTTGTCACTTACAGTACTCGGTGCGTCAACGAGCAGGTCGCTTGCGCTTGCAGTTTTCGGGAACGCGATGGTGTCGCGAAGGTTCGTGCGGCCTGCGAGCAGCATGACCATGCGATCCAGTCCAAGGGCGATTCCGCCGTGTGGAGGCGTTCCGTATTCGAATGCATCCATTAGGAAGCCGAACTGCGCGTTTGCTTCTTCTTCGGAAAATCCAAGTACTTTGAACATTTTTTCCTGTACGTCCCGTTCGAATATCCGCAGTGATCCACCGCCAAGTTCGTAGCCGTTCAGTACAAGGTCATATGCTTGGGCACGGACGCTTGCTGGGTCTGACTCCAATTTGTCCATGTCTTCACGGAATGGCATTGTGAATGGATGGTGTGCTGCATAGTAGCGTCCTTCTTCTTCGTCATATTCAAGTAATGGCCAGTCGGTCACCCATAGGAAGTTGAATTTGCTTTGATCGATCAAGCCTCTTTCTTTCCCAAGCTTGATGCGTAGTGCTCCAAGTGCATCAGCGACTATGCCTTTCTTATCCGCCACGAATAAGATTAAATCGCCCACTTCGGCTTCCAATACAGATACTAATTGCTCTTGATCTTCAGCGAAGAATTTGGCGATCGGCCCTTTTACGCCGTCTTCTTCAACTTTCAGCCATGCAAGGCCTTTTGCACCGTAAATCGCTGCAAATTCAGCCAATCCATCAATGTCTTTACGGGAATAATCCGCATTTCCGTCCTTAACGACGATCGCCTTAACTTGTCCGCCGTTTGCAACAGCACCTGTGAACACTTTGAAATCACTTTCTTTGACGATTTCGGAAACATCTTTAAGTTCCATTCCGAAGCGTGTATCCGGTTTGTCGGATCCGTAACGGCTCATCGCTTCATTGTAGGTCATTCTAGGGAATGGCAGTGTTACGTCCAGTCCTTTTACGTCTTTCATCACTTTGGCCATCATGTTTTCTGCTGTGCTGATGATATCTTCTTGGCTCATGAAGCTTGTTTCGATATCGATTTGCGTGAATTCAGGCTGTCTGTCAGCACGTAAGTCTTCATCACGGAAACAGCGGGCAATTTGATAATAACGTTCGAAACCTGATACCATCAATAGCTGCTTGAAGATTTGCGGTGACTGCGGAAGTGCATAAAACTCCCCTTCGTGCACACGGCTAGGCACTAAATAGTCACGTGCTCCTTCAGGTGTACTTTTTGTTAAGATAGGTGTTTCGATATCAAGGAAGCCTTCACCGTCCAAGTAATCACGGATCGCTTTTGTTGTTTGGTTACGCATTTTCAACGTTTCGAACATCGCCGGACGACGGAGGTCCAAATAACGATATTTCAAGCGGATGTCTTCTGATACATCCGTTCTTTCATCAATGATGAATGGAGGGGTCTTTGCTTCGTTTAAAATTGTAACGTTTTCGGCTTGAACTTCGACGGTCCCTGTTGTTACGTTCGGGTTGAAGTTGGCTTCATCACGTTTGATGACTGTCCCTTGGATATCAAGGACGTATTCATTACGGATTTTTTCGGCTGTAGCCAGCGCGTCTGCCGAAATGTCCGGATTGAAAACGACTTGGACGACTCCGCTTCTGTCACGTAGGTCGATAAAGATGACACCGCCCAAATCCCTGCGTTTTTGTACCCATCCTTTTAATGTTACTTTTTCACCAATAGCTGCTTCTGTCACTTCACCATTGAAGTATGTTCTGCCAAACATGGTATTTCCCCCTTAAGCCTGTAGCTTTTTGAATTGTTCAACGAATGTAGCAAGATCCATCTGGACTTGTTCACCGGTTTCCATGAACTTCACATTGATTTTATTATTTGCCAATTCATCATCCCCGAGTGTCGCCACATATCTTGCTTCGAGGCGGTCGGCTGATTTGAATTGTGCTTTCACTTTACGGTCTTGATAGTCTTTTTCGACGGTAAAACCGGCATTCCGCAATTGATGGGCAAGTTTGACGGTATAATCCTTGGCTGTTTCACCCAATGAAACAAGATAGCAGTCAATTCCCTTTTTGATCGGAAGCTCGATGTTTTCTGCTTGGAGGGCTGCAATCAGGCGTTCAATGCTAAGTGCAAAGCCGATTCCGGGTGTTTCCGGTCCGCCAAGTTCTTCAGCTAGCCCGTTATAACGGCCGCCTCCGCAAAGTGTAGTGATGGCGCCAAAGCCTTCTGCATCACTCATAATTTCAAATGCGGTATGATTATAGTAATCCAAGCCGCGCACTAGAGTCGGATCTTCGACGAAATCAATTTCCAAATCGGTTAAATGCTGTTTCACCTTTTCAAAATAAATACGGGATTCATCATTTAAATATTCAATGATGGATGGAGCCGTGTTCATCAATTCATGACCGTGATCCTTTTTGCAATCCAGGATACGCAAAGGATTCTTTTCGAGACGGTTTTGACAATCGCCGCAAAACTCGCCGATGCGGGGTTCGAAATGTTTGATTAACGCATTGCGATGCGCTGTCCGGCTTTCCTTATCACCAAGGCTGTTGATCACAAGTTTCAGCTTTTTCAAACCAAGTTCCTTGTACAGGTTCATCGCAAGTGACAGAACCTCTGCATCGATTCCTGGATCCTTACTTCCTAAAGCTTCGATGCCGAATTGAACGAACTGGCGGAATCGGCCTGCTTGCGGACGTTCGTATCGGAACATCGGTCCGATATAATAAAGCTTGACCGGTTGATTGGCCCACCCGAACATTTTGTTCTCGATATAAGACCGTACAACAGACGCGGTGCCTTCCGGACGAAGGGTTAAGTTCCTTTCACCGCGATCTTGAAATGAATACATCTCTTTTTGGACGATATCGGTTGTATCCCCTACACCACGTAAAAATAATTCCGTGTGCTCAAAAATCGGAGTGCGGATTTCTTTATATTGATAACGGTGACAGATCTCACGCGCCGTGTTTTCGATATACTGCCAAATTTCCGTTTGGCCAGGCAATAAATCCTGGGTACCTCTAGGAATCTGAATAGACATTTGTGTTTCCTCCTTTAAAGCAAGGCGCCCTTTCTGATACGGCGCTATACTGATTTTTTCCAAACAAAAAACTCCCGCCCCTTGTAACTTATATGTTACAAGGGACGAGAGTTTGGATATCCCGTGGTGCCACCCTAGTTGAAGCACAAAAAAAGTGCCCCCGCTCAAAAACAGTTAACGCCTGTTTTACGTTCATCTCCTATTAAGTGAATCCGTTCGGAGTGAAGCCTACGGAGGGTTCTTTCATTAAGTCATCATGTGGAATGCTTTCAGCCTCGGCATTTCCTCTCTTTTCATGTGTTTCTTAATTACTCTTCTCCATCATTGGTTATTGCAGTAATAAGTCTGATATTTTATAATCATACGGACGTTAACATCAAATGTCAAGGCAGACTGAGGATTTTGTCGCATTTTATTGGTTCAAACGTTTTTTCAGATTTTTGATTGTCCGGACATTGACTCCGAATTCAGATGCCATCTCAACAAGGTTTGCGCTTTGTTCCTTTTGGATGAAATCGTGAAAATCGACACCCAATACTTGATTCCCTCCGCTTAAGCTCGTTTGATCTTTTTCGCTGAATTTCATGTGGTTTCCCTCCTAGAGTTATATAAGCTCTATTCTTTCCTAAAAAAAATGTTTTTTGCACAGGGAAAGAGGGAAATTTTCATTGAACGAGAATACATACATATAGACATAAAAGGGAGAGACAACTTATGAAGAAGAAATCAGGTTTATTCGGCCTGGCACTTATGCTGATATTCTCAGTGATTTTCCCCGTCAATCACGCTTTTGGAAAAGATGAAGGGGAAAATATCGTGACGACCCAAGTGGTCAATGTCCGTGAAGGTGCAGGTCTCAGTTTCCCTATCGTAAAAAAACTGGCAAAAGGGGAATCGTATCCCATCCTGAATGAAGATGGCGACTGGATCGAAATCCGGATTGGCGCCGGCAAAACGGGTTGGGTTGCCAATTGGCTAGTGGAGAGACAAACGGGGTCTGATACCGATCAGGTCAAAAAGGAATCCGGACAAGGTGTGATATCAGGCAGCTCGGTCCGCGTCCGTACAGGTCCAGGCACTACATTTCAAACGGTTGGGTCCTTGAGTAAAGGTACAGCTGTTGACATCATTGAAAAAAATGAAAATTGGATAAAAATCAAAACGGCGGATATCGAAGGGTGGGTCTCTTCTGACTACCTTAATCTCCCCGCCGCATCAGGAAATGCAGCGAAGAAAGATTCAACTAAGGAAAAAGAAACGAATCAATCCGTAAAAACCGGAGTAACTTTGGTGGACCGGCTCAATGTCCGTTCGGAACCATCGACAAGCAGTGCTTCGCTAGGAAAGCTGAATAAAAATACGGCAGTGACCGTTTACAGGGTTGAAAATGAATGGGCTGAAATAGATTTCCAAGGAGTCCGCGGTTGGGTAGCTGAAACTTACATACAGGTAAGCGAAGGTAAAGAAGACATGAAAAATGATCCGGCAGGCGCCACTGCAAGGGTGACCGCTGCGGGTTTAAATGTCAGGAAAGAAGCCTCTCTCTCAAGCAAGGTCATCGGTTCGGTGAACAAGGATGAGACGTACGCCGTGCTGCAAACAAAGGGAAATATGACACAGATCAAGCTCTCCGGTTCGAAAAAGGGCTGGGTCGTGAGTTGGTATTTGGAAAAAGAGAATGTTGAACAAACGGTGAAGGAAAAAAAGGTTGATGTAAAAGGAAACAAGATTACCATCATTCATGATGGTACGATCCTTAGAAGCGAGCCTGATGGCAACTCGAAGATTGTCGAGCAGGCCAATGCAGGTGAAACGTTCTCCGCATCAGGTATGGAAGGCGACTGGTATTCCATTAAACTGAAGAGCGGAAAAACGGCTTATGTGGCCGGATGGATCGTGACGATCGAAGGGAATTCCGAGCAGATCCAACGACCTAGCGTTGAAAAGTACTTAAAGGATAAAACCATTGTGATCGATCCCGGCCATGGCGGCAGGGATAGCGGTACAATAGGCGTCGGTGGAACACTTGAGAAAAACCTGACGATTCGTACGGCAGAGCTGCTGCGGGACAAACTTCAGGCGGCAGGAGCTAAAGTGATCCTGACCAGAAGCGGAAATACCTATGTTCCACTCCCTTCCCGGGTCAGCACTTCTCATATACATAACGCGGATGCTTTCATCAGCCTTCATTATGATAGCACCAAGGACCAGATCACCAGCGGGATAACCACATACTACTATCATGACTACCAGCGTGCATTGGCGGCTACTCTGGCCAATTCACTCGGTTCAACCATGCAGGTGCCCAATCGCGGATCACGTTACGGGAATTTTCATGTTACCCGCGAAAATAAACGGGTAGCTACACTTATTGAACTAGGTTATTTAAGCAATCCAGTGGAAGAATTGACGTTAACATCGAATGAGTATCAAGAAAAAATCACATCTGCCATCTATAATGGATTGGCGCGGTATTTTAAATAAGAATTAGAAAAGCCAGCTTCGCATCGAAGCTGGCTTTTCTACAAAAAAACCTGCCGCAGCAGGTTATTTTTTGCTTTCAAGTATTAGTGTAACGGGACCGTCATTAGTAAGCTGAACATCCATCATGGCACCAAATTGACCGGTTTCCGTATGGACGCCTTTCTTACGGAGTTCTTCGTTAAATGCTTCATATATTTCATTCGCCTCTTCAGGACGGGCGGCGTCCATGAAGTTCGGTCGACGGCCTTTGCGGCTATCGCCGTATAAGGTGAATTGTGAAACTGATAAAATCGAACCTCCCACATCCAAGAGTGAATGGTTCATCTTTTCATATTCATCTTCAAATATTCTGAGATTTACAATCTTATCGGCCAAATAGGCGGCGTCATCGATGGTATCCCCATGGGTGACACCAACCAACAGGACGAGCCCGCTGTCGATTTGCCCGATGATTTGGTCTGCGACAACGACTTTTGCCGCTTTGGAACGTTGTAAAACAACACGCATGGCAATAAAAACTCCTTAGTTCATGATCCTTCTAACGGAATAAACATCTGAAATTTGTTTGATACGGTCGACGACCTTTTGTAAATGGGCAATGTTATGGATATAGATCGACATGTGAATGGTCGCCACCTTATTCCTGTCGGATTTACCTGAGACCGCCGAAATGTTGGTCTTGGTTTCATTGACGGCTTGCAGCACTTCGTTTAATAAGCCGCGACGGTCATAGCCGCTGATTTCAATTTCAACGATGTATTCCTTGCGTTCATTAATCGTACTTTCCCATTCAACCGGTACAAGGCGATGGTCGGCATCCCCGCTATCCAAGTTCGGGCAGTCCTGTCTGTGAACTGAAACTCCACGGCCTTTGGTTATATAACCAACGATTTCGTCCCCTGGAACTGGGTTGCAACAGCGCGATAAACGGATAAGCAGGTTATCAATCCCCGGTACCTGTACACCTGAGTCACGTTTTTTCGATGTATTGGAGAAGGTTTTCAGGTCGGCAACCGCTTCAGAAATATCCGCTTCTTGCTCGACCATTTTCTGCTTACGCCATTTTTCGGTAAGGCGGTTAGCTACCTGAAGGGCAGTGATTCCATTATATCCGACTGCTGCATACATATCTTCTTCATTCAGGAAGTTGAATTTATCTGCAACACGCCTGATATTATCGGCCGTCAGGATTTCCTTCAGGTCGAACTCCATATCCTTGATTTCCTTTTCAACAAGCTCTTTGCCTTTTTCGATATTTTCTTCCCGGCGCTGCTTCTTGAAAAATTGGCGGATCTTGTTTTTCGCCTGAGATGTTTGCGTTAGTTTAAGCCAATCTTGACTTGGACCATATGAATGCTTAGAAGTTAAGATTTCTATGATGTCGCCAGTTTTCAGTTTATAATCCAGCGGCACCATTTTCCCATTCACTTTGGCACCAATCGTTTTGTTTCCGATTTCCGAGTGAATCCGGTAAGCGAAATCTATCGGGTTGGATCCTGATGGCAGTTCGATGACATCGCCTTTTGGTGTAAAAATGAATACCATATCAGAAAAAAGATCTATTTTAAGGGATTCCATGAATTCTTCTGCATTAGTCGCATCATCCTGGAATTCAAGGATTTCCCGGAACCATGTCAATTTTTCTTCCAGTGAAGGCTGTTCGCCGACATCTTTTCCTTCTTTATAAGCCCAATGCGCGGCAACCCCGAACTCGGCAATGCGATGCATATCGGAAGTACGGATCTGCACTTCAAGCGGGTCGCCTTTCGGTCCGATCACCGTCGTATGGAGCGATTGATACATATTCGGCTTGGGCATCGCAATATAATCTTTGAATCGGCCTGGCATCGGTTTCCAGCATGTATGGATGATCCCTAAAACGGCATAGCAATCCTTTATGCTATTGACGACGATACGAACGGCAAGCAAATCATAAATTTCGCTGAACTGCTTATTCTGCAAAGCCATTTTACGATAAATGCTGTATATATGTTTCGGTCTGCCGGAAAGGTCAGCCTTAATATTGACTTCCTCAACGTTTTTACGCACTTCATCAATGACTTCTTCCAGATACTTTTCACGTTCTGCACGCTTTTTCTTCATCAGGTTGACGATTCGGTAATACTGCTGAGGATTCAAATACCTTAGTGCAGTATCTTCAAGTTCCCATTTAATTGTACTGATACCAAGACGATGAGCAAGCGGTGCGAAAATTTCCAACGTCTCGTTCGATATCCTTCTCTGCTTTTCCTGCGGCAGATGCTTCAATGTCCGCATATTATGAAGTCTGTCCGCAAGCTTGATCAAGATGACCCGTATATCCTGGGCCATCGCCACAAACATTTTCCGATGGTTTTCCGCCTGTTGCTCCTGCTGTGATTTATACTTGATTTTCCCTAACTTTGTGACGCCATCCACAAGCATGGCGACTTCAGGACTGAAATTTTCTTCAATATCCTTCAGAGTGATCTCCGTGTCTTCAACAACATCATGTAAAAAACCTGCCGCAATGGTTGCAGGGTCCATTTCAAGTTCAGCCAGAATGCCCGCCACTTGAATCGGATGAATAATATACGGCTCTCCCGATTTACGGAATTGTTCTCGGTGAGCATACTCTGCATATTTAAACGCTCTATGAATAAATTCAGCTTCTTCCGGCTGAAGATATAAGCTGGCCCGTTCTACAACCTGCTCGGCAGTCAATATTTGATCATTAGCCATTTAATCACCTTAACCCCACTTTAACTGCCACCGGATATGATCCGGATTGAGTATGATTGGTAGCACTTCCCTTTATTCTGCAAAACGTGACAATTTTTGCGAAAAAAAATAAATCCGCTTAAACGGATAAAAGTGCAAATAAACTTATTAGCAGAAAAACTCTTTATTATTACTATTATCGAAAAAAAAGGCAAGGATGTAAAGAGTTAAACGAGTATTTTATAAAGAATACTACATTTTTTCACTGGAAATTCGACAAAATCCCAGAAAAAACAGGTAAAAACAGAAAGAGCACCCTGGTCAGAGTGCTCTTCTTTATTAAAAGCTCATTAATGTCAAGACATCATAGCCGTCTAATTTATCTTTACCATCCAAGTCAGTCAATTCAATAAGGAATGCAATCCCGGCTACAATTCCGCCAAGCTGTTCAACCAATTTGATCGTCGCTTCGATTGTTCCCCCGGTAGCAAGTAAATCGTCCGTAATCAGTACACGCTGTCCCGGTTTAATGGCATCTTTATGGATTGTCAATACATCCTTGCCATATTCTAATCCATATTCGACTTTTATCGTTTCACGTGGAAGTTTTCCTTCTTTTCTCACTGGCGCAAAGCCCACTTCCAATGAGTATGCGACTGGACATCCGATAATGAATCCGCGCGCTTCCGGCCCGACCACCAAGTCGATATTCTTATCGCGAGCGTACTCGACGATTTGGTCTGTTGCGTATTTATAAGCTGCACCGTTATCCATTAATGTTGTAATATCTTTGAAGACAATACCCGATTTTGGCCAGTCTTGCACAATTGTTACATATTGCTTTAAATCCATTGCTTTGTTTCCTCCTCAAGGTCTGTTGCCTCATGAACTAAATAATGATTGAACCAATCGAATAATTGCTGATAGGAAGAATAAACAAGCTCTTGTTCAAGCTCAAATTGCTCTTTCTTTCTTGTATACGATTCAGATTCACTGAGATCGCGTTTTTTCGCATTGGTTGTGAGCATAATTAACCCATTCTCTATTGTAACAAAATCAAGCTCAAAAAACACCTTAGAAATGAAATCCACCGTATCTCTTGACCAGCCGCGATACTTGGCTAGGTCATCACCATATCTTTTCACATCGAGCGGCCCCTTTTTGGCAAGGAAGGCATAAAACCATTTAAAATGATCTCTTGTTGGCATCGTACTTAGGAAATGGTCCTGTTCATGGGAAAAGTGAGCGTAGATACGCGAAGGGTGTTTATCGGCAATCACTCGTTTCAAATATTCCCTTGACGGCGGCATGTCCATAAATACCAAATGACCTTCGAAGCAGTCGAGCTGCTCTGCATTCAGTTGATTCTTGATAATAACGAGATCCGGATGATTTTGTAAAAATGGATATCTGCTATAAATATCTTCCGAGAAAATGACGATCTTCCGGTTTTGTGCAGGAATGTCGGCAAGCCACTTCTCTGCCTGTCCCTTGCCGCGGTAGTCGAATAACTGCCAATGGTTTACCGAGACATCCTGGACAAAGATCTGGGGCTTTTTCATATTATTCCACTCATTGATGGAAAGCTCACCAATAACCGAGACCTCAGCGTGCGGAGCTATTTCATCGACAAAATGACCAAGACCGAAGCCCACACCGTCAAGTTTGTGATTTTCACCATCTTCCAGCTGGACCTTCAAGTGATTTTGGTTGGCACCTATTTTGCGGACACTTGAAAGCTGTACGGAATCTATCAATATCTTCGGCTTGGGATTCGTTACCCCAAATGGCGCCAGCAAGCTCATTTCCTGAATCGTTTGAATGGAAACTTCAGCTAAAGTCGTAGCCCCGTCCAAGTTTGTAATCGGTGTAAAGTCCTCTTCGTTCAGTTGTTCCTTCGCAATCAAATTCATACGGTCCCTGAGCTCCTGGACATCTTCAATTTTCAATGTCATTCCAGCAGCCATCGGATGTCCACCGAAATGAGGCAGCAGTTCACGGCAGGCGGAAAGACTTTGAAAAAGATCGAAACCCGCGATGCTCCGAGCAGAACCTTTCGCGTATCCCTTTTCCCGGTCATAGCTCAATACAATCGTGGGCCGGTAAAAGCGTTCAACAAGTTTTGAGGCCACAATCCCCACGACTCCTGCGTTCCAGCCTTCCCTTCCGATGATGAGCACGCCATTGGACTCCGGCGGGAAGTTTTCCTCTACCTCAGCAATCGCTTCCGCCGCCATTGCTGCAACCATTTCCTGCCGCTCTTTATTGATATCATTGATTTCATTCGCAAGTTCCACGGCTTCTTCCAGGCTTGCGGACATTAATAAATCGACAGCGGGATCGGCATCTCCAAGGCGCCCGACAGCATTGATCCTCGGTGCCATCGCAAAGCCGATTGATTCTTCATTCAATGCTTCCTGCTGAACATTCGCCACTTTCATTAACGCAACAAGTCCCGGGCGGCGAGTCAAACGTAACTGCTCGATGCCTTTCGCAGCAATGAGGCGGTTTTCCCCTTGCAAAGGCATTAAATCCGCTATCGTGCCGATTGCCGCTATTTCAAGCAGATCCTCAGGCAATTCCCCAAGCAAGGCGTGTGCAAGCTTAAATGCGACCCCTACTCCGGCAAGGTCTTTAAATGGATAGGAACTGTCATCAAGTTTAGGATGGATGATTGCCAATGCCTCAGGCAGTTCCGGCCCCGGTTCGTGGTGGTCGGTCAATATATAATCCATGCCAAGCTCGCCGGCAAGTTTCGCTTCATCGATTGCAGAAATTCCGGTATCGACGGTTATTAATACCTTCACCCCTTGCTCAGCTGCAAGGCGGAACGCCATCGGATTCGGACCATATCCCTCTGTAAACCGATTCGGGATATAAAAATCAACATTGGCCCCCAATTTCATCAGCGCCGTCATCATCACTGTGGTCGATGTCACGCCATCCGCATCATAATCACCGAAGATACGTATTTTTTCCCCATTTTGAATGGCTTCTCTTATTCTATATACTGCTTTATCCATATCCTTCAATAAAAATGGATCATGAAAAGTTTGATTTTTTACAAATAAAAACGATCGGGCACTTTCAATTGTATCCAGGCCTCGATTCACAAGCAGGGCTGCAACCAAAGGTGTGATATGAAGCTCTTCAGCTAGTACAGCAACTTTGTTTTCATCGGCAGATTGCAAGTTCCACCGTGTTTTTGGCTTTAACATTTATTCACCCCTCAACCTACTCATTATACAAAACGAATATACCAGTTTCAATTTTATTTTAAACTCATAAATGGCTGTAATTCCCTATCCAATAAACTTAGTTTAACAAAAAGAAGGCTGGCATCATGCCAGCCCCCTCTCACCTATTAAACTTGTCCTTCAAGACTTTGTTTCTTTTCTTTTGCGGTATTCAGCGGACCTTTCTTCTTCAATTCCCTGATTTTTAAATCAAGCCAGAATTGGGAAGCGATCAATAGCGATGAATACACGCCGCATATCAAACCGATAAACAAGGCAATGGAGAAGTTTCGAATAGCTTCACTACCGAAGATCATCAATGCGATGACCGTAATGAGAACGGTCATAACCGTGTTAATGGATCTCGTCAAAGTTTGCCTGATACTGATGTTCACAATGTTCTCAAGCTCTTCGACGGTTTTGATTTTACGGCTGAAGCGTAGGTTTTCACGAATACGGTCAAATGTTACGATCGTATCATTGATCGAATAACCGACTATCGTCAGAACCGCAGCAATGAAGGTGATATCCACTTCGAGCCGGAGTAAGCTAAAAATCGTGATGATGAAGAATGCATCATGTATAAGCGCGACAACGGCAGGTACAGCCATTCGCCATTCAAATCGTATCGATACATACAATATGATTCCGATTGATGCAATCGCTAACGCAAACATGGCATTTTTCGCAAGCTCTTTCCCTACAGTCGGTGATACGGTGCTGACATTCGGTTCTGCTCCGTAATCCTTCTTGAAATGGTCCTTCAATTCAGCGATTTCCTGTTTATCGAGGACACCGACAGTCCGAACGACAGCATTTTTATTGTCTTGTCCAGCGAGCCTGACATCCTTGATATCCTCTTCGTCGATACCGACCTTTTCCATTTCGGTTTTGACTTGCTGTGTCGTCAAGACGTCTTTGGATGCAATCTCAATTCGGGTGCCGCTCGTGAAATCAATCCCGAGATTCAATCTAAAGACGAGCAGGAATATGATCCCGATAATGGTGACACCGATTGAAATGCCATAAAAAACTTTCCGATGTTTGACGAAATCGATTTTATCAAAGCGTGTTGGCAATGACATTAAATCCATTTTCTCGGATAAATCGTGAATGTGCTTCTTCTTCACGCCAAACCATCCTGTACGTTTGTCGAGGAACCCGCTATTCACCCACAGGCTCATGAAGAGGCGTGTACCATAAACGGCTGTAATGAAACTCATTAAAATCGAAATGATCAAAGTGGTGGCAAACCCTTTAACCGAGCTTGTTCCATAATAGAACAGTACGGCCGCAGCCAGCAGGGTCGTTAAGTTGGCATCCGTGATTGTAGCAAGTGAATTCTTAGTACCTTCTTTATAAGCCGCCTTAACGGATCTACCAAGTTTCAATTCATCCCTGATTCGCTCATAGGTTATGATATTGGCATCGACAGCCATCCCGACCCCGAGTACCAATGCCGCAATACCAGGCAGCGTAAGGACCGCATTCATCCAATCAAACACTAATAGAGTCAAGAAAATGTATATGCTTAAAGTAACGACTGCAATGAATCCCGGGAAGCGGTAATACACAAGCATGAAGATAAAAACAAGTGCAATTCCGATGATTCCTGCAAAAATGGTATCATTCAGTGCACCTGCACCAAATTGGGCACCTACAGAAGTGGAGTACTTTTCTGTTAAATCCACAGGCAGGGCACCTGCATTCAGAAGGGCTGCAAGCTCTTTCGCTTCTTCCACCGTGAATTGACCGGTAATATACACCTTCTTCGTATTAAAAACTTCACTGACAGCTGGAGCTGAAATCATATTGTCTTGTGAAGAAGTATCTTTGATGGAATCTTTTCCTTCCTCAAAATCCAGCCAGATTGCAAGTACATTAGTAGGACTTTCCATCGCGGATATTTTTTGAGTGATGTCCTTAAATTTATCCACATCTTTCAATGTGACTTCAACAACCGGTTGATTATCTTGGAACGTTTGTTTCGCGCCGCCTTCTTTCAGGTCGGCCCCGGTCATCATTTCCTTATCGTTGTAGTCACGGAAGGATAATTTAGCTTGTGTCGAGAGGATTTCCCGAGCGTTGTTTTGGTCTTTGACCCCAGCCAATTGAACGCGGATCCGGTCTTTCCCTTCGATTTGAATGTTAGGCTCGCTAACACCCAAAACATTGACACGCCGCTCAAGCGAGCTTACTGTAGCCCGTAAAACATCCGGGGTGATCTTCTCCCCAGACAGCGGTTTTACTTCATATAACACTTCAAAACCGCCTTGAAGATCAAGACCCAGCTTGATATCCTTTAGGATTCCTTTTGAAGTCGTCCCCATCGCTGCGAAAATCAAAAGTACGATTAGAAAAAACGCAACGATCCTGCTTCTTTTTACCATTATGTAGTAGGCCCCTTTCTATAATACGCCTGTTCCTGAAGTTAAAAAAACTGTCATTTTTTGTTTATATGATAACTGCATTCCCTTTGCTTCTTAAGAAAAAAGACACAGCTTTCCATACTTTTCCAAAAAAAAGCATAACCATATCTATTATGAGTCAAATACAAACAGCTGTCAATTTAAGTATATCTTTGCGTCATTCTTTCAAAAGTTCCTTCAGTTCCTCTTCAGAAAGCGGCTCAAATAGGTTTGGTGATTTATAAGCTTCGACCATTTGGAAGGTCATGAACTGATTGCTCGAAAATGTCACGATATCTGCGACAAGTTCATGTATGTGAATGTTTTCCTGCGGACGCTTCCATTTATTTTTGGTTAAGGTTCCCCATATGTCTTCCTCTGTTACGGCATTCAATCCGACCATTTGGAATTCCTCACGCTTGCTCTTCAAGAATGGACGCACCTTTAGATAATACCTTTGATAGGGATGATTCTTTTTTGCCATCACTTTGCCTCCAGTAAAAATGATTCTCAAATGAATGCGCATTTTCTTAGAAGGGTTTCTTATCATTTGTTAGAACGCAAACAAACACTTTTGTCATGCTTTGTCCAAGTACAAGCATATAGATAATTGTATAGCATAACCGCTTTTTTGAGAAGGCAGGGAGGGAGTTCAATGTCCAAATTTTTAAAAGGGACGCTGATTTTATTAATCGCAAGCCTGATTACAAGGGTTCTTGGTTTCATTAACCGCATTGTCATCGCCCGCTTCATCGGCGAAGAAGGCGTTGGTTTATATATGATGGCTTTACCGACCCTCTTTCTCGTCGTGAACATAACCCAGTTAGGCCTGCCAATCGCCATTTCGAAATACGTGGCTGAGGCCAATGCCAGAGGTGATGAACGGAAAATCAAGAAAATCCTAGTCGTCTCTTTGGCTTGCACCTTTACTCTATCGATGATTTTCACTCCTGCGATGCTGCTTTTCGCGCCGGCTCTCTCAGAATACCTATTCACTGACGAACGGACGGTATGGCCGCTCATGGCGATTGCCCCTATCGTACCGATCATCGCCATATCTTCCGTACTGCGCGGTTATTTCCAAGGCAAGCAAAATATGAAGCCCTTCGCATTCTCACAAGTTATCGAACAGGTGGCCCGAATCACTTTCATAGCCGTTCTGACGAAGGCCTTTTTGCCATATGGAATCGAATATGCTGCAGCCGGGGCGATGTTCGCATCGATTATCGGTGAGCTTGTATCTCTCATCTACTTATTGACCAGCTTTAAATTAAAGAAACATTTTAAGTTCAGAAAGGGCTTTTTCAAGAATGTCAAATCCGGAAAAGGAACGTTCACCGAATTGATGGGAATTGCCCTTCCTTCCACCGGAAGCAGGATGATTGGATCGGTTTCGTGGTTTTTCGAACCGATAGTGGTCGCCCAGAGTTTGGCACTCGCCGGAGTCACCGCGGCCGCAGCGACCAGTCAATATGGGGAGCTTACAGGGTACGCCCTGCCTTTACTCATGCTTCCTTCCTTCGTTACGTCGTCATTGGCGACGGCACTTGTCCCGGCAGTGAGTGAAGCCCGTACGACCGGAAACTTTTCACTCGTTGAACACAGGCTTCAGCAGGCCCTGAAAATCACCTTTATTACAGGCTGTTTAGCTATCGTCATTCTGTTCATCTTTGCCGAACCGATTTTACAAGTCATGTATGGCTCTTCGCATGCTGCTGTTTTCATTAAATTCCTGGCACCTTTTTTCATCCTTTATTACTTTCAATATCCGCTGCAATCCATGCTGCAAGCACTGGATCTTGCAAAGGCCGCAATGTTCAACAGCCTGGCTGGGAACATCCTTAAAATCGGTGTGATCTGGCTGCTGGCGTCAAAGGAAAGTTTCGGGATCATGGGAGCCGCAATCGGGATAGCCGTCGGTACGATGCTCGTTACCTTCCTGCATTTTTCAACCGTGCTGAAGGTCGTCCCTTTCACGCTTCATTTTCGCAGCTATATGTCAGCTTTGGTCCTTGCTTTAATTTCCGGATGGGGCGGTTATTATCTTTATCAATTCCCGCTCTCCTCACAGCCTCTTGGCATACGGCTTTTGCTTTCCGTGACGGTCGTTATCCTGCTATTCACATTTTTCCTGCTCATGACCGGCAGCATTAAAAAGGCGGATCTGATCAGGATTCCTGTAGTGGGCGGCTTTTTATCAAAATTCGCTTGGAAATAAAATGAACCGAAGCATTCAAAGGCTTCGGTTCATTTCTTCGTTTCATTTTTGTCGATGTAAAATTGGCCATCTATGTACCCGCAAATTGAAATCTCTTTAACCTTCGTTTCTCCATGTTCTTTTAACTGATTCAGAAGCCAAAAATGGTTTTTTCCAATTTTATCAAGATTTTCTTCCTGTATCTCTCCGTCGACAATTAACGGGAATGGCACCTGACTTTCCAACCCTTCTTCGATGCTTTTTTTAATCACTGAGAGCCTTCCTGAAGTTTCAAGGATGGCAAATTGAACTTCGTTTATATCAATGATTCCTTGTTCACGAAGTTGGGTCAATAAGTCATCAAAATTATATCGTTGTCTGCGCATCGCTTTTTCATCTATTTTCCCCTGATTAATGATGATCTGTGGCTTACCGTCCATGAAATAGCGAAATTTGACACTTTTCAATGAGGCAAATGCCAATGTAATTTGGAGGATCGCGAGGACAAACATTGGGATAGTCTGTCGGATAAACGGTTTTTCCAAATCTTCAAAGGATAGCACAGCAATGTCCCCTATCATGATGGATACCACTAAATCAAGAACGCTCAGTTCCCCAACTTCCCGCTTACCCATCATTCGAAAAAGGAACCAGATGACTAGATAGATTACGGTCGTTCGAAAAATAATCCCTAGATAGATATCCACTTCAACAACACTTCCTTCATCCATAGCATGGCTTGGGAACTGAAAAATTACTCCATAATCTTTTCTAATTTTACGGGAAGCTTCTTAAACCTGGTCTAAAGGTTCGATATCGGGAATATGCTTGTACAAACACATAAACAGGCTATACGTATCAGCCTTTTAAAAAGGAGGAATACCCATCGAAACTAAAAAAATGAGTGTCGCCGTAATTTATGGCGTAGGCTCCATCTTTGCCATAGCGATGATTGCTAGTTTAATCGTTTCCATCCTTCTTCGTTTCACTTCACTGACGGAATCATCCCTGACATACGTGATCATGATCGTGTCCTTTTTATCGCTGTTCATTGGTGGATTCATATCAGGAGGCAAAGGGAAAAAGCAAGGACTATTCTTGGGCGGAAGCACTGGGCTGCTTTATCTGTTGGTCGTGTTCCTTTTTCAATATTTAGGTCACGATGCACTTTTCACCATCAAGCAATGGATATACTATGGCTGTTTTGTGATTACTGCCATGATGGGTGGCGTTCTTGGGGTCAACATGAGTTCCGACTCCCGCTCCGATTAAAAAACACAGCAAAAAACCGGGCACATGGCCCGGTTTTCGTTTGTTTTATAGAGATGCTTCTTTATTCGGTGCGCTTTCCGTAATTTCACGGATTGCAGCACGGTCAAAAGTTAGTTTTGTACCGTCTGATGATTTAATGACGATTTGCAGTTCATCGATTGCATCGATTGTTCCGTGCATGCCGCCGATAGTCGCAACCTTATCACCTTTTTTCAAGCTGCTTTGCATGTTTCGCGTAGCCTTTTGGCGTTTTTGCTGCGGGCGGATCAATAAGAAATAGAACAATACGAACATTAAAATCAACGGAAGTATTTGTGTTAAAGAACCCATTTTGTATATTCACTCCTTTCGTTCATTAAAATATTTATGGAATTAGAAGTTTCTCGCATTTGGTTCATTGAAACCATACTGCTCAAAAAACTCTTCCCTAAAGTCTCCAAGACGATCTTCTCGAATAGCTTGTCTGACCTGTTCCATCAAGTTTAACAGAAAATGAAGATTATGGTAAGTCGTAAGACGAATCCCAAAGGTTTCTTCACATTTAATCAAATGGCGGATATATGCCCGGCTATAATTCTTGCAAACATGGCAATCGCAATTTTCATCGATTGGACCGAAATCGCGTGCATACTTCGCATTTTTCACAACCAGCCGCCCATTGCTCGTCATGAGCGTACCATTACGCGCAATTCGCGTCGGCAGTACACAGTCAAACATATCGATACCGCGGAGTGCACCATCGATCAATGAGTCCGGTGAACCGACCCCCATAAGGTAACGCGGTTTGTCAGTTGGCAGCAGCGGACTTGTAAACTCAAGAACGCGGTTCATGATATCCTTCGGTTCCCCTACGGATAGTCCTCCAATAGCATAACCCGGGAAGTCAAGGGAGACAAGGTCTTTTGCACTTTGTTTGCGAAGATTTTCAAACTCCCCGCCTTGAACGATTCCGAACAGCCCTTGGTCATTTGGCCGCTCATGTGCATTCAAACAGCGTTCCGCCCAGCGCGATGTCCGTTCAACCGACTTCTTCATATACTCTTCAGTCGCCGGAAATGGCGGACATTCATCAAATGCCATCATAATATCGGAGCCAAGCGCATTTTGTATTTCCATTGCTTTTTCCGGAGATAAAAATAATTTATCGCCATTCAGATGGTTCCTGAAATGCACACCCTCTTCTTCAATTTTGCGGAACTCGCTCAAACTGAAGACTTGAAAGCCGCCTGAGTCGGTCAAAATCGCCCGATCCCAGTTCATGAACTTATGCAATCCGCCAGCTTCCTTGATGATTTCATGCCCCGGACGCAGCCATAGGTGGTACGTATTGCTCAGGATGATGCCTGCCCCCATTTGTTTCAAATCTTCCGGGGACATCGTTTTGACAGTAGCCATCGTTCCAACCGGCATAAATGCCGGCGTTTCAAAAGAACCGTGCGGCGTATGGACCCGGCCTAGCCGTGCCCCTGTCTGTTTACATGTTTTGATTAACTCATATCGTATTGCAGTCAACGCAATAACTCCCTTCAAGAGCTTCTCACTCTTATATTACTTAATTAACATTGCATCTCCAAAACTAAAGAATCTGTATTTTTCTTCCACAGCCGTTTCATAGGCATGAAGGACATGCTCCCTGCCTGCAAGTGCAGAAATAAGCATGATTAAAGTCGATTTGGGCAAATGGAAGTTCGTTATCATCGCATCGATCCCTTTGAACTCATAACCAGGATAAATGAAGATGCTCGTCCAGCCATTCTCTTCCTTGAAAACCCCATCATTGCGGGACGCAATCGTTTCCAATGTCCTTGTGGATGTAGTGCCGACCGTAATGATTTTCCCGCCTTTTTCTTTCACATCATTCAGTAATCTGGCTGTGCCTTCCGTCATTTGATAAAATTCCGAATGCATTTCGTGGCTGTCAATATTGTCGACACTTACCGGACGGAATGTACCAAGCCCAACATGCAGCGTGATGAAGGCGATGTGGACACCCATCCCTTTAAGTTTCTCAAGCAAATCCTCCGTAAAATGCAGGCCAGCGGTAGGTGCGGCTGCAGATCCCCGTTCACGCGCATATACCGTTTGATAGCGGTCCTGGTCGTCGAGTTGTTCCTTGATGTATGGAGGTAACGGCATTTCGCCAAGCTTCTCCAGTATTTCATAAAATATGCCGTCATATTTAAATTCAAGGATTCGGCCGCCATGCTCGAGTACACCTGTACAGACGGCACTCAGCTTACCATCGCCAAAAACGATTGTCGAGCCTTCTTTAATCCGTTTGGCCGGCTTCACAAGCGTTTCCCATACATCATCATGCTCTTGCTTAAGCAGCAAGACTTCGATTTTTGCACCCGTTCCTTCTTTACTGCCGTATAGCCGGGCCGGAAGCACCTTCGTATCATTCAACACAAGGCAATCTCCCGGTTTGATATATTCCGTGATATGGCTGAATACATCATGCTGAAGCTTGCCGGTTTCTTTGTCCAGCACCATCAATCTACTTGCTTCCCTATCCTCCAAAGGAACTTGGGCAATTAGTTCCTCCGGTAAATGAAAATCAAACATATCCAATTTCATCTGTTCCACTTCCTTACGTGTCTATCAAGCTGTAATCATTATTTAAAACGGCCGATCAAATAAAAAATCGCGGACAATACAACACTGACGATGATTGATGTAACGATGGGAAAGTAAAACGTCGTATTCCCCTTTTTCAGAAAAATATCTCCCGGCAGCCTGCCGAGATGAATATATTTCATCGCAAAACCAATCACGAATATAATCACACCGAGAATCATAACCATCTTTGGTATATTCATCATTCAGGCATCTCCATTCCGAAATGCTCATAAACAAGCTGTGTTGCCATCCGGCCTCTTGGGGTACGCTGAAGAAAACCGACTTGTAACAGATATGGTTCATACACATCTTCAATCGTATGTGCCTCTTCGCCAATCGTTGCAGCAATCGTTTCCAGACCCACGGGCCCGCCACGGAATTTTTCAATGATCCCTTTAAGTAATTTATGGTCAATATGATCGAGTCCTAAACGGTCGACCTGCATTAATTCAAGCGCATAATCGGCAAGCTCGGCCGTTATCGTACCATCACCGCGTACCTGGGCGAAATCCCTGACCCTCCGTAAAAGCCGATTGGCAATCCTCGGTGTGCCCCTTGATCTTCTTGCAAGCTCTGCCGCTGCTTGATCATCCATTTCCGTATCCATGATTCTTGCCGTACGAATGATGATATCAGTCAAATGGTTTTCCGTATAATATTCAAGACGGCTCAAAACGCCAAAACGGTCCCTGAGCGGTGCAGACAGTGAGCCTGCACGTGTCGTGGCCCCTACGAGGGTAAACGGCGGCAAGTCGATCCTGATCGAACGGGCTTCCGGTCCCTTGCCGACTACAATATCCAGACAGAAGTCCTCCATAGCCGGGTATAGCACTTCTTCGACGACACGGGGAAGACGGTGAATCTCATCAATGAACAATACATCACCCGGTTCAAGTGCACTCAAAATGGCCGCCAGATCTCCCGGCCTCTCAATGGCGGGACCGGAAGTCGTGCGGATATTCACACCCATTTCATTGGCGATGATGACGGCAAGCGTCGTCTTTCCAAGGCCAGGCGGTCCATATAAAAGTACATGATCGAGCGTTTCTTCACGCATCCTTGCCGCTTCGATGTATACACTTAAATTCGCTTTCACTTTATCCTGTCCGATATATTGCTTTAAGTTTTGCGGCCGCAAGCTTTGTTCAAAGGACAGTTCGTTCAAATCGGCTTCCTGATTGAATATTCTCTCCTCCATTGCGCCACTCCTTATCTTAACATCATTTGCAATGCTTTCTTAATATATTGCTCGGTCGTCATATCTTCAGCCTGCAATTTCTTGGCAACCTTTTGGACTTCCTTTTCAGAATAACCAAGAGCCTTCAATGCAAGAACGGCTTCATCCAACTCCTCCGTATAACCATTTGGACTGAGTGCAGCCGTGACGCCTTCGTTAAACAAGCTTGGAAACGCATCCGGAATAATATTTTCAAGTTTCCCTTTTAAATCGAGGATCATTTGCCGTGCCGTTTTCTTTCCGACTCCCGGGAATTTCACCAAAAACGATTCATCTTCATTTTCGATCGCCTGCACCACCTGATCAACCTGGCCAGATGCCAATATGGCTAGAGCACCCTTCGGCCCGATTCCGGTTACATTCAATAATTTTGTGAATAACGCCTTTTCTTGACGAGTCTGGAATCCGTATAATGCAGCCATATCCTCACGAACATAATGATACAAGAAAACTTGAATTTCTTTTTGGTATTGAGCGGAAAAAATAAAAGGATTCGGCGTCATCACTTGATATCCGATCCCCCCATTTTCCACAACTATGTATTCAGGCCCAATATAATCGACCTTGCCTTTTATATAATCATACAAATTAATTCTCTCCCTGATTTTGCTGTACCTCTCATTTTATCATAAAAAGGGGTGGTGTTCATTAAAAGTTATTTCATATTCGGCAAAGTCTTTTCACATTGACTTTCGGTGTCACTATCATCCATAAAACAATGTTGATTGGAACGGGTATGCAAGACTCCTGCGGGAAATACGCGTCAAAGGGAGACCCCACAGGCGCAAAGGCGCCGAGGGCAGACCGACCGCGGAAAGCGAGTGCCTGCAGTGGAAATTGTAAATACAAAAAAACTGTAGACAAACTCCATTATTATCGAGTTTATCTACAGTCTGAAGGATCGGATATCATCCCACCCTAGTTTACCGAATATGGCTCATATTCTTTAATGAGCTGTTTATATTGGTCTTTATTCATGATCGGAATCCCTTTTTGCAGTTCCTCCTGCTTGTATGCTTCTAGTTTACCAACGTCTATTTGGTAGAAAGTATGAATGATCTTGGCGTGCTCAGGCCTTCCGATAAAAATGGATAACGTACCATCTTCCCTCATCCCAAGGTAACCATTCGCTTTTAAAAGCGGAGATATGTCATTTTCAATTTTCTTCATGACAATCTGCTCTTCATTTTGATCGACTACTTTCCATCCTTCATATTTTGACCAAAAGTCCTCCATCGACCAAATGGTTTCTGTCAATTTCTCTTCACTTAACTCGCCATCCAGATACATACGCTGAAGAATGACCTTCCTCTCAATTGGATCATTTTCCTTTTGAACGGTTTCTTCGGCAAAAACGGTTAAGCAAAATGGCAATATGAAAAGCGTCATGAAAAATTGGATTCTGAGTTGATTAATCAATATACTCACCTCTTAAGGCGTTTACTTTTTATGTAGTTTGACCCAAATAAGGATTATTAACCAGAAAAAAATCAAAAAGAGCTGACTCCATATCGGGTCAGCCCACTAATTATTTCAAGTGATTTTCGTGAATGTTAAGGTTATCGAACATGTCATTGGCATCCAAAATGATCATTTCCCTCGTATCGCCATCCCGAAGATTGTTATCAAGTGTCATCGTCCTGAAATAGACACCTTCATCGGTGGTAACATATAGGGTACGGCCATTGGTAAGCGGTCCGATTTCCTTCTTGATTCTTTCTTTAACATCTTTTGCTTGGCTGTAGTCATCAAGCAGCAAGGCTACCAGCATTTCATCTTTCATGATGATCGTCCTGGCATCGATAACCGGCTCCACTTTATTGGCGACACCATTTACTTTGTCGGCTAAAGCGCCTTCATAAGAATTATAATAAGATGATTTTGCCTTAAGCGGCTTACTTTCATGTCCATGGTAGTTACGGTCACTCGTACTGTACGCATCATCTTTATCGTATAAACCTTGCACCATATTCTCATAATTGATGTTGCGTACCAATGCATCTTTTTCATGGTATCCTGTATCATTCGTGATATTTTCATTTTCCGCTGTATCATTATTAGCACATCCAACCAAACTGACGGCGGCCAATACCGTACAAAGCGGCTGTGCCCATTTTATTTTCTGCACCAATAACCCTCCCATTGCAATTGAATGAGCTATATTCCGCTCATAATTAGCATGGGTGTCGAACGGGAAATGTACTCTGTAAGATACGGCCAAAAACCCGTTTTAATTCCTATTAAGGGAAGAAATCCTTTTTGCCAATTTTTCATTCATCGCCATCCGCTCCGAAAAACCTTCCACGGACATTTTCCAGACCGAATGAAGCTGGGAAGAACTTTTATTAAGACGATTCCATTCACGGAAAATATCGGTAGGATAAGTTAAAGCATATAAAAAGGCCGGGTCTGACTGATACCTTTGCAATTGCGGCACTTCCCACAGCTCAGTGGCCGCATCTTCCAAATGATGCGATATTCGATTTGCATACTGTAAATAATCAATGCACCTCGGGGCATTTGCCATTAAGTCAAAATCGATTAAAGTCAAAGTGCCGTCCGCTCTGCGCAAGAAATTATGGTGGGCACAATCACCATGAATGATTACTTTCTTTTCCTTATTCCATAAAGACTGATTTTTATCAAACCCCTCTAGCGCCCACTCACCCCATCTAACCCATTCCTTGATAATATCTTCGGAAACATATTGGCGAACATAAGAAAAGTTCTTTTTAAAAAGTGATAACCGTTCTTTCCACTTTTTTGATTGATTGAACACAGGCGCGTTAATGGAGAGATGTTCCGACACATCATGGAAGCTTTCCAGTAACTTAATTCCCTCTAAACGATCCTTATGATTGGAATATTTGAATTTTTTCTTACTCGGCGGAAAATAGTCCATACTCCCATACCATTTCCCTTTAAATTCAAAGGGCATTAAATTCTGATGAATATAATACGTTTGATGAAAACCCTTTTGTTTTAACAATGAAGTCAATTCTCTTTGCCGATCCCACTTTTCAAAGCTGTCAAATCCTTTAAGGATCATTGAATGACCCTTTTCAAAAGTTATTAAATAGACACTGCTTTGAATATGGTGGACATTCTTTGGCTTACGATTTAAATAAGAGAGGAGACGAGTGTTAAAAACACTGTCTCCTTGATAATTAGTAGTCATCGCTTTCATCTACATATGTCGGTATCCCAAATGTTTCAGGCGCACGAACGCCCCCGAATTGGCCTGGCTGGCCACCCATTTGTCCAGGTAACATAGCTTCAGGTTGCCCTCCTAGCTGACCGCGCATCATGTCCGGCTGACCACCAAATTGTCTAGGCATCATTCCCGGCTGGCCTCCATTTTGGCCGCCCATCATCCACGGCTGACCTCCATTTTGACGGCCCATCCACGGCTGACCTCCGTTTTGATCGCCCATCATCCCTGGCTGACCTCCGTTTTGACCGCCCATCATACCTGGCTGGCTTCCGTTTTGGCCGCCCATCATCATACCTGGTAGGCCTCCGTTTTGACCGCCCATCATCATGCCCGGCTGACCTCCGTTTTGACCGCCCATCATACCTGGCTGGCTTCCATTTTGGCCGCCCATCATCATACCTGGCTGACCTCCGTTTTGGCCGCCCATCATCATACCTGGCTGGCCTCCATTTTGACCGCCCATCATGAATGGAGGACCTCCTACTTGAATCTCTTTTATGCCTGGTAGGCCTCCGTTTTGACCGCCCATCATCATGCCCGGCTGACCTCCGTTTTGGCCGCCCATCATCCACGGCTGGCCTCCGTTTTGGCCGCCCATCATCCACGGCTGGCCTCCGTTTTGGCCGCCCATCATCATGCCCGGCTGACCTCCGTTTTGACCGCCCATCATCATGCCCGGCTGGCCTCCGTTTTGACCGCCCATCATACCTGGCTGGCCTCCGTTTTGATCACCCATCATCATGCCTGGCTGACCTCCGTTTTGACCGCCCATCATCATGACCGGCTGACCTCCGTTTTGGCCGCCCATCATCATGCCTGGCTGACCTCCGTTTTGACCGCCCATCATCATGCCTGGCTGGCCTCCGTTTTGACCGCCCATCATCCACGGCTGACCTCCGTTTTGGCCGCCCATCATCATATCTGGCTGACCTCCGTTTTGGCCGCCCATCATCATATCTGGCTGGCCTCCGTTTTGACTGCCCATCATCATGTCCGGCTGGCCTCCGTTTTGACCGCCTATCATCATGTCTGGCTGGCCTCCGTTTTGACCGCCCATCATCATGTCCGGCTGGCCTCCGTTTTGACCGCCCATCATCATGTCCGGCTGGCCTCCGTTTTGACCGCCCATCATCATTAATCCTTCATATTGGTGAGCCGATTCTTCTGACTCTTCTTCATATTGATATTGCATCTCTTTACCCATCTGAGAATCTATAGGTGACATCCCTTGGTATGGGGCCTGTTGCTGCTGTGACTGAACGGATTGATATTGGTGATAATCTGGATGGTGATGTGCATCGGCATCCATTTTTTGTTTCCCTTGATACTGCCCCTTCACTTCCGGCCCATAAGTTCCAAGTAACCCCTTATTACAGCCGCAATCTTCCTCTTCCTCACCGGCAGTCTGGGAATAATGCTGAGGGAAGTTATGATTGTATGAAGAAGGCGATTCGCCTGGTGACTCATAATCTTCCTGCATATATGAACCTGCTACTTGAGCTTGTTGATTCATCCCTCCATAGTAATGGTGCGGAACCGGCGCGGAGGCTTGATATGGATATTGTTGCTGGCTTGGTATATTCATGCTTGCCCCTTGGACAAATCCTTGATCCATCATTTGCATGTCAGAAGATTCGCCCCAAACATCAGAGCTCTCTTCCATCATTTGATAACCATATATTTCCGGAGCCGCCTGATACCCTGGAACTCCTTGATATGGGGCTTGCATATGCATCTGCGCCCAAGGTGGCGGCTGAATGCAATAACCGCTTCCGGGCAAAATTGGTGTTACTGGAATACAATCATCCACCGGCTCACTGTATTCCTGTGCTGGCTGTACAGCTGGCTTTTTCTTCTTCTTTTTAGTGACTGCCGGCTCTTCTTTTTTCTTTGGTAAAGGTGGTGGTGCAGGAGGCTTTTGCACACTCATATTGGTCATGTTGACCATATAATAATTATTGATATCGATTTCCGGAATCACCGGCATGGGCACCGGAACTTCTTTTGGAACGATTTTTTGCTTTTCTTTAATGATTGGCTTTGGCTGAATGATCTGCTGCTCTTTCTTGACTGGTTGTTCCTTCACTGGTTGTTGAACGATTGGTTGCTCTTTTATCGGCTGTTGAAATTTCGGCTGCTCTTTTATAGGCTGCTGAAATTTCGGCTGTTCTTTTACCGGCTGTTGAAACATCGGCTGCTGAAATTTCGGCTGCTCTTTTATAGGCTGTTGAAACATCGGCTGCTCTTTTACCGGCTGCTGAAATTTCGGCTGTTCTTTTACCGGCTGTTGAAACATCGGCTGTTCTTTAATAGCCGGTTTTTGCATAATTTGCTGCTCTTTTATAGGCGCTGGCTGAGCCTGGTTCGGTTGAATTTGGGATTCTTTAATTCCCGGTTGAATATTCACGTTTGGTTTAGCCGTTTCTTTTATTACAGCTCCGGATGTCCCTGGTATTTTAATTTTCATTCCGGGCATCATCATGTCCGGGTTGCTCAATTGTGCGTTAACTTTTTTAAGTTCTTCAAAACTGACGCCGTATTTTTTGGCGAGTTTCCAAAGTGTATCGCCTTTTTGGACTATATGAATTTTCACGCTGTTAACCCCTCCTGTGCATATGTCCATATATTCTATGAAGCAGTGGGTGAATTGCTATTATTTTTATCATGAAAACTTATGCGTGAAAAATGACATTTATGATTGGATCAATGATTTAGGAAAATGGAAGGTACTTTTTTGGAGAGGAAATAAATGATATGACATCTTCAAAAAGGAAATCCATTCTTAAAAAGGATATTTAATTGGGACCATTGCCTTCATTCTAAAAAAGGAAGCAATGTTTTTTAGGTTTGAAGCCATCATGTTATGAAACGCTTCTTTCAAGCTTCTGTCTAAACTCAGGGAAATCCGGGTATAAGAAAGTAAATGACCTAAGGCTTTGTCTTCAGGTACTTATCTTACATCCCTGGGGGGAATAATAATGAAATGGAAAGGTAGACAGGGCAGCTCGAATGTCGAGGACAGAAGAGGCATGAGCGGAAAAGGCATGGCCGGAATCGGCGGAGGGGTCGGATTGGTAATTGTCTTGATCGTGACGCTCCTTGGCGGTAATCCTAGCGAATTGCTAGGCAGTTTGAATTCTACTGAATCGAACAATGGCAGCACTTATGTCGAGACTGATGAAGAGAAGGAACTTGCGCAGTTCGTATCTGTCGTCCTTGCAGAAACGGAGCGGGTCTGGACAGAAGAATTTCGAAAAAATGGACTGGAATATAAGGAACCGAACCTTGTCCTGTATTCAGGCAGTGTCGAATCGGCATGCGGAATGGCAGCTTCTTCGGTAGGGCCATTTTATTGTCCGGGTGACATGAAACTATATATTGATCTCAGCTTTTATCAAGAGTTGAAGCAAGAGTTCCAGGCACCCGGTGATTTCGCCATGGCCTATGTTATTGCCCACGAAGTCGGACATCACGTTCAGACACTTTTAGGGACAACGGAAAAGGAAATGCCCGATCGTTCACAGGTCAGCGAGACTGAATATAATAGGTATTCTGTCCGTCTTGAACTACAGGCCGATTATTTGGCGGGAGTTTGGGCACATCATGTCCAAGGAGAGAATTTGCTTGAAAAAGGCGATCTTGAGGAGGCCTTGAATGCAGCAAGTGGTGTGGGGGATGACCGTATCCAAGAAAAGGCACAGGGGTACGTGGTTCCGGACAGCTTCACGCACGGTACATCCGAACAGAGAAAACGGTGGTTCAATAAAGGTTTTAAATCCGGTGATATGAATGAAGGCAATACTTTTAAAGCGAGTGACCTTTAAAAGTTCTTACCTGTTTTGATTACAATAAGAAAAAAGGGGGTCTTGTCCCCCCTTTCAGACTGTAGACAAATTCGAAGAAAAGCGAGTTTGTCTACAGTTTTGTTAAAAATTGCAGTTGATTTCAGCTAAAACAGTAAAAATACATGTGGATTACTCGGTCTTGTTTTAAAATCATGGCAATAATCCCTTGATAAAATCGTAATAGGGATTCGGGATAAGACCAT
Organism: Bacillus sp. CFBP9009; assembly: GCF_036541465.1. Taxonomy (NCBI): domain Bacteria; kingdom Bacillati; phylum Bacillota; class Bacilli; order Caryophanales; family Bacillaceae; genus Bacillus; species Bacillus sp. CFBP9009. Next base: position 797,242 of record NZ_JAZHFU010000001.1, on the reverse strand, counting down.
ACCAATCCACATAAGGTGGACAAACTCAAAGGGGTATTGCCCCTCTTTTTCTTATGACCCCACTGTTTTTTAAGGCTCTAACTCAAACGCGTTCCAGCATTCTGTTTAAAGCTAGGATGGCATTATCCGCAATGTTCTTCTCCACTTTGATCGGATTGATGATTATACCTTCTTCAATGGATTCAAGCGCCCACAGCAGGTGAGGCAGATCAATTCGGTTCATCGTAAGACATGGACACATATTCGGATTTAACGAGATGATGTTCTTGTCAGGATTATTGGCGATAAGTCGCTTGACAAGGTTCATTTCCGTTCCGATTGCCCAGGAACTACCTGGTTCGGCTCTTTCGATCATATTGATGATGTACGATGTCGAACCCGCATAATCTGACAGGGCGACTACCTCACGGCGGCATTCGGGATGAACGATGATATTCATTTCAGGCTGCTCCGCTCGAAGCGTTTCAATATTCGTTGTGGTGAAATTTTCATGGACTGAACAATGTCCTTTCCAAAGAAGTACCTTCAGATCTTCAAGTTCCCCTTCATAAATCAATTCATCCTTATGCGGATCCCAGACAGCCATTTCATTCAATGAGATGCCAAGGTCAAAAGCTGTATTCCTCCCAAGATGCTGATCGGGAAGAAAAAGGATCCTTTCTTTTTGTGAAAGGGCCCACGAGACCATCCCTTGTGCATTGGAAGAAGTCACTGTCGCCCCGCCATTTTTACCTACAAATGCTTTGATGGCCGCGGTGGAATTAACATAAGTTAGCGGAAGGATCGTATCGCCAAATAAATCCTGAAGCTTTGTCCACGCCCGTTCCGTTTGTTCAATATCCGCCATATCCGCCATGGAGCAGCCTGCACGCATGTCAGGAAGGATAACCGTCTGCCCTTCTTCCGTCAAAATATCGGCTGTTTCAGCCATGAAATGCACACCGCAAAACACGATATAATCCGCTTCGCGATTTTGTGCGGAAAGCTGAGCCAATTGAAGTGAATCTCCCGTTGAATCCGAAAATTGAATGACTTCCTCCCGTTGATAATGATGACCTGGGATATAAAGACGGTTCCCCAGTCGTTCCTTAATGTCCCGGACCCGATTCTCCATCTCTTCCTTTGTCATCGTTTTATACTTTTCAGGCAATGCATTTCCTGCTGTTTTAGCCATTTCCAATATGTTCATTTCAATATCCCCTCACGTTCTTTGACCTTTGCGCTAATATCAAGTGCCCTGACACTGTGCGTCAAGCTGCCCAACGAAATATAATCTACCCCTGTTTCCCGATATGAGGCTAGATTGTCTAAATTGATCCCTCCAGAAGCTTCAGTTATGATGTGGGCGGGAACCAATTTAATCAGTTGCTTGATTTCTTCTGGGCTTCGATTATCGAACATGATGATATCTGCACCAGCTTCCACTGCTTCAAGCACCTGTTGCGGTGATTCCGTTTCCACTTCCACTTTAGTGGTATGTCCCAGTTTGGATTTTACCGTTTGAACCGCTTTCGTTATGGACCCAGCGAAAGAAATATGGTTGTCCTTTATCATGACTGCATCATACAGACCATTTCTGTGATTATATGCCCCGCCGGAACGGACCGCATACTTTTCAAGCATCCGCAGGCCAGGTGTAGTTTTCCTCGTATCACAAGCTCTCGTCTTCGTCCCCGCTAAAATCATGGCAGCTTTATTAGCCTGTGTGGCAATGCCGGACATACGCTGCACTAAATTCAAAACGACCCGTTCCCCTTTTAAAAGAGATGCCATATCGCCGGTCATTCTTGCAAGCTGCTGTCCTTCTTCAAAGACTTCGCCATCTTGGACAAAAAGGAAAACCTCGATTTGCTCATCCAATAATGCAAATCCAGTCTTGATGACGTCCCCTCCACTAAAGACTCCGCCTTCTTTTGCGATGAATGTCAAAGTTCCTTGTTCACCTTGATCGAAAATCGTATCACTCGTTACATCGCATTCCCCTATATCTTCCAATAAAAATTGTTGCAGCATCTGCTTAAGCTTCAATATATTCATATAGTCGTCTCCCTTTCACTCGGTTTTTCACATCCGTGCAAGCAAGGATAACCGAATTTTCAAGCCATTGGGCGTCATCTTCGCTTGGATAGTCACTGCGGAAATGACCGCCCCTGCTTTCCGTTCTGGTCAATGCGGATTCGGCAATCAGCCACGCCACTATCATGGCATTGATTTTCGTTATTTCTTCTATCGATAATTCCATTACTTCCAAATGCAGCAATTTTTCAATATTAAATGTCTCAAGATAATCCTTCAGTCGAGTTAATCCCGCTTCATTTCGAACGATTCCCGCTTCGTTCATTAATTTTTCCTGCAATGTCGTGAGATCAGGTAAAAAGGAAACTGGACTGTAACTCTTGGACTGCTCTTTTTCTTCTGGTATCGCCCTTGCCGGCACTTTAGCAAGGAAACGGCCAAGTGTATTTCCAAAAACCAGCCCTTCGAGAAGTGAGTTGCTTGCCAATCGGTTTGCACCATGTACACCCGTACACGCCACTTCACCAACAGCAAACAAAGAAGGGACTGAGGTCTGCCCGAATTCATCCACTTCAATTCCTCCCATTAGAAAATGATTTCCAGGTGCAACGGGGATTTTCCCCGTTTGAAGGTCCAGCCCGCTTTTTTCACATAATAAGCTCACTGTCGGAAAACGATTCTTAAAACCCTTAATCATCGAAATATCCAAAAATACCTTTTCACCGCGCTGCAAATAAGAAAAAATCGTTTGTGCGACAATATGCCTTGGAGCTAGATCCTTCAAGCTATGGACATCCTCCATGATCGGCCTTCCCATTTCCGTCACTAATCTCGCACCATCCCCGCGGACCGCTTCTGAAACCAGCCCTTGCGCTTTGCCATTTACAAAAAGCAGGGTCGGATGGAACTGAATGAATTCCATGTCACGAACTTTTGCCCCGGCCTTGAATGCAAGTGCAATTCCATCACCTGAAACCGTTTGTGAATTTGAAGTGATATGGTATAGGGAACCACAGCCGCCTGTTGCCAAAACCGTCTGTTCAGCATGATAGGCAGCAAGACCCCCTGCCTTATCAAGTGTTTTGACCCCTATACAGGAACCATCTTTCCCGATGATCAACTCCACTGCAGCAACATTCTCCATCACAGTAATCGATGATTTTTTCAAGCACCCTATAAGATGTTCCATCATGTACTTTCCGGTAGCATCTCCGTTACTATGGAGGATTCTTCGTTCACTGTGGGCGCCCTCCATGCCAAGCAATAGTGTTCCGTCATGATCTTGGTCAAATCGCATACCCGATTCAATAAGTTCAGCTATAACCGAAGGTGCCTCTTCGACGAGTTTTTCCACTGCCTTCACCTTGTTATATCGCTGACCAGCCGCCAGCGTATCTTTTTTATGTAAGGATACTCTGTCACGATCAGATATTGCAGCAGCAATCCCGCCCTGAGCTAAATATGAATTGCCATGACGGATATTTGATTTTGTGATGAGTATCACATGCTTATGTTCACTTGCTTCCAATGCCGTTTTCAAGGCAGCAATACCGCTGCCTATCACGATGATTTCCGCTTTTACCATTATTTCATTCCTCCTGTTTATGACAGGTGTCTTGACAACTATATTTACATATTATTAAACTATTATCAAGAAGTTTTTTAAGATTAAAGGATGGAAGTGATTTCTTGATTTATTTGGATTATGCCGCTACAACTCCGATTGATGAAGAGGCTCTCGACGTATTCAACCAAGCATCCCGGAAGTTTTTCGGGAATGCGAGCAGTTTGCATGATATTGGCTCTGAGGCGGCACGTTTATTGGATATGTCACGACAGCAACTTGCAGAAATGCTGAACATAAAAAAGGAAGGAATCATCTTTACGAGCGGCGGATCAGAAAGCAACATGCTTGCCATAGATACATTTATCGCTTCGAAACCATCCTGGCAGAACCACTTGATCGTAAGCCGAACTGAACATGCATCTCTTGCCAATTTCGTGGCAAAGCTTGAACAAGATGGCTTCGAGGTTACTTATTTACGGCATTTGGAAGATGGCCGTGTTGATATTGAACATCTCCAGGAATGTATGTCGGAGAAAACATGCTTGGTCATTGTCCAGCATGTGAATTCGGAAATCGGGGTCATTCAACCCATTGAGCAAATAAGTGAAATCGTTCGTAAACACCAGGCTTTTTTTCATGTGGATTGTGTCCAATCATTTGCTAAATTACCGCTTGGCAAGATAGCTGCCTCATGTGATGGACTATCCGTTTCCAGTCATAAAATTTATGGTCCAAAAGGGACTGGGGCAGTCATTTTCCCGGCCATCCATCAGTTGAAGGCTTCGGTACCGAATATCACTCATGAATATGGTTTCCGACCAGGAACAGTGGACGTCCCCGGAATAGCTTCCTTCGTAACCGCTGCTAAGAAATTGGGGGATATCATGGAAGATGAACGAAAACGGATTTCCACACTTAGGATGCAATTGATCCAACGGCTAACGGATAGGAAAATCGATTTTCAAGTCATCGAAGCAAAAAACGAGCAATTGCCTCACATTCTGGCGCTGACCTTCGCTGGATTGCAAGGACAGTACATCATGCTTGAATTAAACCAGAAAGGATTCGCCGTTTCGACGGGAAGCGCCTGTCAAATCGGTAAACAGGATCCTTCAAAAACGATGATGGCCATCGGGAAAAGCGAAGATGAAGCCCATCAATTCGTCCGCTTTTCCTTTGGCAAATACACGACGGCCGACGACATTCACAAGTTGGCGGATTGCATCGAAGGGATAGCTGCCATTCGATAAAACCCTCCAATCTGTGTTAGAATGTTTGTAATTAAAGAGGTGAATGTTTATGGAAAGAAAGAAATTACTCGGGGAAGAAAGACGGACGAAACTCTTACATTTATTGCAAACAAGCGCGGAGCCTGTAACAGGCAGCGAGCTTTCGCAGATAACGAATGTAAGCCGGCAGGTTATCGTTGGTGACATAACCCTCCTGAAAGCGCGGAATGAGCCTATCATTGCGACGAGCCAAGGCTATCTGTACTTACAAACGGGGAGCACGCAAAAGCCGGAACGGATCATTGCTTGCCAACACGATCCTTCCCGGACCCAAGAAGAGCTATATTTACTCGTGGATATCGGCATCACGGTGAAAGATGTCAAAATCGAGCATCCCGTATACGGCGACCTAACCGCTTCCATCATGGTCAGCAGCCGAAAGGAAGTCCAGCAATTCCTTTCAAGGGTGACGGCAACGAATGCATCTTTTTTATCGGAACTAACGAGCGGCATCCATCTCCATACACTGAGCGCATCATCTGAAGAAATGCTCGACGAAGCGGAGTGTGCTTTGAGGGATGCCGGCATTTTAGTCGATTGAATGAATGAAAAAACCTCAAAAGCCATATCTTTTGAGGTTTTTTTATGGGCCTTATGTTCACTCATCATTGGAAATGCTTTCATTTGAGCTGCCATCCCCGGAGTTTTCATCTTCGTTACTTCTCAACTGCCCGATAAGACTAATGACGGAACCGACCGCCTGTACCCAGCCTCCCATCACTTGGATTGATTCAGCATCAGATGGCTTCTCTTCCAAATATGGATATTGATATTTTTGCAGTTCCTGCTCCTTATCTTGTTCTTCTTGCTCCTGATCCTGATCTTGGTCTTTTTCTAGAATGCTATTTTTAAGTTCGGCAATTCCACCTATCGCTTGCATCGAATTCCCAATCGCCTGCAACAAATTTCCCGTAGCATTGAAGGCCTGCTCCGGTTCATCCGGATTTTCGTATGCCCCCGCCAAAGCGGTGCCTCCGCCCAACGCTTGAATCAGATTACCTTTGATGATTAATTCCTGTTTCGTTATTTCATCAAAATCAATGACTAAGCCTAAGATAACGGTCGAATTCCCGATCGCCTGTATTTGATTACCGAATTTATCCAGTGACCAGGTTTCTTCCGCATCAGCCAATATGGCATTTCCTGTTGCTTGAAGTTCATTTCCAATCAAATCCAAGTTCTTACGAAATTCTTCATCCAAGACATTGGATGGTGTACCAGCAACAGCAGAAATGACGGTTCCTATCGCTTGAGTCCAAGAACCGAAAGTTTCTTTGAATTGACTATCCATCTCTGCTGACCACCACCCTCTCTCTGCATTTTTGATTAAAAAGGTGTATCCACTGAATTAGTCATCAACTTATGTATTCCACATTTGGCATATCGAGATTTACTTATTGTATTTGCTTTCATCACAATCGGTGTTTGTTTTTCATCCATAATCATTCTGCCTATTTCTATATATTTCATAAAATTACAGCCAACCATTTTAGGAACTTGTACGCAAGGGAAATACAAACCTTTACGACAGCCTTCACAAAAAAATGCCCCGGAAATACTCCCGGGGCACCCTTTTTATTCATAAAACTCAACTGAGGCTGTACCATTTATCATTTTAGAAAAAAATTTCACAAAAGAAAAATCAGCGCTGCGGTACACCTGTTTGGACTTTAAAGCATGAATAGCTTCCCATGATCGATACCGTACATCCTAATGCCTCAAGCTCGGAAATCGCTCCTGGGATAAGGACATCGTCAAGGGGCATTTCGATATCGATGATGAAAAAGTAATTGCCCAATCCTGTTTTCATGGGTCTTGATTCAATCTTGGAAAGGTTAAGTTTCCTCCAGGAAAAAGCGGAAAGGACTTGGTGCAGCTGCCCTGAGTGGTCGGCAGGCAGCTGAATCATCAAGGTCGTTTTCTTGTCCCCTTCAACGGTCAAATGCCCTTCATAGTCGACTTCACTGTTGGATACGACGATAAACTTGGTGTGATTATGTTCGTAATCGTGAATATTTTGTTTTGCAATCGTCAAACCGTATTCCTCTGCAGCCATATCATTTGCAATCGCTGCAATATTGATATCGGGATTCTCCATCACCATCTTCGCAGCGGCAGCTGTGGATGTGACATACTCATACGGAATGCCCCTTAGCTCATTATGTAGAAATTTGCGGCATTGAGCGATGGCATGGGAATGCGAATATACCATGTCAGGTTTGAAACCAGGATATGCATGGTCCGGATGCACCATATAATGCTGTTGGATCGGAATCGTCACTTCGCCTTTCATCGGCAATGTGACTTCATGGACTAAGTAATCCATCGTTATATTTACCGAACCCTCCAAAGCATTCTCGATCGGCACGAGCGCGTGATTCACTTCCCCGTCCCGAACAGCATCAAGGCAGTCCGGAATCGTGTTCATCGGTATTTTTATATCATTAGGAAATAGTCGCGATACAGCTAAATCCGTGAACGTTGCTTTTGGTCCAAGAAATGCAATTTTTGATGTCATATTATAAACTCCTTTTCACGGAAAATCTATTGTTTATGTTATGCCATTTTCTGATTTTTTACAATAGTTAATCCTTAATTTCCTCTTACAAATGAAAACAGCCTGTACATGTGAAATGTACAGGCTGTTTTCATGCGCCATTACCAATGATTTCGACTTTTTCGACGAACTCCATTTTACGCAGTTTAGTAAGCAGTTCATTAATATCCATCGTCATCCCACCCGTATTCAGGGATAGGGTGACATTTGCACGTCCCTGCAAAGGAATCGTTTGGTGGATGGTCATGATGTTGCAACCGGATGAGGCGACGAGCCGTAAAAGCTCCGATAGAGTACCAGAACGATCTTCGAGATAGAAGAACAGTGTAATCAGCTTTTCCTTAACAACTGTATGAAACGGAAAAACCGTGTCACGGTATTTGTAAAAAGCACTCCTGCTTAGGTCCACTCGCTGTACCGCTTCCCAAACTGATTCCGCTTTTCCCCGTTCAATCATTTCTTTTGCATCCAGCGTTTTTTTCATCGCTTCGGGAAGGACATCCTCTCGAACGAGGAAAAATTTCTGATCGGACTTATTCAAACTCCGCACGCCTCCTTTTGCCTGCCATCATGGTCTCCAATCAATCAACAAATTCAAATTCATATTCAAGGATACGGACGATATCGCCATTTGTCGCACCTTTTTGGCGAAGGCCTTCGTCGACTCCGAATGAACGAAGCTGTCTGGCGAAACGACGTATGGACTCTTCACGGGTGAAGTCAGTCATTTTGAATAAACGCTCGATCTTGAATCCTGATACGGCAAAGCTGCCATCGGGTTCGCGTTCAATGTTAAATTCATCCGACTGTGATGTATGTTTATATAGAACCCGGTGGATTCCAGTATTCTCTTCCTCATGATCAAGAGGGAACTCAGGGGTCTCTTCGATTTTATCAGCAATAGCATAAAGAAGCTCACGGATCCCTTCACGCGTTACGGCAGAAATAGGGAAGATAGGATAATCTTCTTCCAGCTTTTCTTTGAAAGCCGCTAAATTATCTGCTGAGTCCGGCATATCCATTTTACTTGCCACAATGATTTGCGGACGTTCAGTCAAGCGCAGGTTATACTCTTCCAACTCTTTATTGATTGTTTGGTAGTCTTCATATGGATCCCTGCCTTCAAGACCCGACATATCGATTACATGAACGATTACCCTCGTTCTTTCAATATGGCGCAGGAATTGATGGCCAAGGCCCACTCCTTCTGAAGCGCCTTCAATCAGACCCGGTAAATCGGCCATGACGAAGCTGCGGTGATCTTCCGTTTCCACCATTCCGAGGTTCGGGACAATCGTCGTGAAATGGTATTCGGCAATTTTGGGCCTTGCTGCGGATACGACGGAAAGCAAAGTGGATTTCCCTACACTAGGGAAACCAACCAAACCGACATCAGCCAACAGTTTCAATTCCATGACTATATCACGTTCTTGGCCCGGTTCGCCGTTCTCAGCGATTTCAGGTGCAGGATTGGCAGGTGTGGCGAAACGGGAATTTCCCCGGCCTCCGCGGCCACCTTTGGCAATAATGGCGCGTTGTCCGTGCTCAACTAAATCAGCAATGACTTCCTTCGTTTTATCATCAATGACAACGGTGCCTGGTGGAACCTTGATGACCATATCCTTTGCAGCCGCACCATGCATGTTTTTGGACATGCCATGTTCTCCGCGAGGTGCCTTAAAGTGACGTTGATAACGGAAATCCATTAATGTACGCAAGCCCTCTTCCACTTCAAAAACGACATTGGCTCCATTTCCGCCATCTCCGCCGGCAGGTCCGCCTTTAGGTATGAATTTCTCACGACGATAAGCAACTATCCCGTTACCACCGTCTCCGCCTTTTACATAGACTTTCGTTTGATCGACAAACATGCTATCACTTCCTTGTTTTCTGCAAGTCATTTCTTGCTGTATACTTCTCTAAAAGTTAATATCCATCTTAAAAAATATTTCATCCTCATTACATTCAAGAATTTCAATTGATTGCTCGGCCGTCAATGAACTTTCCAAAAACTCGATCACTGGGGATTGATCAATGAATCTGCCTTGCATATGAAATGAACAGTGCATATCGCTCACTTCTTTTTTACACATGGAAACAGCCAGTATATTTTCAAAAAACGGATCGAGATTCTTATCGAGAATTTTAAAGAAATCGTTTGTCCAGCGATACATCAGCCCGTCCATCTCAGTTGAGCCTTCAAAAACATCAATGATTTCATATTCGCAATAAAATGATCCGTTATTCCAATTCGACGTCAACAACATCTCGGTGAACTTAGGTAAATTCAAACTGGAGAGGCGTGCTTCATTCTGGGTTTCAACAATGATTTCATCAATGATGCCCTTGACACGATCAATTCTGTTCAACTCCAGATTCCCTTTGATGATTTGAATTTTATTCAGCCAGTCATGCCTGGTTTGACGCAGAGTTTCAATAGTCGTCCAATTTTTATCCATTATTAACACCTTCAATTATGATAAAGAAACTTTTTATTCAGCTCTATCATGTTGAATACTTCCATTTGTACAGTATATCAAAAAAACAACAAACAGGAAATGAAGCTCGATTCACATGCCTTCACATGAAAGCCCCCGTCCAAAAAATACAGCCGCACACCCTGAGTTCTTTGGACGATGGTAGAGCCATTTGAACAAAAAAAGAGAATGGGCCTTTTATGCACCAATTGGAGATATTATAGTTGAATTGGAGTGTCTATTTGGTTTAAACCAAATCGGATGGATGAGTAATCTTGGATTTCCCCCCTGAAAGTTTAAGAAAGCCCGCCGATTGGCGAGCCTTTTGTAAGTCAGAGGTTGTTTTCCTTATACTAATGACTAAAGTCTCCTGCAAAATGCTGGTTCATTTCCTATAGTATAAATAAAGGGCCGGACCCCTTCATCACTATATAGCATACCATTATTAAAAATGACGCGGTATATAGTGTCTTGTAGAAGGAATCAGACCCTTTTGAGTCAGCCTCTGTTCAAAGATGCCAATTATGCTTCTTGTGCAACTGGATATACGCTTACTTTTTTACGGTCACGTCCGAAACGTTCGAATTTAACAACACCGTCTACTTTAGCGTATAGAGTATCGTCTCCACCACGGCCTACGTTCTCACCAGGATAGATTTTTGTTCCGCGTTGACGATAAAGGATAGAACCACCAGATACGAATTGACCATCTGCACGTTTAGCGCCAAGACGCTTGGAGATTGAGTCACGTCCGTTCTTTGTAGAACCTACTCCTTTTTTCGAAGCGAAGAACTGAAGATCTAATCTTAACATTTGTTCCACCTCCTATTGGTTGAGGATAATTTTCATGTATTTACCATAATCACGTTCGATGGTTTGCAGCGATATGAGCATGCCGTTCAAAAGCAGCTGAACCTTCTCTTCCGATTCCGGCGAAAGATTCCCCGGAATGACGCAGCGAAGATAGCCGCCTTCTCTCCCTTGCTCAATCTCAGGCTCTACGTCCGTTAAGGACATAATTGCATTGACTGCCCCGAAGGAAACAGCCGATACACCTGCACAAACGATATCAGAACCTTTTTTAGCAAAATTAGCATGTCCGCTTAAGGTGAACGAAGCAATCCGTTCCTGCGGAGCATCAAATACAACTTTGATCATCTAGAATCAGCCCTTACGCGTTGATTGCTTCGATAACAACTTTAGTGTATGGTTGACGATGACCTTGTTTTTTACGATTGTTTTTCTTCGCTTTGTATTTGAAAACAGTGATTTTCTTTTGCTTACCTTGTTTTTCGACAGTACCTGTTACAGTAGCGCCTTCAACTAGTGGAGCACCGACTTTCACGTCTTCGCCACCTACGAATAAAACTTTGTCAAATGTAACAGTTTCGCCTGCTTCTGCGTTTAATTTTTCAATGTAAACCGCTTCGCCAGCTGCTACTTTAATTTGTTTACCGCCAGTTTCGATAATTGCGTACATACTTGCACCTCCTTAAATGTCTCAGACTCGCCAATCACAGGCGTTTTACCAGAAAGGCAAAAGCTTAAAACCTGATGTTGAGCGGTTGTAGCACGGGTGCTACAAACATAACATTAAAATCCTAACATGAAACAGGAAAGGCTGTCAATATATTTATAACAATTCCCGCCCTTCACTCGAAAGCCCGCCCGATTTCCTGAATGCTCCCGAAGCGCTTGATGGAGTAAGCATTCCTCGAACCTGGGATAAAAGACAGGAATAACTTTTTACCGATCAATTCCTCCAATGTCGGCCGATATGATTCCTTTTCACCAAGCAGCACGTCCGCCACCGCTTTACTGACCTCCACCCAGACCGCTTCATCATCCGTCTTCCTGTGTTCCAGCAGTTCACGTTCCAACCGGAAGGCCACCGTTTCCGGGCTCTCGATTTTACCGCTTCCACTGCACACAGGGCAAGGCACCGTCGTCATTTCACTTAAAGACGGGGAGGTTCGCTTTCTCGTCATTTGTAAAATGCCCAGTTCCGTAAAACCGATGACCTGGATTCGCTTCTCATCCCTCACCGCTTCCTTTTTAACGATTTCGATGATTTCCTGCTTATGCCCGGACTGGTCCATATTGATGAAGTCTATCAGGATGATTCCGCTGATATTCCTCAATCTCAGTTGACGGGCGACCTCTTTCGCCGCAGCCTGATTAACCGCAAACAATGTTGCTTCCTTCGCCACCTTGCCGGTGAACTTACCTGAATTGACATCGATTACGGTGAAAGCTTCCGTTTCTTCAAAAATTAAATATCCGCCATTCTCAAGCCAAACGATTTTCTTAGCCATTTTCTCAACTTGCGCTTCCACATTCCATTCGGAAAAAATATTCTTTGTACCCGATACATGGGATATTTCCCACTCCTTACGGTTTTCCTGTATCCACTTTTTCAACTCGCGATAGGCCTCGAAGTCATCGATGGCAAGTTCCCCGGTCGCCGTTCCCGACATTTCGGAAATGATCATATCAAGGTATTCGTCCCTCTCATAGAGAAGGGAAGGGGCCTTGAGGGACGCAGCCTTAAGTTCAAGCCCTTTAAAGAGCTCCCGCAATCCATTTAACCTGTCAAGGAAGACCGATTCACTTTCGTTCTCCATCGAGGTGCGGACAATCAATCCCTCATCAGGATTTTTATGCTGCAAGGCAGTTTCCCGCCATTGCTTCTGAAGATCATTGTTTTTGAATTTCTTTGAAACACCAACATAATCTATTCCATGTATGTATACGAGGGAATCTGTCGAAAACTCGATCAGCCCAGTCAATTTAGCTCCTTTGGTGCCCGTTTCATCCCGCGTCACCTGAACTAGCAGCTTTTCTCCTTGACGGACAAATTGACCGATCGATGCTTTCCCATCACTTTTTTTTGTCTGCTGGAAAGAGGGAATCTCGTCACGGTGTAAAAAACCATTTTTCTCTGCACCATAATCAACGAAGACGGCATCCATGCCCGGTAACACCTTCGTCACCTTCCCAAGATAAATATTACCGACCGTACTGCGCTTTTGAGGCGGCATGATTTCAAGTTTACGTAAAACACCATTCTCAAGTACAGCCACTCTTTTTTCGCGTGAAGCTAGGTTCGCGATCATTTTTTTCATCAAAAAAAATCCTCTCCTCAATTTGAAGAAAGGATAACATATTTAATAAGAATATAATAGGTCACCGATTTTCCCGTTTGTCATTTTCTCGGAAAAATAGGCATGAAGGATTTCCGTTTCATCCAACGAGCCGCTCTCTTTCCCATTTTTCATGATGATTACGGGGTGTTTACAGCCGCGTTGAAACATTTCCAGCACTTTATAAATCGGCTCTTGTGAATCCACCGAGATCGGCTTCAGTTTCGCCAAATCATTCGTATGCCCGTAATGGCGCTGCAAAAGAAAGCGGATGAACGCATAATACCTCTGCCGCCATTCCATGACGAGTGAGAGACTTATGAAAAAGATGATGAGCCAGATGTTCAAATTGAGCGGATCCAGAATGAGCCAGGTCAAAAAAGCAAGGAAAGCGAATACTGCAGAAAAGTGAAGTGTATGTTTCTGCGCTTCCAGAAAGGTGCAGTATAGGGAAACACCGATGAATAGCAGCCGTCCCCCGTCCAGGGGCCAAATTGGCAGCAGATTAAAAATCAACAGCATAAGATTCATATACAAAAAGGGCTGGTACAGCTCATATGGGATAATGGTAAAGAAATAGAGCAAAAAAGCTGCGCCAATGAGCCAAACATGTTGAAGCGGACCGGCAAGCACCACCGCCAAATCCTCCTTCAAACTCTTGTTTCCATATTCCTCAGTCTCGACAGCCCCGCCAAAAGGAAGAAGCTGGATTGACTTAATCCGCCATTTGAAGTGCTGGGCACAGACGGCATGCCCCATCTCATGTATGAAGACGATGAGCAACAGCATCATCACTTCAATGAAATGGGCTGTGAGGATGGCGATGCCAATGACAAACCACAATGTCGGGTGCACCCTGATTTTAAACAGTAACTTCCCATATTCACTCAAAGGAAATCACCTTTTTAGGATCGACGAAAGCATCATTTTCTTTTATCGCTAAATAAAACCTGCCCATGGATCCATCTTCACTTAGTGTAACCTGTCCGACTTCATTGCCCTTTTTAACGAACTCATACAATTTCACATCAATTCCTTCCAGCTGCCCATACCAAGATTCACTTTTATTGGCATGCTGAATGACCACCGTCTTTCCGATCCCCTCCTTTTCACCGGCAAAAATGACTACCCCTTCATTAACGGCCTCTACCTTTGAGCCTTTGCTCGTTTCCAATATGATTCCCTCACCGTTCGTCTCGAAGTTTTGGGTAATCTTCGCAGAAGCTGGCATTGCATATTCTTCATTCGAATCAACAGTTTCCGTATTGGCTTCATTCGGTAAAAAAGCGATCGGTTTACCAAACGCACTTTCGTACCAATTGGAGATTGAAGCGAACTGAAATTCCTTGTTCATGTTCTCCGTGACAAAACTCCTGGCAGGGTCAAGCCGCACAGAAGGGTGTTTGAACATCACCGCGACAATCAGGAACAGGCATACACTGGCAAGGATTTTAAAGAAAAAATATTCTTTCTTGAAGAGCGGATGATCTTTTTCGGAATACCCGTTATATGAATCAATCCCATATGGTTCCTCATTGTTGATCTCCGTCCAACTACTGCTTCCTGCAGGTTTATCATTAAACTTGCGTCTCTTGGCGATACGATTGCGGATATCTTTCCTGCGATCATCCATTCCAGACTTCCCCCCCTGCTCATATCAAAGCGCTATATTACAACGTATGAGCAACTTGTCCAGACTATTCTGCACTTCCCTGAAAAATTTTTTTCCGATGAAAAATCCACCGAAACTTATGAATTTCCAAGGTGGTTCGGGCATCGATTCAGAAAATCGAATAATTGAGATTGATATTGTTCCCCGGAATTTGTTATAATAAAGTGGTTTTAACATTATTGAGGGGGAACATTTTTTTATGTCAATCGAAATAGGCAGCAAAGTACAAGGTAAAGTAACAGGTATCACTAATTTTGGAGCATTCGTAGAATTACCAGGAGGCTCAACAGGTCTTGTGCATATCAGTGAGGTAGCAGATAGCTATGTAAAAGACGTAAATGACCATCTTAAAGTAGGCGACCAAATTGAAGTAAAAGTGATTAGTGAGAAAGACGGAAAAACTGCCTTGTCCATCAAAAAGGCTATAGATAGACCCGAAGGGCAAACCTCTTCTTATACCAAACGCCCACCACGCCAAGGGGATAGCCGTTCTAAAGATTTTCGTTCAAAAGGTAATTTCCAACCAAAGGAAAATTTCGAAGATAAAATGGTGCGCTTTTTAAAGACTAGTGAAGAAAATTTATCGACTCTTAAACGCAGCACCGAATCAAAACGCGGCGGCAGAGGCGGAAGACGCGGATAACTCGCTGCATTTTTAGCATATAGATCAGGCAAGCCAGTATATGGCTTGCCTTTTTTATTTCACAAGAAGCATAAAAAAAGCGAGGGCATCAAATGCTCCCCGCTTCTTGACAAAAGAATATAGATTTACCGCACGCTGAAGAATTTTTTCAATTTGGACATGAAGCCCTTTGGTTCGCTGCCAATTGGAGTCAAGGGCACAGATTCACCAAGAATCCTTCTGGCGATGTTCCGATAGGCAAGCGAAACTCTATTGTCCGGATTATAGGCAATGGGTTCCTTTTTATTCGCTGCCACAATGACCTGGTCATCATCAGGAATGACGCCGATCAAATCAATCTTAAGAAAATCGGCAACTCCATCGATATCCATTTCTTCATCCTCATGAAGCAAATGGCCGCGGATCCGGTTGATGATCAATTGAGGCGGTTCAATATGCTCTTCTTTTTCAAGCAGGCCAATAATACGGTCAGCATCCCTGACAGCCGGTCTCTCTGCGGTCGTAACGATGATCGCCTTGTCTGCCCCAGCTATGGCATTCCTGAAGCCCTGTTCAATGCCTGCAGGGCAATCAATGATGACATAATCATAGTCAGGCTTCATATCGCTGATGAGTTTCCTCATCTGCTCTTCATTCACCACTGTTTTGTCACTATTTTGCGGAGCGGGAAGCAGATAAAGCAAATCCTCGAAATGTTTATCTTTTATAAGCGCCTGGTGTATCTTACAGCGCCCTTCGACCACATCGACCAAATCATAGATGATGCGATTCTCCAATCCCATGATCACATCCAAATTCCGAAGACCAATATCCGTATCAATCAAGCAAACCTTTTTGCCTAGAAGAGCTAAAGATGTTCCTAAATTGGCGGAGGTGGTCGTTTTCCCGACACCACCCTTACCGGATGTTATAACTATTGCCTCTCCCACGATTAGAGACCCCCTTCTAATCTATTTAAATTAGGTCTATATTTCTTTAGGACTTGCAATTTTTCTATTATGATATTTTCATCTTCATCCATGAAGGCACATTCCAAGTCATGTCCCCATTTCGTATATTGGTCAGGAGATAAATTCACTTTTCCGGCAATGCGCAGCTGGGCGGGCTTCATGACAGAGGCAGCTATAATGGCCTCGTTATTCCCTTTATATCCGGCATGGGCTATTCCCTTTAGCTGTCCCATGATATATATGTTGCCACCCGCACGAACCGTTCCGTCGGGATTGACATCACCTATCAGCAGTAAGTCCCCGGGAACTTCAAAAACCTGTCCCGACCTTATCACCTTGGTCACGGTCGTCACTTGGTTTTCATCTTTCCATCGTTTCGCTTCATCCTTCGTCAGGACATTCGAAATCATCTCATCTACGAAAAGCTTCTTCTTTTTATGGATGACCTCTTTAATCTTTTCTTCTTGTTGTTCATCAAGATAGCGGTTCCCTGTATGTACTTTTACGGAAATGGACGGGTCATTTTCTTGAAACTGGTAGTTTGCCGAAAGCTTCACTTCTAACTCTTTCAATAATTCGGAAAATGAGCAAGAATCATCGAGATGAAGCATAAACCCGTCTTTTGTTCCCTTAATCATGACATTTTGCTGAATTCTTTTATTCATGACGTTTGTTTCACCTCAATGAAATATAATTCGACATAGGAAAACAAATTTCCTTTTTCTACGTACACGGAAAAGAGAAAATACATTTCCCACCTGCTTCTTAAGACACAGGAACGTTATTCCGTTTCTCCTTGCAAATCAAGCTTTTCAATCATTCTCTTTAAAGGGTAGCAGCTAATTATAATGAATGCGAGATTCAATAATAATGTCGGAATCAATCTCCGTTCCGCAAATTCACCAAATCCCATATCTGCAAAAGATAGTATGATATTCATCTGAAAGATGACAACCTCTAAAACTGCAGTGAATAAAAGCGCAGTAAGACAGGCAATCAATATATTATTTTGCAGGATTTTCATGCATTTTGATATCAGATAGGCAAGAAAAGGCAGCAGGAACATGTAAGTCCCAAGGATTTCCGTATATACGACATCATAAGTCAACCCAAGAATCGCCCCATAAAGCATACCCATTTTCCTTGAACCGAACATGGTCAGGAAAAAAACGAAAACCATCATGAAATGGGGCACGAGGATTTTATCGGCCCCGAATGCATCTCCAGCGAACATCTGGGCGAAGATGCTTTCAAAAACAAAAAAAACCAAGGCTATAAAAGAAAGGATGAAATATCTCACTCAGCTTCATCCTCCCCTTCACTTTCTTTCGGTACACCGTCCACTTCGCGCTGAACGACCATGACGTTATTAATATCATAAAAATCCGTCGAAGGTTCAATATATGCGGTCTGGTTCAATCCATATTGATCCACTTTGACATCGACAACTTTCCCGATCAGCAGACCTTTCGGAAAGATCCCTCCATAACCGGATGTGATGACCAATGAATTTTTCTTGATCTTTTTATCATATGGGATCCGTTTCATCAGCAAAAGGTTCTTCTTATCATCGAATCCTTCAATCAAGCCATATGCTTTATCATCACCTTGGACGATCGCTGAGACACGATTGGCTTTATCGATCGAGCTTAAAAGTTGAACCGAGGCCGTGAAATCCGTCGCGGATTTCACCTTACCGACTAACCCATTGGACGTGATGACAGCCATATTTTTTTCTACCCCATTACGCTTCCCTTTATTAATCGTCAGCATTTCATGCCAGCGGTCGGGATTACGTCCAATGACCGTCGCCTGAGTGGGCGAATACTTGCGCAGGTCATCTTCTTTTTTGAGGTTATCGCGAAGTTCTTCATTTTCTTCCTTTAAATCTTGGACTTGGGTTTTCAATAATACATATTCATCCAAGCGGGCTTTCAATTTTTTGTTTTCATCGTATGTATGTTGAAGGTCTTTTAAGCCCCCTACAAAACCTGTTATACCCGATACTGGCTTATTAAACACATTTCCGACCCAGCCTGTCGTATCTTTCAGGAATTGCTCCGGCCAAGTCAACTCTTCTCTCTCCCTTAATGAAAAACCGATCAATGCCACGAGAACGATAATACTAACGAGCAAGAGAAGGAGCTTTTTATTAAAAAACTGTGGCATGGTGATTACACCTCTATCTAAAATTTCTTAAAAATACACTATGGATTTAATTAAACAGCAAAACATAAGAAAAACCGGCTCAAAATTGCACCTTTTGTTGAGCCGGCCCTATTTGAGAAGTAATGCTTATCGCGAATCTCTTGATTTAGTCTTGAATAAATGAATGTGGTCCAGCGCTTTTCCCGTTCCGATTGCAACACAATCCAGCGGATTTTCAGCGATGATCACCGGCATTTGCGTTTCTTCACTGATGACTTTATCCAAATTGCGCAGCAAAGCACCCCCGCCTGTCAGCACAATGCCTCTGTCCATGATGTCAGCCGCTAATTCAGGTGGTGTTTTCTCTAAAGTGTTTTTCACGGAATCCACAATTGCAGAAACTGTATCGCTTAATGCTTTGGATATTTCCTCAGCTGTAATTTCGATCGTTTTCGGTAATCCAGTCAATAGATCACGGCCGCGAATTTCCATGTTTTCTACGCCTTCCGTATCCCCAGCAGAACCAATTTCCATTTTGATCGCTTCAGCAGTACGCTCACCGATCATCAAATTGTAGTTCTTACGGATGTAAACGATAATGGCATCATCCATTTCGTCACCGGCGATACGGATCGATTGGCTTGTAACGATTCCGCCAAGGGAAATGATTGCCACTTCTGTCGTTCCTCCGCCAATATCAACGACCATGCTGCCTGTAGGCTCCCAAACAGGAAGGTCCGCACCAATCGCTGCTGCAAACGGTTCTTCTATTGGATATGCGTCACGGGCTCCAGCTTGTCTAGCTGCATCGATGACTGCACGCTGCTCAACTGCCGTAATTCCAGAAGGCACACAAATCATGACATATGGCTTGTTGCCGAATACGCCCTTCTTTTGTGCTTCCTTCATATAGTACTTCATCATGGTAGCCGTCGTTTCATAATCGGCAATTACTCCATCCTTCATCGGGCGGAGGGCAACCACGTTACCAGGTGTACGGCCGATCATGTTTTTCGCATCGTTTCCGACTGCAACGATTTGCTTTGTATCTGTTTGCACAGCTACAACCGATGGTTCACGTACTGCGATACCTTTTCCTTTCACATAGACAAGCGTATTCGCCGTTCCTAAATCAATCCCTATATCTCTAGCGCCAATTCCAAACATTATGGTATCTCCCTTTCGTAAACAAAAATGCCTTTTTATAAGTTCAAATAATAATTTGTCGTTTTTTGACAATAAGAGTTTTGAAAAAGTTTCCTCTTTTAAAAATCATAAACAATATTATATCGTATCGTCAAAAATTTTGATAGTGTCATAAATAACCTTTTTCCTTCAAACTAACATATTTATGCTCCCCGATGATGATATGGTCCAATACTTCAATCCCGATTATTTTACCACATTCGACTAACCTTTTCGTCACTTCAATATCTTCTCTGCTGGGAGAGGGGTCTCCGGAGGGGTGGTTATGAAGACAGATGATAGAGGCAGCGGACCTTTTGAAAGCCTCTTTGAAGACCTCGCGCGGATGCACGATCGAGGCATTGAGGCTGCCGATGAATACTGTAGTTTTTTGAAGCACTTGATTTTTCGTATTTAAATAAAGACAGACGAAATGTTCCTGTGATAAAAACCGCATTTCTTCCATGCAATAATTGGCTCCATCTTCAGGAGATCTAATCACATAACGGTCTTGATCATTCAAATTGTTAATTCTCCTGCCAAGTTCGACAGAGGCCAGGATTTGAATCGCTTTTGCTTCACCAATCCCTTTAATCACGGTCAGTTCTTCCACTGAGGCTTCTTTTAGCAGGCGCAGGCCCTTGAAGGAATTGATGAGCCTGCCGGATAGTTGCAGAACGGATTCTTCCCTTGATCCCGTCCTCAATAGCAGAGCGAGCAATTCCTGATTGGAGAGACTCTGCGGTCCGTCCTGCAGAAATCTTTCGCGCGGCCTCTCCTCTTTCGGGTAATCCCGTATTAACATTTTTTCGCTCAAAAGATCAACCCTTCCTTAGAAAAGGGTAGATGCCAGAGGAAATCGATCATTCTAACTCTTCCTGCATCGCTTTAAGTTCCCGGGCCAGTCTTGAGACCGGAAGCCCGACGACTGAGAAATAGTCCCCTTTGATTCGTTCGACAAGAAGAGATCCGTATCCTTGAATCCCATAGCCGCCAGCTTTGTCAAAAGGTTCCCCGCTATCCAGATAACGTTCGATTTCAGCTTCTGGCAGCTCCCAAAATGTCACTTCCGTTTTTTCTGCGAATACTCTGCGATGCTTGCCGAATAGAATGGCGACACCTGTGTATACTTCATGTGTCCGTCCCGATAACATTTCCAGCATTCTTTTTCCATCCGCACGGCTTGTCGGCTTACCCAATATCTCACCATCAAGGACAACAACGGTATCCGAGCCGATTACCCAGCTTTCCTGAAATTTTGCTGCGATGGCTTCCGCTTTACGGGATGCCAGTTCTTTCACCGCTGCATCAGGACACATGTTTTCATCAATACTTTCATCGACATTGGAATTCATGCTTTCAAAGGGGATTTGAAGAAATTGTAGAAGTTCTTTACGACGTGGTGATGAAGAAGCTAAAATCAATGGCTGCATAATATAAAAGTCACCTTTCTTTACATAGGGAGATACATAACTATCCTATCAAATTATGGTGCAATCCACAATTATTGTTTACTAGGAATCGACAAATGCCTGTAAGTATTTCCCGGAAAATAAAAAAGGTGTCACAGATGGTTTCATATTGGGGAGCTTGTTCCATTGGGCAGCCCCCCCTTCTTTTCTTTACTTAACTCGATTTGTTTTGGAAATTCAATAAAAAATCAAGAAGACTTTCTTGAGCCTGGAATAGCTTTTCTTCGTTTTTGGAAGTCTCATATTCATCAATCGACTTTGCGGCAGCAGTCAGGTCATCGTTCATATTCGAAAACTCCGGCGATAATTTCCCCGCCTTCAGTTCATCCATGTTTTTTTTCAGGGTTTCTTTGTTTACCGTCCCTTCCTTTCCACGAAGCTTGGTTGCGGATGTTTCTGCCAACGAAGAATATACTTCCTTCATCTTGTCGAGGGTTTTCTCATCTTCCTCGCTTGTCCCAGCCGCTTCAAAATTGATTTCCTTCCAATATACGTCCACATCATAGGACTTTAAGAATAAGGCCAGCTCCTTACTTGCATCTAGACTCTCTGCCGATCCCAAGAATAGATAATAGCTGTCTTCCAATTTGAAAATTTCAGCAGGAACCTGCTTTTCAATGATTTTCTTTTGTATTTGCCTTGCCGCATCCTCGCTGCTGAATACTCCTCCCTGTACAAGGAATGTCTTCAGCTGGTTTCCTGGTTCAGTCACTGCCGCTTTTTTATCCTCAACAGTGGCTTCCGTTGGAACCGGGGTCTCGACCGAAGATACTTCAGCTTTTTCCTTTGTAATCGTTTTAACGGCGATCAAGCCAAGAATCGACCCAAAAAAAACAGCACAAATGACAGCAATCATGAATGTCTTGATCGGTCTTTTATCAGAACTTTTCAGCGAACTGGTACCAAAACCGATGAGCTTCGGCATTTTCTTCTTTGGAGGTGAGGGAACCAATACGATTTTGTTCTCGTTTGAATCCTCAGGGAGTATCCATTCGAAACTCTCATCTTTGTGTTCCTGTTCATGCTCCTTACTCGCCGCCTCTTGACTTTCAATCTTTTTATCGGCAAATACTTTTTCTTCCCCATTTATTTTAATCGTTACACCCTTGCTTTGTTCCGGCTTGCCCAATTTTTTTCCTCCCCTCCAGATCATTTTTTTCATCCTAACATAGAGGTAAAAAAAAATAACAAGACTTTTGTCGTCTTGTCATTAATAGGTTTCGTCAAATTTCCCTATTCATATATGGGTAACTAAAATAGACTTACAGGTACTGGTACTTCTGGTTCATGAACCATTCAATATCGCCTCTCACCAATTACATACATCACACTTTCATGTCACCTTCAATTGCAGCCAATTGGGGATAGTTCCCTACTGCGTATTGTTCAGGTGATTTTTGACAAATTCCTCTTGGATTAGGATGGTTCTTTAAGCTCATCTTAAAAAAGTTACATACCAATGTAAAAGGGAATCGCCCCAAAAATAAGCAGTCAATGTCCCAAAAACGATATACGGTCCGAAAGGAATAAGTGTTTTCTTTTTTAGGATTCCGGTCAGCAATCCGGTGAAGCCCAGGAATGCCCCATAAAAGCACGCAAAAAGAAACGATAACAGTACCATCTTCAGTCCCAATACAAAACCAATCACTGCAAATAGCTTGATATCACCGCCACCCATGCCACCCTGACTCACGACAGCGATTAATAACAGCAGGCTAAAGCCCACCACGGCCCCGACAATTGAATCCCACCAGGGCGACAGCGGAAATGAGACTCTTAAAACGATAAAAATCACCGTAAAGAAAAGCAGTATTTTATCAGGTATGAGCATATAGGCGACATCAGTCACGAAGATGATCATAAATAATGAAATCAATGTCAAGCCAACCAAGAGTTCGCTCGACCAGCCAAGGAATATGGGAGCGGAAGCAAACAAAACACCGGTCAGCATTTCCACTATCGGATAAAGGGGGGAAATCCTTGCTTTACAGCCCCGGCATTTTCCGTCTTGCAACATATAGGAAATAACCGGCATTAACTCGTAGAATGTCAATGTACGCCCGCAAGAAGGGCAGGCGGAGCGACGATTCGCAAATGTCTGACCAGCTGGAACACTTAAACCGACAACGTTAAAGAATGAGCCTAAAATTAAGCCGAAGACGAAGAGATAGATATGGATAGCCATCATTTATACAAAGTGCATGAGGATTCGATTGCTTTTCTATGAAAACCTAATAAAAAAGTCCCTTCCGCTATGTAATCATCACTGGGGCTCTTCATGATTATTCATTCCTCCCGTCATTTCATTAAGTAGATCCTACTATTCATCAATCATGTAGAATCAATATATAAACATATTTTAACAAATATACTTGGTGATTTGTTATCAAGCACTCTATTAGAGTTTTTTCTTTTCAAGCGGCTCTGTTAACAAGGGAAAAGGACCCCTGAATACATATCTTTCACCAAATCATAAATGAAAGTGAAGTCAACGGCAGCCTCAATTTCACGAAAACAATAAAGACTTTTGGCAAAGGGGTTCTATATAAAAGTTAAAATAAAGTTGATTGGAACGGAAGGTACGAGACTCCTGCGGGAAAAGCGAGTCCAGGGGAGACCCCGCAGGCACAAAGGCGCCGAGGAGGCTCCCGGACCGCCCGCGGAAAGCGAGTGCCTGGAGTGGAAATCAACGTTTAAATTGCACAAACCCCTAAAAAAACTGTAGGCAAACTCGCTTTGCTTCGGTTTCCATGATAAAGTGCCTCATTTCTCAACATTCGGGAAAAATAATTAGTCCACCGGTAATGCAGATCCTTTAGGCATTTCCCCTGATTAGGAACTCCCTCACAAGTGAAAGGAAATGGAGCGACCCTGTGATGACAAGAATCTCTTTTTCCCCTGTTTTCCTTTTGCCTTCCGTTATCGCCGCCTGCCAATCTTTGTTTATACGTTTATTTGGATGACTGCATTTTTCATAAAGCATTTTCGCATCCGCCGCCCGTTCATGGTCGAATTCGGTAATGATGATTTCCATCGCTTCCGTTTCCAGTACATGAAGCATCTCGGAATAATTTTTATCTTTAAATGAACTGAATACGAATCGGTACTTATAGTCGGGGTAATGCACTTTTAGCGTTTCCTTCAGCACGTCGATGCCAGCAGGATTATGTGCACCATCGATGATCACCAACGGCTCATCCGATATTTTTTCAAAGCGGCCATCCCATTTCGCTTCGCCTAATCCTTTAAAAATGCTTTTTTCATCGATATTTTCCATTCCTAATGTGACAGCAGCAATGGCCAGTGCCGCATTCTCCATTTGATGACGGCCTAGCATCCGCATTTCCACATTTTCGATAGATCTGTCGGCAAACGAAAATGAGAAAATTTGCCCTCGATCACTTTGCTTTATTTTGCCTATCTGAAAGTCTTTACCTAATTGGTAATAAGGTACGCCTAAAGATGACGCTTTTTCTTCAATTACTTTTGCTGGTTCCCCGGCTGTGACTCCGCTGATGATCGGCGCCCCGCTTTTAATGATGCCCGCCTTCTCAAAAGCAATTTCCCCAAGTGTGTTACCCAGGATGCTCGTATGTTCCAAAGAAATCGAGGTAATGATCGAAAGAAACGGCTGGATGACATTCGTTGTATCGAGCCTGCCTCCCAAACCGGTTTCCATCAGAACCAAATCCACTTCCTTTTTGCTAAAATAGGAAAATGCCACCGCAGTCAAAATTTCGAACTGAGTAGGACCGTCCCCTTTACTGTCCATCTCTTGAATAATCGGCCAAAGCTCCCGGAAGACAGCGATAAAATCCTTATCACTGATTTCATCTTTATTAATCTTGAGCTGTTCATTCATCCGGATTAAATAAGGTGATGTGAAGGAAGCGACCCGAATCCCTTGGGCAAGTAGGATTTCTTTAATATATTGCAGTGTTGATCCTTTCCCGTTAGATCCTGCAATGTGAATATACTTTAGCGCCTTGTGCGGGTCTCCTAATTCAGTTAACAATGCTTCCATCCGTGATAGGCCAAAATTCATGCCCAATTGAACTTGGCGCCGTTCAAAAAAATGATTGATTTCTTCCATGGTTGTTACCATTATCGTTGTGCCTCCTCTTTCTTTATACCGCTCTTATGCGTTAAGATTATTTTATCAATATATGAACGATTAACCTAGATGAAAGGTAGTGTTTTACCATGAAACCTTCAGATTACCACTGTTGGATTGTCGTTAACGGCTATTTACAGCATGATAAGTTTTCCAGTTTAGCTTTGTTCATTAAAGAGGCGGCTGAAAGGAAAGATATCATGGCAACCCTTATTCGTAATTCAGATCTCATTCCCATAATCGAAAAAGGAGTGCCACTGCTTAAAGGAGCTTTTGATAAGCTTCCTGATTTTGTTCTGTTCATGGATAAAGACATTCATTTGGCACGCCATTTGGAATTGCTCGGCATCCCCGTTTATAACAGCAGTAAAGCGATCGATATTTGCGACAGCAAAGCAAAAACACATCAAGCATTAACCGGGCATGGCATACCGATGCCGAAAACCTTATTTCCCCCTTTTACGTACGAAGGGATTGAAAGGGTCAATATGGATGCTTTTATACAAATCGGCAATGAACTTGGGTATCCACTTATCGTTAAGGAAGCATACGGTTCTTTTGGGGAACAAGTATATTTGATCCAAACAGAGGATGAGTTACTAAAGACGATCCGTAATCTTGGCCACAAACCATTTATCATCCAGGAATTCATCGAGCACAGTAAAGGTCGGGATATTCGTGTGAATGTCGTGGGCAATCAAGTCATAGCAGCGATGCAACGCCATTCGGAGCAAGACTTCCGAGCTAATATGACTGCCGGAGGGCAGGCTGCACCATATATACCCACCAATGAAGAAGCACAACTTGCCATCCGATGTGCGCAAATTCTGGGTGCCGACTTCGCTGGCGTCGATTTGTTGTTCGGTGAAGAAGGTCCGCTTTTGTGCGAAGTGAATTCGAATTCGCATTTACTGAATATTTATGAATGTACAGGCATCAACATCGCTGATAGCATGTTCGATTATATCTTGAAAGAATTAGGAAAAGGAAGTGCATCTGATGAAAAAACAAGCAGGCTGGTTGATTTATAACCGTGAGGATGCCTTAAAAAACAAAGGATACATAGATTGGATGCTTGACGAAGCCAGTAAGCTTGATCTTGATTTACACTTTCACTTTCGGGAAGACCTTAGGATCGGTCATCGTTTCAACGAGTTGTACGTGGAACATGAGACGCAGCCAATTTCATTGCCAGACTTTGCTATCGTCCGGACCATCGATCCTTTTTTTACAAAGCAACTTGAGCAACTGGGGATTGATTGCTTTAACTCCTCCTTCGTATCGGAAATCGCGAATGACAAAGCAAAGACGCATCAATATTTGTCCTCGCTTGGGATTCCAATGGCCGATACCGTATATTGTAACGGAAGGCCGAGTGCCGATGACATGGAGTTCCCTTTCATTGCTAAAGAAACAAGTGGACGCGGCGGGAAACAAGTATATCTAATACAACATGCCGATGATCTTGCCGAACTGAAAGATGGAAATTGGATAGTCCAAAAACCTGGCTTATTCGGTAAAGATATCCGCGTATTTGTAATTGGAAAAAAAGTGAAGGCTGCTGTACTTAGGGAATCCGCTTCAAGTTTCAAGGCAAATTATACGCTTGGCGGATCGGCTTCACTATATGAGCTATCTGCAGCTGAATTAGCCCTTGTCCAAAGAGTAATGAGGTCGTTTGATTTCGGCCTGGTCGGGATCGATTTCATATTTGCCGAAGATGGCAGCCTCATGCTCAACGAAATCGAGGATGTCGTCGGCAGCCGGACATTAAGTGCACTAAGTGATATGAATATCGTATCGGAGTACCTTACATTCATAAAAGAAAGAATATCCTCCTAACGAAACACAAAAAAGGATGAACCGGCATAAAGCTGGTTCATCCTTTTGTTTTTACAGTTGTTTCAGTTCGCTGATCCTGTGGATTACAGAGTCGCGTTTTTCGCTATAATCTTTTTCCTTGGCACGTTCTTCTTCGATGACGCTTGCCGGCGCCTTTTTAACGAAGCCCTCGTTGCCTAATTTTTTCTGTACGCGCTCAACCTCTTTATTAAGTTTGTCGAGTTCTTTTTCAAGACGTTTCACTTCTTCGTCAATATTGATCAGTCCTGTAAGCGGAAGGATAAGTTCTACTCCAGTTACGACAGCTGTCATGGCTTGAGCAGGTTCCTCGACTTCGATTCCGATCGTCAATTGTTCAGGATTACAGAAACGCTCGATATAGCTGCTGTTTTTCTGTAACGTCTCTAAGGTGGACTCATCTTTCGCTTTTAAAATCAAATTGATTTTTTTGCTTAGCGGTGTGTTCACCTCAGCACGGATATTACGGACGGAGCGGATGATTTCAACAAGCAGCTTCATTTCCTCGGCTGCAGCTGTATCTGTCAATCCTTCATTCACTTCCGGCCAAGCGGCAACAGTGATGGACTCACCTTGATGCGGAAGGTTCTGCCAGATTTCTTCGGTAATGAAAGGCATGAACGGGTGTAACAATCTCATCGTGTTATCCAGTACATAAGCCAAGATCGAGCGCGTCGTTTTCTTCGCTGCTTCGTCTTCGCCATATAGCGGAAGCTTCGCCATTTCAATATACCAGTCACAGAAGTCATCCCAAATGAAGTTGTATAGCACACGGCCCACTTCACCAAACTCATAACGGTCCGCAAGTCTGGTTACGTTGGAAATCGTTTCATTCAAGCGCGTCAAGATCCATTTATCGGCTACAGACTTCTCACCGCTTAAATCGATTTCGTCATAAGTCATGCCATTCATGTTCATCAAAGCAAAACGGGATGCGTTCCAAATCTTATTGGAGAAGTTCCAGACCGCTTCCACTTTTTCCGTGCTGTAACGAAGATCCTGTCCTGGCGAGCTGCCCGTAGACAAGAAGTAACGCAGTGAATCGGCACCGTATTGATCGATGACATCCATCGGATCGACACCATTGCCAAGCGATTTACTCATCTTGCGCCCCTGTTCGTCACGAACGAGACCGTGGATCAGCACATCTTCAAATGGTCGTTCACCCGTGAACTCAAGAGCTTGGAAAATCATCCGCGATACCCAGAAGAAAATGATATCATAGCCTGTCACAAGTGCCCCGGTTGGATAGTAACGTTGGAAATCGACACTGTCCTTGTCAGGCCAGCCCATAGTCGAGAACGGCCATAATGCCGAGCTGAACCATGTATCCAGAACATCCGTATCTTGTTCCCAGTTTTCAGCGTCCGCAGGCTCTTCGTGACCTACATACACTTCACCTGTTTCTTTATGGTACCAGGCTGGAATGCGGTGACCCCACCAAAGCTGACGGGAAATGCACCAGTCGCGGATATTTTCCATCCAATGCAGGTACGTTTTTTCGAAACGATCCGGTACGAAATGAACTTTTTCCTCATCGGATCCTTTTTGAAGCTCGACGGATGCATCAGCCAGCGGCTGCATTTTAACGAACCATTGCGTCGAAAGATATGGTTCAACAACAGCACCGCTTCTCTCTGAATGGCCGACTGAGTGAAGGTGATCTTCGATTTTGAAGAGTACTCCTTCTTCCTGAAGGTCTTTGACGATTTGTTTACGGCATTCAAACCGGTCCATGCCTTCATATTTACCA
Source organism: Bacillus sp. CFBP9009 (assembly GCF_036541465.1). Classification (NCBI taxonomy): domain Bacteria; kingdom Bacillati; phylum Bacillota; class Bacilli; order Caryophanales; family Bacillaceae; genus Bacillus; species Bacillus sp. CFBP9009. The sequence goes on along the minus strand of NZ_JAZHFU010000001.1, from coordinate 768,396 downwards.
GCCTTTTCATTCATCGAGCCATCTTCATGCATGACAAGGATGCGTTCCAAATCGTGACGGTTCCCGATTTCGAAATCATTCGGGTCATGAGCCGGAGTAATTTTGACCGCGCCTGAACCGAATTCCATATCGACATAATCATCACCGACAATCGGGATTTCCCGGCCTGTAATTGGCAAGCGGACCATTTTGCCGATCAAGTGTTTATAACGGTCATCTTCAGGATGTACAGCAACAGCAGTATCACCAAGCATCGTTTCTGGACGGGTGGTGGCAATTTCAATTTCACCTGATCCGTCAACCAACGGATATTTCATATGGTAAAATGCGCCCTGCACATCTTTGTAAATAACCTCGATATCGGATAACGCCGTTTTCGTCGATGGATCCCAGTTGATGATGTATTCGCCGCGATAAATCAAGCCCTTGTTATAAAGCGAAACGAACACTTCACGCACAGCTTTTGAAAGCCCCTCATCAAGAGTGAAGCGTTCACGTGTATAATCAAGTCCAAGACCCAGCTTTGACCATTGTTCACGGATATGGCTCGCATATTCCTCTTTCCATTTCCATGTCTCTTCTACGAATTTTTCACGTCCAAGGTCATAACGGCTCACGCCTTCCGCACGAAGTTTCTGTTCTACTTTCGCTTGAGTGGCGATACCGGCATGGTCCATGCCCGGCAACCATAAAACATCATAGCCTTGCATTCTTTTCATGCGTGTCAAAATATCTTGAAGTGTCGTATCCCAAGCGTGGCCAAGATGAAGCTTACCTGTCACGTTAGGCGGCGGGATGACAATCGTATATGGTTCTTTTTTATCGTCACCCGTCGTTTCGAAAAACTTTCCATCAAGCCACCATTTGTAGCGGCCTTTCTCTATCGTCTGCGGATCATATTTAGTCGGCATAGAAATTTGGTTCTCTTCCATATCATTTCCTCCTTTTTAGGCATAAAAAAAACTTCCATCATCACAAAAGGACGAAGGAAGTTGTTCGCGGTGCCACCTTTTTTCCGAAAAAGAAAAAACTCTTTCGGCTCTCAAATCGGATAACGGCTCTTCACCGGCCTTCGCTACTAAGACGTTCACGAAGACTGCTCGCGGACGACTTCGGATGCTGCTGCCTGGAAACCTCGCACCAATTTGGTTTCCTCTCTGAAAAGTGCATATCATCTTACTATTTCCGGTCTTTGCATTGATTTATATTCATATGTAAATTCATTGAATGCATATAGTATATAGTACAAAAAATATGGGGCTCCAGTCAATCATCTTTTCGCTTACTTTCCCAGGAATCATCCCATTTGATACATTCAAGGTCGTTTTATTTATTTTATCCTCCAGGAACAGTAAATGTGACGGCTTTATCACCTTTTCCACTGCCCACCCATATTATATAAGAAGTCCTAAAAAGGAAGGTAATAATATGAAACGAAGATATACTCCCTATACTTTACCGCCTTGGATGAAGAAATTCCGCGGTGTCTGCCAGCAGTTCATCGTCCCCTTTATCGTATTCCAAGGCTTACGCACACTGATTTTTCCGACTTTCTTCGATATGCTCCTGCTAATCGCATTTATTTTCCTGGCCATGTCTTTATATTTCGAATGGATTTAATTATTCCCTTACAGCAAAAAAATATACATGACTGGAGATAATCCAATCATGTATATTTAGCTTGGAGGTGATTGTTCTTCTTTGGCAGCCTCGGCAGCAGCCTTTTTCTGCTTTTCGATCTCTTCGATCTTCATCACCATATATTCAATATTTTTCAGAAGCCAAAATTGCCGCTGCAGTTGAGTAACATTATCAAGCTCTGAACGATGGACCCTGCCATCGGAATAACTCTTCACTAATTCCAAAGCTGATCCAGGGAATGCCAGATAACTTTGCATGAGCAGCAATTCTTCTTCCTTCAACGGAAAATAACGAAAATAGTTATATAGCCAGTCAACGCAGTCATCGCATTGGACAGGATAGGTCCTGGCCGATTTAACGAGAAATGGCAGTAAATCGAAATGCGGCGGTGCCGTATTCGAATTCTCAAAATTGATGAAGTAGCCATATCCCCGCTCATCATAAACGAAATGCTTCAAAGAAAACTTTCCGTGAGTGACCACGGTTCGAACCTTTTCACTTTCCTTCGTCTTTTCATACCAGGTTTCAAACTTCTTGATCGAGTACTTCAGCGCCTGTGAAATATCATTGTAGAAAGAACAAACCGTCAGTTCGAATGGAGACATATACCACTTCTTTTCACAGCTGACAATATACTCATCCATAAATTCCTTCTCGTTATTCCAGGCATCAAGCGTCCGCTCATAATGGGCTTCTCGTTCCTCAATATCCACTTGTATTTCCTTAACGGAAAGTGTATGCATCCGAGCAAGCTCCCTGAACATTTGCTTATGTTTTTCATCGCGCTCCCCGTCCCTTTCATTATTGAGCCAGGGCATCAGGTAATACAAACGGCCATTATGAAGAACGGCGTAACGCTGATCCATCGTTTGATAAATCGGAACGATCCGATTATAGCCGCGATGGTACAGTTTTTGAACATTTTTGATAAAATCCATGCCGTTCTGCGGTAACATGGATTTCAGGGCAAATGTACCGCGATCACTGTATACTTTTTTCACACGTCCGAAGTCCTCAATATATTGTACATACATGGCATATTCCTTCAATACGGTCTCCGTGTCCCGATCCCGATTGGCAGGCTGCTGATTCTCGTTTTCCCTCACGAGACTCACTCACTTTCTCTAAAAAACTAAAGATTCTCCAGCACCTAAAAAACAGGAGCAGACCATATGCTCTGCTCTCTGTCCCGATCAATTCTTATATGCAACCGCCTTCGGTATATAGATGACTTGCCCTTCATGAACGTTTTGATTCGACTCCAATTCATTGCTGAAAAGTATCGATTGAACCGTAACATCATATCGTTGAGCCAAGTCATCAAGCGTTTCCCCTTGCTGAACAATGCAAACCTTCATCCTTACCAGTTCTTCTTCTTGTTTCCGTCCGAATAAATCCATGATGGAAGGCTGCTTCTCACCATGATCGGCCGTTTCTTTATCATCACGTTCCGCGGCTTGTTTCCTGCCTTTGAAATTCTTAACCTCCTTAGCCGGAGGCGCAGGTCTTTCCCTCTTTTTGAATAGATCGCTTAAGGACGAATTGGATTCCTCTTCCTGCTCCACCTTTACATGTTCATTTAGAATAGGACCCGCTGCAACGCCATCTTCCTCCTGCCGTATGACATCCTCGGTTTCTAAATTGGAAACAGGGCTATTTTGATGATTGGCTGCTTGAATTGGCTCTTCTACTACTTCTTCTATTACTTCTTCTGCTTCTTCTTTCAATGTCACTCTAGGAATCTCTATCTTCTCCACTGGATCCTGCCTGCTTGGTTCTTCCTCCAGTTTCCCCTCTTCCATGGAAGGTACCTTATCCGTTGGGTCAGACGGATCTCCAATAACTTCTTCCTCTACAGCTTCAGCTTCTTCCTGTCTATGCACTTCCGTTTCCCACTCCTCCTCTTCAGGATATGGTGAAACGGGAATTTCAAAAACTGGGGCACTATGCTGATTGCTTAAATAAATCGGTTCCTCTTCTTCTTCTTCATTTGCTTCAGAAACTCGTTTTGACTCTGCAGAAAAGGGCGCGTATAACTCTTCTTCCTCCTCATCACGGAAAACAGGCTGAAAGTCCGGGATCGGCGGCACTGCAGCCGCATAAGGAATATACGACTCATTTTCCCCATCCGTTTCTTCTTGTTCCTCTGTTTCCCCAACTTCCTGCTCCGTATCGAAACGTTCTTCCACATATGAATCATTATAGATTCCGGTTATCAAAAGATCCGCCTGCAATTTCAAACAGTTATGCTCTGGCAGGGCATAATCAAAGCTTTGAATCGAGACATCGACCTCATCCAATGAGGCAATCCGATTATTCGGAATCGTTATGTCAACCGGAAAACGGTGTGTGAACTCATTTAGTCCATTGAGATGCCTCTCGACCTTTTGAACCGCTTTTGGCAAAAAGGTCTGCGAAAACTCCTCTTCTTCACCATTTTGCGAGTCTTTATATTCACCGCTTAAATCCAACGAGCCTCGTATAAAAACATATTGATCACTTTCTTGAATCGTCACATTTGGATCAAGCGAAATGGAATATAGCTCAGCCACTTCCTGTCCCTTCTGGAACCAAACGGATTCCTCTAAAGAAAATCGTAAATACGATTCATTTTCTTGCGACAAAAACAACTCCTCCTTTCAGCTTCAGGAAACGGTACCTATACCAATATCAATCTATGAAGGAAGGAAGCTGATTATTCCTTAATTTCATATGCCACACTCGAGACCTTATATTTCCTGAACCTTTTAAAAAGAAGGGATTCAAATTTTTCAGGCTAAAATTAATGCGGGATTGTAACATCGTAACATCGACATGAAAATCCTGAATGAAACCATTAATTCGACCTTCCACGTACTGATTGAATTCAAAAAAAACTGGCTGCCTTTCTCCAAAAGTTTTTGGAAAATGGTAGCCAGTTCAAATTTATCATTATTCAAAATATCGGTAGTTCATGAAGCCTTGCATCATTTTTTTAATTTTGCAAAAGCCTGTTCTGCCGCTGTAATGGTCTTTTCGATATCTTCATCACTATGTGCAGTGGAAAGGAATAAACCTTCAAACTGTGACGGCGGCAAGTAGATGCCTTGATTCGCCATTTCCCTATAGTAAGAAGCAAAGAACTCTAAATCGGATGTTTTTGCTGTATCATAGTTTACGACTTCTTCATTCGTAAAGAAAAGTCCAATCATGGAACCGGCACGGTTGAATGTATGGGGAACTCCGTACTTTTCCGCCGCTTCCCCAATACCTTTTTCGAGCATATCCCCTTTTCGGGCGAACTCATCATAAGATTCTGGAGTCAATTGGCTCAGCGTTTCAAGGCCGGCCGTCATGGCAAGAGGGTTACCCGACAATGTTCCCGCTTGATAGATTGTCCCACTCGGGGCAATTTGTTCCATGAATTCTCGCTTGCCTCCGAATGCTCCTACAGGCAAGCCGCCGCCAATAACTTTCCCAAGGCAAGTCAGGTCAGGCACGATGCCAAAATAGCCTTGTGCACAATTATAGTCGACACGGAACCCTGTCATAACTTCGTCAAAGATCAATAGAGCCCCGTATTGGGTCGTCACTTCACGTAAGCCTTCGAGGAAACCAGGTTGTGGGGGAACCACACCCATGTTCCCTGCAACAGGTTCTACGATGATACAGGCAATGTCTTCGCCAAATTGTTCAAATGCGTATTTGGTCGCAGCTAGATCATTATATGCTACGGTAATCGTATTTTTTGCAATGCCTTCCGGTACTCCCGGGCTATCCGGTAAACCTAATGTCGCAACGCCGGAACCCGCCTTGATCAGCAAGGAATCGCCATGGCCATGATAGGAGCCTTCGAATTTCAGGATTTTATCACGGCCTGTAATGCCTCGTGCCAGCCTTAGTGCACTCATCGTCGCTTCTGTACCTGAAGATACCATACGGATCATTTCAATCGAAGGCACCCGTTCAATGACCAACTTGGCCAGTTCATTCTCAATCAGCGTCGAGGTTCCAAAGCTTGTACCTGACTCCGCTACCTTTTTCAATGATTCCACGACACGGTCATTCGTGTGACCCAGGATAAGCGGTCCCCATGAAAGAACATAGTCGATATATTCATTTCCATCGATATCATACATTTTTGAGCCTTTTCCACGCTCCATGAAAATGGGATCCATGTCCACAGATTTGAAGGCACGCACCGGGCTGTTCACGCCGCCTGGCATCAAATTTTTTGCTTCGGCAAACGCTTTTTTCGATTTTTCATATGACCGCATGATTCAATCCCCTTTTTCCATTACATGTTATATTTTTTATATCATTGATTATCTTTGATTATCTTTGATTATCTTCGTTTATCCAGCGTGCTACCTCTTTTGAAAAATACGTAATGATCAAGTCGGAACCTGCGCGTTTCAAGCCTGTCAGCATTTCCATCACTATCGCTTTTTCATCAATCCAGCCATTTTGGGCAGCTGCCTTAACCATTGAATATTCACCGCTGACATTATAAGAAACAATAGGAAGATTAAAGTTATTCTTAACGTCCCTAATGATGTCCATATAGGAAAGGGCCGGTTTCACGATTAGGAAGTCTGCACCTTCAGCAACATCGGATTCAGCTTCACGGAATGCTTCAAGGCGATTGGCGGGATCCATTTGGTAAGTTTTCCTGTCGCCGAATTGTGGCGCACCATTTGCGGCATCACGGAATGGGCCGTAAAAAGCCGAAGCATATTTCACCGCATAGGACATGATCGGAATACCTTCATAACCCGCTTCATCCAGACCTGCACGGATGGCCGCAACGAAACCGTCCATCATGTTGGACGGTGCAATGATATCGGCGCCGGCCTCTGCCTGGCTGATTGCCGTTTTGGCAAGAAGGTTAAGTGAAGCGTCATTGAGGATTTTTTCCCCTTCTACGACCCCGCAATGGCCATGGCTTGTATACTCACATAGGCAGGTATCCGCTATGACAATAACATCAGGATATTGTTTTTTAATAAAACGGGTTGCCTCTTGCACAAGTCCGTTATGGTGAAATGCCCCTGTGCCCTGTTCGTCTTTATCATGATCGAAAGGGACACCGAATAAAATGACTGATTTAATGCCCAGACTCACGACTTCATCCATTTCTGCCCCCAGATTATCCATGGATAGCTGATAGATACCTGGCATGGAGTTGATCTCATTTTTCACATTTTCTCCGTCGATGACGAAGATCGGATAGATCAAATCCTCTTTATGCAATTGTGTTTCACGGACCAAAGCCCTCATGCCAGCACTTGCACGCAAGCGACGGTGGCGATTGAATGGAATGTTTTTCATTTTAAAGTTCCTCCTTTTTACTTCTTTTCAAAATGTAGCGTATTAACTCCGCAACCATGGCATCCGTTGTATAAACATCTGGACAGACATTGACGGATAGCCCATGTTTTTCAGCCGTTTTAGCGGCAATCGGCCCGATGCAGGCGATGATGATCCGGTCTACGTATGTATCCAATTCATGGCGTTTCATGATCTGTAAAAAATGATTGACCGTCGATGAACTCGTAAAGGTTATGATGTCGATATCATCGTTCTTTATAAGCTGCACCAGTTTTTTTTCACTGCTTCGAGGAAGCACGGTATGATAAATAATCACTTCATCACAGGATGCACCTGCTTCATTGATTGCCTCCGCAATAACCGCCCTTGCGAGATTTCCTTTTGCCAGCAACACGCGGGACCCTTTATCAAGCAGGGCATTGAACTCGGCCACGAACCCTTCGGCAACAAACTGAGTTGGAACGAAATCCGCCTTATATCCATGTCGTTTCAGGGCCGCTTCTGTTTTGGAGCCGATTACGGCTATATTCGGAAGCTTTAAAGGCTGGTTACCAAGAAGCTTAAAGAAGAAATCCACCCCATTTTGACTGGTCAAAATGATCCAGTCATATGTAAGCAACTCATCTAACCGCTGTTGTACATCTTCCAAATGATCAGGAAGAGTGAACTCAAGCAATGGCACAAGAAGTGGCGTTCCGCCATTTTTTTCGATCGATTCTTTTAAACCATCTGCCTGTCCTTTCCCTCTGGTGATTAATACCTGATAATCCTTAAGAGGTTGAAAGGGATTCATTACTGATCAAGCTCTTCTTTTACGCGATCGATCAATTCTTTACCGCCCATTTCGCTAATCTGTTTGGCAGCAGCATGCCCAACCGCCTCGGGATCGGTTCCCTCAACCATTTCTTTATAAATCACCTTTCCATCCGGGGCAGCGACCAAAGCCGTCAAGGAAACGGAGCCATTATCTTTTGCCACCGCAAATCCGGCAATCGGTACCTGGCATCCGCCTTCCATTTTATCCAAAAAGGCACGTTCCGCTTCAACCGTTCTTTTCGTTTTTTCACATGTCAATTTCGCAAGTTCCGCCAGCAGCTCTTTGTCGTCTTCGCGGCACTCAATGGAAAGTGCTCCTTGTCCAACTGCCGGAATGCAAATATCTTCATCTAAAAATTCCGTTACGATGTCCTTCTCCCATCCCATTCTTGATAGTCCGGCAGCAGCTAAAATGATAGCATCATAATCTTCCGTTTTCAGCTTATTCAGACGGGTATCGATATTACCGCGAATCCATTTAATTTCAAGGTCCGGCCTTCTAGCCAGTATTTGCGCGCCACGGCGCAAGCTGCTTGTACCTATGATGGAACCCGGCTTCAGTTCGGAAAGGGTTTCATGGTTTTTTGAAATCAAGGCATCCCGATGGTCCTCCCTCGGTGGTATGCAGCCAATCGTCAAGCCTGGAGGCAGCACTGCTGGCATATCTTTCATACTATGTACTGCCATATCGATTTCTTTATCCAGCATCGCTTGTTCGATTTCTTTAACGAATAAGCCCTTTCCTCCTACCTTGGAAAGTGTTACATCAAGGATTTGGTCTCCCTTTGTGACAATTTCCTTCACCTCGAACTCGTATGGGACCCCAAGCTCCTTAAGTTGATCGATAACCCAGTTCGTTTGGGTGATCGCTAATTTACTACGTCTAGAACCGACAATTATTTTTCTCATAGTTTCCTCCTATGTATTCCAAAAGTGGAATGTTGAAAGGCTTCCGAAAAGGAAAAAGTTAATTAACACAATCATGAAAGATCCAATATTCAGAAAGGCTAGCGTCCTTCCATACATTTGTTTCCGAATTTTCAAGTATAAAAACACACTGTAAGCGATAAGCAAAATAAATGAGCCGATGATCTTCATGTCCAGCCAGGATACTCCAGGCACTTTTATATATGCCCATTGAATCCCCAGGATAAGGGAGACCACTAATAATGGAACACCTATTACTGCGAGGACATAAGACATTTGCTCGAGCTTTGTTAGATCGCCGAGTCGAAGCAGGCGTTTTCCCCATTTCTTCCGTTTCAGTAAATCATATTGAATTAAGTATAAAAGTGAAAAAACGAAAGAAAGCGTGAATGCCCCATATGATAGGATGGCAAAAGTGATATGTATGAGCAGTAGCTCTGAAACCAGGCGCTGTGCAAGCACTTGAGATTCTATCTGAACAGGTGCAAAGGTATGGATGGCCATAACCATGAAACCTAATACATTCGTAAAAAAGACAGTAAAATCGACTCTTAGCAATCGGTTAATGATTAAAGATAACGATATGAGGACCCATGCATAAAAATATAATCCTTCAAAAATCGTCAATACCGGGAACCTTCCCGTTTTCAACACATACAGAAATAAAAAAATTGTTTGCAGTACCCAAACAATAGAAAGCAACCAGAAGGCGACCCTGTTCGCCTTCTGGTTATTATTGAGGAAATCGATAAAATATAAAAGCATACTGATGGCATACAACAATACAGTGGCTTCATGCAATCTTGTCATTAGTAATTCCATATCTACCTCATTACTGGACAGGAACTGGATTCAATAGGGATGACTTGGAGCTGTTCCGTTCTTTTTCATCCGCAACCAGCTGGTCTTCAATCAATTCCTCTAAATGGAAGATTTTCACGAAATTATTTAATTGCTCTTTTGCATTCGGCTCATCTGCCAGCTCTTTTGCATAAAGAATCGGATCTTTCAGCATTTGGTTGATGATGCTTTTCGTATGCTTGTTCAGAACTTTTTTGTCACGTTCGCTCAAATGCGGCAGCTTTCTTTCGATGCTTTCCATCGTTTCCTTTTGTATCGATAGGGATTTTTCCCTTAAAGAAGAAATGACGGGAACCACACCAAGTAAATTAATCCATTGATTGAAATCAACGATTTCTGATTCGATCATCAATTCTATTTTCTCGGCAGCTTTTTTACGTTCTTCGATATTGGCTTGCACGATCCCTTCAAGATCGTCAATATCATACAAGAAGACATTTTCCAGCTCAGCCAATGTTGGATCGAGGTCACGCGGCACTGCGATATCGACCATGAAAATAGGACGGCCTTTACGAAGCTTATTGACGAATGACATCATTTCTTTTGTTACAAGGAGATCTTTTGATCCAGTGGAAGTAATCAGGATATCTGCTTCCACTAAAGCGCATTGCAGCTCTTGAAGCTGTTTCGCCGTACCATTGAATCTCTCCGCCAGGTCGACCGCTTTCTGAAAGGTGCGGTTAATGACTGTAATGCTGTCGGCTCCATTGCTATGCAGATTTTGAATGGCCAGCTCACCCATCTTACCGGCCCCAAGAATCAAGACATTCTTGCCGTTCAGGCCTCCAAAGATTTTCTTGGCAAGCTCGACTGCTGCATAGCTGACGGAAACGGCATTTGTATTGATTTCGGTTTCCGAATGAGCTTTTTTAGCCAATGTAAGGGCTTGCTTGAAGAGATGGTTAAAAACGGTACCGATCGTATCTTCCTTCTGCCCTAACAGATAGCTTGAACGTACTTGTCCCAAAATCTGAGTTTCTCCCAGTATCATGGAATTCAAGCCGCAGGTAACTGAAAATAAATGCTCGACAGCCCCATCGCCTTCATAAATGAACAGATATTTAGAAAATTCTTCTTTATCGATATTAAACCATTCCGAAAGAAATTCCTTTATATAATACCTGCTTGTATGAAGCTGGTCACCGACCGCATATATTTCCGTCCTGTTACATGTTGAAATAATAATATTTTCCAAGATGCTTTTTTTATTTTTAAGAGCTTTCATTGCCTCGGCAAGTTCGGCTTCGTTAAACGATAGTTTTTCCCGAATTTCTACAGGGGCAGTTTTGTAATTTATACCAACCGCTAGAATATGCATCCTTTTGTTTTGCACCCCCAAAATTTTTCATGTAAATTTATTATACCATGTACTAAAATGGTTTTACGTAAATAATATGAACAGTTTATGAATAACGTATGCTACCATGAAAAGACAGCCAAAACGCCCGAAATGCTACAAAAGGTGTCTAAGCGGGATTGGTAAGTTACATACATATTTCGACATTGTGTACAAAAGTACCATATCAAAAATGGCAAAAAACTTCAAGTAATCGAATTGCATAGGAGGATAAAATGAAAACGCAGCGTATTTTTCCAGGAATCGTATTAATCGGTTTCGGGCTCTATTTTTTTCTTGAACATTCCCAAATCGAAATCTTTCCAGGCTTTTTCAGCTGGCCCACTTTATTATGTATAGTTGGTGCAGCCTTCCTGATTCAGGCATATAGCGGTAATGAATATGAGTCCATCCTGCCAGGCGTCATCTTACTGGGGTTCGGGGCTCACTTCCATATCGTCGAGAATCTGGATATTTGGCCGGATAATATAGGTATCTTTATTTTAATCATTTCGCTGGGATTTATTCTCCGGGCACGTAAAACAAATTCTGGAATGTTTCACGGGATGGTAATACTTCTCATCTCGATCACTTTCTTATTCTATGATCAAATCACATCGTCTTTTGGGCTTGTTGAAACAAGCACTGCGAACATCGAAAGGTTTTGGCCATTTGCGTTGATGGCAATCGGCATTTATTTTTTGGTTCGAAAAAAGTGAGAATTTCCGATTCCAAATGAAAAAGGGTATTCCTGATGCGGAATACCCTTTTCTTTTACATATATTTCTTAAGGACGCCCCAGGCTTGTTCCTTGCCTTCGCCTGTTTCACCAGAGAATAGAAGCAATTCATCTTCTTTTTCCATATTTAACGTTTGGCGCGTGATTTTCAAGTGTTTCTGCCATTTGCCTTTTGGAATCTTATCCGCTTTGGTTGCAATGACGATCCGGGGCAGATCATAATGCTTCAGGAATTCATACATCGCGATATCATCCTTTGTAGGCGGATGACGCAAATCCACAATCAGAAGCGCAGCGCGGAGCTGGTCTCTGGAAGTGAAGTACGTTTCGATCATTTTTCCCCAAGCATCACGTTCCGTCTTGGATACTTTTGCATAACCATAACCCGGTACATCCACAAAATGGAGTGCTTCATTTATGATATAAAAATTCAAGGTCTGCGTCTTACCCGGTTTAGAGGATGTGCGCGCCAAGTTTTTTCGGTTGATCATTTTGTTGATGAAACTGGATTTTCCAACGTTGGAACGGCCTGCCAAGGCAAATTCCGGTATTGGAGTATTGGGATATTGTTCAGGCTTCACAGCACTGATGACAATATCTGAACTCGTCACTTTCATTCGTTCACACCTACCAATGCATGCTCAAGGACTTCATCGACGTGTGAAACTGGAACAAATGTTAATGCTTTACGGACACTTTCCGGGATATCATCAATATCCTTTTCGTTATTTTGCGGGATGATGATTTTCGTAAGTCCTGCGCGATGGGCCGCTAAAGATTTTTCTTTAAGCCCGCCGATCGGAAGAACCCGTCCGCGTAATGTAATTTCGCCTGTCATGCCTACCTCTTTTCTGATCGGCCTATTTGTAAGGGCCGATATTAACGCTGTTGCAATCGTGATGCCTGCAGAAGGGCCATCTTTTGGGACCGCACCTTCAGGGACATGAATATGAATATCATATTTTTCATGGAAGTTCGCATCAATCTGAAGTTTCTCGGTTTTTGAACGGACATAACTGAAAGCAGCCTGGGCTGACTCTTTCATTACATCGCCAAGCTTTCCTGTCAGGATCAGCTTGCCTTTACCTGGTGATAAGGAAACCTCGATTTGCAGCGTATCGCCGCCTACCGACGTGTATGCTAATCCATTAGCTACACCGACTTGGTTCTCGACCTCCGCCTGTCCATAATGGAACATGGTTTTCCCTAAAAACTCCTCGACATTCTTTTCTGATATGACGACCCGCTTTTTATCTCCGGACACGATGATTTTTGCAGTCTTCCGACAGATGCCTGCAAGCTGTCGCTCCAAACTTCGAACACCGGCTTCCCGAGTATAATAACGGATGATTTTTGTAAGAGCTTCCTCACGAATTTGCAGTTGTGTCTTCAATAAACCATGGTTTTCCAGCTGTCTAGGCAGCAAGTGATCCTTGGCTATATGAAGTTTCTCTATCTCAGTATAACCTGCAATCGAAATGATTTCCATACGATCACGAAGCGGGCCAGGAATCGATCCCAAATTATTCGCCGTCGCCACGAACATGACTTTGGAAAGATCGTAAGTTTCTTCAATATAATGATCACTGAAATTATGATTTTGCTCTGGATCGAGCACCTCCAGCATCGCTGCAGATGGATCTCCCCTAAAGTCATTGGACATCTTATCCACTTCGTCCAGTAAAAAGACTGGATTGATCGTTCCAGCTTTTTTCATGCCTTGAATGATCCTTCCTGGCATCGCCCCTACATATGTACGGCGATGTCCGCGGATTTCTGATTCATCGCGCACCCCACCTAAAGATATACGGACGAAATTCCTATTCAGCGATGAAGCGATCGATTTAGCCAAGCTGGTTTTCCCGACCCCTGGCGGTCCCACCAAGCAAAGGATCGGTCCCTTCAATGAATTGGTCAATTGCTGGACGGCCAGATACTCAAGCACCCGCTCCTTCACCTTTTCCAAACCATGATGGTCCCGGTTCAGGATTTTTTCGGCTTTATGAATATTCAAGTCATCTTTGGTCGCTTTGGTCCAAGGAAGCGAGATCAACCATTCGATATAATTGCGGATGACAGAACTTTCGGCCGAGCTGGAAGGAACCTTTTCATAACGGTCCAATTCCTTTAGTGCCGTTTCTTTGATGTGCTCAGGCATTTCCGCTTCTTCTATCTTTTCGTTGAGAACCTCAATTTCCCCTGTTTTTCCTTCTTTATCTCCCAATTCCTTTTGGATCGCTTTCATTTGTTCTCGTAAATAATATTCCTTTTGAGTACGTTCCATCGAACGCTTAACACGCTGGCCGATCTTTTTCTCGAGAAAAAGAACTTCTTTCTCGTTATTGATGATCTCGATTACACGGCTTAAACGCTCTTTCATATCAATGGTCTCAAGCACTTCTTGCTTCTCCTTCAATTTCAAAGGCAAATGGGAAGCGATTATATCCGCTAATCGTCCAGGCTCTTCAATATCCGAAGTGGACGAAAACGTTTCACCGGTTATTTTCTTGGACATTTTTATGTATTGTTCAAAATAATCCAGTAGGGTGCGCATTAATGCCTGATGTTCAGCATCCTTTTCATCACTGTCTTCATATATTTTAATCTTGGCACCATAATGTGTCTCATAATCGTAAAATTCAATGACTTCTGCGCGGTTCAACCCTTCCACCAACACCCGGATTGTACCATTTGGAAGCTTCAGCATCTGTTTTACCTTTGTTAAAGTTCCCATTGTAAATAAATCTTCTTCACCTGGTTCGTCCAACGAAACATCTTGTTGTGTCGTCAAAAATATAAGATGGTCTTCCACCATTGCTTTCTCAAGGGCTTGTACCGATTTATCTCGGCCTACATCTAAATGAAGTACCATCGTTGGATATACAAGCAGTCCTCTAAGCGGCAGGAGGGGGACGATGATTTCTTTATCAGTCATTTCCTGACACCTCCATCTAATTAGTATCGTCGTTGTAAACTATTTACCCATGTTCTCAACCTTTTAACAATTCTATCCTATTTATATAGAAGTGTCTATTCGTTTACCTTAACACGTTTCGACTGCTATTATTATCTCCAATATTAGATAAAAAAGCACGTCTGAATGCGTGTTTATTTTTACTTCAGGTTTGTCCGGAACGCCAATATGGTCCTTAAAATGCCCCGGTTCTTGTTTTTAGCCGGGGCATTTCCTCTATACACTTTCTTTTTTTGATAGGTCCAAGGTTGTGAGGATTTGTTCCGACATCAATTCTTTTTTCAGTGCCTGATCCAGCACTTCTTTCACATTCGAAACGGGAATGATTTCTATATCCTTGATTTCAGATAGAAGTGGCTGCATGTTTTCGGCTGGGACGATTACTTTCTTTGCCCCGGCCAGTTTTGCTGCCTTGATTTTCGGAATGACACCGCCGATCGGTTTAACGCCGCCATGAATGCTTATTTCTCCAGTCATCGCCACTGTGTGATCAACAGGGATTTTATATATGGCCGAGTATATGCCTGTGGCCATTGCAATTCCTGCAGAAGGGCCATCTACTGGACTTCCGCCCGGAAAGTTCACATGGATATCGAATTGATCGGCAGGCACTCCCATCGACCGTAAAACCGTAATGACATTTTCAATTGAACCTTTTGCCATGCTCTTGCGGCGAATCGATTTCCCACTTCCGCCGCCGATACTTTCTTCTTCAACGATGCCAGTAATGTTTATCGATCCTTTTTCATCAGTAGCGGCCATAACCGTAACTTCGATTTCCAGCAACGCCCCGCTGTTGGGACCATAAACTGCAAGACCGTTGACAAGACCTATTTTAGAATTCGCTTCTATTTTCCTGTCCATTCTTTGGGTCAGCTGGCTGCTATGGGCCATCCAATCTATATCTTCTTCTCTGATAAAAGTCCTGTTTTCATTAATTGATATTCCAGAAAGAGTCTGAATCATGTTGACAGCTTCCCTGCCATTTCGGGCATAATCCGAGATCGACTGCAAGCCTTTTTCACTGATGGTGATCCCCACTTTATCTGAGGCATTCTTAGCCACGGTGATTATTTCCTCACGGTCAAGTTCACGGAAAAACACTTCTATGCATCTTGAGCGTATCGCAGGCGCGATTTCATTTGGTGTTCTAGTTGTGGCCCCAATCAATCGAAAGTCGGCCGGCAGTCCATTTTTAAAAATATCATGGATGTGAGTGGGAATATTTTGATTTTCCTCTTGATAATAAGCACTTTCCAGAAAGACCTTACGATCCTCCAATACCTTTAACAGTTTATTCATCTGTATTGGATGAAGCTCCCCAATTTCATCTATGAACAGTACGCCTCCATGAGCATTGCTGACTGCACCCTGCTTTGGCTGCGGAATGCCTGCCTGTCCCATTGCCCCGGCTCCTTGATAGATTGGATCGTGCACAGAACCAATGAGCGGATCGGCAATCCCCCGTTCATCGAACCTGGCTGTGGTGGCGTCCAATTCAACGAAAACGGCTGAATTCTTAAAAGGGGACTTGCCATTTTTCTTCGCCTCTTCCAAAACAAGTCTGGCAGCTGCCGTTTTCCCTACCCCTGGAGGACCGTAAATTATCACATGCTGAGGATTCGGCCCGCATAAAGCAGCTTTTAAAGATTTAATCCCATCTTCTTGACCGATGATTTCATTAAATGTGCTTGGTCTGACTTTCTCTGCCAATGGCTCTGTTAACGAAATCGATCTCATCTTCCGTAATTGGTCCATCTCCTTACGTGAATCACGGTCAATGGAAACTTTTTGTGTCCGCTGGCCTTTCAATAAGTTCAAAAAATACAATCCAATAATAATCCCAAAAAACAGCTGGATAAACAACGCCAATCCTGTCCAATTCATCGTATTCCCTCCTGCTCTCTCCTAGTTTGTCATTTCTGTTAGTATCTCCTTTGGAAGGGCGAAATTATCCAAGAAATTCGTGTTGAAAATTTGGCGTTTTTATCCTAAATAACAACAATTTGAAAAAAAGACAAAGAAAAAGACTGCCAGATGAACTGGCAGTCTTTCTATTCCTTATAAATCAAGCAGATGTTTTCTTTTCTTGTCCTTTGATGGTTGTACCGTCTTTAAGGACGAGCTTTGGAGATTCATTTTTCGAAATCGTGCTGCCTGTGATTACACATTTTGCAACATCATCACGTGAAGGCAGGTCGAACATCACTTCAAGAATGATGCCCTCGATGATGGATCGCAGACCACGTGCACCAGTTTTACGTTCAATTGCCTTTTTAGCAATTTCACTTAGCGCTTCCTGTTCGAATTCCAATTCAACATCGTCAAGCTCAAGCAACTTTTGATATTGTTTAACAAGGGCATTTTTCGGCTGTGTAAGGATTTCAATCAACGCAGCTTCATCCAATTGCTCAAGAGTCGCAATTACCGGAAGACGACCGATGAATTCCGGAATTAATCCGAAACGAAGCAAGTCTTCAGGAAGGACTTTTGAAAGCAATTCTTTTTCTGCAACATCATCCTTTTTCACGTCAGAGCCAAAACCAATGACTTTTTGACCAAGACGGCGTTTGATGATCGGTTCGATGCCATCAAAGGCACCGCCGCAGATGAACAAAATGTTGGTCGTATCAATTTGGATGAATTCCTGATGTGGATGTTTACGTCCACCTTGAGGCGGAACGCTTGCAACCGTTCCTTCAAGGATTTTCAATAATGCTTGTTGCACACCTTCACCAGACACGTCACGTGTAATAGAAGGATTTTCCGATTTACGGGCAACTTTATCGATTTCATCAATATAAATGATGCCTTTTTCCGCTTTTTCCACATCATAATCAGCGGCTTGGATCAGCTTTAGAAGGATGTTTTCGACATCTTCCCCAACATATCCAGCTTCCGTCAATGAAGTGGCATCAGCAATCGCAAAAGGAACATTCAGTAATCGCGCCAATGTTTGCGCAAGAAGGGTTTTCCCGCTTCCCGTCGGTCCGATCAGGGCGATGTTACTTTTAGAAAGCTCAACATCGTCAACTTTGCTATTGGAATTGATACGTTTATAATGGTTGTAAACAGCGACAGCCAAAGATTTCTTTGCCTGTTCTTGTCCAATCACATATTCGTCAAGAATTTCACGGATTTCCATAGGTTTAGGAACATCCCTGAATTCTACTTCTTCATCAGTGCCCAGCTCTTCTTCGACGATCTCCGTACAAAGTTCTATACACTCGTCACAAATATAGACACCTGGACCAGCAACCAGTTTACGGACTTGTTCTTGTGTTTTACCGCAAAAAGAACATTTTAACTGTCCTTTTTCATCATTAAATTTAAACATGTACGTTCACCCCTTTAAATACTCTTCCAACTCTATTACATAGCGGTACCCAATCGTATTGAAAAAAACTAGGCACACATCTACTTAAGCATTCCAAAATCCCTAGTATGTTTTGCATTTTATCATGTTCTTGGAAGTTTAGTAACAAAAATGCTCACGCGTCCGAGTTGTTAAATAAGTACAATAATCAATCAATATGTATTTGCCCTTTACCAGTATGCCCAAAACTTTGGATTTTTAAAAGCAGGATTTGCTGTATAAATATGTATATGCGGTATTAGAACTAATCTACACTGAAATCCAAAAAAAATCAATCAGGAAATAACCGATATTTGAAATTTACACTAATTCTCAATATGTATAAAACAAGGCACGATTACTCGCGCCTTGTTTTTTTAAAGGAAATATTTAAATCTACTTATTTATAAAAATTATTTTGCGTCAACTGTTTTGCTGTTTTCTACCAAGAAGTCAATTGCTTTCTTAATTTTAAGATCGCCTTTGATTCCTTCTAAGTTTCCAAGAGCTTGTTTGATCGCGTCAACTTCCATATTGTACATAGTAGCCATTTGTGTAAGTTCAGCTTCTACATCTTCGTCAGTCGCTTCAAGTTTTTCAACTTCAGCGATTGCTTCAAGAGTTAGGCTCGTACGAACTTGTCCTTCAGCTTCTTCTTTCATTTGCGCTTTTAAAGCTTCTTCGTCTTGACCTGAGAATTGGTAGTAAAGTTCCAAATTCAGACCTTGAGATTGAATGCGTTGAGAGAACTCATTCATCATGCGGTCAACTTCATTTGAAATCATCGCTTCAGGAACGTCCATTTCTGCGCCTTCAACAGCTTTACCAATTACAGTGTTTTGAATGAAGTTTTCTTCTTCGTGTTTTTTGTCATGCTCTAATTTATGTTTTGTTTTTTCTTTAAGTTCAGCCAAAGTTTCCACTTCGTCGTCGACATCTTTCGCGAACTCATCATCCAACTCAGGAAGTTGTTTTGTTTTGATTTCGTGAATTTTCACTTTGAATACTGCTGGTTTACCTGCAAGTTCAGCAGCATGGTATTCTTCAGGGAATGTAACTTCGATATCTTTTTCAGCGCCAGTTTCAAGACCGACAAGTTGCTCTTCAAATCCTGGAATGAAAGAGTTTGAACCGATTTCCAATGAATGGTTTTCTGAAGCTCCGCCTTCGAATGCTTCACCATCAACGAATCCTTCAAAGTCAAGAACAACTGTATCGCCTTCAGCAACTTGTCCTTCTTCTTTAACGACAAGCTCAGCTTGACGCTCTTGTAAAGTTTTCAATTCGTTTTCAACATCTTCGTCAGTTACTTCAGTATTGAATTTTTCAACTTCAACACCTTTGTAATCTCCCAATTTAACTTCAGGCTTAACTGTTACAGTTGCAGTGAAGATTAGGTTTTCGCCTTTTTCCATTTTCTCGATGTCGATTTCAGGACGATCTACAGGCTGAATTCCAGCTTCTTCGACAGCATTTGCATAAGCATCTGGAAGAATGATATCAAGCGCATCTTGGTAAAGTGATTCTACGCCGAATTTTTTTTCGAACATTTGACGTGGCATTTTACCTTTACGGAAGCCAGGTACATTTACTTGTTTCACTACTTTTTTGAAAGCTGCGTCTAAACCTTCGTTTACTTTTGCAGCGTCAACTTCAATTGTTAGTACGCCTTGATTACCTTCTTGTTTTTCCCATTTTACAGACATGTGTTTCCCTCCAAAAAATCTATATACTTCAATAATAAGCATTGGATGAATATGCTTTGCAAGTGTTAACAAGTCATCCTTCAAATATACCCAAAAAATATTGGGGAAATCGTCAAAATTAGACGAATATACATTACAACCACTACATTATACCACAGGATTAATCTGTTACAACAGCAATAGCTTAAATAATGGGATAAGAAATTTCTTCAATTTCTTTTATATAGGAAAGAATATCCGCAATGCTTTCCTCATCAGCCTGGTACAGGTCCGCTAAGTCCCTACCGAAAACTTCCCCGGTCATGTATTCTTCAGCCAAGGCATGATAGGCAGCTGCCCATGCTGGCAAGCTTTCAGATCCGGGTTCAAAAGGAAACAATAAAAAGGAATGACGTTCAATCAAACTATGGACCATTTCAAATAAGCTCGGATTATCCTGACTGATTTCCGCTTCGGTCAGTCCGGTTATCTTCTTATAGAAGTCCGTCTCCTTCAAACTTTTCAATTCCCTTGGTATGACCGACTTCGATTGATTGAATTTCCTCAACGTCACTTCCTCGTTATATTCCTGGTCGATAAGGATGTTAAGGAGCATCGTTTTAAAGAAAGGGTGTCCCTCATCTTTTTGTAGAAATTTTTCGATTTGAGGGATAAATGGTCGAATATTGATATTCGTGAGTTTTGAAATGACCATTAGCATTTCATTATCCGTTTTCCCTTCAAAAAGTTCATCCTCCTGCAATTCCTCCGAAAGCTGCTGATTTTGCCTTTCCTTCTCCTCTTTTTTATCCTCAAGGGCCCTTTTACTGAACTGAAGCATCTTTTCGAAATGTTCCTCTTTATCAAAGGGAATTTGGCTTTCTTCAAATAGCAGTTCGATCGTCGTGACCATTTCCTGATGCTCACCTAATTGCAGCAGTACCATCAAATAAATATTGATCAGTTGAAAATAGTCACCGATGCCTTTATTCAGCATCTCTATACACAACTCTTTTGACTCCTTGTAATGCTCAAGTTCGACTAGCGAGACCACTAGCCCCATGCAAACTTCATCATTCTCGGGCTCATACTCCCTGGCTTGGCTGAAAAGCTGTGCAGCCGCTTTAAAGTTTCTGTTTCCAAGCTCATCCAGTCCCTTTGCAATCAGCCTTTCACCGAGATTTGGAAAGGCGATAATCTTGGTTTCTCCGGCCTTCTTTTGGTTATTCTCATTATCCATCCTATTTTCCGCCTCACCGTTCGCTTTTTGAAAAACAGTTTAGCATGTAATAGCAGGAAACACAAAATTTATATGGGCGGATGAACACCTTTCTTTCTTTCCCAGATAAAAAAATCCCGCATCCTTTCAAATTAAGAAAGGAGAACGGGATATGACCTTCTTCTATTAAATACTCGAAACAGCCTTTTTTTGAGATTCATAGGCAGAAATCTCTTTATCATATTGAAGCGTTATCGAAATTTCATCCCAGCCTTTGATGAGCATTTCCTTCCAATATGGATGAATTTCAAAGCTTGTTTCAAACCCTTGACCATCATTCAATGTCTGATTGGGAAGGTCGATCGTCAACTCATAGTCAGGTGCGGACACTCTCTCCATTAAATAGTTTACTTCAGCCTGGGTTAAAGCGATGGGGACCATGCCATTTTTCATGCAATTACTTTTAAAGATATCTGCATAAGACGGAGCGATGATGATATCGAATCCGTAGTCTTTCAATGACCAAGGGGCATGCTCACGCGAAGAACCGCAGCCAAAATTTTCTCCTGCTATTAAAATGGACGTGTTTTGATTATGAGGCTGATTCAATTCAAAATCAGGACGCTTCTTTCCATTTTCATCAAAACGCCAGTTATAGAATAAAAATTCGCCAAATCCGCTTCGCTCAATCCGTTTTAAAAATTGCTTTGGAATGATTTGGTCCGTATCCACGTTTTTACGGTCAAGTGCCGCCGCTCTTCCTTTATATATAGTAATGGGTTCCATTCTATGCACCTCCGGTTAATTCGTATTCTTAATGGACTTGTTCAGTTCTTTTCAAATTCCTAATATCGACAAATTTCCCATGAATGGCGGCCGCGGCAGCCATAGCCGGACTAACCAGGTGCGTTCTTGCTCCAGCGCCTTGCCTGCCTTCGAAGTTCCGATTACTTGTGGAGGCACAATGCTCACCGGCCGGAACCACGTCAGGATTCATGCTCAGGCACATGCTGCAGCCCGATTCACGCCATTCGAAGCCCGCAGATTTGAAAATTTCATCCAACCCTTCATCTTCCGCTTGCCTTTTGACGCTTTGTGAACCGGGAACGACCATCGCCCGAACTCCTTTTTGAACAGTTTGGCCTTCAATCATTTCTGCAGCTTGCCGTAAGTCCTCAATGCGTGAATTGGTACACGATCCTATGAAAACATGTTGTACGGGAATTTCCGTGATCGGCATGCCTTCCTTAAGACCCATATACTCAATGGCTCGATTCAGTTCCTTGGGATCCATGATATCTTCCGCGAAGGTAGGCACTTTACCGTCCACGCCACTAGCCATTCCAGGATTCGTCCCCCAGCTCACCATTGGTGGAATCAAACTGCCATCAAGAATGATTTCTTGGTCATAAACAGCATCCTCATCACTGGAAAGTGACTTCCAGTCCTGAACACATCGCTCGAACTCTTCTCCTTTCGGCAAATATTTACGACCTTTCAAATAAGAGAACGTTGTTTCATCGGGAGCTACCAGCCCC
This sequence comes from Bacillus sp. CFBP9009, assembly GCF_036541465.1. Taxonomy (NCBI): domain Bacteria; kingdom Bacillati; phylum Bacillota; class Bacilli; order Caryophanales; family Bacillaceae; genus Bacillus; species Bacillus sp. CFBP9009. Next base: position 745,995 of record NZ_JAZHFU010000001.1, on the reverse strand, counting down.
GCTCTTGCCCCGCCTTCGATCGACATATTGCAAACCGTCATTCTCTCTTCCATCGACATATCCCGGAAAACTTCACCGCAATACTCAATGATATGTCCAGTACCGAAATTGACGCCGAATTTAGAAATCACATATAAAATGACATCTTTCGCCATCACACCATGACCAAGCTTGCCATTAACCTCAAGCTTTAATGTTTTCGGTTTAGTTTGCCATAGGGTTTGAGTGGCCAAAACATGTTCGACCTCACTCGTACCGATTCCAAATGCAATCGAGCCAAACGCACCATGTGTGGAAGTATGACTGTCTCCGCAGACAATCGTCATCCCTGGCTGTGTAAGCCCTAATTCCGGCCCGATAACGTGAACGATACCTTGATCAGGACTGTCTAAATCAGCAAGGCGGATACCGAACTCCTTACAGTTTTGCTCAAGCGCCTCTAGTTGTTTCCTTGCAATATCATCCTCGATGAAATAGCGATTAACGGTTGGCACATTATGATCCATTGTCGCGAAAGTACGATCGGGTCTCCTGACTGTGCGTCCTTTTAATCTCAATCCTTCAAATGCTTGCGGAGAGGTCACTTCATGAATATATTGAAGGTCTATATAAATTAAATCCGGTTTATTCTCCTCTTCATTTACAATATGGCGATCCCATATTTTCTCTATTATCGACTTTCCCATCACTATCCCACCTCGATCAATCTTGTATTTTTTTAAAAAACACGGCCTAATGTTAGGCCGTGAAAGAAGTTTATGCGTAAGCTCCCATGATGTTGGAAATGGCTTCCTGGTCTAAAAGATTTGCTTTTATTTCTGCAATCATCTCTGTAGTGGACGTAATACTTGGTTGGCCATTTGCGATATCGCCTGTTCTTAAGCCATATTCAAGGACCGTTTCCACCGCCTGCTCAACGGCTTTCGCCTCATCTTCCAAACCAAAGGACAGACGCAGCATGGAAGCCGCTGATAAAATCGTCCCAATCGGATTAGCCAGGTTTTTGCCTGCGATATCCGGGGCGGAGCCATGGATCGGTTCATATAGATTAGGCCCATTTGTTGATATGGAGGCGGAAGGAAGCATTCCAAGCGAGCCAGTCAATACCGACGCTTCGTCGCTTAAAATATCACCGAACATATTCTCCGTCACGATAATATCAAATTGTTTCGGGTTTTTGATCAATTGCATGGCTGCATTATCAACAAGCATATGTTCAAGGATTACATCCGGATAGTCCTTGGCAATTTCTTCAGCCGTCTCACGCCACATCCTGCTGGATTCAAGAACATTCGCTTTATCCACGGATGTTACTTTTTTCTTGCGATCCGATGCTAATGCAAAAGCAAGTTCAATGATGCGCTTCATTTCGCTTTTCTGATAGAAAAGTGTATCGACGACCGCCTCTTTCCCTTCTTTTTCAACGCGCTCACTTGGCTTTCCGAAATAAAGGCCGCCAGTTAGTTCCCTGACAATCACGAAATCCACATCTTCAATGAATTCCTTTTTAAGAGGAGAAGATTCCGACAAGCTGGAATAATAGCTGATTGGACGGATGTTAGCATAAAGATTCAAATCTTTTCGGATTTTCAACAAACCTCGTTCCGGTCTTAGGTGCGCAGGCTGGTCATCCCACTTAGGTCCTCCAACGGCCCCTAATAATACCGCATCGCTGTTTTTACAAATCTCCACTGTTTCATCCGGCAGGGGTGAACCTGTGTTATCGATGGCCCCGCCGCCAATCTCACCATATTGAAATTCAAAATCGTGTCCATATCTTTGGGCAACGGCTTCGAGGATTTCTACAGCGCCTCTTGTTACTTCTTTCCCGATGCCATCTCCTTGAAGCACCGCAATATTCCTTTTCATCGAAATCTCCCCTTCCTATTGTAATACTGCTTTTTCTTCCAGTTCCTTCATGATGATCACACGGTTCACAGCGTTCAAATACGCTTTGGCGGATGCTTCCAAGACGTCCTGATCAAGACCCCTGCCGCTTGTTTCCACACCGTTATAATCAATTTTCACAAAAACCTGAGCAAGGGCATCCATTCCGCCGCCCACCGATTGAATTCGATAGTCCAACAAGTTGATCTCGCTGCCCAAACACCTTTCAAGCGTGTTATATAAGGCTTCTACACTTCCTGCACCTGTAGCCGCTTCCTGAATCTCTTCATTATCGCCTTTTTTCAGTGTGACCGTCGCTGTCGCCGTCTGATGGGTACCATGGGAAATCTGTAAGGAAATCATGTCATAAAAACTGATATCCGTCGCTTTCTCTTCAAGCACCAGCGCAACGATATCTTCATCCGTCATGTTCTTTTTATTATCAGCCAATTCCTTGAACTGAATGAATAATGAGTTCATTTCCTCATCCGTTACCGTAAAATTCAACTCTTGTAATCTTTCTTTGAAAGCATGGCGTCCTGAATGCTTTCCTAAAACTAGTGAGTTGGACGAAACCCCGACAAGTTCAGGTGAAATGATTTCATATGTCGTTTTTTCTTTTAACACGCCATCCTGGTGAATGCCAGATTCATGTGCGTATGCATTGGCACCAATAATGGCTTTATTAGCAGGTACTTGCATTCCCGTAAGACGGCTGACCAAATCACTGGTCCTTTTTATTTCATTCAATACAAGACCCGTTTCCGCTTGATAGAAATCTTTACGGATGTAAAGTGCCATGGCCACTTCTTCAAGCGCCACGTTTCCGGCACGTTCACCAATTCCGTTGATTGTGCCTTCGACTTGCGTAGCTCCGCCTTCGATGGCAGCCAATGAATTGGCCGTCGCCATTCCAAGATCGTCATGGCAGTGTGCGGATAAACTAACTTTATCAATAGAAGGAACATGTTCACGAAGGTATCTGAAAATGTTTCCGTACTCGATTGGAGCTGCATATCCAACAGTATCCGGGATGTTAATGACCTTAGCACCAGCTTGAATGACCGCTTCGACGATTTCAGCCAAATAGTCAAGTTCTGTACGGCTTGCATCTTCTGCAGACCATTGTACGATCGGAAAACGCGCTGCCCCGTACTTGACCATCTCAACTGCCTTTTCAATAACTTGCTGCTTCGACATTTTCAACTTATATTCACGATGAATGGGCGAAGTGGCGATGAAAGTATGCAACCTTGGTTCTTCTCCGCCCCTTAATGAATCCCAAGCTGCATCGATATCTCCTTTTACAGCACGCGCCAGCCCTGTGACAGAGCTGTTTTTGATTTTGCGCGCGATTTCCTGTACGGAGTTGAAATCCCCTTTGGATGCTGCCGGAAAACCGGCTTCGATAATATCAACACCCAATCTTTCAAGCTGATAAGCAATTTCAAGTTTTTCGGTAAAATTCAAATTTACACCGGCTGATTGCTCCCCATCTCGAAGTGTAGTTTCAAATATGTTAATTTTTCGCAACGGCTACCACTTCTTTCTCTTTTTGTTGAGGTTTTACGAATGGCATCATTTTTCTTAATTCACGGCCAACCACTTCGATTTGATGTTGGTTTTCACGATTATTGATAGCATTGAAGACTGGACGATTCGCTTGGTTTTCCAAGATCCATCCTTTAGCGAACTCACCGTCTTGGATGTCTTTCAAGATCGCTTTCATTGCCTCTTTCGTAGTTTCCGTCACAACGCGTGGTCCAGAAACGAAATCTCCCCATTGAGCTGTGTCAGAAATGGAATAGCGCATGTTTTCCATACCGCCTTCATACATAAGGTCGATGATTAATTTAAGTTCATGTAAACACTCGAAATATGCTACTTCCGGTTGGTATCCAGCTTCTGTCAAGGTTTCGAATCCAGCTTTCACAAGGGCAGTCAATCCGCCGCAAAGTACGGCCTGCTCTCCAAATAGATCCGTTTCCGTTTCTTCCTGGAATGTAGTTTCCAAACCTCCAGCTCTTAAAGAGCCGATTCCCCGAGCGTACGCAAGGGCCAAATCTTTTGCTTCACCCGTAACATTTTGATAGATGGCGAATAATGCCGGCACCCCTGCACCTTGTTCATATGTACGGCGAACAAGATGTCCCGGACCCTTTGGAGCGACTAATAATACATCTACGTCTGCCGGAGGAACGATTTGATTGAAATGGACGTTGAATCCGTGTGCGAACATTAACGCTTGACCTGCACGCAATACCGGTTTGATTTCTTCTTGATATACTTTCGGCTGAGTTTCATCCGGTAATAGGTTCATGATCACGTCTGCCTGTTCAGCTGCCTCTTTCACCGTGTAAACATTAAAGCCGTCTTCCACCGCTTTATCGAAGGATTTACCTTTCCTGATTCCGATGATTACATCTACACCGCTGTCACGTAGGTTTTGTGCGTGTGCGTGTCCTTGTGATCCATATCCGATGACCGCTACCTTTTTATTGTTGAAGAAATTCTCGTTTGCTTCTGCGTTATAATATACTTTTGCCATAATAATTACATCTCCCTTTTCATCATTGTTTTTTGTTTTGTTTTTTGTTTTGTTTTTTGTTTTATACGATTGTCGCACTCTTAGCGTGTGCAATTTGCATTCCACGCGGGATGGCGGCTGTCCCTGTCCTTGCCAATTCCTTGATGCCATATGGCTTGATCAGTTCAATGAAGGCTTCGATTTTATCCGATTCCCCTGTGATTTGAACTGTCAGGCTATCTTTACTGACATCAATAACTGAAGCTCGGAAGGGTTCGATGACTGAATAAATCTCGGCTCGGGTTTGTGTAGTCACCAATATTTTAATGAGTGCAAGTTCCCTCGCTACAATCGATTGATTCGTAATATCATATACTTTCAAAACATCGATCTGCTTATTCAATTGCTTGGTGATCTGTTCAATGACAGCTTCGTCATCAACATCGACCACGAAGGTCATCCTTGAAATGCCATCCTGTTCGGAAGGTCCGACAGTCATGCCTTCAATGTTATAATTTCTTTTCGTGAACAGGTTCGTAATCCGATTCAGGACGCCTGGCCTGTTGTTCACGGTGAGGCTAAGAATTCCCTTCATTGATTAAACTCCTTCCATTTCATCAAGCCCTTTTCCTTGTGCTACCATCGGAAAGACATTTTCGTTTTGTTTTACCCGGAAATCAATCAACACTGGACCATCAGTCTTTAACGCTTCATCCAGGCAGTTACTTGCTTCTTCCTCCGTCGTCACTTTGTATCCCGGAATTCCATAAGCATCGGCCAATTTCACGAAATCCGGATGCGATTGAAAAATACTGTGTGAGAAACGTTTATCATGAAAGAGTTCCTGCCACTGTCTTACCATCCCTAGTGCCCCGTTGTTGACGATGATGATTTTGATTGGCAGATTCATTTCGGCAATGACTGAAAGTTCCTGCAGGCACATCTGGAATCCACCATCCCCCGATATGGAGAGCACCGTCGCTTTCGGATTCGCCAGTTGCGCTCCGAGAGCCGATGGTAGGCCAAAGCCCATCGTCCCCAATCCACCGGAAGTGACCCATGAATTCGGTTTATTAAATGGATAGTATTGCGCTGCCCACATTTGATGCTGTCCAACATCCGTCGTAACAATGGCTTCCCCATTCGTTTTTTCATGAAGCATCTGGATGACCCGCTGAGGTTTCAATACGCCTTCTTCATGGGTATAACGCAATGGGAACTCTTCATTCCACGCAGTCAGCTGTGTTGCCCATTCATCAATTTCCGGTTTCTTGCCACTTTGCGCAATCAACTCCGCCAGCGCTTCCTTGGCACTTCCGACGACCGGAATTTTTGTCGGCACATTTTTACCGATTTCCGCTGGATCAATATCGATATGGGCCACCGTTGCATGCTGTGCGAATTTCGCTAGGTTCCCAGTCAATCGATCATCGAACCTGGCACCGATATTGATTAATAGATCACATTTCGCTAATGCCATGTTTGCTGCATAGCAGCCATGCATACCACCCATTCCGATAAAGAGAGGATGTTCCGCCGGAAAGCCCCCAAGACCCAATAAAGTGTGGACGACGGGAATGCCTTGCTGCTCGACATATTCCTTTAATAGATGGGAGGCCTTTGCATGCAGGACACCTGCCCCTGCAAGAATGACCGGTCTTTTCGCCCCGCTTACGGCTTCAACAAGCTTTCTGATCTGTAAGTAATTCGGCTTGGTCGTCGGCTGATAGCCCGGGAGATTCATTTCTGGCTCCTCTTCAGTCGATACACCTTCTATAATGGCCATGTCCTTAGGTATATCGATTAATACTGGACCGGGCCGGCCGCTGGAAGCGATATAAAAAGCTTCTTTTATAATGCGCGGAAGGTCTTCCGGCCTCCTTACCTGATAGTTATGTTTTGTGATTGGGGTAGTAATCCCCAGTACATCAGCCTCCTGGAAAGCATCCGAGCCAATTACACTGGTAGCTACCTGACCCGAAATTACCACAAGCGGTAAAGAGTCAATCATTGCATCGGCCAAACCGGTGACAATGTTCGTTGCCCCTGGACCGGATGTAACTATGACCACCCCCGGCTTGCCGGTAATCCTGGCGTATCCTTCCGCTGCATGAATCGCACCTTGTTCGTGCCTTGTCAAAATATGAAAAAGTTCTGAACTGTAAAGCTTGTCATAAATCGGCAATACAGAACCTCCCGGATAACCAAAGATGACTTCAACATTTTCCTTTTTCAATGCATTCAGCAGAAATTCAGCACCACTATAATGTGTCTTTCCACTTTTCCGATCAGCAACAACTGACTTTTGTGTCATTTCGTAAAAAACCTCCTTCGCTTTTCCATTAAATATTTCTTAACATTCAGAATTTTCAGCTTTTTATGCATACAAAAAAGCCTTTTCACCCCAAATGTACTTGCACTCGGCAAGTTAAAGGGGTGAAAAGGCTTGATGAGCCACTCCACGGTACCACCCTTTTTCGCATGAAACTCCATGCGCACTTTGAATAGCCTACGCTATTCTCTGTTTTGGTAACGGGTACTGGTACGCACCCGTTCAGCCCTACTAGTCTGACGTTCAAGCTGAAACTCCAAGGTGAGTTCATCTTTCGGGACAATACCGGCTCTCAGCTACCCGGCTCTCTGTGACTGCCTTTTTAAAAGACTACTTATCCTCTTCAATGCTTTTCGCATTATTCATATTTTTCGAAACGCTTATGTTTGATGTCTTGTATTTGTGATTATCTTACGTGTATTTCAGGTAGTAGTCAACAGGTTTTTTGAAATTTTTTGATAATTCTAAATTGAAAGATTTGTTGTATCCGCTTACATACCTATTATGACCACATTCTACAAAAAAAGTTTTTTCAATATTTAATTTTTAAAAACGTCAGATATCCCATTAAAATTATTAAAGTGATAACAAACTTCTCCACTGAAATATCCTCAAACTACCCACATAATGCCAGTCACTAGTATTAGGGTTCCCAAATAGCGGATCATCCATTTTCCCTTTCACTGTTCACTGACGCCACTCTTGATACAAGATTCGGCCTCAATCCCTTTTGAAGATCTCTCGTGGATAAACCGCCTGACATTCCAAGATGCGGAAAATCCCGGAACAATTCAAAATCCCCTCCCCAAACAAATCCCAGGGATTTTGCTATGGCCGCTACCCTTGTCCACTTTTCGCCCTCTGTCCACAATGTCCGCTTGCCGTCATCACTAACAATGACAAAATCTACAGCAAGTCCAAAGTTATGCAAGGACTGGCCCGCTCTGGCATAAGTCACGATAGGCATGGATTTATTCGTTCTGCCCCGTTCATACAATTCATTTTGTTCTGGGAAACTTCTATAACCAGCCGTTATTTGAACAAATATCCCCGCTTCATAAGCTAATTTAACCACTTCGAGTATCGTCTCGTTCACGACCGGGTTCATACCGCCTCCCATATTTTCCTTTGCGCGATTCAATAGGGTTTGTAATTTGATGGCCCTCCTAGCACCTCCCCTATATTAAATGCGAACAACACTGTAGGCGGAAAGGCGTTTAATATTTTTTTCTTGGAGAATTGAAGGGGTGAAGATTATGTAAAAAATGACAAAGGGCTGAACACAGGTGTTATTAATCATCCCCTGGTCCAGCCTCTGGTTCATTTAGCCAATACATCCTCGTATTCTTCATTTTTTTCAAATTGTTTTTGAACGAACGAACATACCGGAACAATTTTCAGTTTTTCCTCCCTTGCGAATCCTATTACCTTTTCAACAAGGGCATTTCCAACCTTTTGCCCGCGCAGCTTGTCAGAAACAACGGTATGATCGACCGTGATTTCATCATCACCTGATTTAAAGAATGTAATTTCCGCTAATTTCTCACCAGATTCTTCGACAAAAAAAGAACTTTCACCTTTTCTGATATCAACCATGTTAATGACCTCCTTTTAGTTCCTCTTTATCATATATCACAAAATGGAAATTAAACAAATATTTAAAACGTGATTGAAATTGAATAAAGTAAAGTACTTTCAAGAGTTTTAAAGCTAGCATTGTCCATGTGAAGTTTATTCACAAACTGATGGTGGCTAATATATAATTTTTCAAGGAAGGCAAAAGGCAAAACTGACCGACCTTTCCTAGCCCCGGATATACACTTCCGGTAATATCTAAGCTTTACCATGGCTGACGTGCACAATACTGAATGAAATATTTTTAAAAGGTTTTAATTTCTCTCCATAACCAAAATGAAGGACATAGTTTTTCAAGCTTTCATTTTTTGATTGTATTTATATAATGGAAGAAATCTTTCCATAACTATGTAAGAATAAGTATATAATAGTAGAAACTGAAAAAACTGCCCTTTAAATGTTAGGACAGTTTTACACTTTTATGAAAACAAAATATAAAATGATCATCGATAACAATATGACCATAAAAACAGCGATTAGAATTACGTGCGCACTCGAGGGCCGGAATGTCCCTTCATTGATTTGCCGCTTCTTCTGAAGATAACCGAACGTCGCCAGCACTGTAATCACAAGGCCCAATGCACATGCAAACATCCCCAGCACAATACTGATCAGATCAATCCGGGGATCCCGATGCACACCAATCGTAAAATGCAGGCTTGTCGCAAGAAAACCAACCCCCACTATCGCAATCACCGTTCTTACCCACGCTAAAAAGGTGCGTTCATTAGCCAGATGCTGCTGGGCATATTTCAATTGGTTTTTCTCCATGTCATCACCTTAATCGAACGTTTTTGATCAACCTTAAAATCAGTTATCTTTTCAGGAGCGAAAAGGCCCTGAACATAGACCCGACAAACATTAGCCCTGCACCGCCGAGCAATAAATATATGCATAGAGTTTTATCAATAACATTCAAAGGATAAAGCAAGGCCCCCAGCGCTATGATTACTCCTATCCCCGTTATGGTCCATCCTATTTTTTTCATTCGCAACTCCTAAAATTAATTATTTAGTGAAGGTCCTCCACGGGTTTCCCCCTATTTCATAAACAGGTCCCTCATTATTAGCTTAAACCATTTAAAAACTTACAACAAGTGAGATCTCCTGATTATTTTCCCACAAAAAAAGAACCACAAATGACTCCCTGTTTTTAAGGCCACTTACAAGTCAGTGGATTTCATTCTATTGTATCCCCGTTCTTCGTATGGATGTATTTTTTCCATCCACATTTCTTCAAGTTTTTTCAATTCCCGTTTAACATCAAAAAATCCTGTATCTTTCGGCTTCAATACTTCCAGCACCTCAAACGAAAAAGCATCTTTCCCATATTGATTCCACTCACTTTGCAGCACTTTATTGGTGTTTGTTCCGACTTCCAATTCAAATTGTTTCCCCTTCAACGTCTTTAAATTCCTGGTGCTTCCGATAAAAACTTTATTATTTACCGTATTTCTGATTTGGTATACACCTGCTTCAACTTTCGTTTCTTTATATAATTGCTTCAATTCTTTTTTACGATCCATCTTTCCTGCCTCCAGTCATCATTTCTTCAGCCAATATTGGCTCCCATCAGGCTTTCTATCCAAGAATCCATATTCTATTAAATATCTTCTCAAAAGAACATGATCATGATAAACGGTACCCAATATTTGATTGATTTCTTTTTCTTCGTAGTTCCGCTCATTTTCAAAACGGTTCATAATTTCTTGAAGAATGATCAGCCTTTGTTTTTCCTTTGGCGGGAAAGACTTTAATGCATCCTGACTGCCTTTAGGGAAGTATTTTTTCAGTACAGTCACCTTTTCATCCTCGGTAACGTTATAACGATCATCGACCATTGTCGCTTTTTGATGAAGCGGGATAAATGCCGGCGCATGTTCATCTCTATCTTTCAAAAGTTCCATCAGGGCTAAAAACAACTTAGCCTGACGCTCTTTCTCTTTCAACACAAAACGATGGTTCCGAATGGTGGACGGACTGCCAATCCCCATTTCCTCCTGAACCTCAGCATCATTCTTCCCTTGGTAAAATAGGCGAAGAAGGCGGTTTTGGTGGTCCGTGAGACCTGTAAGTTTTTTATCGAGATCAATCAAGTATTCAAAAACGGAGCTGTGTGCATGTTCAATATGAATTCGCATATACCTCTTTGCTTCATAAAGAACCCCATCTTTCGGGTATACTATCCCCTTTTCAACTGCATTTCCGCACAGCAAACAAACATATTGATTCTCACCTTCTATATACCCTTGTTTAAGCTCATCCTGAGATGCGCTCCAAAACATTTCAGCGCCCTTCATAAAACAAACACTTCCCTATAAAGTTTATAATATAATAAACATAATATTAATTCGTTTGCATTATGTCAATGTTTTTTCTAATTTAACTCCAGCAAAGTATCCAAAGATGACTTTGATAGCCAGAGGGCTTCATAACATACAGCTGACAGGCGATACATCATCCAATGCCGATATAGTATATTGAATAATAAGCGTAATTTCCCCAATAATATGCTATATAAGCGCGAATAAGCTTTAGAGGAGGATATATTATTGAAAGATGAAAACGATGCGATTGTTCCATCAATCCATAACACCGATTTACACAAGGCATTACAACATTTATCTGAACAATTCAAGGTATCACTGCCAGAATTACGCGATACGATTGAATTACTTATACAAAACCAATCAAGTGGGATGCAGCTCAGTGAAGAAAATGTTAAAAGTTCACCTGTCGAAGAATTGAATACGGCAATAATCAAAAACCGTGAAATCATTAAAAAAAATCTCCAAACATTAAATAGAATTTGATATAGAAAAAAGGCATCCGATTATGGATGCCTTTTTTTCTGTGGAGCATATGAAATTCCTAATATAAGTCCTTCGTTAGAGCTCATTAGGTATTAGCTAGGCACAAACTTAAGTATCCCTTCCAGATAAGCACCTTGCTCTTTTCGTGTGCATTCCCTCAACTTGATTCTTCCTTCTTTTTCTAACTCCTTGGCTAATTGGACCACTTCTGTTCCATCTTCGGTTATTTCGACTGAGAAGAAATTGCCCCGAGTGGAAGTTTGAATGAACTTGAATAATCTATCTTTATTCATTTAAACATCTCCTTATTTATAACAAGTTCGACATAAAAGGTCATCCACCTGCGATAAATATGAAATAAAAAACTTCTTGTCGTCATACGAACTTTAAAAGGATAGCAAATTGAAATTACCCTCGTTGACTTAAGCCAAAAGTAAAAAAGCCAAAACCTTAGAAGGTTTTGGCTTTTTTTAGTTAGTGTCCCAGGAGAGATTCGAACTCCCGACCGACGCCTTAGAAGGGCGTTGCTCTATCCAGCTGAGCTACTGAGACGTTTATGATATAAGTTGCGGTAAAACTTATGTATTACCTTAACTGTTCCCTTAGGACACTTCTTATTATAGTAGGATATCAAAAGAAAGTCAACGGTTTTTCAAAAAAAGTTTTTTTCTTTTTTAATGAACCAGGAAGCGGGGAAAAACGCTTCCTGTTCATTATACATGAAGTCATTCCATTTGATAAGCATTTCTTAGTTCTTCAACGATTTTTCCTTCAAGGTCATAATAGATGATTTCAAGTTGGTCATTTCCGATTTCCAAAATGGCATAGGTTTTCTCTTTTCGTCCACGTGGCTGACGTATGCTTCCCGGGTTGATGAAGAGCTTGCCGTCAATCAATTCGGAGCCTGCAGCGTGGGAGTGACCAAAGCAAATAATATCCGCCCCTGTCTCTTCACTTTTATAAGATAGGTTCATCAAGGTCATATTTATGTTATAGAGGTGTCCATGTGTAAGGAAGAAACGCTTGCCTGCAATAATCTCCACAATATCATTCGGATATGCCGAATCATAGTCACAATTCCCGCGTACGGCTAAGAACCCCGACATGTGAGGGTCATTTCTTTCCAACTCTGAATCACCGCAATGGATCATGGCAGCAACCTCTTGTTTATGACGGTCGGTAATCATGCTGATTTCATGAGTTAAGCCATGACTGTCACTCATTATTAGCACTTTCATCGTCACATTCCTTCTTCCCTTTTTAGAAATAGATCAAGTTTTTCATCTAGAGCCCTCAATGCACTGGCACGGTGGCTGATTTTGTTTTTTTCCTCTTTTGTCAATTCGGCGTTTGTTTTACCCTGTTCCTCAACAAAAAAGATGGGATCATAACCAAATCCATTCGCTCCTGAAGGCTGTTCTGTAATCAAGCCTTCCATCGTTCCCGATACCGTAATCGTTTCCTGGTTAGGTGACGCTAGTGCCAAGGCGCAATAAAACCTCGCCGTTCTATCCTCTTTTGGCACGCCTTCCAGTTCCCGGAGGACTTTTTCCGTGTTTGCTTCATCACTCTTGGACTCTCCAGCATAGCGCGCAGAATATACGCCTGGACGGCCCTCCAATGCATCTACAATCAATCCGGAATCATCAGCAATGACAAAACGGCCTAGCTGATGGGCAATGGCCTCTGCCTTCAGGATCGCATTTGCTTCAAAGGTCGTCCCTGTCTCCTCAACATCCGGAGCATCCGGTACATCAAGAAGTGTTTTGACTTCATATCCTTTAGCAGAGAATAAGCTTTCGAACTCCTTGGCTTTCCCTTTATTTTTCGTTGCAATGATTACTGTCTTCATTTTTCATTTCACCCTTTTTTATTTTATCGGCATGAGAGCACTTTTGAGGCTAAGAAAGGATTTGCTGTAACTCTTTATATGTAAAAGACGCTTCTTCTCCAGTGCCAAACGGACGAATTCAGCGCTGCCTTTCTTGATCAACAACGGCCGCTGAATTTTCCATATAAGTTTAGTCTAACACAACCCACTCATCTGCAATAACCTGAAACTTGTAATCTAACGCTTGTAATTTTCACTATGTTCAATATGGATATTGACTTTTATGTTATTTATTGAAGTCTTATCAAAGGAATTAATAATTTTGTTATCCCACTTATTGACATGGTATCTGTATGCCTTTTCACTTATGTTAAAAAGGTCTGTATTGATTTTTTCCATATCCAAGTTATCTATATTTTGTTTCAATATTCCATTTGCCCTAACCTCTAAATCATACAAAGGTTTCTTTTGTTGTTCCAATACTATGATTTTTGTTGTGGGGTCCATGATTTCAACACTTACCTTTTGTTTGTTCAGGGAAAAAAACATTACTGTCGCCTTGTTTTCAACCCATTTTAAACCGAACAAATCTTGTTTACTTACGAACCCTTTATACTGTTGTTTTGATAAAACATGGCCGCCATTCAACGTTGGTATCTTTTTTTCTTTCCCTCCCTCTGAATAATGATGCTCATTTAGGACCACAGAGGGTATTAAAATGGAACCAACCGGCTGATAAAATTTCGAAACCAGTTCACTGAATTTTAACGGGGAAATGAAATAGTTCTCATTAATAACGGTCTCTGGCCTTTGAATGATCGTGAATAAGTTAGGAAGATTAAAGAAACTATCACTGTCAAAAACCTTTTCAATATCCTCGTTTGTAACAAACAGCCATGAATTGTATCGCAATAAGGGCTCTTTCCCTACATATTCAATGAAATCCTTCATTTTCTCTTTGATTACATTCTCACTTAAAATGAAGGAGTTTATATGCCCGATATAAAGAGGCAATGCTGCATTTTGTTCTAATTCAGTAAATGCTTCCTCGATACTTTCCCCTTTACCTTTCCCAATCACAACAGAAGATTTTTCTTGTAATGCAGCGGCCCCCTCTTGTTTTGCTATATCCGCAAAATTTAATGCTTGAAAGTATAAGATGAATTCACCCTCTTTATAATCGATCCCTAGAGCGGATCCATATGTTTGAGCTTGAATTTCCTTCATTCCCCAGCATCCTGTCGTCAATAAAAGTTGACAGCCAATAACCATGACTGCAATTAGCTTTCTCATTTGTTCGACTCCTTTTGCGGTTCATTATCACTGGACTGTAGAGCTTGATTCCGCTGCCTTAACACTCCATACGGAAGCTTGAATAAGACTTTTAACATGTCCGATTTATTTGGTTTGGAAAATGGATTCACAAAAGGCTGTCCGAAACTTTCCAAGGAAACCACAACAATCAAGATAAGGAATATTCCCATAAAGAATCCAAACAAGCCTAAAAAAGCTGAACAAGCAAATATGAATAACCTAATAAGAACAATATTCCCAGCAATATTTTGATTGATTAGGGTATAGCTTGAGAGAACTGTTACAGCTATTATTACGAGCATGGAGGGTGAAGTCAGCCCTGCCCGAATCGCTTCATCACCTATAATTAGTCCACCCAACACAGAAACCGTCGGACCTACAGCTTTTGGCAGGCGAAGACCGGCTTCTTTAAATAGTTCAAACAATATGATCATCATGAATGCCTCCAAAGAAGCAGGTATGGGTAATCCCTGTCTCGTGATTGAAATCGTCGCAAGAAGCGAAAAGGGAATTTGATCGAATTGATAGGTAACTAACGCTACAAAAAAACCCGGTAACGTAACGGTTACAAATAAGGCGACTACACGAATGATGCGCATAAAACTAATGTAAAAAAAACTTGCATGTGCGTCATCAGCAGAATAAAGTAACTGATTAATACTGGTTGGTCCGATCAAGCATGTGGGATTCCCGTCTACCAGGATGGCAAAGCGCCCTTGATTCAATGATTCAACAACATAGTCCGGTCGACCAATATAATCCATTAAGGGGAAGATGGAAAATTGATTATCATATAAGAGTTCTTCAACCTGGTAACTGCTGACTATGATATCAACCTTTAATGAATCCAATCGTTCTTTAATATCCAAAAGAATCGAGGGATTAATAATGTCATCTATATAAAGCAGCAATATTTTAGTTTTACTTCTTTTCCCGATTGTATATTCTATACATTTAAGTGATGCCGTTTTCAACCTTTGGCGAATTAAAGACATATTATCCGATATATTCTCGACAAATCCATCTCTAGGTCCCCGAATGGAAGATTCTATATTGGATTCTTCCGGACTGCGCTTAGGTGAATTAGCCAATGGGGTATAGTAAATTTCATTAGAAGATTCATTAATAATGATAAGGTCTCCAGAAAAAAGAACGCTTTCTACTCCCTCTTTTAAATCGGAGCACTTTTCAAGCATACTGATCTCCATAATATTGCTTAATTGATCAATTGTTAATTCCCCATTTTCTTGAACCGCTTTTGATATTGTAGGCAGTATCACTTCATTGATAAATTGCATATCCACTAAGTTCGGCGCATATAAAAACCCCAACAAATAACGACCTTCATTATCAAAAGTTTTTGTTCTTAAAACAACATCGGAAGAATGTTCGAACCATTTTTGGATTTGGTCAATGTAAGAAGGGGTTCCATTCAATTTTCCCTTCTTCATAATGTTTCACCTTTTCCTTTTCCCTTTTTTATAATTAGAAATAACAGTATAATTGCAGCACTTAAAAGATACAGACTGCTGATTGGAAAGAAATATTTGTATATAAAATTAAAAAATGAATCAGCATCCCAATGGATTAGCGTTCCAATAACAACTAATAAATACAGGGAAAGCAGTATCCACTTCTGATGTTTTGAATTTGAGATTAATTTATAGCCTATAAATAAACATAGACTTGTTCGAATCATGGCACACCTGAAAGCCATTGGAAAATGGAAAGGAAATCGAGTCGGGTAATATAATAGCCAAACCTTAATAACTTCCACTGTTCATAAGCTGGATTCCTCATTTTCACTGCTTCCACAGAACCAAATTCTGCAATCGCCCCCATGAGGGGACCTAACGTCAGCATGATCAAAATTATACCAACTAGTAAAAGCCACTTGGCTTTTAGCTTATTTTTCAGGTAAGGAGTTAAAAATAAAAAAACGATGATTTCTAAATATCCTGCACTCGTATACAGAATTCCATTTAAAGTAAGCTATACCCGCTTTCAAATATCGGGAACAATAATTCGTAATTCTTATTACTCGTATTCCCCAGCCCCACAAATATCCCGAAAAAAGTGACGACCGGAAGAAATAGGAGAGCCAAAGTACTTATGGTGCGTATTCCTTTATAACTTGCAAAAATACATATAAAGGTGAATAGGCTGACGACTACGATGTTTGGTATGTCATGAGTATAATTAGATTTTGCCCAAATCACTGTAAATTTGACGGTAATGAAGGCGTTAATTATAAAGTACAACCCAAATGCTATAGTGAAAATATATGTAACAAAAGGTGTAGACCATTTTTTCAGAAAAGAGATTATATCTTCTTTATCTAGTTTTTTATAAATATAAAAAATAAATAGCGTCCAAACAATACATGGAACAACACTTATTATGACACTTATCCATGCGTCGCGTTGAGATGCGGTCAATATATTGGGAAGGAGCAGGACATGTACCATGAATCCTGTATTCATAATGATCAAAACATAGATGTGTAAAGCCTGAATGACCTTTTGATCCATAATATCCCCCCATTAATTACATGATTAAAAGTTATTTCCCCTTTTAAAAATTTATTTATGTAAAAACTTTCTCTTGATACGAGAAATGCTTGGCGGCGGTATTAGTTTTCAACTAAAAACAACAATTAAGATGTATACAACAGGGGCAATAACCGCGTGGTAATTAAATGGTGGAATAAAAAATAGAGGCAGCTGCAGACTGCCTCATTGTGATTTCTAGATATAAATCGCGCTTTAAAAACTACCTGTGTTGACTTTCTCTGGACGGACCACTGGTTCGGATAATTTCTTGCCTTCTTCATTAAGAACATCTGCGCTGCCCTGCACTTGCACTTCAACGCTTTCAATTCCTTTCTGTTCCGTTAAGGAAAGGACCAAGGCATCAAGGACTTCTTGTGATACCTTTTTCTCTTTAAAGCTTCCAAGGATATTTTCGTTAAAATTGAGGCTGACCTTACCTTCTGACACCTTAGGCTCGTCAAGTAAAGCTACATCACTCATGAACCCTGTTTGCAGGCTTGAACCCGAAGGACTCTTCGTTAATTCCTGAATGACCGCTGTTACATTATCAGATACCGTTTCGCTGATCCTGCGTGTCACCGGAACATAATAGGTGTACTCCTCGTCACCGCCTACATAATAAACGGTCAGTGCTTTGGTATTGGAAATGTCGACTACGTCACTCGTATCGATATTGATTCCTGACGACCTTGAGATATTCTCATCTATCGGTGTGCCATTGACAGGCATTTCGGATATATCTTCCCCATTAATTCTCATTTGGATTTTCTCGACCGAGTCGAATTGTGTCAGTGTCCAAGTAATGGCTTGAAGGATTTTAAGTTCATCCTCTTTCTGATAATTTTTGAACTCCGGCGAAAAGTCCGCCACAGCCACTCCGTCTTTAATGTTCACGCTTATTTGGGTATCGGCAGGAATGACGGCCCTGAATCCATTCGGAAGTTTATCCGTAACAGGTCCGTTAGTGACAAGGTAATCAAGAGCCTGTTTGGCGACAGCTTCCGATTTAGGAAGTTCCAATGTCTGTGGAACCACATACCCGCTTTTATCAATTAAATATAACTCCGTCTTCACTGTTTTCGATTCAACAGCGCCCTCTTCTCCATCAGTCGCGGGCTTTTCCTCACCATTCGTTTCTGTTTCTTTTAATGAAGATTCATCCTCGACTAATGAAACATCCTTTGGCGGATCTATTTCCTTTTTCTCTTCACCGCCAAATAATCCGCAGCCTGAAAGCCAAAAAGAAGATGCCAGAATGGTCACAGCCATTGTTACTTTTGATTTATTGGACATAAAATCACTCCTAGGACAGTTTGTACTCCTATTTATACGAGCCCTAGGGGAAAATAGACCAATTATTTTTCCCTCAGATAGTGGAGCTGGGCAATTTGCCCGTACTGCTGCATCTTTGTCAGCTTCATTGGGATTTCGGGAGTTCCTGATTGGAACAATCGAATCCCATCCCTCAGTATACTCGGGATGATGGACAGGATCATTTCATCCACCTGCGTTTCCCTCATGAAATAAATCACTAATTCTGCACCGCCGACAAGCCAGACCCTTGAAGCGCCTGTCAGTCTTCCGATGAAATCACACTCATCTTCGTTCACAAACTCCACATATTCTACTTTCCCTTTCGCACTTCTTGAAAAGACATAGCAGGCTTTATCTTGATAGGGAAGTTCTTCTGCTAAAATATGAATCTGTTATATGTCTTATTTCCCATCATCGAACCAAATGGTTCGCAGGCACCAGTTGATCTAAAGTAATCATTTCAAGTTGATTTCGCTGAATAGAATCATGTTTAGAAAGCATTCTCATCACCTCAATTTTAATCATTCTATTTTAAAACAATAAAGACTTTAGGCAAAAGGGTTCTATCTAAAAGTTAAAACAATATTGATTGGAACGGAAGGTGCGAGACTCCTGCGGGAAAAGCGAGACCCCACAGGCGCAAAGGCGCCGAGGAGGCTCCCGGACCGCCCGCGGAAAGCGAGTGCCTGGAGTGGAAATCAACGGCCAAATGTACAAACCCTAAAAAAACTGTAGACAAACTCCATTTTCATCGAGTTTGTCTACAGTCTGAAACTTCCAAATGGAAGTCTTATAAGTGATCGATTTTAATTGTTTCGATGGTATTGACATGAATACCGAGCCAGCTCGACGCGATGGAACCAAACATATCTCTGGAACCGGTTGTATAAAAGCGATGAACTGGGCGTAGCTTGCTTTTATTGATTAATTTATAGTAATCCAAAATGACACTTGCCTCACGGGCCGTTTCTTCCCCTGAGGAGATGACTTGTACTTCATCCCCCATATAGGAAGAGATTACAGGCCCCAGCAGTGGATAATGGGTACATCCAAGGATCAATGTATCGATCTTCGTTTTCTTCAACGGGTTCAAGGTTTGTGCCACGACCCTATTGACGATACCCCCTTCAAACTCCCCGCTTTCTACGATTGGGACAAATTTCGGGCATGCTAAACTATCTACTTTCACATCGGAATTGATGGAGGCAAGCGCGTCGTCATACGCTTTGCTTTTCACTGTGCCTTCCGTACCAATGACTCCAATATGCAAGGAATCAGAAACTTTCAATGCCGCCCTTGCCCCTGGATGGATGACACCCAACACCGGAATCGGAAGTGTTGCCCTGATTTCATCCAGTACAGCTGCAGTCGCTGTATTGCAGGCGATGATCAGCATTTTTATTTCCTTCTTCATCAAAAACCTCGTCATTTGCCATGTAAAGGTTTGGACATCTTTTTTGGTCCTCGGCCCATAAGGGCATCTTGCTGTATCACCTAAGTAAATTATATTTTCATTTGGAAGCTGACGCATGACTTCTTTAGCTACTGTCAAACCGCCTACCCCTGAATCAATGATGCCTATCGGTTGTTTCAAAAAACTCGCCTCATTTTTCTTTCATTTCTTGATGTAGTTTTACTAGAATCCCTTTGAGGGACATGATGTCAGATTCGTTAAAATTAACTAACACGCCACTCAAGTACTGCTGCCGTTTATTAATCACTTCTTCGATTATCCGTTCACCTTCTTCAAGAAGGTGAATTCGAACCACACGCCGGTCCTTTTCATCCCTGACACGCTGGACAAGCTGATGCTTCTCCATGCGGTCAATCAGATCCGTCGTTGTGCTGAAGGCGAGAAACATCTTCGTGGACAATTCGCCAATCGTCATGTCGCCTGATTCAAAAAGCCATTGCAAAGCCACGAATTGAGGAATGGTAATTTTATAATCATGGAGAATTTCTCTTCCCCTTTGCTTAAGCCATGACGATACATAGCGCAATTCCCTCTCGATATCGGCTACATATGCCGCCTGCTTCTCTTCATCCATACACACAGCTCCCCACTTCATGAAACTTATCATACTACCATTTTGGATGAAAGTGAAATGATTTTCAACATTGATTACCTGGAATCATAATGAAACGCTCTCCATAAAAATAAGCAGCATCCAAAGAAGTCAAAACAACCAAATTGTTTTGCCCTTCCTTATATGCTGCCAATGAACGGGAGAGAAAATATTTATAAGGCTTACGTATTAAGAGTTAACACATTAAAGCTTAAGTTCTCCCATACGAAGGAGTTCTATGACTGCCTGCGAACGTCCTTTAACTCCAAGCTTCTGCATCGCATTTGAAATATGGTTTCGAACTGTTTTTTCGCTAATAAACAATTCACCTGCGATTTCTTTTGTTGTTTTGTCTTGTACTAGTAACTCAAATACTTCTTTTTCTCTTTTGGTGAGTAGTGGCTTATGAGTGAATTCGTTCTCCTTCAAGTAATGTTACCCTCCTTGCCTTCACCAGCATAAAACCCGGAGTGGGTGTCTATTTAGTCAAGATATAGTATGTCGGCTGGGGCAATGGAGTGACTCTTTTACTTGTCTAAATGGAAATATTTTCAGGAATGTTCCAGCACAGTATGCCACATCGATAGCTTCATGTCTTCCGTCCAAGGCACCGGCTTCCCGGTGGCCTTGGACACTTGCACAATCGTCCCCCTGCCCGTTAAACAAATGGAACCATCTTGTTTAGTCCCCATATAATGTATATCCACTGAAGAATTTCCGATATGGTCAGCTTTCACATGAATTGTCAATTGATCATTGAAAAACATCTGCTTAAGGTAATCACACTGTAAATTGGCAACAACCGGCATCTCACCGCATTCAGCCGAGGTCCAATCCTTCATGAATCCCATACTGTTGAAATACTCAATCCGAGCTTCCTCAAAATAAGTAAAAGGAATCGTGTTATTCAAGTGCCCAAACATATCAGTTTCTGAAAAACGGACCTTAATCTCATGTTTAAAAGAAAAATCATTGATCCACTCCGTTATATTATCGATATATGATATTCTGCCCATCTTGGCACACCCTTTCTGAATTGAATGACTATTCACTCATTTTATAAGAAAACAACGATATTGAAAAGGATTTTATACTTATTACAGCTTAATTCGCTTATTGCTCACTTCATTAATCAAACTGGAGCCATTGCCGCAAACCGTTTATACTTCGATCCCAGTTATCAATCGTTCTTAACTATGGGAGAAAAAAAAGAACCCATATCATAAGATACAGGTTCTTTCATGTTCTTTATTAAACTTCATCGCTTCCGAAGAAGTTACGGAATTGTTGGATCGTAGTATCACGGTTCAACGCTGCAATCGAAGTCGTTAATGGAATGCCTTTAGGGCAAGACTGCACACAGTTTTGTGAGTTACCGCAGTTTGCAAGTCCTCCATCACCCATGATCGTATTTAAACGTTCAGCTTTGTTCATTGCACCTGTTGGATGTGCGTTGAACAACCGAACTTGTGATAATGGTTGTGGCCCCATGAAGTCTGAATTGCTGTTTACGTTCGGACAAGCTTCCAAACAAACACCGCAAGTCATACATTTAGATAACTCGTAAGCCCATTGACGTTTCTTTTCGGGCATACGCGGTCCCGGTCCAAGATTGTACGTTCCATCGATTGGAATCCATGCTTTTACCTTTTTCAATGAGTCGAACATACGGCTGCGATCGACTTGCAGGTCACGAACAACAGGGAATGTACGCATTGGAGCTAGACGAACCGGCTGCTCCAATTGATCTATAAGAGCTGTACATGATTGTCTTGGTTTACCATTGATAACCATTGAACAAGCACCACATACCTCTTCAAGACAGTTCATGTCCCATGCGATTGCTGTAGTGTGCTTACCTTGTACAGTTACCGGATTACGACGAATTTCCATTAGAGCGGAAATTACGTTCATATTCGGACGGTACGCTAATTCGAATTCCTCATCATAAGGAGCTGAATCCGGTGTATCTTGACGAGTGATTATAAAACGGACTGTTTTAGTCTCAGATTTAGTTTCAACCATTTTTTTGCTCCCCCTCTTTAGTGTTTCGTAGTGTAGTCACGTTTACGCGGTGCGATCAGTGATACATCAATATCTTCATAATGGAATTCAGGTGCTTGATCCAAGCCTTTGAATGTTGCCATAGTAGTTTTCATGAATTCCTCATCATTACGCTCTGGGAAATCAGGTTTGTAATGCGCTCCGCGGCTTTCGTCACGGTTTAACGCACCAATTGTGATTACACGAGCCAATTGCATCATGTTTTGCAGCTGTCTAGTGAATGCAGCTCCTTGGTTACTCCATTTTGCCGTGTCATTGATGTTAATTTTCTTGTAACGTTCCATCAGCTCAAGAATCTTGTTATCCGTTTCTTTCAGCTTGTCATTGTAACGAACTACAGTAACATGCTGTGTCATCCACTCACCAAGTTCTTTGTGAAGGACGTACGCATTTTCATTACCATCAAGAGACATGACTTCATTCCATTTCTCTTGTTCTTGTTTTTCGTATCCTTCATACAATGAAGAAGGAATGGATTCTGAAGTTTTATCAAGGCCTTCAATATATTTAACGGCATTCGGTCCAGCGACTGAACCACCATAGATTGCAGAAAGAAGTGAGTTAGCACCAAGACGGTTACCGCCATGTTGTGAGTAATCACACTCACCAGCAGCGAATAAACCTTTGATGTTAGTCATTTGGTCATAATCAACCCAAAGTCCGCCCATAGAATAGTGAACGGCAGGGAAAATTTTCATTGGAACTTTACGAGGATCTTCACCCATGAATTTCTCGTAGATTTCAATGATTCCGCCAAGTTTAATATCAAGTAATTTAGGATCTTTATGTGATAGATCCAGGTAAACCATGTTTTCTCCATTAATGCCAAGCTTCATGTTCATGCAGACGTCGAAGATTTCACGAGTCGCGATATCACGAGGTACTAGATTACCATAAGCAGGGTATTTTTCTTCAAGGAAATACCAAGGTTTCCCGTCTTTATATGTCCAGATACGTCCACCTTCACCACGAGCGGATTCACTCATTAGACGAAGTTTGTCATCTCCAGGGATTGCTGTCGGGTGAATTTGAATGAACTCACCATTTGCATAATTTACACCTTGTTGATAAACGATGGAAGCTGCTGAACCTGTATTGATCATTGAGTTAGTTGATTTACCGAAAATGATTCCAGGGCCGCCGCTCGCCATGATGACTGCGTCTCCAGGGAATGATTTGATTTCCATTGAAGTCAGGTTTTGAGCTACGATACCGCGTGCTGTTTGCTCATCATCGATAACAGCTCCAAGGAATTCCCAGCCTTCATATTTCGTTACAAGGCCTTCAACTTCATAACGGCGAACCTGCTCGTCCAATGCGTAAAGTAATTGCTGACCAGTTGTTGCACCAGCGAATGCTGTACGGCTATGTTGAGTACCACCGAAACGACGGAAATCAAGAAGACCTTCCGGAGTACGGTTGAACATAACACCCATACGGTCAAACATATGAATGATCGATGGTGCTGCTTCGCACATCGCTTTAACCGGCGGTTGGTTAGCCAAGAAATCTCCGCCATAAACTGTATCGTCGAAGTGGATATATGGAGAATCCCCTTCACCTTTTGTATTTACTGCCCCGTTGATTCCGCCTTGGGCACAAACTGAGTGAGAGCGTTTAACAGGCACTAAAGAAAATAAATCAACCTGTTGTCCCAGCTCTGCTGCTTTGATCGTAGCCATTAATCCAGCTAGACCTCCACCAACGATAACTATTTTACCTTTACCCAATTCTGTCACTCCCTTATTTCCATTAGCCAAGCTATGTTTTTCCTAATTCTTATAAATGAACTCTATCTTCTTATACGAAAGCGAAAATTGCGCTGATTCCGATATAAGAAAGAAGAACGAAAACGATCAATGTAAAGTAAGTCATGATTCTTTGCGATCTTGGTGAAACTGTAAGACCCCAGCTCACTGCAAATGACCATAATCCATTAGCAAAGTGGAAAATTGCCGAGATAATACCAACAATATAGAACACAATCATAAATGGACTAGAGAAAATTTCAGCCATCATGTCAAAGTTAACTTCAGCACCCATAGCTGCTTGAATTCTAGTTGCCCATATATGCCAAACAAGGAAAATCAACGTTATGATTCCAGTTAGACGTTGCAACATGAACATCCAGTTACGGAAAAAACTAAATCTGCCTAAATTGTTTTTTGCTGTAAAGGCAATATAAATTCCGTACACAGCATGGAAAATGAGCGGTAGATAGATGACGACCCATTCTACCAGAATCTTCACGGGCGTATACTCAATTAAATGAACTGCCCCATTAAAAGTTTCTTCTCCTTTTGTTGCCATAAAGTTTACCGATAAATGAAAAATTAGGAATAGACCAATTGGAATTACTCCTAGAAGTGAATGAAGCCTGCGATTCCCAAACTCACGATTTTTTGCCACTAAGTGCCCCCCCTTAATTTGTGAAAAATCATGCAAAGATAAACTGGTGGCTACCTTTTATCTCCGCGTGAAAATACAGTATAGAGTCAAAAAAACTCCTCTATACTTCCTTTACAATTATGTGACATGTCCATTTTACTCCTGACTTCTATATGCGTCAAGAAAACGGATACAAGAAATCTCTTTTTCAGAATAGATTTTATTGGATTAAATTGGATATTTTTCGCATGTCAAGATGATATTTTGAATAAATTTCTAATTTAACTATTAATATCTCGGTATAATTTCTCAGTTTTTTCCAATTGTTATTTAAATAAATAAAAAACAGTATAATTTGCAAAAGAAATACGTTTATAATAGATTTACAGAAAGAGGCGATAAATTATGAAAAAAAATATTGCTGCTGCGATAGAAGAAGAGATTCAAACTGAAGAAATTCAAACTGAAGAATTCCTGGTTCCAGCTTTCGGATACGAATTAATCAGAGAAGTTCTATTGAACGATATTCTCGGAAAAGACTCTAATCAAATCCTCTATTGGGCAGGTAAACAATTAGCAAGAAAATTCCCATTGAATGGCGATCAGGAAGTGATTGAATTTTTCCAAAGCGCTGGATGGGGCAATCTGGAAATCTTGAAGTATACGAAACACGAGATGGAATTATCCCTGACGGGTGAAATAATCAGCCGCCGCCTGGATTTACACCCTGATTGTCACTTCCAACTTGAAGCCGGTTTCCTTGCCGAGCAGTTTACACTGCAAAAAAAATTCCTCAGCGAATCAACGGAAGAAATCAAACGCCGCGCAAAAAAAGTGATATTCACCATCCAATGGGATCCCAGAGATCCAATCTAATGAGCCCTTAAAACAGACTTACCCTTTTTACCGGAAGTCTGTTTTTTATTGGACTCCTGACACTTAAGCTAGCACATTTGCATGCTGACCTAGTTTAAATGCTTCATGAAGAGATTCAACCGCCTTCACCATTTCCTTTTCATTGACGACAGTCGAAACTTTAATTTCCGATGTGCTGACCATTTTCACCTGGATGCCTGTATTGGCCATCACTTCAAACATCTCGGCAGCCACTCCCGGATTGGATACCATACCAGAACCGACGATGGACACTTTGGCCAATCCGCTCTCCGTTTCGACTCGGTCGAATCCCAATTGTTCTTTATTATTTTCCAGCACGATCAAGGCCGCTTCCGTATCTTCACTTTTTGTGGAAAAAGATAGATTGGTCGTATCCTCGGCAGTCATGCTTTGAATGATGATGTCCACATTAATCCGGTTTTTCGCAAGTGTTGTGAAGATTGTGGATAATGCACCAAGTGATTGGGGCAAACCATATATTGTGACCCTCGTAATACTGTCTTCAAAAGCAATCCCGCGTACAATTAAGTTTTCTTCCATAGTTGCTTCCTCCTCAATGATCGTTCCTGATTCTCTCTCCATGCTTGAACGGACTTCAAGCGGAATTTGATAATTTTTTGCATACTCGACAGCCCTTGGATGAAGGACGCCCGCCCCCAGGTTGGCAAGTTCCAGCATTTCATCATAAGAAATGGATTGGAGTTTTCGTGCGCCTTTTATGTAGCGAGGGTCCGTTGTGAAAACGCCCGTTACATCCGTATAAATATCGCATCTATCCGCATTCAGCGCTGCAGCGATGGCAACCGCTGTCGTATCGGAACCGCCTCGCCCTAAGGTAGTGATTTCCCCATTTTCATCGTTCCCCTGGAAACCGGCTACGACCACTATTTTCTTCTCCTGAAGCTGAGCTTGGATCCTCGTGGCATCGATGTTTAAAATCCGGGCATTCCCATGAACGGATTCCGTTTGCATGCCAGCCTGCCAGCCAGTATACGAAATGGCTTCATGTCCTTCTTCAATCAATGCCATCGTTAACAGGGAAATCGTTACCTGTTCCCCCGTAGTCAATAGCATATCCATTTCCCTCTTGCTCGGGGTTCCGGAAATATCCCGGGCCATGGAAACCAATTGGTCCGTGGTTTTCCCCATGGCTGAAACAACGACGACTACCTCATTTCCATTTTCCGCTTCCTCGATTACCCGATTGGCAACATTTTTGATTTTTTCTACGCTTCCGACGGATGTTCCGCCGAATTTTTGAACGATTAATGCCATCCTCATGCACCCTCTCTACCTTTTTAGGCAATAAAAAAAGCAATGAGAAATATCTCATTGCTGTGATCACATATCTAAATACTGTAAACACAGTGAGATAGCTCTCCAGGGTATAAACCCTGACAATCCGCCATTTATTAAATGTCAGACCAGGAAAACAAGGTATGAGTCTTGTATTCCTTCGGCGTCATCCCCTTTCAAAACCTTTCATGGAAGCTCATACTTCTCCAGGTTTTTACTCTTGAATTCCGCACCTCTATCAGCACTTTTAAGTTGTCTAGTTAAAAATTCTTTTTAATCATAGCATAGAGATTTATCGGTAGCAAGATTATTCTTGTAATTTTCTAACGATTCCCTCGGCTACACCTTTTGGCATGCCAGCTTCCATGATTTCCTCGGCGGTTGCCTCTTTGATTTTCTTCAATGATCCAAAATGCCTTAATAATTGCTTCCTTCGCTTTTCCCCGACTCCTGGAATATCATCAAGCTGGGAGTGAACCGCATTTTTCCCGCGTAGCTGGCGATGAAATGTAATCGCGAACCGATGCACTTCATCCTGAATTCTTTGCAATAGGTAAAATTCCTGGCTCCGTGAATCAAGAGGTACGAGTTCAAGCGGATTTCCGATCATCAATTGCGAGGTCCTATGCTTTTCATCCTTAATGAGGCCTGAAAGTGGAATATCAAGGCCCAATTCATTTTCCAGAATATCCCGAACGGCTTCCACATGTCCCTTTCCGCCATCAATGATGATCAAGTCCGGAAGCGGCAGCCCTTCTTTCAATACTCGTGAATACCTTCTTCTGACCACTTCACGCATCGATTCATAATCATCAGGCCCTTGGACCGTCTTGATCTTATATTTGCGGTACTCCCTTTTTTCCGGCTTTCCATCAATGAACACGACTAAAGCGGAAACTGGGTCACTTCCCTGGATGTTGGAGTTATCGAAAGCTTCAATTCGATGCGGGGTGTAGATACCCAGTTGCTTCCCGAGGTTTTCCACCGCATTGATCGTTCTTTCTTCATCCCTTTCTATCAAAGAGAATTTTTCCTGAAGCGCGATGGAGGCATTTTTATTCGCCAATTTAAGCATGTCTTTTTTCGCTCCCCGTTTCGGGTGAATCGTTTTGACACCAAGCAGCCCTTCGGCCATTTCGGCATCAACTGATTCAGGCAGCAAGATTTCCTTTGGTTTAAAGTGGTTCGTAATCTCGTAAAACTGACCGAGGAATGTAAGAAGTTCCTGTTCGGGTTCATCGTAGACCGGAAAAAGTGAAACATCCCTTTCTATTAATTTACCCTGCCGGACAAAAAATACCTGAACGCACATCCAGCCTTTATCATAGGCAAAACCAAATACATCCCTGTCGATGAAATCTGTCGTCATCATTTTCTGCTTCTCCATCGTAATATCGATGTGGGCAATTTTGTCACGGAACTCCTTGGCCCTCTCGAAATCGAGATCTTCCGATGCCTCCAGCATTTTTTCAGTCAGTTCTTTTTTTATTTCAGTATGCCCGCCGTTCAAGAACCGGTTGATATCATCCACCATTTTTTTATATTCCTGTTCCTCTACATCATATACACATGGAGCCAAGCACTGGCCAAGATGATAGTAGAGACAAACGCGATCCGGTAAAGTATTGCATTTTCTTAGGGGATAAATGCGGTCGAGCAATTTTTTCGTTTCGTTAGCTGCAAATGCATTCGGATAAGGACCGAAATATTTACCTTTGTCTTTTTTGACTTTTCGCGTAATGATTAGACGTGGGTGGCGTTCCGCAGTCAGCTTTATGAAGGGATACGTCTTATCATCCTTTAGCATGACATTATATTTTGGGTCATGTTTTTTGATTAAGTTCAACTCTAAAATGAGAGCCTCGATATTGGAAGAGGTGACGATGTATTCGAAGTCCTCAATTTCATTCACGAGCCGGAATGTTTTTCCGTCATGAGATCCCGTGAAATAAGAACGGACACGATTTTTCAACACTTTCGCTTTGCCTACATAGATGATCGTTCCCTGACGATCTTTCATTAAATAACAACCAGGTTGATCGGGAAGAAGGGCAAGTTTATTCTTTATTTGTTGATTCATGCATTCAGCCTCCTGTTCTCCCTTTTTTACAATTATTATATATCAAGATAGCGAAAAAAGCTTCAAGTCCGCAGACTTGAAGCTTTTTTTAGCTAACCTACTATTACGCGTGTTTTGAAATAAGTTCAGCAAGTGCTTCTTTAGGTTGGAAACCAACAACCTTATCAACCACTTCACCGTCTTTAAGCACGATTAATGTCGGGATGCTCATCACACCGAATTTTCCAGCTGTTTCTTGGTTTTCATCCACATCCACTTTTACGATTTTTGCTGTATCGCCAATTTCAGTATCAAGCTCTTGAAGAACAGGAGCGATCATTTTACAAGGTCCGCACCATGGAGCCCAAAAATCTACAAGAACGACACCTTCGCTAGTATCTGTTGTGAAAGTTTGGTCAGTTGCATTTATAATTGCCATATATATTTCCTCCTCAAATTTACTCAAATAACTAAAGACAGTATACCATTGTTGCTCGAATCGATGCTAATATTTTGCTTCAGTGGTAGGATGTCCAAAAAAAAAGTAAATATGCAGGCCAAATAAAGGGGCAAGACATGTATCGGCTTATGCCAAATGTCTTGCCCCTCATCTTTATTATTTCTATTACGCGTTAACTTTAAGTTTTTTGAATTCTTCCGTAAGTAATGGAACGACTTCGAAAAGGTCTCCGACAATTCCATAATCAGCCACATTGAATATGTTAGCTTCCGGGTCTTTATTGATGGCAACGATAACCTTGGAGTTGGACATCCCCGCTAAATGCTGGATCGCACCGGAAATTCCGCAGGCGATATAAAGGTCAGGTGTTACGACTTTACCCGTTTGCCCGATTTGCAAAGAGTAATCGCAATAATCCGCATCACATGCTCCGCGGGAAGCTCCTACCGCTCCGCCAAGAACTTGTGCCAGTTCCTTTAATGGTTCAAAACCATCTTCACTTTTCACGCCGCGGCCACCAGCGATGATTACTTTCGCTTCTGAAAGGTCGACCCCTTCACTGGCTTTTCTAACAACATCTTTAATGATTGTACGTAAATCCTTGATATCCACACTTAATGTAGAAACATCACCAGAGCGGGACTCATCTTTCGCTAATGGTTCGATATTGTTCGGACGGATTGTCGCGAATATCACGCCATCTGTAACAATTTTCTTTTCAAATGCCTTACCGGAATAGATCGGGCGGGTGAAAACGATATTTCCCCCTTCTTCTTCAATGGATGTAACGTCTGAGATTAACCCTGATTCAAGCTTTCCAGCCAATTTTGGTGCAAGGTCTTTTCCTAGGGCCGTATGTCCAAAGAATATCCCTTCTGGTTTTTCCTGTTCGATGACGGCAAGCAAGCTTTGCGCATAACCATCTGAAGTATATTGTTTCAATTGATCATTTTCGACTGCAACAACCCGGTCTGCACCATACTGGATCAATTCATTTCCGAAATTTTGAACACTGTCACCAACCAAGACACCTACTATTTCCCCGCCATCTGCAGCAAGTTTAGCCGCACCGATAGCTTCAAATGATACATTTCTCAGTGAACCGTCACGAACTTCGCCCAATACAAGAAACTTTCTAGCCATTTATAAAAACCTCCTGTGCACTATTTTATCTTTTTGTCGTGTGTTGTTATTTTGAAAAAGTACCGTTTCGATTAAATCACTTTTGCTTCACTGCGTAATAATTGAACAAGCTCGGTAACCTGAGCACTGATTTCGCCGTCCAAAACTTTTCCAGCTTCTTTTTTAGCAGGAAGGTAAATTTCAATCGTTTTTGTTTTTGCCTCAACATCTTCTTCTTCCAAATCCAGGTCATCCAATTCCAATTCTTCAAGCGGTTTTTTCTTCGCTTTCATGATTCCCGGCAATGATGGATAACGTGGTTCGTTTAGCCCTTGCTGAGCTGTCACCAACAACGGAAGGGATGCTTCGATAGTTTCAGAGTCCCCTTCGACATCACGGATAACGCTTACATTTCCATTTTCGATGTCAAGCTTAGTAATGGTAGTAACATAAGGAATTTCTAAAATTTCGGCCACGCGTGGTCCCACTTGACCAGAACCGCCATCGATTGCAACGTTCCCTGCAATGATTAAATCGGCATTTTTACCTTTTAAGTATTCGCCTATAATTTTGGCAGTCGTGAATTGGTCGCCATTTTCTATGTCGTCTTCTATATTTATCAATACGGCTTTGTCAGCACCCATTGCCAGCGCTGTGCGTAATTGCTTTTCAGCCTCTTCTGTTCCGACAGAAATAACCGTTACTTCGCCGCCTTGTGCATCACGCACCTGGATTGCTTCTTCAACTGCATACTCATCGTATGGATTAATGATGAATTCTGCCCCATCCTCATTAATTTTCCCGTTGGATAGTGTAATTTTTTCTTCTGTATCAAATGTTCTTTTCAGCAGTACATAAATGTTCACGATAATACCTCCCGAATAATTTGAGTTTTGAAGATTATGAATTTTATTGATATATAGTAATGTTCTACAGATTTCATCAAAATCCTGCATGATATATAAAAATAGTTATTTTTACCGAATCATCATATCCCTTTGAATACAGCTTCCCTTTTTTCAATGAAAGCGGCGATTCCTTCTTGTGCATCAGCAGTATCGAAAGCTTGGCCAAAGAGGGCGGCTTCCCTTTCCACACCTTTATGGTAGGAATCATGCTTGGAATAATTCAATAACTCAATGGCCGACTTTAATGCCAGTGGGCTTTTCTTGGCAATTTTATTAGCTAGTTCCTTAGCTTTTGGAATCAGTTCTTCATCCGTGAAAGCATGATTCGCCAATCCGCATTGCACAGCTTGGGTACCTGAAATCGGTTCACTTGTAAACAGCATTTCAGCTGCCTTTGCCATGCCTACATAACGAGGAAGACGTTGGGTCCCAGCAAATCCAGGGATTAAGCCCAACTGCAGCTCAGGCAAACCAAGTTTAGCTCTTTCAGTGACTAAACGGATGTGGCAGGCCATAGCCAGCTCCAATCCTCCGCCAAGCGCTGCTCCATGGATGGCTGCAATAACCGGTTTTGGAAAAGATTCGATTTTCTCAAATACAGATTGCCCATTCTTGGTCAGCTTCTCGAAAGCTTTCCCGTTTTTCACTTCCGTAAACTCTTTAATGTCTGCTCCTGCAGAGAAGAATCTTCCTTCACCATGAAGAAGGACAACCCGTACGGCTTCGTCTTTCTCAATTTGATCGAAGGCCTGTGAAAGCTCTCCGATGATAGCTGAAGAAAGTGCATTTGCAGGTGCATGATCAATCGTTATAAAAGCCACATGATTTTCGACAGAAAGCTTAAGATATTCCATATCAATCCCTCCAGGCATGCTAGTCAAACTTTTTTGAAAATTCTATATGTATCACTTCCAGTTAAAGCTAGAAGCAGAATTAACCGATTCTTTCGAGGATGGCTGGCCATCCTCTATTTAAATCGTTAACTTTTCAGGCCACAGCCGCCAATCAGTAGGCGGTGAACGTCTGGTGCAAGGTCAGGAAGCGAATACTTTTGCTCATTCATGACCCAAGTCGTCACAGTTTCATCAATCGTTCCAAAAATCATCTGCCTGGCAAGTAAATTATTTAAATCAGGCAGGAATTCGCCGTTCTCTTTTCCTTCTATAATGATCTGATCGATTAAATTTAAATACCCTCTTAACACATCATTAATTCTTAGGCGCAATTCTTTATTCGACTGTCTTAATTCCAACTGAGTGACAATTGCTAAATTCACGTCTTCTGAAAGGTTTTGAAAATGTTTTTGGATGAGCACATGCAGTTTTTCCGAAGCAGTGGCCTTTCCTTTTAGCTCTTCTTCGATCTGTTCCACAAAATAGCCCATCTTTTCATGGAATAATGATATTAAGATATCTTCTTTATTTTTAAAATAAAGATATATGGTGCCATCCGCTACGCCTGCCTGCTTGGCGATTTTGGATACTTGGGCTTGATAGTAACCGTTTTGGGCAATTACAATAACGGCCGCATCAATAATTTGATTATACTTTGGTCTGTTGCTTTTCACTGGATGTCCCCTTTCAGAAAAATGAATGAACCATCATTCATATTTCTATCATAAAATGACGACCCTTTACTGTCAAGCAAAAACTTATATAAGGCTCCTGACATTCCACTTCTGTTCATTGTACAGCCCCCATCCATAGGTTGTCCAGCTGTTCTGCAAAACGGAGCCCTCTTCCGCTGCTCCGTTAAAAGGGGGTGCCTGTTTAAGCTTCTTTTCTTTCCTCGGATATTTTTTTCTTTTCTTCCTCGATAAGGACTCTTCTCAGGATCTTTCCTATCGTCGTTTTTGGAAGTTCATTCCTGAATTCATAGCTGCGCGGCACCTTATAGGAAGCCAGGTTTTTTCTGACAAATTCATCCAATTCCTCTTCAGTGGCCCTCGCATTTTTTTTCAGTACGACATAGGCCTTTACGGTCTCCCCGCGATATGGGTCAGGGATACCTGCCACAACCACTTCCTGTATGGCCTCATGCTCGTATAGTACCTCCTCCACCTCACGTGGATATATATTGAAACCGCCTGCAATGATTGTATCCTTTTTCCTCTCGACGACATAAAAGAACCCCTGCTCATCCATATAACCCAGATCGCCAGTTAGCAGCCAGCCATTTTTAAAGGTTAGTTCCGTTTCATCCGGACGGTTCCAATAACCTTTCATTACCTGTGGTCCTTTTATTGCAATCTCGCCTATTTCATTCGGAGGAAGCTCTTCATAGGATTCCAGCGACAGTATCGCCGAGTCAGTGTCCGGCCACGGCAGTCCAACGCTTCCTTTTACACGCGGCTGATCCCAAATGAAATTAGCATGTGTCACCGGTGAGGTTTCTGAAAGTCCATAGCCTTCAACAAGCTTCCCGCCGGTAATTTTCTCAAACTGCTCCTGGACCTCTAAGGGCAATGATGCAGAACCGCTTATACAGGCATTGATGGAAGAAAGATCATATTTGGCGATATCCGGATGGTTCAAGAGGCCGATATACATCGTTGGCGCTCCTGGAAACATGGTCGGTTTCTGTTTTTGAATGGTTTTAAGCGTCGCTTCGACATCAAATTTTGGCATGATGATCATGGTGTTCCCTTCCATGACTGATAGAACCAAGACTGTAGTCATACCGTACACATGGAAGAAAGGCAGAATCGCAAGGATCTTTTCCTCACCGCGCTTATTTTTATAAAGCCATGCATTGCACATTTTCGTATTTGCCAGCAAGTTCTTATGGGTAAGCATGACCCCTTTGGGAAAGCCTGTTGTCCCACCTGTATATTGCAAAAGGGCAAGGTCATTATCCACATCGATTGGCACAGTGACTTCTTCAGTGATCTTTCGTTTCATGATTTCGGAAAATAAATGATGATTCCCTTCATGCTCCACATTGATGACAATGCCGTATTGCTTTTTTTGTATAAAAGGATAGATTAGATTTTTCGGGAATGGCAAATATTCCTTGATAGCGGTTACAATTATATGTTCTATATCCGTTCTTGATGCCACTGCAGAAACACGGGGGAATAAAATATCCATCGCTAAAATTATTTTCGCTCCGGAATCTTTCATTTGATATTCCAATTCACGTTCAGTATAGGTTGGATTCGTTTGAACCACGACTCCGCCGGCCATCAAAATCCCAAAAAAGCTTATGACACCCTGAGGGCAGTTTGGAAGCATGACGGCAACGCGTTCACCTTTTTGAAGACCGATACTTTTTAAATAAGCTGCAAACTTTAAAGCAGATTCATGAACTTCCCGGAAAGTTAATTCTTTTCCCTGGAAATGAATCGATACTTTATCAGGGAATTCTTCGGCTGATTCCTTCAAAAAAGAATAAAGAGGTTTATCTTCGTACGACAAAACAGCGGGTATCTGTTCCGGATAAATAGCTTGCCATGGCTTATTGCTCATTTGCCCCCTCCTTCTGAATATTCTCAATACTCTTAATCATTATAATACAATCGGGATTTTCTTACAATTGCCGAAAATTAGAAAAAGCGAGCTAAAGGCTAAGAGTAATAGTGGGGCAGTGAAGCCTTGAATCTTCAAGATTTATTAGTAGGAGTTATAATACGCAATTAGTGAAAGGTTGATGATACTTCCTTTCTTCAACCCTAAGTTTTGAAATGAGTTTATCGCAATATGGCGGGATGTTTAGGTTTATAATCAGAGAAAACTGCTTTTAATAAATAACTTTGCATGTTTCCAGAGAAATTTAATCTGATCATCCTACATTACAAAGTTATTGAATGTATTGATTCTTTTTTGTCTTCCTATAATAGATTGCTGCTGATATTGCGTTGGAGTGACACCTTCATGTTTTTTGAACACCCTTGTAAAGTAATTTGGATCGGAGAATCCACAATTCTTACTAACTTCCATTACGTTTTCTCTCCTGTAGATCAAACATTTTTTCGCTTCTTCAAGGCGACGGACTGTAATATATTGAGTAATCGTGTAACCCGTCTCTTGTTTAAAAAGTCTGCTAAGATATTGGCCACTAAGAAAAACTAATCTGGATAAAGTATCTAAATTTATTTCTAAGTGAAAGTTACGTTCTATATATTCCATGACTGTTAAAATATCGTCATGCTCACAAGGTGCTTTTAAAGAGGCTGAAACCGAACGTTTTACTATGGGTATATATTTATTTAAGGCTTCCTCAATTTCATTAGGTTGAGCAGGTTTTAATAAATAATCACCTGATCCTGACTTAGACGTAAAGGCTATGTAATTTTCATCATACCCTGTCAGGAAGATGACTTGGCATTTCGGAACATCCCTTTTGATCATTTCAGCTGCCGCCAAGCCATCCATTATTGGCATTTTTATATCCATAAGGATAACATCCATTCGATTTTGTTTAGCGAGGTTCAAGGCATCCACCCCGTTTGCAGCTTCGAATAATTGGCTTATTCCTAAATTTGCTTTTTTAATTATCATCGTTAGCACTTCTCTTTCTAATGGCTCATCATCCACAATCATAACCTTCAAGACAAAACACCTCCTTGATTAGGGATTACTATCCGTACCATTGTGCCCTTTCCAGGTTTGCTTTCTAACGCTGTAATACCATACTCATCCCCAAAATAATATTGAATTCGCTTATGGACATTATTCATCCCAATTCCTGTAGTATGACTATTTTTTTTCACATCTCGATGTAAAAAAATAGAGGATAACGTTTCCTTTGTCATACCCACTCCTGAATCAGAGATTTCTATTACTACTAGGTCATTTTTTAAAAAAACATGGATTTTTATATCAATAGGACTATTATTGGGTTCAAAACCATGAATGATAGCGTTTTCAACAATAGGTTGAATGGAGAGAATGGGCATTTTCAAAGCTTCGGCATCAACTTCAACTATTTCTTCGTATTGAATTCTGTTATGAAAACGAGATTGCTGAATACTAATATAATTTTTAACGTAATCCAATTCTTCTTTTAAAGAAACATGCTGATCTATATTACGCAGACTGTACCTCATGATTTTTGCCAATGAATACGTCACTTTTTGTGTTTGTTCCGCGTTCTCTAAATAAGCTAATCTGGTAATGGTGTTTAATGTGTTAAATAAAAAATGAGGATTAATCTGGGATTGCAATACCTTAAACTGTGCTTCCTCTAGAAACTTCTCCAGCGTGGCACGAACCTCTATCTCCTCCATCAACTTTTGATTCTTCTCATTTAGCTCTTCCTGTACAAGATTATTAGCAACAATATTGACAATATAATTAGCAACGAGCTGAAGCATCTCTATCACTTCTTCAATGCGCTTGCGACCTGTAAATTCAATCTTATCCACATAAAGCTGTATGAGTTCTTGATCAATTGGTATATGTTTTATTTTCTCCCGAATCTGCATCACATGCTTTTCATCACGATTTTCCAAGAGTACCTGGCCGCATAAAACAGATCCAAGGTACTCCCCATTGAGAATAATAGGTGCAGCTATATCAACAAGACCAGAATGGCAATAATGCAAGATTGGCTTTGCCTGTTTTGCTGCAATGAGCCCCACCTTTTGATCCGACAATACACAGCATTGCAAACCTTCTTGGGAGGAACGCATATGGTTACAAAAACTAGTGAAATTAGATGGCATGGTTACAGGTATCCCCTGCTGATCCGCAATTATTACTCCAAAACAGGTAGCATCTGAAAAGCGTTTCTGGATATCCTGAAGAATCTCCACATTCACAACTTTACGTAATGTCAACATAGTTAGACTATACCTCCACGTGTATTATCTTTTTATTTTGAAAATTAAAAATCTTATATCTTTTCATTATAACTATTTAATTTTCAATAAAAAGTATAAAGTTTTGGAGTCAACCAAATAAATTTCATTGTGAAATATGAAGGTTTGAAGACATCCTGCATTAAAGCTATGAAATCCTTCATTCTAAATATTAATCCAGATGCAAATTAGGTTCAATTGTCCCTGTCTGATGATTCACATAACGAGTTAATACAAACAAGTAGTCAGACAAACGATTAAATACTTTATTATAATTGGATTTTATTGTTGTTGATTGTTTATTTCGATAGCATTACGTCCAGCTCTTCGAACATGGTTCTAGCACTATGAAGTGATGCACCGATTGGACTTCCACCCGGCAAAATAAAGTAGTAAGAGCTGTAAGGTGTTTTTCCATTTTATCTATTTCTTTTCCCAAGAAATGAACATCTTCTTCTTCAATCGGCCACCCCGCCTTATTTCCGATAGGAGTAGCTAATTCTGCTACAATATAAAACAATTTCGTTCGTATCATATGTATCGTTTGCTGTAATGGCTCCCATCTCTCATCCGCTGGAGCAAAAGAAAACGCTAACCCATTCATGGAATTGGCCTCATCACATGTTCCCTAAGCTTCAACATATACAGTTGCCTTTGAAACTCTCGTTCCATATACGAGACTTCTTTCACCTTTATCACCGGATTTTGAATAACCCTTCATTACTTACACCCTCTCTAAATTTTTTGATAATCTCATAAACAGCTAACATGATGTTGTTCCATTAAAATTAATTTATTAAACCAAAATTTCTGATTGTCAAGAGTCTATAGCATCACTGCATTTTGGGAAATGGATTTTCATTACAGTTCATGTTATTTTAGGGGAAATGTCCTAAGAGCCTAGTTGGTTCAAGTAACAATCAGTGAAGGAAAGAACCCTCCACTGATTGTAATTTTGCTTTATTCATTGAGTATGCAATCAATTCTTAAAATCACACAGGGCATCAACTGCAGTTTGAGCTACGTGTATATCTTCTTCAACGGAGCCACCGCTTACACCTACTGCCCCGATAATTTGCCCGTTATTATACAATGGAATTCCTCCACCAAATACAACAACCCTTCCGTTATTTGTAGTATTAATACCATAAAGTTCTTTTCCATTTGCAGCTACCAATGCCAAATTCTCTGTCGTCATTTTCATGGCTATTGAAGTCCACGCTTTGTTTTGCGCGAGTTCGACGCTAACCAATAAAGCATCATCCATTCGGTGGCAGGCGATAAAATTACCTCCTTCATCCACAATGCTTATAACCATGGGTACATTAATTTCGTTGGCCTTCTTTTCGGCACTCTCAATCAGCCTTTTTGCTAATAATAAATTGATTTGACTCATTTCCCTTCATCCTTTCCTCTTAAAAAGCTAATGGCAACCCTTTAACTAAACGTGCTGCGTTCTTGCCTAATTTACGACCGTTTTGGATGATGTCTTTTAAATAAGGTTCTTCCTGCTTCAAATTCTCGTGATGTACACATATATTCCCAATTCGATCAATGCCAATTCCCACCTTCAAAGGAGACATACAAGCTGCTTTACTCCCTAGTTCAATATAGCTGCTCGCTTCATCACTTTTTTGCAATAAAAATGAAACCCCTTCTTCTTCTAGTCCCGCACATATATCTTGAATTTGATTAGCATTAAGAGCACTGTCGTACAAAATGGCAATGTTCACTTCCCGTTTAGTCATTTCAATACCTCGTGCCTAATACTGGCTAATACCAATCCAGTAGCCACTGCATTTCTCGGACCTTCTGTGCCGCGTATATTGGCAAAACCTGCTACAATCCCGTACTTACCCAATTCCTCTGTTAACATTTGTGGAATTTCAAAGTCCAATGCAGATCCCCCCACCATAACGACAAAAGAAAGGTGCTTTAGATTGCCCGTGGGGATTACCCGCTTAAGGGCGCGCAGCGCATTCGTCACAAACACCCTCCGTTTTGCACTTCTTCGGGTATCTCTAATTTTCTCCATTGATGATTTGGTTGCTAAGGGGATGAGATCTTCTTCTTCTCGGATTACAACTTTCCCAAATGTATAAGAGGGAAAAGGGGTTTCAGAAAATAGCATCGTTCCGTCTTCTAGCTGCATATGGAATAAACTTAATACTTTTCCTAAAGGATGCTTTTTTATTTTTTCAGCGAGTTCCTTGCTGCCTAAAGCGAGTTCAGAATTTATTAGCATCGTGACCATGTCCCCTGCCCCGGCCAAATGACTCGATTTGATTTTGCCCGATTCGTCCATCATTGCAGCATCAGTAGAACCACCCCCCATATCGAGAATCACTATAGGCTTTCTCGTACCAGGGGTCGTTAAGGATCCGCGAATGGCCATTTCCGCTTCAACACCGCCAATTTCTACGGCGATGCCCATTTCCTTTTCCAATAAAGAAGCCACTTTTTGGACAGGAACTTTATCTGTTTTAACCATTGAGGCTAAAGCCACTCCACATTCCATTGAAAGCTCCCCCGCCATTGCACCGTTAATTGAAGTCGGGATTACGGCATCAACGGCGAGAAAGTCAGAGATTGTAATTTCATTTGATAATTGTCCAGTGAGTTGAGCTAAATCATGCCTGAGGCCATTAAACATCCCTCCAACATTGGTTCCTGTTTCTCCATGGACGTCTACCAATACTTCTAGCTTTTCATACGTATTCATTATCGCTTCAGCTCCATCATTAATGGACACTTCCAGATTTTGGTTATTTACTCCTTTTAAAAGGACCTTTCCCGCTTCTATTTTTCGTTCGACAACTTCCCCTTTTGGAGTTCGGATTACAACTGCTGATCGATTGCCAACTAATGCTTTGGCAACTAATGCAATCTGTATCGTTTGGTCTGGATTTAATTGAAAAACAGTAGAAAGACCGTATGGATTGCTTAGCGTCCGAATCACATGGCCCGGTAAAGCCACTTCTACTGCTGCTAATTTCAACAGAGGAACCTTTTCAATCATAGCTACCTCGTCCACGATGGGAACCTTGTTGTTCAGACGATTGTGTATTAATACTCCATCATCTTTTTGCACAATGGCACCTGTAATAGAAATACCTTGACTTACTGCCTGATTCAATTGGTGAGCAACCCACTCATAATCAAAGCTATTAGGAATAACAGCAATATAGTCTTGCCCCTTTATTTCTACGTCCAATAATTGATCAATCAACACCGTTATTCCCACTCCTAATCCTGCTCCACCCGGAGTATCAGGGTTATGACCTATCATGGAAGATTCCGTGATAATGGTTTCGCTAATTAGATCCATGGCCAAATCACCTATTACCGGCACAGCATCATTCAACCGGATAAGGTCAATGTCTTTTAACTCGATGCCTGCTTTTTTAACTGCTTCCTGCAAAGCTAGGCGAATGCCTTTCACATTATCAGGCGTTCCTTTTATACCCGTTGTTTTCACTAAATACTGTGAAAAAAACTCAGTATGGTTTCCGTCTACACTTGCAATCGCCACTTCCGTTGATGAATTTCCGATATCTACACCAGCTAGAATCTTTTTCATCATTCTTTAATCCTCATTTTTCTTTAACCTTCCTCGTCTTTCATACACATCTGCAGCTTCACGGATTAATTTGGCATTCTCAAATGCTCCATACTCTCCTTCTAATTCATCAGCGATCTCTAAAAGCTGTTCTTTAGTCGAACGATTAGGGCGCATCGCATTATAAATTTGTAAAATACGGGCATCGGATATATTAATCATTTCCGCTGCTCTGCGGAAGTTGTTCGCCAGTTGTGTTCTTCCTAAACTTTCACTAATATCTGCGTGCATTTCAAGCGTTTTTGGACTGATACGCAAGTCTGTTTCAGTTACGTCTCCTTCTAAAGCTGCATCCAATGTTAAATCTTTGTACGGTTTATCTGTACGTGTAAATAACAAATCAGGCCTTTTTATCCCGAGTGGATAGTCTTTTTTAGTTAAATTTCCGTTTTTTTCAGTCGTAAGATTTTCCATTTGAATTCCCTCCTAGTCTTTTATTAAAAATTCTACTGTTAATTCAATTGGCTTCTGATCTGGAATAATAGATTGGCACTCTTTTAAATAGAGTAAGGCCGCTGCTGCTTGGTATTTAGGCCGTGCCATTTCGTCATTTAACACAGGTACTGGACTTGGGCTTTCCCCTATCGCATACATGGCTGCGTTTCGTCCAATAGCCCTGTACATATCTAACGTAATTAAAGG
This sequence comes from Bacillus sp. CFBP9009, assembly GCF_036541465.1. Lineage (NCBI taxonomy): Bacteria > Bacillati > Bacillota > Bacilli > Caryophanales > Bacillaceae > Bacillus > Bacillus sp. CFBP9009. The sequence goes on along the minus strand of NZ_JAZHFU010000001.1, from coordinate 704,470 downwards.
GGATTGAGGAAATAATTCAAGATTGGTGAGCGGGTCTAAATCTCGTTGATGGATTACTGCTGTTCCCCTGGATTGCAGGCCTATACTTATTCCAGAACCACTCATTTGGGCTCCTCCATGTGCCATAAAAGCCAAATCAGCAGTGCGCAAGCTGCGTATGACCCGTGGTACGGCTCCTTGCTCTTCAATCCCGGAAAGGATTTCACGTAAGACAGAAGTGTGATCGACTTTGACGATTGTTTTATTCATTTCTTTTCCAAAAGCAGGGGCGATCGCTACGATTACTTCTCTCGGATTTGTTCCCTTCGCGGCCGTTCCGATATCCGTTAATTTCATCTCAATTAAAAATGTTGTCGTCACATTCAATTCCTCCTTAATCAAAATCTTGTGGACTAATCGCTTGACGAATGTCTTTAATTTCTTCCCATCTTTCCGGACTGAGACGATAGCCTGTCCCAGGTCCCTTGTAATCGTTTTCATCATTTACCGCACTTATAACCACATTATCTTTATTAATAATGGCTGATGTGTGTAAATAGTCGCCAGCAACCCTATGCTTCAACATATTGAAAATTCGTTCTGCAGTTTGTCGATAGCCACGCTTAGCTAAGATAAGAGCTATATCAAATCCTGAAATCCCCTCTCGTAATATTCGCTCTGCCGCCTTTAAATCTTCAACAACATTACGCAGCGGCATATCCACACTGCTGTTAGCATAAGTAGCCGCTTCGATTTCCTCATCTGTAATCATAGGAAATCCTAGCTCTTCAAAAATAACTTGTAAAGCTTTAGCTGCTTGATAACGGGTTTTGAGAAGGCTTTCTTCATCCACCGGTTTTAATCCGCCGTCCACCATCATATCTCGTTGAATAATTAAGTAATCATCCAAATCACTAGAATCCATATTAGAGCCTGCAAACATATCCTCATTATTTGGGACAGCAGCGAATCCGGCAAAGATAAAATCAGTACCAGGAAGCATTTGACATAGCATTTTAGCGCTGCGTCTGATTTCCGAATGAGAGAAGGTTTGGTCATTTCCCGAAGCTACTTCCATATCAAACAATGTAGTAGCTAGGTTTTCTGCTAAGACGGCGCGGATTCCACTCGGTACCGAGGCCGGTATGCCAATACAACTGATAGAACCGTTTTGCAGGCCTTGAACGCCCGCTCCTTTCGCCATCATGACACAACGAATCTCTAAATAAAGCATAGATTTCCCTTCTGCTCCGGCCATTTGCACCTCGGAACCAGTTCCTGATGTAAAGCGCATTTTAGCACCTCTTGAAGCATAGGCAGAGGCTAAAAATGACTTCGACCAAGGTGTGTCATCCCCATCCATGAAGACAGATTCCGTACCATAGATAGAAACAGTTTCCGCATAAGAAGTCATTCCAAGCATTGCTAAGCGAAGTTCCGTCGCTTCTTCTAAAGAATCTTGAGTCAAGATTCCATTCCTTGCAGTTTGGGAACCCACAAGCAATGCCAATGCGTTAAAGGGAGCATAACGAGCAACTCCGACCGTTGTTTCTTGTTCATCAAAACCATATAGGCCCGCTTCGGCAGCGTCTGCTGCCATCAATACAGGATTATCCCGTACATTCGTCACGTGACATTGGTTAGACGGTGTTTTCCTTGCCCTCATTTTTTGCAAAGCCATCATCATTTCAACAACATTCATATGATTTAGGACTTCTAGAACTTTTGCAGGTGTTAGCCCTTTTGACAATCTAATAATTTCTGAACGAGACACATTAATATCCACGAGTTTCTTAGCAATATCCAAGCTTTCAAGAGCCATGACTTGTTCGGTTAAGCTTCTATCTATTGTGTAATCTGCAATAAATTGATCTAACATATCAAAATCTTCTCGGCTTTTCCCATCCAACTCTACTATCTGGCCATTTTTTATTGTAATAGAAGGCTTGGGATCATTAGGGCTAGACATGGCAATAAACCCCATTTCAGGCCATTCTTTTACAAATCCATCTTTATTGACCGGTCTTTCTTCTAAGATCTCAAATCGTTTTGAGCGTTGCATAAACAATCCCTCTTTCTATGATCAGTTAGTATTTGAACTGTCTACATGCATTATGAGTTATTAAAGTAGTAGCGACATTGGGTACAAAACAATGAATATTTTATGGACGATCCCCCTACTTATATTTGTTTTGTTGGTATTATTATAATTTTCTGAATTATATATGTACCTAGACACAAATTACATTCACTAGCATTTTTTTGCTTTTTAACTAGTGAATTTTTAATGAGAGACTAAACTCAGATATGATTAAGACTATCGTGTTTTGGCCAAGTGATTAAAAAAGTGTTCCTAACCTGCAGACCTTAAAAAAATGAATACTTATAGAGTTCAAATAAAAGAAGCGGCACAATGGCCGCTTCAGTTGAAGAATGTCATATAAATGATTCCAAACAGAAAAAAGATACCGCAACAAACAATTAAGACTTTTGCAAGTTTCTCCACAGCTTACTCCCTCTCATGAAGGGCATTAAGAAATCCCGGCACCGATGACAAAAGATAATGCGATTGATATGATCATCGATAGGAATCCAACTGCCCGATTATCTTTTTGTATCTCTTCATCTATTTTAAATCCAGGAGTCATAAATTCAAAAATGAAATAACCGATCAACAGCAGGACAAATCCGTATACGCCCCAGCCAATCATGGTAAGAAGCGAATTCTGATGGAGAATGGACTGTTGGAATACATAGGCGATCCCAAATATTTTACCACCTGTTGCCAACGCGACAGAAAGGTTTCCCTGTTTGATTTCCTCCCAGTTCTTGTACTTTGTGACAAGTTCAAAAATGGCTAAAAAAACAATCATGCACAGAATAACGACACTGTAACGAGCAGCTATATATACATATTCATTTTCCCACATGTTCTCCATGGTCCAACTCCCGAATGGTAACTAGCCACCCGGCTTGGCTGAATTGCCGGAATGGCCGCTTTCCTTTATTTAAATTCCACCACCGTAACACCTGTTCCGCCTTCACCGGCTTCGCCGAAGCGAATCCTTTTGACAGAGCGGTGATTTTTCAAGTATTCCTGGACCCCGGACCGAAGAGCACCCGTCCCTTTACCATGAATGATGGAGACACTCGAATAACCGGCCAAAAGAGCATCATCAACGTACTTTTCCACTCTTGATATTGCATTTTCAAAGCGTTCTCCACGAAGGTCAAGTTCGACGCTAACGTGATAATCGCGGCCTTTGATCGTGGTAAGCGGCTTTGTTTCTTTTACTTTTGTGCTCTTGATGAATTCCAGGTCAGACTCCTTCACCTTCATCTTCATGATGCCGATCTGAACCTGCCATTCATTATTTGAGACCTTCTCAATCAAGTGACCTTTTTGACCAAAGCTTACGACCTTTACTTCATCTCCAGGTTTCAAGCTTTTATCAAGCGGTCTCGCAGCTTTATTTGACGTTTTTTTCACTTTAGGCGCTGCTTCTTCAAGCCGCTTTTTGGCATCGATCAGTTCATGCTCTTTAACATCGGCATGCTTTTCAAGTCGCAGTTTACGTAAGTCGGAAATGATCGCTTCAGCTTCCCTTTGTGCATTTTCAACGATTGCCGCTGCCTCTTTTGCTGCCTTTTCAACCATCGCATCCCGTTCTTCATGGTACTCATCAATTTGCCTTTGAAGGTCTTTATGAAGAATTTCCGCCTGTTTCAGGTGATTCTTGGCTTCAAGCTCTTCTTCTTCGGCCTTCTTGCGGCTGTCTTCAAGGGACGCTATCATATTTTCAACTTTATTCGTATCCTCACCAATATGGCTGCGGGCGTTGCTTATCACGTTTTCTTCCAAACCAAGACGCTTGGAAATTTCAAAAGCATTACTCCGCCCTGGTACACCGATCAAAAGTTTATAGGTGGGACTCAAGGTTTCCACATTAAATTCAACGCTTGCATTAATGACGCCTTCCCGATCATATCCATACGCTTTTAATTCCGGGTAATGTGTCGTTGCAATTACACGTGCTCCGCGCTTATACACTTCATCCAAAATGGAAATGGCCAAAGCGGCACCTTCCTGTGGATCTGTTCCCGCTCCAAGCTCATCGAATAAAACAAGGCTGTCATAATCGACATGCTTAAGGATATCGACAATGTTGACCATATGCGAAGAGAATGTACTTAAGCTTTGTTCAATCGACTGTTCATCGCCAATATCGGCATAAACAGAGGAAAACACAGCCGTTTCGGAACCATCCAGCGCAGGGATTTGCAGACCGGACTGTGCCATTAACGTACAGAGGCCAATCGTTTTCAGGGTAACCGTCTTACCACCTGTATTCGGACCGGTGATGACGATTGTCGTAAATTCATCACCAAGAAAAATATCATTGGCCACGACAACATCACTCGGAATGAGCGGGTGTTTCGCTTTGAATAATTTTACGCGCCCCTCATTATTCAAAATCGGCTTGGATCCTTTTATCGCTTTTGCATATTTTGCCTTGGCGACAAGGAAATCGATTTGTGCTAGCACTTTGACATTATGAAGCAATTCAGGGGTGAACGCACCGACTTTTTCCGATAGTTCAACCAATATCCGTTCTATTTCCTGCGTTTCCTTCACCCGGGTTTCCTGCAGGACATTATTCAGCTGAACGATTGCTTGCGGTTCAATGAACAACGTCTGCCCTGATGATGATTGATCATGTATGATACCGCCATATACACTGCGGTATTCCTGTTTTACCGGGATGACGAATCGGTCATTCCGGATGGTGATGATGGCATCTGATAACATTGTTGATGCATTGGAAGAACGGATCATACTTTCCAGTTTTTCCCTGACACGACTCTCGTTCGTCCGAATTTGGTTTCTTAGCGTACGAAGCTTATCGCTGGCAGAATCCATCACTTCGCCATGTTCGCTAACTGCATACGTAATTTCCTGCTGCAAATCAATCAATGGATGAAGTGAATCGATATATTCGGCTAAAAGCGGAACATCAATTTCCTGCTCTGCGAGTTCTTCGAAGAAACGGCTTAGGATCCTGCCGGCACGAATCGTACTCGCAAGTTCCATCAGTTCCATCGGTGAGAGCATACCGCCAATCTGTGCCCTTTTTGCATGTGGACGGATATCGAAAATTCCGCCCAATGGCAAGTTACCTTTCAACCTTACGATTTTGGCTGCCTCATCTGTTTCTTCCTGCCATCTCGACACTTCTTCAAAATCCGTGGAAGGCATTAATTGCTCTGCCTTCTCTTTTCCTATGGATGAGGATGCGTGTGAGATTAATTGTTCTTTTATTTTATGAAATTCCAATGTCTTTAAAGCTTTATTATGCATGGAGTTAAAGCTCCTCCTTATTTATGGGCAAATAGTTAATCATTTCTCTTTAAAAACGCCAATAATCCATCCGTATCCCTTGCATTAAGAACCGTGGATTCTTTAACCCAGCCCTTTTTGGCTGATGCGACCCCAACAGGCATATGTTCAAGCATGTCGATGCTGTGGGCATCCGTATTGATTACGATAGGAACGCCCGCTTCCTGCGCCTTGCGCAGATGGGGAGGTGCCAAATCCAATCGGTTCGGATTCGCATTCAATTCCAAGGCAGTATTCGTTTCACGGGCCAGTTCGATCAGCATCTCTATATCCACATCATATCCGGCGCGTCTGCCGATGATCCTTCCCGTTGGATGGGCGATGATATCTACATGCGGATTATTCAGAGCCGTTTTTAAGCGCTCCATGATCGTTTCCCGAGGCTGTGAAAAGCTTGAGTGAATAGATGCAATCACCAAATCCATCTCTGCAAGCAGCTCATCGTCATAATCAAGTGTCCCATCAGGAAGTATATCCATCTCTATCCCAGAAAGAACGGTAAAATCAGCGTATTTTTCATTAAGTTCATGAATGATCCGTTTTTGTTCACGTAAACGTTCCGCAGTCAAGCCGTTCGCCACTTTCAGATATTGCGAATGATCGGTGATGGCCATATATCGATACCCTTTTGCACGGCATGCTTCAATCATTTCTTCAATCGTATGAGCCCCATCACTCCATGTGGTATGCATATGCAGATCACCTTTAACGGCCTCTAAAGATATGAGAGGTTCATTAGCATCATAATGCTCCACTTCCGTTCCGTCTTCACGTATTTCAGGCGGGATGAAAGGAAGGCCAAAATGATTATAAAATTGTTCTTCCGTTTCAAACGTCAATACATCACCGGTTTCAGTCACTTCCACCCCATATTCGCTGATTTTCTCTCCGCGATCTTTAGCAAGCTGGCGCATCCGCACATTGTGATCCTTCGAACCCGTAAAATGATGGAGTGTCGTGATGAATTCCTTATCCTTAACGATTCGGAAATCAACTGAAATGTCATATTCATAATCAAGCACGACCGATACTTTTGTATCACCGGCCGCAATCACCTGCTTTATCCCTTTTATTGCAAGCAGTTGATTCTTAACCTCTTCGGGATGATCTGTCGAAATGATGAAATCGAGGTCCTTGATCGTTTCCCTCATGCGCCGGATACTGCCCGCCCTGGAAGAACGGATGATGTAATCCATGTTAGCAAGAGCCGTTTCAATATCAGCCGCAATCGGCCTCATGAAGGCTAGGGGCAGTCGATCGGGCCTAGAACCCGCATCGGCAATTGCAGACAGGATCTTCTCTTCCGTTTTTTTGCCGAAACCGGCAAGCGCCGCGACCCTGCCTTCTTCACAGGCGATTTTAAGATCATTCACATCATTGACATGCAGCTCTTTATGAAGCTTGGCAATTTTCTTCCCGCCCAAACCTTGAAGCTGCAGAAGCGGAATCAATCCTTTTGGCACCTGCTCCTGAAGCTCTTCAAGTACAGTCGATTTCCCTTCATTTATATACTCTTCGATGACGGATGCCGTTCCTTTCCCGATTCCATTCAAAGCGGTAAAATCTTCGATCTCCGACAGGCTCCGGTCATCCGTTTCCAAGGCGCCTGCTGCCTTTCGGAAAGCTGAAACCTTGAACGGGTTCTCTCCTTTTAGTTCCATATATATTGCAATTTTTTCTAATAGTTTAATGATATCTTTTTTATTAATTGTCATTTAATTCACCGCCGAAAAAATTAGTAGGGTGTCCCATATTCACTTTCTTAAAGATACCTTTCTTGGAGGTAAAGTACAAGCAGTCAGATTCTTAACCTACGAATCAAATAGAAGGAAGCTACATGCTGCTACATAAAAAGGGGCCTCCCCCTTTCAAAGTATAGGAATCCAGGACTTTGAGAAAGGGAGGCAGGCCCACTTATACTGACATTAAGATTGTTTTAGATCATGAAACCAAAGTTCCTTCACTTGCTCGGAAAGGAACGGCGTATGTTTCACGATCGATTCTGCCAGAAATGAGCCCGTTAATGGTTTCTGGATGGAATCCATTGGCAGCATGGCAGCTATATATAATATAATAAACATGATAAGATAGACTTCGAGAAAGCCCAATATCCCTCCACCCCAGCGATTCAGCTGCTTTAATATCGGAAGATGGGTAATGAAGTTGAGCATGGATCCTATCATTTGCCAAAGAATCTTGGCAGCAAAGAAAATGATTGCAAAGGCAATTGCATTGTAATACGCCGTATCAAGCCCGACTGTATCGAAAAACATATTAAGGGTCGAGGAATCACCCATCGTTGGAAACGGAATCCACAATTTCAAATTGGGAGCAAGATCTCCGTAAAATACATAGGCGACGATGAAGGCTACTATGAACCCTGTCATATGAACCGTTTGTAAAATGAAGCCACGCTTTAAACCGATTAATAAACCGATTAAAAGAATGGCCAGAATTGCTAAATCAAGCATATACTCAGTCCTTCTCTCTCTTTAATTCCAGTTGAAGCTGGTCTAGTTCATCTTTTAATTTAATATATTCGTGGATGGTATTCACGGCCGTTAGCACCGCTAGCTTACTTGTATCCAAGTATGGATTTTTCATCCTGATCTCTCTCATTTTTTCGTCAACCATCGAAGCGACCAGGCGCATATGACTTGCGCTTTCTGTGCCGACGATTGTATATGGTTGTCCGTATATATCAACTGTTGTTTTATTTCGTTTATCGTCTGACAAAATGATGCCCCCAATCTAAACAATCCTAATTCTATCATATCACGAAGTTTTTCGTCATGAAAGAGAGTACATCGTCATTTCTCGCATAAAAATTTCAATAATTTGTCAAACGAAAACGAATTTTAGGAAGAGGATTACTAATAAACAAAATGAAGTTAGGAGCTTACCCATTATGTCCCATGTTGTTTTACTTATCAGTCCTGAACAAATAAAGGCGATGAAGTCCCATTATTCTTCATCCTTGGCCGCCAAGCTGCCGCCCGGGAGCATCTTTTCCGCCAAACCGCCGCTATGTACGGTGACCGCCTATAAATCTGGAAAGGTGCTTTTTCAGGGTAAAAATGCCGAACTAGAAGCAGTAAAATGGCAAAATGGCACCACTGCTGCTGCTCCAAAGAAAAAAACGGCGTCCCCTGCATCAGTCAATGTCCATCGATATTCGCCGCCTGCAAATATCGGGACCATGTCTGTGATTGGATCCGATGAGGTCGGAACAGGAGACTATTTCGGCCCGATCACCGTCGTAGCCGTATATGCAAAAAAGGAGCAACTAGCCCTATTAAAGGAGCTTGGTGTCCAGGATTCCAAAAATCTCAAAGATCCACAGATCATCGAAATTGCCAAACAGATTAAGGATGTAGTGCCATTCAGCCTGCTCACATGCGACAACCCGAAATATAATGCGCTTCAGGCAAAAGGAATGTCACAAGGAAAAATGAAGGCACTCCTCCATAACCAAGCAATCAAGAATCTCATGCAAAAAATCCACCCGGAACAAGCAGAAGCGGTCCTTATTGACCAATTCGCTCAACCAGAGGTATTTTTCAATTACCTAAAAGGGCAAGAACTATTTCAAGCTAACGCCACCTATCTATGCACAAAAGCGGAAGGCATACACCTTGGAGTAGCAGCCGCATCCATCCTAGCCCGATATGCATTCGTGAAACGCTTTGACTTGCTGAGTGAAAAAGCCGGATTCAAAATCCCTAAAGGAGCCGGATTTGCAGTCGATGAAGCGGCCGCAAGATTAATTCATGAAAAAGGAATCGATTCATTAAACGAATTCACGAAAACCCACTTCGCCAATACAGAAAAAGCAAAGCGACTATATCAACAGAAATATCATAAATAGAAGAAAGCGGCTGATCTTTTGGAAAAGCCGCCTTTTTCTCGTGAGTTTGCGCTATTTACTCGTGAGTTTGCATTATTTACTCGTGAATTCTCGCTATTTACTCGTGAATTCTCGCTATTTACTCGTGAATTCTCGCTATTTACTCGTGAATTTGCGCTTTACTCGTGAATTCTCGCATTTACTCGTGAATTTGCGCTTTACTCGTGAGTTTGCGTCATTTACTCGTGAGTTTCCGCCTTTTACTCGTGAATTCTCGCTATTTACTCGTGAATTCTCGCTATTTACTCGTGAATTTGCGTTTTACTCGTGGGATCGCTCCATTTACTCGTGAGTTTCCGCCATTTACTCGTGAATTTGCGCTTTACTCGTGAGTTTGCTCTATTTACTCGTGAATTCTCGCTATTTACTCGTGAGTTTCCACCATTTACTCGTGAATTCTCGCTATTTACTCGTGAATTCTCGCTATTTACTCGTAAATTTGCGTTTTACTCGTGAGTTCGCACTATTTACTCGTGAATTTGCGCTTTACTCGTGAGTTTGCACCATTTACTCGTGAATTTGCGCTTTACTCGTGAGTTTGCACTATTTACTCGTGAATTCTCGCTATTTACTCGTGAGTTCGCGCCTTTTACTCGTGAGTTTGCACCATTTACTTGTGAGTTTGCACTATTTACTCGTGAATTCTCGCTATTTACTCGTGAATTTGCGTTTTACTCGTGGGATCGCTCCATTTACTCGTGAGTTTCCGCCTTTTACTCGTGAATTCTCGCTATTTACTCGTGAATTCTCGCTATTTACTCGTGAATTTGCGCTTTACTCGTGAGTTCGCACTATTTACTCGTGAGTTCGCGTCATTTACTCGTGAGTTCGTGCCGTTTACTCGTAAAATCCCAAAAGACAGCTCCCCAAGATTCAGGGAGCTGTCTTTTTGGTTTTATCCTCTTAGCTCTGCGCCAGCTTTTTCTTTAACGGCTTCAAGCACTTTATCATGTGCTTTAGTAATGTCCTCGTCCGTTAGAGTACGTTCCGGGTCGAAGTATTTCAGTGAGTAGGCAATGGATTTCTTGCCTTCCTCCATTCTTTCACCTTCGTATAAGTCGAAGATGCTTACTTCTTTCAGCAGTTTGCCACCGGCTTCTTCAATAATATCCTGAATGTCCCCGGCTTTCGTAGCTTGATCCACAACGAGCGCGATATCTCGTGTGGTTGATGGATAGCGCGGAATGGTTTGGTAGGCAATCGGAGCGACTTCTGCTTCGGCCAATGCTTTTAATGAAAGTTCGAAAATGTATGTTTCTTTAATATCCAAGTCTTTTTGGACGGTTGGGTGAACTTGGCCGATAAAGCCAATCACTTCACCATTCAATAGTACTTCGGCTGTCCGTCCTGGATGCATGTCGTTGATTTCCGCTTGGCGATAACTGATTTGATCAGCTAATCCAAGTGTGTCGAATAATGCTTCGATCACGCCTTTGGCTACAAAGAAATCCACTGGTTTCTTTTCGCCTTGCCATAGATGTGACTCCCATAGGCCTGTGATTGCTCCAGCAATATGTTCTTTTTCTTCAGGCAGTTCTTGTTCGTCACGCTTAAAGAATACCGAACCGATTTCATACAGTGCCAGTGAATCAATTTGGCGGGCATTGTTATATTTCACGACTTCCAGCAATTGAGGCACGATGCTTAAACGCAGCTGACTCCGTTCTTCACTCATTGGCATTGCTAATCGTATGGATTCTCTTGCTTCCAGTGCAAATTGGGACGCTTTTTCCTGGCTTGTCAGTGAATAGGTCACCGCTTGATAAAGGCCTGCGCCTTCAAGTGTACGGCGTGCCTTCCGCCGTTTAATTTGATAGTCAGTCAATTGGCCTGGGGTAGCAGAACCGATCGGCAGTGTAGCGGGAATGTTATCATATCCATATAAACGTGCAGCCTCTTCGACTAAATCAGCCTCAATCGTAATATCACCACGGCGCGTCGGGACTGTGATTGTGAACGTTTCATTGTCAAGTTCCACGCCGAATTGCAGACGCTTGAAGATCGATTCCACAACTGATACGGTCATGCTTGTTCCAAGAAGTGTGTTGATTTTTTCAAGAGTGATGCTAATGACCGCAGGTTCCATTGTCAATTCGTCAACTTCTGCTGCTCCTTGTAAGACTGTTCCGCCTGCATATTGCGCAATCAATTGTGCAGCACGTTCTCCAGCTTCACGTACACGGGCTGGGTCGACGCCTTTTTCAAAGCGGGCACTGGCTTCACTGCGTAATCCATGGTCCTTTGAAGCTTTACGAACTACTGTACCTGCAAAATATGCACTTTCAATAATGATGTTCGTCGTATCATTTTTCACTTCGGAATCCGCTCCGCCCATCACACCAGCTATCGCAACAGGCTCGCTGCCATTTGTGATCACTAAATGGTCAGGTGTCAAAGCGCGTTCCGTTTCATCCAAAGTTACGATTTTTTCAGCATCCTTCGCTCTGCGGATGACGATTTCCTTTGAACCAAAGCGGTCATAATCAAAGGCATGAAGCGGTTGTCCGTATTCAAGTAAAATGTAGTTCGTGATATCCACCACATTATTATGAGGACGGATACCTGCAGACATCAACCGAGTCTGCATCCAAAGCGGTGAGGGTCCTACCTTAACATCCTTGATGATTTTAGCAATGTATATCGGGTTATCTTCTTTCGCTTCCACTTTGACACTGATATAATCTGATGCTTTTTCAGCTGCCTCTACTTTCTCGACAACCGGCCATTTCACTTCACGGCCTAGAATGGCTCCCACTTCGTATGCAACACCAAGCATGCTCAATGCGTCGGAACGGTTTGGAGTCAGCCCAAGTTCCAGCACTTCATCACTTAAACCAAGTTCCTCCAATGCATCTTTCCCTACTTCCACATCATTTGGGAAGACGAAGATACCTGTAGCGTAATCCTTGGAAACGAGCTTGGATTCGAAGCCCAATTCTTGAAGAGAGCAAATCATCCCGTGCGATTCCTCTCCGCGAAGTTTCGCTTTCTTGATTTTGAAATTACCAGGAAGGACTGCGCCAACAGTAGCGACTGCGACTTTTTGGCCTTTATCGACATTCGGTGCTCCACAGATGATCTGAACGGGATTTTCGGCCCCGATATCAACTTGGCATTTATTCAATTTATCCGCATTTGGATGCTGTTCACGTTCAATGACATGCCCGATGACGACTCCTTTTAGTCCTTCACTTTTCTTTTCTACCCCTTCAACCTCAATGCCGCTTTTTGTGATTTTGTCAGCTAGCTCCGTCGCATTGATGCCTGAAAGGTCAACATAATCTTGTAACCATTTATATGACACAAACATGGTAGGTCCTCCTTTTTAAAATAAAAATTTATGCTTCGTGATGGTTGAATTGTTTTAAGAATCGAACATCATTCGTATAGAAATGACGGATATCGTCCACACCGTATTTCAACATGGCAATTCGTTCCACGCCGATTCCAAATGCGAATCCGGAGTATTTCTTGGAATCGAAGCCAGCCATTTCAAGGACGTTCGGATGAACGATCCCGCCGCCAAGCACTTCGATCCAGCCTGTTTGTTTACAAACGCTGCAGCCTTTACCGCCGCAGATTTTACAAGAAATATCGACTTCGACGGAAGGCTCAGTAAATGGGAAGAAACTAGGACGAAGACGGATTTCACGGTCTTGCCCGAATACTTTTTTGGCAAATACGTCTAGTGTTCCTTTCAGGTCGCTCATGCTGATGTTCTCATCGATGACCAAGCCCTCAATTTGCTGGAATTGATGGGAGTGTGTCGCATCATCGTTATCACGGCGATATACTTTTCCTGGGCAAATGATTTTAACAGGACCTTGACCTTTATGTTTTTCCATCGTTCTGGCTTGAACAGGTGACGTGTGCGTACGCATCAGGATTTCATCCGTGATGTAAAAGGAATCCTGCATATCACGTGCCGGATGGCTTTTTGGCAAGTTAAGTGCCTCGAAGTTGTAGTAGTCACTTTCGACTTCAGGACCTTCCGCAACGGTATAACCCATACCGATGAATAAGTCTTCGATTTCTTCCACGACACGTGTTAATGGGTGAAGATTTCCCTTGTTTACCGGACGTCCTGGAAGTGTGACGTCAATCGTTTCAGTTGCTAGCTTTGCATTGACTGCCGCAGTTTCAAGTGCTTTTTGTTTCTCCTCGATCTTTGTTGCGATCGCTTCCCGTACATCATTGGCTAGTGCCCCGATTTTCGGGCGTTCTTCGGCAGATAATTTACCCATGCCGCGCAATACCTCAGTGATTGGCCCTTTTTTCCCTAAATAAGCAACACGGACTTCATTCATTTCTTTTAATTCGGAAGCGGCGGCAACTTTTTGCAACGCTTCTTCCTGCAGTTCTAGTAATCGTTCCTGCATCATGTCTTCCTCCTTTATTTTCCTTTTGTAAAAATGAACACAAAAAAACCCCGATCCCTAAAGGGACGAGGTTTATGTATCGCGGTACCACCCTTATTAGTGCACAAACAAAAAAACTTATGCACTCACTTCATTAAAAATAACGGCTCTTCACCGGAACATTTTTCGGACATCCTGTCTTCCCAATGCCAACTCGAAAGGTGAATTCCCTTAAGCAGTGCCATAAAAATGCTTTCAGTCAAGGCATTTTTTCCCTGGATATGGTTAACTTAAGCTACTACTCTTTGTCATCGTTGTTTTCATTATAAAATTCTGTTTTATTATATTATAATTCTTCGGCCGTTTCAAATCGATTTTCGTAAATGGTACATTAAAATCCCGGCAGCAATCCCCACATTCAATGATTCGCTTTTTCCGTAGATGGGAATATAAAGGTTTTTAGTCGTTTTCTCCAGTAATTCCTTCGATACTCCTTGGCCTTCATTACCGACCAGCAGGGCAAAACGGGAAGACTTTTCCACTTCTTCAAATGGTGATGCGCCTTCTAATGCCGTGCCATAAACCGGAGTGCCGCTTTGCTTCAGCTCATCGATGATTTCGGAAAGGTTACCTTTAATGACAGGCATATGGAAGAGGCTCCCTTGCGTCGAACGGACTACTTTGGGATTATACAAGTCAGCACATCCTTCGCCAAGAATGACCGCATCGATTCCAGCTGCATCCGCTGTCCTGATCATCGTTCCAATATTCCCCGGATCTTGGACGGCATCGATCAACAATAGTTTATCCGGATTTATGGACGCCATGCTCGTTGATTTCTGTTCACAAACCGCTGCGATTCCCTGCGGGGCTTCGGTATCGCAAATCGCCTTCATAATATCATTTTTCACATAAATGAGTTCTGTGCCTTCCACCTTAAAATGTGCAGGCATTTCAGTTTCTTCATTGATGATCACTTCCAAGACAATTTCTTCTTTTAGGGCTTCTTCAACTAGGTGAAAACCCTCGACTAAATATTTCCCTGTTTTATCTCGTTCTTTTTTCGTCAAAAGTTTTTTCCATTGTTTAACTTGAGGGTTTTTTACGGATTCGATATATTTCAAGGGTAAACGCTCCTTTAACTTCACACTGATTTTCCTATTATAACGCAATTTACATACATATTGCATGCGAGTTTGTGAAATGCTATTAATGTCAGTCATTATGTGTTAGAGGAGGAATAATTATGAATTTAAACTTACGTAATGCGATCATTCAAAATGTATCTGGAAATTCGCAAGATCAGCTGGAAGACACGATTGTCGATGCCATACAAAATGGCGAGGAAAAAATGCTTCCTGGATTGGGAGTATTATTCGAGGTCATCTGGCAAAATTCATCTGAGCAGGAAAAACAGGAAATGATCACTGCCCTCGAAGCAGGATTAAAAAAATAACAGCCTTCAAAGGCTGTTATTTTTTTAATTTCGCTACGCCAGCCTTCAGTTCTTCGATGGAGACTTCTTCATCGAGCAGCAAGAAGAATTTTTTTGCGCTCACTTCTTGAAGCATCGCTTTTGTCTCAGCAAAAGAGTAGCCGTATTTCGTGAAAAAGCTGCGTAAATCTCCAGATCCTTCATCTGTGAAGTAGTGGAAGATTCTTAAAAAAAGAGTGTCCTCCTTATCCTGATTGGCGATGATCAGGATATCCGTATGTTCATTTCCAAGCTGCACATCTTTTTTTATATCAGCTGCCACTGTCATTTGGGTGCCAGATATGCCTTTAGCTTTTAAGTCTTGAATTGCAGCAAGTAGTTCCGGATTAGAGTCAAAAACACCATATACGTTTTTTTCCATGTTTCTCCCTCTCCTTGTTACCCTACTAAAAATAAAATTCCTTAGTCATTATACCTTGCGGCTTTAACAATAAACAAGCAAATAGTATAGCGGAGATTCCTAACTAATGAACGGGGAAACCCTTTGCCTAAAGGGTTTTAAAAAAAACAGCCTGTAGAAACTAGATGAAAAATCGAGTTTACCTGCAGTTTCTCTTATACAACTTGGACGTTGATTTCCATTCCAGGCACTCGCTTTCAGCGGGCGGTCAGGGTGCTTTTTCGGCTTGCGCCTGCGGGGCCTCCCTTAGACGCGCTTTTTCCGCAGGAGTCTCGCACACCCGCTCCAATCAACTAGACCGAAATCAAATCGGAGGATATAAGATGTTGCTTTGGGTCAGGTTGTTCGGGAACATAATTTGATGAAAGATATATTTTCCGAACCCTCTTTATCCACAAACTGAAGAACAGCCTTGTGCAGGCTGTGTTCTTTTTGCGTATTACAGATTGTCGGTATTGATTCGATTTTTGATGTATTCTTCTTGCAAGCCTTCCTCTTGCTGTCCGCTCGCATTCGTGCTCACGGTCCGATCCAGTGATCCTTGAGTATCCAGGGCTTTGTCAGTATCGGAAGAAAACGGGTCTGCATGAGGGTCGCTTGCTAGTGTCCCTTCATAATCCCCTGGCTTTTGCTCCTTATATTTTCCGGTGGAGTTCCCCCTGATTTCCCTTTCTTGAGCTCGCTTCGTATCTAGCTCTTCATTTTCAAAGATGTTGGCAGAATTCCCGTGAAGCTCTTGACTTCTTCCTGGCTGTGCTTCCACTTCTCCTGATTGATAGGCATTCGCTGTTGTTTCAGGAAAAAGGTTAGGGTCCGGATTGTTCACCACCCCTGTTTTAAGCGGATTCTCTGCAGGTTCGTCCGTATCCTCGATACGATTGGAAGTTATGTTATCTCGTGCTGATACGGTTTCCGATTCATCTAAAAGAATCAGGAATTTTCCAGCCTCCACTTCATTTATATAAGCAGTGGCTTCACTATCGGCAAGCCCTAACTCACCTAGTCGGTTCCTTATATCTTCAGAACCCTCGTTCAGGAAAAAGTGTTTCATCTTATCAATGAAGGAATCCTCATTAGAGTTAGTAACGACGGCGACATCCGGATCACGCTTTTCATTGACGAGATTCAAATCTTCTTTCCTATCAGCTATTACCGTTATTTCTCCTTCATGGACCCCCTTTCCCTTGAGGGATTGTATAGCCTGGATTATTTCTCTTTCCGTATTAAAAACACCATATAATGTTTTTCCCATGCTTCTTCCTCCTCCTATATTCCGATATTTCTTCTTATGTGTATTTATACCCTGATGGGTGCTAATTAAACAAAAAGGTTTGCCTTCCCTAGGCTCGAACCTTTAATAAGTCTTTGAAATCAAAAAGAAGCCTGCAGTTTTAAAAACTGCAGGCCATTTCCTTCACTCTTAGAAGCGGTCGGTTCTACGTTCAGTTGCCTTTTTCTCATTCACGCTCGATTCATCTGTACTATCAAGCTGAATATCTTCCTTTTTAAGAGTATCCTGAACTTGTTCCGTTTCTTGTACAGCATGTTTCTTGATGACAATTTCATCAGAGACGACCGGTTTTTTCGAAACTTCCAATTTTTCTTCAACAACAGGGATCCGTATTGTTTCCCCATCTTCAATGCTCCCGGTTTCCAGATTCGCTTCACGTCCTGAAACTGATCTATGCTCGACTGTCACTTCTTCATGTTCAACAGGGACATTTATCGTTTTATGCTGTTCATTTACTTCTTTGTTAATGACGACTTCACCTGTCTGAACTCTTTCTTTGTCAATGTTCAGCTGTTCTTCGCGAAGTGTAAGAGTCCTTTCATCCTCTGGCAATTCACGGCCGTGTCCGTTGACTCCATAAACATCCTCTTTATTTAAAGTATCGGTTTTTTCAGTGCCGTTAAATAATTGGTTGGTGGAGTTTGTATCAAGCCTTGTACCGGCAGTGTCCATTGTTCCTGTCGTGAATTTATCTTTTGCTGTTCCAAGGTGGCCTTCACCTTCTTCAACCAGAACCAGGACTTTTCCGTTTTCTACATCAAAGACATGTTCAGCCGCTTCACTATTCGAAAGGCCTGCATTCGCCAATCTTGTTGAAAGATCTGCCGTATCTTCCGGCATGAAGAAACGTGCCACCTTGTCCATAAAAGATTCGTCGTTAGGAACATTCGTCATTGTATGAACATCCGTTTCGCGTTTGTGGTTCGTGAAATCCAATGTTTCTTCCTTGTCCGCGACGACAGTAATATCGTTCCCTTCAAAACCCTTTGCCTTAAGTGCATTAATTGCTTGGATCACTTCTGCGTTTGATTCATATACTCCATATACTGTTTTATTCATTTTACATTCCTCCTTAGGTTTTGTTGTTTCGTTTAGTGGAAGCTATATATAAACACTACCCGCCATGGTCCTAAGTAAACGAGGAATCAATATTTCTTTTTTGTTATAACATTTACAATTTGTTCTCAGCACAGAACGCATTTTTTACTAAAATCAAGGCTTTACAAGGGTTTCCTCATTTATTAAAATGTAATGTTTAACCAAATAATTCCATTTGTTTTCTACTTGCATTCTTTTTCTTCTATTATAAAGCCACAGCCTTTATTAGCAGGTCTGCAATATGCACCGCTTTCGTACAATCCCCCAAGTTTTCCCTCTCGATCCCCAATTGCATTTGTAACAGACAGCCAGGGTTTGCCGTTACAACAATATCGGCCTGTGTCGATTTCGTGTGCTCCATTTTAGAGTCAAGAATATTCATGGACATCTCTGATTCAACTATATTATAAATCCCAGCGGAGCCGCAGCATCGATCGGCATCCTTCATTTCCCTGAAATTGATTCCTTCTATCGATTGAAGGAGAATTCGTGGAGCCAAGGAGGTGTTCATCACATTCCGTAAATGGCAGGAATCCTGGAAAGTTACGGATTGAGCTGGCAGTTTCAGGCGAACTTTTTCCTGAAAACGCAAATCAACAAGAATCTCGCTGATATCTTTCAACTTATTTTTAAATGCGATTGCACGGTCGTGCCATTCCGGTTCAGCTTGGAGCAGATGGTCATAATCTATGAGAAAAGCTCCACAGCCGCCGGCATTCGTAATAATATAATCAACTTCCTCCGCTTCAAAAGCTTCTATATTACGCTTGGCCAGTTGCTTAGCACCTTCTTTTTCACCACTGTGCCCATGCAGCGCCCCGCAACATGCCTGGGATTTCGGAATCACGATTTCACATCCGGCCAGCTGAAGAAGCTTTAGTGTTGCCTTGTTCGTTTCCAAAAACATCGTATCCATCAAGCAGCCGGAAAAGAAAGCCACCTTTTTGAGCGGCGTTCCGATTGCAGGCAGCTCAGTTGGCCTATTTTTCATTTCTGATTTTTTTGGGACTTTCGGCAGCACTTTTTCCATGGTTGCCAAATTATCTGGAAGCAGGTTGAGGACTCCCGTTTTACGGGCCATGTATTGCAGTCCTGATCTCTGATAGAAGCCAAGCAAACTCGTCATGGCCTGCATTCGCTCCTGGTGTGGGAATAACCCACTAAAAACGGCCTTGCGGATCGTTTTTACAGGGTAACTGTGTTTTTTATTCTGATGGATGATATCCCTTGCTTCTTCAAGAAGATGTCCATACTTCACACCTGAAGGACACACAGGCTCACAAGCCCTGCAGCCGAGGCAAAGACTCAACGAACGTTCTACATCCTCATCAGGCTCAATCACACCATCTGCCACCGCTTTCATAAGTGCGATCCGGCCCCTTGGTGAATGGGATTCCTTCAGCCCCGATTCTATGTATGTCGGGCAATGGGGTAAGCAAAAGCCGCAGCGCATACAATTCAACAATTCATCTTCATTCATTTTTTCCGCGAATTGAATGGCAATGGTTTCCCTTTCCTGAACTGTCGTCATGAAGTAACCACCACCCTTTTTCTTGTTTCCTTGGCAAATACTTTGCCGGGATTAATGATGTTATTGGGATCGAAAGCTTGTTTAATCGCTCTCATGGCATCAATCCCTTCTTTCTTCAGCTTCCATTCAAGATACGGGGCCTTCATCGCTCCCACACCATGTTCACCGGTAATCGTCCCGCCAAGGTCGATAGCAGCGGCAAAAATGTCGGCAAAAGCGAGCTCCACCCTCTCCATTTCCTCATGATCACGAGCGTCGGTAATGCACGTTGGATGCAGGTTCCCATCCCCAGCATGACCAAAAGTGCAAATGTCCACGTTATGCTTGTCTGCGATTTCATTAATTGCTTTAACCATTTTGGCAATTTCCGAGCGGGGAACGGTGGCATCTTCCAAAATGGTCGTCGGCTTGAGGCGTGCCAGTGCGGAAAGGGCTGTCCGTCTTGCTGTTTTCAAGGCGACAGCGTCAGATTCCGTTTCGGCAATTTCCACTGAAACCGCCTTTTCCTCTAGACAGATATCGGCCATCCTTTTCATATCACGTTCCACCACTTCAGGCGGACCATCCTGTTCAATCAGCAGGACGGCTTCAACATTGGTGGGCAAACCGATTTTCGCGAAGTCCTCAACAACGATCAAAGTCGGCCGATCCAGAAATTCCAATGTAACAGGAATGATCTTATTTGAAATGATCTTGGCCACTGACTGGGCTGCAGCATCCAGATCTTGATATAAGGCAAGCATCGTCTTTGTCGTTTCCGGCATGGGGATCAGCTTTAGGATCGCTTCCGTAACGATTCCCAAGGTCCCTTCCGATCCGACAAATAGTTTCGTTAAATCATATCCGGCTACGTCTTTGGCAAGCTTGCCCCCTGTTCGAATGATGTCTCCATTCGGAAGGACAACTTCAAGCCCGATGACATAATCACGGGTGACTCCGTACTTTAATCCTCGCAGTCCACCAGAGTTCTCATTAATGTTGCCGCCAATCGTGGAGATTTTCATCGAACTTGGATCCGGCGGATAAAACAATCCCTTTTCTTCAACTGCTGAAATCAAGTCCAATGTGATGAGCCCAGGCTGTACGGTCGCCGTTAAGTTCTCCTCATCTATTTCAAGTAATGAATTCATTCGATTGAATAAAAGGACAAGCCCTCCCTCTGTCGGGCAGGTGCCTCCGCTCAAATTCGTCCCAGACCCGCGTGGAACGATCGGAACATTATATTCGTTGCAAACTTTGACGATGGCTGCGACTTCAGCTGTGCTGCCCGGTTTAATGACAGCATCCGGCATCGCTTGAAAGCCTGGCGTTGCGTCATATGAATAGACTAGACATTCCACTTTCGAGTCATCGTAATTCTCCTGACCGACGATGTTAAGAAGTAGCTGCTTAACCTGATTTGTTAACATGTACATCCTCCTCAAAAACATAGGAAATTCGAGATTTTTTATATGATGTAAGTATAAGAAAAAAAACACTCAACCTTCTATGTATGAACATATAGAATTTAGTGCTTTCCGGAGAATTATTTTGTATGTTTATCCAATACTCTTACTGCTAGGTACATAGTGACTAAATCGGCTAGCTTCCTAGGGTTCAGTCTGGTCAAATCCTCTATGCGCTTAAGCCTGTAATGAAGGGTATTGATATGGATATGCAGGGCTGCGGCGGTTTCCTTCAAAGATAGATCACATGCAAAATACATGGAAAGGGTTTTAAGCAGCTCCTCATTAGGAAGCAGCTCCTGAATCGTCCTGGATAAATATTCCTGTCTTGTTTCAGCGGTTACTTCATCAAGCAGGACCTCAAGCTTCAAGTCCTCGTCAAATATGATCCCCGATGAAGGACACGCGATTTTCAAGGAACGTTCCGCTTTAAAAAACGCGGACCTGAAAGCGGATCCTGATGCACGCGAACTAACTCCTGCACACACTTTATAACCCGAACTCTCCTCCAGCTTTTTTTGCAGTTTACTTAGTTTATTATATTGCTGGTTTTTTGAACCGATGAAATCGGCTATTGAAAGAATGACGAATTGGTTCCTCCCCCAACGGACTGCGATGTCATTGGGATGCTGCTGTCTTATGTAAATCTGAAGCGTTCTCCATACATGAGGTTCAATGATTTCCTCAGTCTTGAATTCACCAAGAGTGATGATCCGGTCTGCATGAACATCGACCCCAAGCAACTTGGCCTTCTGAAGGAAATGCTCATTGAACGTCTGCAGCTGATGCCATTCAAATACAAAGAATTCCATCAGACGTGATTGGGATTCTGCTTGTTCGATATGATAGCTTTCCTGAATGAACATCTCCGTCATCTTTTTTAATAGTTCCGCATAAGGGGAAACATGTTTGGGGTCACCTGTAATTCCAATGACACAAACAGCTTCCTTGTTGAAGAAAATAGGTAGGTTTATACCTGCCTTCACTCCTTTCCAACTTCGTTCATCCTGTTTGTTGATGATCAATTTCTCACGATTGTTGAAAGCGTGGATGGCTCCTTCATGATAAGATCCAATACGGCTGCTGTCGGTGCTGGCGATAATTGTGCCAGCATGATCAATAATGATGATTTCCTCTTCAATCAGTTTCCGAACCTCATGAACCAATTTTCCTGCCACAGCTGCCAATTGCATTATATTTCCTCCTTTTTTGTATGGGCTTGATAAATATTTCGAGGCTCCCCTATGAAAGGAGAGCCTCATTCTACTTATGGAATCATCCAGGAAAGGACGCCATTTTGCAAGAAGGTAATCACACAAACAAGCAGCAATAAGAAAAGACTATGTTTGAGCGTGAATCTCAATAATTCCGATTCCCTGCCCGCCAATCCAACTGCAGCACATGCAATCGCTATCGATTGAGGTGAAATCATCTTTCCGGTGACCCCTCCGGAAGAGTTCGCCGCCAGTGCCAGGACCGGTTCCATCCCCACCTTAAGAGCGGTCACTTTCTGCAGACTGCCAAATAAGAGGTTGGCTGATGTATCCGATCCGGTAATGAATACACCCAGCCAGCCAAGAACCGGTGCGAAGAACGGAAATAAATCACCCGATTTTGCAAGGGTCATCCCTAATGTTGTCGACATGCCTGAAGAATTCGTTACATATGCAAAGGCCACCACGGTAGAAATCATCAAGATTGGTTTTGCCAACTCTTTCATCGCTTCAACAAAGGTGCCAAAGAAGTCTTTTGCAGACATGTGTGCGATGAACTTCGTTACGATGGCAGCCAGTAAAATGGCAGTCCCGGCTGCTCCGAGCAGTTCTATTTTATAGAAAGCCGCAATCGGCAATCCATTGCTTCCGATTATCTCATTATGCAGACCTGGGACTTCGATTTGGAAGGTTAATAGCTTCCCGATTTCATTGATTGCGCCAAGCAGCACATTGTTGCCTTCATAATGTCCGGAGAGTGCCGGCTTTATTGGGTTCATCCCCCATATTGTTATGAAAAGCGTTAACAGAAGGAATGGTGACCAAGCATGGAATATCTGCCATTTCGTGTATTTTGTTTCCGCTTCGGCTGTATATAAAGGTTCGACAGCTGCTGCCGTTTCCTCGGATGCAAAGCGAAAAATCGTTTTAGGTTTCCAGAATTTAAGGAAGATCGCCAATGCAAGTAGTGACACTAACGCCGAAAGGATGTCCGGTAATTCGGGCCCGAGAAAATTTGAACTTAAGTACTGTGTGATGGCAAAGGAAACTCCGGAAACCAAAATTGCCGGCAGGACTTCAAGCGACCTTTTCCACCCAGTCATTATCAAAATGAGATAAAGCGGAATGAAAGCCGAAAGGAATGGCAATTGGCGGCCGACCATTTTTGAAATCTCCATGGCGGCTATGCCAGTAGGGCCTTCCATGGCGATGATCGGTATTCCAACCGCCCCGAATGCTACCGGAGCGGTATTCGCGATCAAACAAATCCCGGCTGCATAAAGCGGATTAAATCCGAGACCGACCAAAAGCGCGGCTGAAATGGCGACCGGTGCTCCAAATCCCGCAGCACCTTCTAAAAAGGCCCCGAAAGAAAATGCCACCAATAATGCCTGAAGACGGCGGTCTTCCGTAAGCGAAAGCACCGAAGAACGAATGATATTGAATTGTCCGCTTTTAACGGTCATTTTGTACAAAAATACGGAAGTGATGATTATCCATCCGATTGGGAGCAGCCCATATACAGCTCCTTGTGAAGCAGACATCACTGCTTTTCCTGCAGGCATTCCATAAATCAATACAGCCACTGCAAGAGCTACAAGCAACGTGGTTATACCTGCAATGTAACCTTTCATACGTTTGATGGTAAGTGCCCAGAAAAAGTAAAGAATTGGAATGAGTGCGGCAAGAGATGATAAAACTAAATTATCGGTGATCGGCGTAAAGTTTTGTGTCCATGTCATTCATTTCGACTCCATTTTCTATAGATTTTTTAAAAAATTCAGAAATCAAACGCTAATTGAAACCCCTTACATATCAAAATATTCAAAGTCATCAGATGACTTGATGAGTACTCATTAAAATTAAATGATTGAAAATATAAAATCAAGATTTTTTTTTATTTTTTGTTGATTTTTCACCCTTCTGGAAGTGTCAAAGAGCATTTGTGTTATATAATATTAACCAGAGAAACTCATAGAAAATAGAGGTGCTACTACTTGGTATATAAAAAAATAAAGCCGAAAAAAATTTATGAAGAAGTCAGCGATGAACTTTATGAAATGATTCGGTCAGGCAGCCTGAAACCAGGTGAACAATTGGATTCCATTCAGCAGCTTGCGGAAAATTTCCAAGTCGGGCGCCCGGCCATCCGCGAAGCATTAAGTGCATTGAGTTCAATGGGTCTTATTGAAATAAAACAAGGTGAAGGAACATTCGTTAAAACCTTCGACCCCGCCATCTTGAACCACCCCTTGTCTGCCGCCCTTTTGATGGATCAAGACAATATCAAGCATTTACTGGAAGTTCGGAAAATCCTTGAGTCCGGTACGGCAGAGGTGGCAGCGAAGAAGAGAACGGAAGAAAACCTTATCAAACTCAAGGACAGGCTTTTTGATATGGAAAAGGTATCAGATGATGAAGAGCTAAGTGATAAAGCGGACATCGCCTTCCATGTTGCAGTGGCAAACGCATCACAAAATGAGCTGCTGATTACATTGATGAACCACGTTTCAGAATTAATGACGGAAAAGATGCGTGATATCCGTCGGATTGCGCTTTATTCCGAAGAGATGACACTTAAGCAGCTTTACCAGCAGCATGTCAGGATTTATGATGCAATCGTGGCACAGGATGAAGACGGAGCCCGCAGTGCCATGCTGTTTCACCTTCAAAGCGTCGAGGAATCACTGGACCGGGTCATCCAAAAAAATCAGCAAAAGCATAGTTGACCTTTCTTTAATTTCAAAAATACCCTATACAAAAAAGGATTAAATTGATATATTATTTTGAAAACGATTACTTCATTTAAAAAATCTTGGAAATTGGTATATTCTCTAAACCATTTCCTTTTTCCATTTCCTGGTCATCGGATGACCTGTTAACCTATTTGAAAAAGGAGGAGTTCAGATTGAAAGTTACTCTCTTTGCAACATGTTTAGTGGATTTATTTCAATCCAATGTCGGCAAAGCGACAGTGGAGCTACTCGAGAGATTAGGCTGTGAGATCAATTTCCCGGAGTCCCAGATATGCTGCGGACAGCCGGCATATAATAGCGGGTATACGAAGGAATCGAAGGAAGCCATGAAAAAGATGATTAAAACGTTCGCGGATGCTGAATACATCGTAACCCCTTCCGGTTCCTGTGCAGCGATGTTCAAGGAATATCCGGTTCTTTTCAAAGGCGATGCCGAATGGGAAAAGAAAGCGGCATCATTAGCGGCGAAAACATATGAATTGTCCCAATTCATCGTGGATGTCTTAAAAGTTACCGACGTCGGGGCGACCCTTAAGGGAAAGGCCACTTATCATACTTCATGCCATATGACACGGCTGCTTAAGGTGAAGGAAGCACCTGCCATTTTATTAAGCCATGTCAGGGGACTGGAAATGATACCACTTCCGGATGCCCAAAACTGCTGCGGGTTCGGGGGGACCTTTTCGGTCAAGATGGGTGACATTTCCGGGCAAATGGTCGAGGAGAAAGTCTGCAATATTGAAAATACCGGGGCCGATTTTTTAATCGGCGGGGATGCAGGATGTTTGATGAATATCGGCGGACGGATCCAAAGGAAGGGGCAACCGGTGAAAGTGCTTCACATTGCGGAAGTCCTGAATAGTATTTAAAGAAAGCGAGGAGGGAAAAACTTATGGCTATGAAAACCAGCTCTGCCAAATTTAAAGACCGGGTGGATGAAGGAATACATAATGATTTTATGCGATTGGCCGTATCCAGTGCCCAAGAACGATTACACGGACGGCGGCTGACTGCCGTTGATGAATTGGGAAGCTGGGAGGATTGGCGTTCCCTTGGGGAAGAAATCCGCCAGCATGTGCTCAGTAACCTTGATTTCTATTTGCACCAGCTTGCCGAAAACGTTTCGAAAAGAGGCGGTCATGTCTTCTTCGCTCAAACGGCCGAAGAAGCAAGCGGATACATCAAGGATGTCATTGTAAAAAAGAATGCCAAAAAGGTCGTGAAATCCAAATCGATGGTTACGGAAGAGATCAATTTGAATGCAACTCTTGAGGCAGTTGGCCTCGATGTCGTTGAAACGGACCTTGGTGAATACATTTTACAAGTGGATGATCATGATCCCCCTTCCCATATCGTCGCACCTGCGCTCCATAAAAATAAAGAGCAGATTAGGGATGTTTTTAAAGAAAAGCTTGCCTATACGCAAACCGAAAAACCGGAGGAACTTACCGCCCATGTGCGGGGCATTCTGCGGAAAGATTTCTTAAGCGCCGATGTGGGCATTACCGGCTGTAATTTTGCGATTGCGGAAACGGGCTCGATTGGACTGGTGACGAATGAAGGAAATGCCGATTTGGTCACTGCCCTCCCAAAAACGCAAATCACCGTGATGGGGATGGAACGGCTTGTACCTACATTCGATGAATTCGAAGTCCTTGTCAGCTTATTGACAAGAAGTGCTGTCGGCCAAAGATTGACCAGTTACATCACCGCACTTACCGGTCCGCGTGATGAAGGTGATGTAGACGGACCCGAGGAGTTTCACCTTGTGATCGTAGATAATGGACGCTCCTCCATCTTAGGAACTGAGTTTCAATCCGTTCTTCAATGCATTCGCTGTGCTGCCTGTATAAATGTCTGCCCGGTCTATCGCCAGGTTGGCGGTCATTCATATGGTTCAATTTACCCCGGACCAATCGGTGCTGTGCTTTCACCATTACTCGGAGGATATGATGATTTCAAGGAACTTCCATATGCCTCCACTCTTTGTGCAGCCTGTACAGATGCCTGTCCGGTAAAGATTCCTCTCCATGATTTACTGAGGAAGCATCGTGAAGTTATCGTTGAAAAGGAAAAAATGGCGCCGTTTTCAGAAAAGATGGCCATGAAGGCCTTCGGAATTGGTGCGGCATCGCCTATGCTTTATAAGTTCGGCACTAAAATTGCCCCATCAGCGATGTCACCTTTTAAAACGGGGGATATCATCTCGAAAGGACCGGGACCGCTCAAAACTTGGACAGAAAGCCGCGAGTTCCCTGCTCCAGGGAAAGAGAGCTTTCGGGACTGGTTCAAAAATCGGGAAAAAGGAGGGAAACCATCATGAATGGAACCATCCATAATGAAGGGACATTTTTAAACAATATAGCCAAAAACCTGGGAAGGGCTCCTATTACGGAAGGCATCTCCGTTCCGAAATGGAAGCACGCCCCCCAAAAAGAAGTTTTGAATCATGCGACACCAAATGATCTTGTCGCGGAATTGAAGGAGCAATGTAAACGGGTGCATACTCAATTTCACATTACCGACTCCAAGCAAGTGTTGCATTGTTTAACACAGGTGATCGAGGAACTTGGAGACGGACCCTTGATCATCCCTAAGGACGATCGATTTTCCGAATATGGGTTAGAGGGTATCTTAAAGGAAAAAGATGTCCATATATGGAATCACCAAGCCGGGAAAGAAAATATCGAAAAAGCCGAAAGTGCTAACATCGGAATCACATTCAGTGAGATGACACTAGCAGAATCAGCGACCGTCGTCTTATTCAGCGACAAGGATCACGGCCGTTCCATCAGCTTTCTTCCTTCCTGCCATGTTTCCATCATTCCAAAAAGCACCATCGTTCCGCGAATGACCCAGGCTGCTTCGGCCATCCGTTCAAAAGTCAAACGGGGCGAAGTCGTTCCTTCCTGCATCAATTTCATAACAGGGCCGAGCAATTCGGCTGATATCGAAATGGACCTTGTCGTCGGAGTCCATGGACCCATAAAAGCGGTCTATATAATCGTCGAAGACAAGTAGAAATAAGAAAAAGAAAATGGAGAGGACCTAAATTAGGCCTCTCCATTTTTAACTTTCACTATATTATTCATAAATGATTCGATCAACCGCTTCACGATCGAGGCGTTTAATCACTTCGACAATGAGCTTAACTGCATTCTCATAATCATCACGGTGGAGCATTGCTGCGTGTGAATGAATGTAGCGTGTGGCAATCGTGATCGCCAGAGCGGGAACACCATTTGCCGTTAAATGGATGGAGCCGGCATCCGTCCCGCCGCCTGGAATCGATTCATATTGATAAGGAATATTCATTTCATCAGCCGTGTCTGTGACGAAATCGCGTAATCCCTTATGTGCCACCATCGATGAATCATAGATGACGATTTGCGGGCCTTCCCCCATCTTACTCATCGCTTCTTTTTCGGAAACCCCCGGTGTATCACCAGCAATGCCGACATCGACGGCAAAACCGATATCCGGCTGAATTTTGAATGTGGATGTTTTGGAGCCACGCAGGCCGACCTCTTCTTGCACTGCGCCAATTCCATATACTACATTAGGATGGTCGCTGTCTTTCAGCTGTTTAAGCACATCAATGGCGATTGCACAGCCAATTCGATTGTCCCAGGCTTTGGCAAGCAGCATCTTTTCATTATTCATAACCGTGAATTCAAAATATGGCACAACCATATCTCCTGGCTTGACGCCCCATTCCTTAACCTCTTCTTTGCTGGATGCACCAATATCAATAAACATATCCTTAATATCAATCGGCTTTTTCCGCGCCTCCGCTGACAGGATATGTGGCGGCTTGGAACCGATAATGCCAGTTATATCACCTTTACCTGTAACGATCGTCACGCGCTGGGCCAGCATTACCTGTGACCACCAGCCCCCTACCGGCTGAAAACGCAAAAATCCTTTATCATCAATTTGGGTGATCATGAAACCGACTTCGTCCATATGCCCGGTAACGACGATTTTCGGTCCGTTTTCATCACCCGTTTTCTTGGCAATCAAACTTCCCAGGCCATCTGTCGATATTTCATCAGCAAATGGTGTTATGTATTCGGTCATCACTTTTCTTACTTCACTTTCATTTCCTGCGATGCCTTTAGCATCCGTTAAGTCCCGAAGCATCCTTAATGTTTCATCCAATTGAGCCATTCCTTTACCTCCCTATAACTTACATTACAAGAATAATTATACAGACAATCGATTACATAAACAATCAGTAGCCTTGCTTTTGCCTTTCGTAATTCACTTCATTTTTGCTTACATATGCTTTTTCCACATCCACTGCCGAAAATCCAAGCAACTCCCCTAAAAGTAAATACGCAGTAAAAACCTTTTGGTAAGATGACTCTGTCAACTGTGTGCGAAATTCACTGATGTAGCCGTAAATAGCAGTAAATTGAACCGTCAAATCCGCCTGAACCATCTTGAGTGCAGATGGAACTTCCGGTACAAATCCCCGTTCGATCCCGAGTGACAAAATGAAATGAATGCCATCCACATATTCAGCCAAAATCGTTTCTTTATCAGAGGGTCCTTTAAGACTCCAGAATTTAAAACATCTTGTTTCATTGGCAAGCTCTCCAAGCTCCACTAAAAGAGCAAGTATCTTCCGTTCCACCAAGTCTTCAGCACCCAAATCATGCTTTGATTGAATATGCTCATCCAAAGCTGCCTGCATTTCCATTAATTTACTTATGTTCATTTTCATCACTTCTTTCCATCGTCTTCCCCTAAATTATATCAAATAAATGAAACTTATTAAAAACCCATACGTAAATGAAGGGAATCACTCTGTTTAAGGAGGTAGCTCCATGGTATTGATCATGCGGTTCATTCTTTTGGCTCTCATCATTTTCTTAATATATACAGTCATCAAATACCTATTTAATCCGAAAAGAAAATTAGAGCTGGCACATGAACAGAAAAAATTCTTTCTGCTCGACGATACAGCCAATATACGAAAAAATTTTTTATTGACGTACAACGGTGTGATGTTTGAAGGGGAAAAGTATTTAGGGACGACGGAACGCTCCTTCGAGGTCATCTCCATCTTCATATGGCCTAAAAAAGTGGCAGGCCTGAAAGGCTTGAAGCGAAATGACTTCTTAAAAATCGAGGCAGCCATAAAAAAACAATATCCGGATGCCGTTATTGATTGGAAGAGCCCTGTTAAGGAGTTCTTACAAAATTGAAAAAAATAACGCATAATGAAGAGCCTTGAGAAAAATGGACTCAAGGCTCTATATTAATCATCTGAACGGAAAAATTCCTTCCAGGGGACAACCGTCTGCTTTTCTCTCAATAAATAGATCAATAAGGTTAAGGATAATAAAATGATGACGATCAGCGTTGGACTGAAATCTGCAATATAGTGGCCAAAAACCGTGTATACGAATGCTACAGGGAGATTGGTCATGAAGGATAGGTAAAAATAATTTTTCAGCCCTTTATTGGATTCCAATAAACAAAGCGACAGTAAATAAAAGTGTATGAATGGTATTAGCCTAAGTACTGCAATTTGCCGGCTGTTTAGCTTTCGGTTTCCAAACAGTTTATTCTTAAGCCGCAGCAGCCTATCCTTTGTTTTCGGAAATTTGCCTATCACGCAATAAAAGGCCATACTGGACAGCGTCAAACCGATTACCGAATAGATGGTTCCAAAAGCCGCCCCGAATAATACTCCCCCAGACATGCAAACCACAATGACGGGAATGAATAAAAATTGCCTTAATAAATGAA
Organism: Bacillus sp. CFBP9009; assembly: GCF_036541465.1. Taxonomy (NCBI): domain Bacteria; kingdom Bacillati; phylum Bacillota; class Bacilli; order Caryophanales; family Bacillaceae; genus Bacillus; species Bacillus sp. CFBP9009. The sequence goes on along the minus strand of NZ_JAZHFU010000001.1, from coordinate 673,838 downwards.
AAGTGATAAAAATCAACGGTGCAAACACGCTTCCTGATTGAACGTAGCTCATCACAAGTGTCAGTTTATCATTCATGCTCTCCCTCCAGCTACTCTTTGCTGCTTCTACAAGCATATACATTATACCGGCTACATATTACAATTGAATGAATATCTTAATCAATAAGCCTATCTGAAGAATCATCAATATAGGCAGGCCCCACTTAAAAGCGGCATGCTTCGTCTTATGGCGGAATTGCTTCATCCCCAAAAAGGACCCAGTCCCTCCGCCTATGACCGCCCAAAACCAAAGTGTCTTTTCGCTGATCCGGTACTCCCCATTACGCGCTTTCCTTTTGTCGATTCCCATTAAGGCAAACCCGATGATGTTCGTGATGATCATATAAGCAGCAATGAACCATACTCCTTGCATCCTCATTCCCTCCTTTAAATATGTAAAAAGCCACCCTCTTGAAAAGAGAGTGGCTGTATCAGTCAGACTTATTTGTCTAATTGTTGTTTAGCAGCAGTTGCTAATTGAGCAAAAGCTTGTTCGTCAGCAACAGCAAGATCAGCAAGCATTTTGCGGTTCACTTCGATACCAGCAAGCTTTAGACCATGCATTAAACGGCTGTAAGAAAGACCGTTGATGCGTGCTGCAGCGTTGATACGAGTGATCCAAAGTTTGCGGAAATCACGTTTCTTTTGACGACGGTCACGGAAAGCATAGTTTCCTGACTTCATTACTTGTTGGTTAGCTACTTTGAAAAGAATATGTTTCGCGCCATAGTAACCTTTAGCTAATTTTATTACCTTTTTACGACGTTTGCGAGTAACAGTACCGCCTTTTACACGTGGCATGTTATTTCCCTCCTATTTAACTCGATAAATCGAACTTATTTAATGTTGTCTAGCATATGACGAATACGTTTGAAGTCACCTTTGCTTACAAGGCTAGCTTTGCGAAGCTTACGCTTTTGCTTAGTAGATTTGTTAGCAAATAAATGGCTTGTGTAAGCGTTAGAACGCTTAAGTTTGCCGGATCCAGTCTTTTTGAAACGTTTAGCAGATCCGCGGTGAGTTTTCATTTTAGGCATAAGGTATTCCTCCTCATTACAAATTACTTTACAATTACTTTTCGTTTTTCGGTGCTAAGATAATGAACATGCTGCGCCCGTCCATTTTTGGGTGTTGCTCGATTGTAGCCACTTCTTTACATGCTTCAGAAAAACGAACGAGTACACGTTGACCAATTTCCTTATGCGTAATGGCACGTCCTTTGAATCGGATAGAAGCTTTTACTTTATCGCCTTTTTCAAGGAATTTAATACCGTTGCGAAGCTTCGTATTGAAATCATGTTCTTCAATCGTCGGGCTCAAACGAACCTCTTTCAGACTGATGACTTTTTGATTTTTACGTGCTTCCTTGTCTTTCTTTTGCTGCTCGAAGCGGTGTTTTCCGTAGTCCATGATCCGGGCTACCGGAGGCTTTGCATTTGCAGCAACTAAAACTAGATCAAGATTTACACGAGCGGCAATTTCCAATGCTTCGAATTTCGTTTTAATTCCAAGTTGTTCTCCGTTTTGGTCAATAAGACGAACTTCACGGGCTCGGATGCCCTCGTTTACCATCGCGTCTTTACTAATAGTTAGCCACCTCCAAAGATATTGGCGAATACGAATATTTGAATAAATTCGGTCACGCTCACAACTCGCTTACAGGATATAATCATAATAAAAAAGTGTGGATGCATGTTGCACCCACACTGATAGACTCATTCAGAAAGATCCAAATAATCAAATCATGACCTGTTAACTGCATTGTTTGCGTCAACCAGGTGAGAAGCGGGTGCTTCTTCTTTTCCTCAAACACGTATTCAATTCACTTTAGAAATATATCATAAACACTGATGACTTGTCAAATGCTAATTTATTCGTTTTTCACAACAAAATTAATATTATCAGACATTCTCATTTTTGACAATACGTTTTTTAAAGTAATTTGGACAAAAAATATTCATCATGATACTTCCCATCAAAAAAAAGTGATTCCCGCTTTTTTTCCTTCCTTTTCAAAACCCATCTTTCGATATAAGGAAAGCGCAGGGGCGTTGTTTGCAATCACGGACAATTCCAGGCGCCGGATTTCGTTTGTCCGTGCATGCTCCTCCATTTTCTGAAATAGCTTCGTACCGATGCCTTTTCCCCTGTCCTGTTCATTGATGCCGATGACGATTTTGGCTGAATGCCTCGTTCGGCCCATTTGATTGCCCAATAAGATCAGGTAACCATTCAGTTCATGGCCACTAGCAGCAACGAGGAAAACGGAAAGGGGATTTTTTTCGATTTGCTCCATTTGCTTCTCCATTTGTTTCGCTGTCGCTTTTCTTTCCCCAGGGTTGAACAGCATATACCCGGAATCTTCAACATGATTGAACAGAGCAGCCAAGTTACCCGCGTCTTCCCTTGAAGCCTTTCTAATCTCCATTTATCCCCACTCCCCCTTTGGTTACAGTCCATACTGACCGAAGCGATCAAATGTTAAGAGTTTTCTTTCGCCTTTTTCTTTTTCTCAATGGCGTCCCAAGAAAATAGGGCTATCCAAAATAACAGGACCGGGACGATGGCATATTGTCGATAACCATCCAATAACAATAAGATGATGATGACAAGGAATGTCGGTCCGAATAGATAAGTAAATTTCTTTTTCATGCTGCCCCTCCTTTTCATTGCTGTACATATTTTCACATGATGGTTTCATTTTATCATGCCATAATTAAAAAGAGGGACACAACTATATGTGCCCCTCTTTTTGATGTTAACGGCTTACTTCAGCCTTAATCGCTGAAACGAAATCTTCAAAAGCGATCGTTTCGGATTTTTGTTCACCGTATTTACGTACATTCACGCTGCCTTCTTTGGCTTCATTGTCACCAACAACCAGCATGTACGGGATTTTTTGCATTTGCGCTTCACGGATTTTGTAACCGATTTTCTCGTCACGTGTATCCAGGTCGACACGAATGCCTTGCGCTTTAAGTTTTTCCTGTACTTCTTTGGCATAATCCAAGTGCACTTCAGGTGAGACCGGGATCACTTGTGCTTGGATAGGTGCAAGCCAAGTCGGGAATGCCCCCTTGTATTCTTCGATCAAGTAAGCGACAAAACGTTCCATTGTGGAAACGACACCGCGGTGGATAACAACCGGACGATGCTGCTTGCCGTCCTCACCGACGTAATTAAGATCAAAACGTTCAGGAAGCAAGAAATCAAGCTGAACCGTGGAAAGCGTTTCATCTTTTCCTAATGCAGTACGTACCTGAACATCGAGCTTAGGACCGTAGAATGCCGCTTCACCTTCCGCTTCAAAGTAATCCAGACCTAGTTCATCCATGGCGCCTTTTAACATGCTTTGCGCTTTTTCCCACATGTCATCATCATCGAAGTATTTTTCAGTATCCTGCGGATCGCGATAAGACAGGCGGAATGAATAATCCTTGATATCGAAATCTTTATATACTTCCAGAACCAGGTTCACAACGCGCTTGAACTCTTCTTTGATTTGGTCGGGGCGGACAAAAATGTGCGCATCATTCAATGTCATCCCACGTACTCGCTGAAGGCCGGAAAGGGCACCTGACATTTCATAGCGGTGCATCAAGCCTAGCTCGGCAATCCGGATTGGCAGTTCCCGGTAGCTGTGGATGCTGTTTTTATAGACCATCATGTGATGCGGGCAGTTCATCGGACGCAAGACAAGCTGTTCGTTTTCCATCTCCATGACAGGGAACATGCCGTCCTGGTAATGATCCCAGTGTCCAGAAGTTTTATAAAGGTCCACGCTACCCATTACAGGTGTGTAGACATGGTCATAACCCAAACGTTCTTCCTTGTCCACGATATACCTTTCGATTGTCCGGCGGATGGTCGCTCCTTTTGGCAACCACATCGGCAGCCCTTGTCCCACTTTCTGTGAGCTCATGAACAAGTTCAATTCTTTACCGATTTTACGATGGTCACGTTCCTTGGCTTCTTCAAGGAAACGCAGGTGTTCGGCTAAATCTTCTTTTTTATAGAAAGCCGTACCGTAAATGCGTTGCAGCATTTTGTTTTTGCTATCGCCTCTCCAGTATGCTCCAGCGATGCTCAATAGCCTGAATTCTTTGATTTTCCCAGTTGATGGAACATGAATTCCACGGCAAAGGTCAAAGAATTCACCCTGCTCATAAAGCGTTACCTGCTGATCGGCAGGAATTGCATCGATCAACTCCAATTTATACTCGTCGCCTATTTCTTTAAAACGGGAAATCGCTTCATCACGACTTACTTCAATGCGGGAAATTTCCAAGTTCTCGTTGACGATTTTCTTCATTTCTTTTTCAATCAATGGAAGGTCTTCGGGAGTCAATGATTCCTCCAGATCCATATCATAGTAAAAGCCGCCCTCGATGACTGGCCCTACGCCGAATTTAGCGTTTTTGTACAAACGTTTGATCGCTTGTGCCATCAAGTGCGCTGTACTGTGACGCAATACTTCAAGAGCATCCGCTGTGTCCTGTGTGACGATTTCGATTGAACCATCTTGTTCAATCGGGCGTTTCAAATCATATAATTCACCATTGAATTTTCCGGCAATGGATTTTTTCCTTAAACCAGGACTGATGGATGCAGCGATGTCTTCAGTTGTTGTGCCTTTAGCAAACTCCTTAACCGCTCCGTCAGGAAAAGATATTTTCAGTAATTCTGACATTCAGTTTCACTCCTTCTTATTGTTCAAACAAATTACAGGTATTTGATTCCATTACAACACAAAAAAGCCCGTCCCTGTATAAAACAGGGACGAGCTTAGTAATAAATATCATTAACCCGCGGTTCCACCCTCGTTCCAGCTTGCTTTTCACGGCAAAATGGCACTTGTAACTTGGTAACGGCAGCTTCCCGTCAGCTCATATTCGCAGAATGCCTGCTTTCCGAGCCGAAGTTTAAAGGTGGTAAGTGTTCCATGCGAATAGGAAGCTTACAGCCTGTTGGCTCCCCTCTCTGATAATCGGCGACTAGAATACCCTTGTCCTCATCATAACTTTTAGTTTTTTAATAGTATGTAGGAAATTATAATTTGTTATACGGTGAAAATCAAGGTTAATTTTCTTTTTTCCACGAAAGATCATTCAAATGCATAGAAAATGACGAAAGTGGCAGGATAGTGGCCCGTTCTTCGAAAATCCTTGAAATGGTCTGGATCAGCCCCTCTTCCTTGTCATCGGTATAGATACACAAGTTTTCAGGAGCAATCGATAAAAGCGGGGCAAGTATCACCGTATCGAGAAATAGTGAACTTTTGGCAAGAAGCCTCCTGTCGATCATACTATTGATTTTTGGACGGTCGAGCTTGCTGAACTTCTGATCATAGAAATGAAAACCATCCCGGTTGACCAGGTGAAGCTTTCTTAATTTCGACTTTTGCCCATGAAGGCAATCACGGAGCGTAGCAATGAAATTTTGATAGTCCTGTTCCAGCTTGTATTCATCAATCGCCTTGACGACATACTTTTCCAACGTGTGCTGAAATGATTTCAAACGGAAGGTCGTAAAAGAATCGAATGAAAAAGATACCTTTCCAGCCAAGATGCTTTGAAGTCCTTCCTCAATCAATCGTTTCTCCGTACTGAATGCTTCATCTTGACTCCTGGCTCTTTCCACCTCGATGATTGATGATGCAATTTCAATGATGGCTTCAATTTCTTCCCGTTCCCTATAAAAAAATTTACCGACTATTATTTGCTCCAGAACAGGAAGCGTCTTTTCTTCCAATAAAAAAGAATGAAATGCATCACGAAGCAGAATTAGCCATTCATCACCTGAAGACTCCGTCATATCCACATACATGCCTTGTTGCGGAAGAAATCGAATATATGCTTGAAATTCTGCCCCCAGTGGATGGACAGAAACGAAATTCAGTAATTTCAATGCCTCTGAATCGTTTTGAAACGAAATTTGCACTACGACATCCCCCCTTCCCCCTTGCTTCTTTTTTCATGTATATGGGGATGGGGACGTGTTTAGAAGTAGGATGGGCCTTGTAAGAAGAAAAAAGTGACCTCCATTAAGAGACCACTTTTCTTCATCTTCTCCGATTCACGCCATCAAGCTTGACCGGCTCAGCTAAATATTGAATTCTTTCCAGTACCCTGGCCGCCTTCACTTCTTCCTTCTCACCACGCTGTGAAAAGGTCAGGTGGTTCTCCAGGCCATTCAAGTCAAAATTCGAAGTGAAAAACGTCGGCAGGTTTTCCAGCATCCTAAATTGTAAAATCGGACCAAAAACCTCATCGCGTCCCCAGCTCGTCATGGACTCCGCTCCAATATCATCAAGCATGAGGACAGGTGCCGTTTTCACCATTTCAATTTTTTCATTGACCGTATTATCACCTATCGATCCCTTAAGTTCCCTCAAGTAGTCAGGTACATAGACAATAAGGGAGGAAATTTGCCTTTTTGCAAGTTCATTGGCGATCGCACCTAATAAGTACGTTTTCCCAACACCGAATTTCCCATATATATATAAGCCTTTTTGCCTTTTACCTGGCTCATATTCCATAATGAACGACATCGCTTTACTTAAGACAGACAAGCGTTTGTTTTCATTATCCGTTTGGGTAAAGTCTTCAATGCTCGCCTTTAAAATATCCTTCGGTACATACAGGCTGCGGATCAACTTTTCCCGTTTCCGCTTTTCATCCTCTGCCAATTTCCGCGGGCAGACTTCATAATGCAGGTTCAGGGCTTTCCCTTGAACCACCAATTTGGGATAATACCCTTGCATCATATTGATGCAGCCATCCAAGCTCGGACATTTATCACACTTATTGCTTTGTGAAGTGAACTCATAAAGCTTCCCCAAGTTTTTATCAATCATTTCCTTCGTGACCGTCGAGCTGTTGGCATTCATAAATAACCGCACTTGTTCGTTTTCAAAAATCTCCTGTTTCAGCTTTTCATAACGCTGTTGAAATTGATTTGTATTGGCCAATTTATTAAGGGACCTATTAATCTTTTCCATCGTTCATTTCACCTCCTGCTTTCCACAGCTTCCATTTCTCCAGAAGCTCGCGTTTCTGGGCATCCAATTCAGGCTGATCTGCATTCTGCTCCTGCTGTGCTTCTTCTTTTTTCTCAAGCCACTCCGGAACCACTTCTTCCCGTATCGCCTTTTTCCGGCTGCCCTTCGCAGCATTCCTGCTTCCTTGAGCCCAGTCCTGATATTTCCGGTGTTCATTTTTAGCCAGCTCCATCGCCTCGACCACCGTGGAGACCTTCAGCCGTGCCCAATGGCCTGCCAGCTTTTCGACATAGCCCTTCGTGAACTTCATATCCGTTTTGAGCATGACATATTCAATCAATACATTGACGACACCCGGATTCAGCTTTTGATTGATCATCACGCCCTCAACCACTTTCAAATCACCGCTTGATGGCTCTGCACCGCCAGACAATTGCATCAGCCGCTCCCTTGGAGAAATCGTCTCCAAATGACGGATTAACTCTTGTTCCTGTGTTTTCGGTTCCTCTTTTTGTGTCCGTTCACGAATCGGCTGCACCCGATTGACAAGGGAAGGCATATCGGCCTGCCGTTCGATCTGGTACCAGTCCCTTGCCGCCTTTCTGAGCACTTCCTCATCGATCTCATCATCCAATGAAACGGCATCCATTACTAGTTTTTGCATTTCAAGCGGATCGATGCCATATAAAAAAGCAAGTTTGGCAATCGTACTTTTTATTTTCGGAGTAAAGGCCTTTTTCGGTACGATCGAGGATTTTATCCCGGCAAATAAAAGGTCAAAATCAAATAAGTCATCAAACCCCGCTGGCTCGACGCCTTCCGTCCGATCGATGTATTGCTGTTCAGGCATCGGTTGCCATTCATCTTTCGCTTCATCCGTTACATACAAAGAGTCCAAATGATCTGATGAGAATACTTCCGCAAAAGATTTAGTCACACCTTCATATTGATCGGTTAAGATATGGTCATCACAAAAGAATCTCTTTAACCGGTTAAATTGCGCTTTACCGATTTTTTTGTATAAGTAAATATTCAGCATTCCATCCGTGAAAAACTGCTGGGGGGAAAGCGGCGGGTTTAACTCATAGATGAATTCCTTCGTTTCATTTTTCGATTTCTTATATACATTCAACAGACCGATTCCCTCAAGTAAAAGCCGTGCTTCGTAAATATCACCTAACTTAAGGCCGATGGTATTCATTAATTGATAATGTGAGGAGGTTTCCGACCATAGCCTGTTTTCCTCCAACTCACTCCATAACGTCATATATAGGCTAATGCAGATAGGTCCAATAAGAGGTTGATATAGTCGGGTAAGTATTTTCCGATCATAATCATGAAGCAGCCCCGCAGATGAGACCAAATATGAATCAGCTGGGAGCAATTCTTGCCAATGCTTTGACATCTCCATTCAAACCTTTCAAAAGATGTAGTGAAAAAAGAGCCAAAGTGAATCTTCAGCTCTACTTTCTTTCTTTATTTATCAAATCTTTCAATTCATCGATAAAGACATTGATGTCTTTAAATTGTCGATAGACGGATGCGAACCTTACATAGGCAACCTCATCGACTTCTGCCAGCTTGTCCATCACCATCTCGCCGACACTGTCGCTTTTCACTTCCGATATGCCCTGGTTGCGTAGTTCTTTTTCTACATAACTGGTAATTTGCTCTAGTTCTTTCAAGGGAACCGGACGTTTTTCGCAAGCCCTGATTAAGCCACGCAGGATTTTATCACGACTGAACTCTTCCCGCGTCCCGCCCTTTTTCACTACAATAAGCGGTGTTTCCTCCACCTTTTCAAATGTCGTGAATCGAAAACCACATGCCTCACATTCACGGCGTCGTCGAATCGATTTACTTTCATCGACTGGCCTGGAATCGAGCACTCTTGTTCCGTTATATTGACATGATGGGCATTTCATCATTATCAGCTCCGTATTTTATGTAGGACTCCCCTATCTAAATGTTCCCCAAGGAATTACTTCTCTATCTTAATCTTATATTAAATGGAACGGCCAGTACAAGTAAAAAGTGTAACTTCCAGCAGCAGGCACTTTTTGTTCTGCCGTTGAAGCACCGTTGTCAAAGTCTTTATGCTGCAAGGGCATCCTCCCCTATAAAGGGAAGCAGACTGCCGATTGATTGCATTAAAAAAGAGATGCACCCATGGCATCTCTGTGTATACGTGTTTTTTATAGGGCACTTATATTGGCTTTTTTCATTTGTACAGGACCTAATCCACGTGGTAATTCTATGTTTTCACGTGTTTGCGCATTCAAAGCTTCTGCAATATAATCTGCCGCAATATTCGGATCCAAGTTACCGCATGTATAGACATCAATGCTCGCATAGCCGTGTTCTGGAAAACTGTGAATCGTTAAGTGTGATTCCGAAATGATGACAACCCCGCTGACTCCTTGTGGAGCAAATTTGTGAAAGGCAACTTCTCGTACCTCTGCACCTGATTTCAAAGCAGCATCAACAAAAATCTTTTCAATTAAATCGATATTGTTCAGTTTTTCAAAGTCACAACCCCAAAGTTCAGAAATGACGTGTCTACCCATTGTTTCCATAGTGTAAGCTGTTTCCATATTAAGCTTCCCCCTTACCATGATTTAAAAATAAGTTCTGATAACTACCACGGGGGAAAGTTAGTCCAAAGAGGTCCTAACCCTTTAAGTAGCCATCATGCAAACCGCTTTTGAAGAAGTTCACGATTCATAGTATATATGGTTTGAATTTTTTTTGCAACTCCAAATTGAATTTTTGGAAAGATAAACTTTATATGTAATTGGGATATAGCGAAGGTTCCAATGTGGAGCAAATTCTGTCTTCGGTTTATTCAGCGCCATAAAGCAGCCAGGAATTCATGGATCACTGCATTAAAAATAGCCCGCTAAAAAATTTTAGCAGGCTCGGTTTTTTCATTTTATTTCACTGATAATTCGACTTCGGAAGTTTTTTTCAACTCGGAACCAACCAATTTCACTAGGTCCACTACACGGTTGGAGTAACCCCACTCATTATCATACCAAGCAAGGACCTTCACTTTCCTGTCCCCGATCATCATCGTCGTCAATCCATCGATGATTGCAGAGTGTGGATTCGTTTTGAAATCGCTGGAAACTAAAGGTTCCATCGTGAATTCCATGATTCCTTTTAGTTCATTTTCTGAAGCATCGATGAAGGCTTGGTTCACTTCTTCAATCGTGACATCACGGTTTAAATCCACAACAAGATCGACTAAAGATACGTTAGGTGTCGGTACGCGTATCGCCATTCCATGAAGCTTGCCTTTTAATTGCGGCAACACTAGTGAGATGGCTTTTGCAGCTCCTGTAGTCGTAGGAATCATGCTTTCCGCAGCGGCACGGGCACGTCTCAAGTCTTTGTGCGGGTTATCGATATTATTTTGATCATTTGTATAAGAATGTATCGTTGTCATTAAACCGTTGTTTATGCCGAATTTTTCATCAAGCACTTTTGCAACCGGTCCAAGGCAGTTCGTTGTACAAGATGCATTGGATATGACGAAATGCTTGTCAATGTCCAGCACTTCCTGATTTACTCCCATTACAATGGTAACGTCTTCATTTTTACCCGGGGCTGATAATATAACTCTTTTTGCTCCTGCGTCTAAATGAAGAGCCGCTTTAGAACGATCATTGAATTTGCCAGTGGCTTCAATTACAATATCTATGTTCATCTCTTTCCAAGGCAATAGCTTTGGATCGCGGTTATTTATTAGTTTTACTCGGCGGCCATTCACTACTAGTGAATCATCTTCAGCTATAATGATACCGTCGAATTTACCATGTATCGTATCATATTTTAGTAAGTGTGCTAAAGTTTCAGCTGGATAGCTTGCATTAATGGCAACAATGTCCAAACTCTCATCTAATATGGCTTTTCGGAAAACCATTCTTCCAATTCTCCCAAATCCGTTAATCGCTATTCTTGAATTCATTGTTCGGACCCTCCAGAAATATTAGTGTTATACTTATTACCTTCCACATGTAATTAGTATAACATAATTCAAAGGAATTGTGCTAATAAAAATGCGGATTGTTCTTATTTTTTCAACACAAAAAGAAGAAACCGGGCGGTTTCTTCTTTTTGTGTTGATTATATGACATACCATTCGCTAAGTATGGACTTCACTTGACGCTTCGTTTCATTAATGTCACCATTATTATCGATGACGGCATCCGCTAAAGCCTTTTTATCGGCCAAGGGCATTTGCGAATTGATCCTGGCAAGTGCCTCCGTCTCCGAAAGACCATTCCTGTTCATTAATCGCTGCAATTGAACTTGCTCATCCACATAGATCAAAAGCGTCTTATCCACCATGAATGTCAGCTTGCTTTCGAATAGGAGCGGAATATCCATGAACACCGTTTCTTCTCCCGATGATAGTGCCGCTTCCGTTTTCAGCCGCATCCAATTCCTGACGGCAGGATGCACGATGCCATTCAATAGCAATCTCTTTTCTTGATCATTAAATATGATCGACCCGAGCTTTACGCGATCTATATTCCCATCCGTCAATAAGATATCTTCACCAAATGCCTTCACAACTTGGTGATAGGCTTCTTCACCTGGCTCAACGACAGCACGGGAAGCCAGATCTGCATCGACAATCGTGAATCCGAGTTCCTGTAAATAGAGGCTGACGGTGCTTTTCCCACTGGCAATGCCTCCGGTGATTCCGATGATTTGTCCCATAAGCTCCCCCTTTTAAACTTATCATAACTTGAATACACCGATGATAATCAATAGTACACCTGGAAGAAAGGTCAAATGCTGGACAACTTTATTATTTGAAAGCAATTTCCCGCTTTGAATTCCGCTCCAAATGAAAATCGAACTCATAACAGCGATGCACCCTGCGAGGATGATCGGCGAAATCCCGATCATAGCCGCTCCTACTCCGGCCCCGAACGCATCCAGCGAAAGTGCAAACCCCAGAACAAGCGCTTCGACACCTGTAATCGTACCTGATTTATCAAAATCGGCATTCAATGGTTTTTGTAAAATATTAATGACTACCCCAAGTGATTTAATTTCAAAATTAAAGATGATCTTTTCATGATATCTATCATCTTTCAAATCTTTTTCAGGCTTAAAATACTGGTATACCATCCAGGCACCAAGAAAAATGAGGATGATGCCGCCTGTTTTTTCAGCCGCCCCGATAGATATGAGCTGACTGATGAATTGTCCGATGACCATCGCTATGCCTAAACTCAATGCAGAACAAAATGAGATGACTGCTATTGACCTTAAGGGGATTTTCATCTTCCGCATACCGAATGTCAAACCTACGCCAAATCCGTCAATACTAACTGCAAAAGCGAGAAAAATAATTTGTAGCCACATCGGAATATTACTCCTTCCCTACTCGTTGCTACCCTAGTATATGGAAGGAGCCCATCCGATGTGTTTGAAAAAACATTAGCTATTTTAGCGGCTGGCATGACGGGCAAATATGTGTGCCGCGTCCTGCAACAACCAGTTTTTCAAGTGGCGTGCCGCATGTTTTGCAGTTCTCGCCTTTTCGTCCATAAACATTCAGTTCCAACTGAAACATGCCGATTTGCCCTTGGGAATTAATGTATGAACGAATCGTACTTCCGCCTTTTTCCACAGCTTCACCTAACGTCGCAATGATTTCAGCATGCAACGTTTTGATTTCCTGCAACGAGAGTGAAGATGCCATTCTCTCCGGATGGATACCGGAACGGAATAATGACTCGTCCACATATATATTCCCAATCCCGACGACAACCGTTTGATCAAGGAGAACGGGCTTGATTTTCCTGTTGGTTCTTGCCAACTTCCTACTTAGCCCCTCGACAGTAAAATCTTCAGACAACGGTTCAGGCCCTAAATACAATAGGGGCAACTGCTCAAATTCTTCCCCTTTGGCAAATAGATGCATTGTTCCGAATTTCCGGACATCCCTGTACCGAAGTTCACTGCCATCGGTGAAAGTGAAGATTACATGGGTATGTTTATCATACGGCTCTTCTTTTGGATGTACGCCGTATTTCCCTTCCATTCTTAAATGCGAAACCAGCGAATAATCATCCAAGGTGAAAATGAGGAACTTGCCCCGACGGCCTATTGCAGAAATCGTCTGCCCCCTTAAGGCATCCTGAAACTGTTCGACAGGCTCAGGCGCTTTAATGATCTTTGGCCAGAAGACGGACACTTCCTTGATCTCTTTTCCGAGTACGAGCTGCTCTAACGTTCTTCTGACTGTTTCCACTTCTGGAAGTTCTGGCATTGCAATCACCTATCTTTTATTATTTGGCATCAAACCATGTTGGCCCGAAAGCATAATCCACTTTAAGGGGCACGTTCAATTCAATGGCATTTTCCATTTCCTCCGGAACGATCACTTTAAGGATTTCCAGTTCCTCAGGAGGGGTTTCAAAAATCAATTCATCATGCACCTGAAGAAGCATTCTCGTTTTAAGCCCTTCACTTTTCAGGCGCTTATTCATGTTTATCATGGCAAGCTTGATGATATCCGCGGCGCTGCCCTGAATCGGCGTGTTCATTGCTGTCCGTTCGGCAAAGCTCCTTATGTTGAAATTCCTGCTTGTTATCTCAGGTATATAGCGCCTTCTTTGCATCAGAGTCGTGCTATACCCTTTTTGACGGGCCTCATGTATGCTTTCTTCCATATATTCCTGAACACCAGGAAAGCTTCTTAAATACTTCTCGATGAACTCTCCAGCTTCTTTTCTCGTGATGCCAAGACTTTGCGATAGCCCGTAATCACTTATACCATAAACGATTCCGAAGTTGACCGCTTTGGCATGGCGCCTCATGTTCGAAGTGACTTCCTCTGAGGATACATGGAACACATCCATGGCTGTCTTTGTATGGATGTCCATCCCGGCTTGGAATGCTTCCACCAATCCGCTGTCATTGGCGATATGCGCCAGAACGCGCAACTCGATCTGGGAGTAGTCGGCAGCAAAAATGATCCAATCCTTTTCGGAAGGAATGAAGGCCTGCCTGATTTTCCTTCCTTCTTCCAGTCTGATCGGGATATTCTGCAGATTGGGATCTGTTGAGCTTAACCGGCCGGTCTGGGTCAATGCTTGGTTGAACCGGGTGTGCACCTTGTCCGTTTTGCCATTGACCACCTTAAGCAACCCTTCAATATAAGTGGACTGCAACTTACCAAGCTGGCGATACAATAGTATCTCCTTAACGATATCATGCTTGCTCTCCAGTTTTTCAAGCACATCGGCTGACGTCGAATAACCTGTTTTGGTTTTCTTCATGACAGGAAGCTCCAACTTTTCAAACAGGATGGCCCCAAGCTGTTTAGGTGAATTGATATTGAACGCCTCTCCAGCCAAATCAAAAATTCGTGCCTCGATGTTTCTTAAGCGAATGGCTAATTCCTGTCCCATGTTTTTCAGTCGGCCTATATCCACCTTGATTCCCTGCCATTCCATATTGGCCAGGATGATCGACAGTGGCAGCTCCAGTTCCGTAAATAGGTGAAATTGCTCGAACTCTTGCAGCTTATCAATCATCGGTTCTTTCAGGGACAGAATCGCCTTCGCTTTTCTGGCGATATGCTCCCTCAATTCAGCTTCCTCAGGTATTTTGCGTTTTGCACCTTTTCCATAAAAAACGTCATCTGTTTCAAGGCGGATAGCACCTTGAGTTTTCGTGATTTCTGCCACTTCGTCCACTGACTCTGCCGGATCCAGGATATAGGATGCCAAAAATACATCAAAATCGATGCCTTTTATTTCGACTCCTCGATGGCGAAGTGCCACAACCGTACGCTTTGCATCGAAAACCGTTTTCTTTTTTGTTTCATCCTCTGCCCAGGATTTAAAGGCCCCGGAACTCAGAGCATCGTCTCCATGGAAGTAAAAATGACCTTGTTCATTACTGATGGCGATCCCTATTATATCAGCACGATGATAATTATCTTCTAAAATTTCAACATACAAAGCACTTTCATCCGCAAACATTCCTTCTGTCATTTCAGACGTGTGAACCTCAATCTTCTCCTGTTCAAGCGGTGTACTTTCCGTTACATCCAATTTATCGAGCAAAGTCGAAAAGCCAAGCTCTTTATAGAAAGAGATGACTCGATCCTGATCCATGCCAGTATACTCGGTCTCGTTTACGGAAACTTCAAGCGGCGCTTCCCTCGTTATTGTAGCCAGCTCTTTGCTTAATATTGCCAGGTCTTTATGTTCTTCTATTTTCTCTTTCAATTTCTGTCCGCTTACCTCATCAATCGACTGCAAAAGGTTTTCAACTGTTTCAAATTGATGCAATAATTTAAGGGCAGTCTTTTCACCAACACCCGGAATACCGGGAATATTGTCGGAGGCATCTCCCATCAGCCCTTTTAAATCAATGATTTGCAAAGGGGAAAGACCGTATTTTTCATGTATATACTTTGGAGTGTATTCCTCAATTTCAGTAATCCCCTTTTTCGTGATGGAAACCGTCGTACTAGAGGAGGATAATTGCGTTAAATCCTTATCACCGGAAATGACCTTCACTTCAAAACCATCTTTTTCCGCTTGCAAAGAAAGCGTACCAATAATATCATCGGCTTCGTAGTTCTCCAGTTCATACCTTTTTATTTGAAAACAATCAAGCAGCTCGCGAATGAAAGGGAATTGCTCCGATAATTCTGGCGGCGTTTTTTGGCGCCCTCCCTTATATTCTTTAAATGATGCATGTCTGAATGTCGTTTTACCCGCATCGAATGCCACAAGTATGTGCGTTGGCTTTTCTTCTTCAAGAATGCGGTTGAGCATCATGGTAAATCCGTACACGGAATTCGTATGGACCCCCTTATCATTATTCAAGAGCGGAAGCGCAAAAAACGCACGGTATGCAATGCTGTTTCCATCTATTAGTACTAGCTTTTTATCCAAATCCGTCTTCCTCCAGTCATACAGGTTTATGTAGTTATAGCTTCTATATAAAAACGCAAAAAGCCGTTCATTTTCTTTCTCTATTCTACCATGAGTAGAAGCGGAAAGAAAAATGACGGCATCAAGGTTATTTAGTATTTCCCATTAACAAGCTGGCATAAGGGGAATCCGAAGGAAGAACGATGACCGTTTGATCTCCGATCGTTTTTTTGTAGGATTCAAGAGTCCGGTATAGTTTATAAAATTCGGGGTCTTTGGAAAACGACTTATTATAGATTTTCGCTGCTTCCCCTTCTCCTTCAGCCCTGATCACTTCTGCATCAGCCTCAGCAGTAGAAAGCAATTCTTTCACTTTCCGATCAGTATCCGCAATGATACGGTTTTTCTTCGCATCACCTTTTGATAGGTATTCTTGCGCTTTCGATTCCCGCTCGGAAATCATCCTCTTGAAGACGGACGCTTCGTTTTCGGCAGGCAGGTCAGTCCGCTTTATCCTGACATCCGTCAGACTGATGCCATAACTGTCCTTTTGCAGCAGATCGTTGACTTTTTCGGTTATGCGGTCGTTTAAACTTCCCCTGGATGACTTCTCATCATTGATGATCTCATCATAATTCAGCTGGCCCAGCTCCGAACGAACTGCCGAATAGATGAACTCTTCCATTTTCGTTTCGGCATTCTCAAGTGTCCTTGCATTTGTAATCAATTTCTTCGGATCTTCTATTCTCCAAACGGCATAGTTGTCGATCAACATCCGCTTTTTATCTTTCGTATTGATTTCCGCTTCTGAAACATCAGAACTCATCTGATACTTCGGCAAGGTCACGACACTCTGAATGAATGGCACCTTCGCTTTCAATCCCGGGGTCTTATCGATCCTTACCACCTCACCGAATTGGCGGACGACTTTATATTCTCCCTCTTTGACGATATATACATTGGTGAAGATGATTAGCAGCAGCGCGATGATAATAATCAGGAAAATGCCGAATCTCACATAGCCCCTCCAATGAAAATTCCCTTTTTTGAGTTCAGAGAAATCTATTATTTTTCCGCTCATTGTTTAGCGCCCCCTTCCCCTGTCGCTTTTTCTTCCGATGCATTCCCTTTTTTCGTTTCTTCTTCAGGTATAGCGGCTTCATCAGGGGCAGGAGTTTTTTTCGTTTCCTCCTTTTCAAGCGAGCGAAGCGGCAAGTACTTCATTGTGTTTCCATCATCATTCATAATATAAATCTCAGCATTCGGCAATACTTCCTCAAGGGTCTCAATAATAAGGCGGTCCTTCGTAATCCCCTTATTGCCCTTATACTCACTGAGTAATTTTTCAAAGACCGCTACATCCCCGCGGGCAGCTTCCGTACGGGCAGCTTTATCCCCATTAGCCTGAGAAATGAGGGCATCTTTTTCCCCTTCCGCTTCATTCATACGCTTATTTTCATATTTATCCGCTTCGTTGATTTTCGTATTCGCCGTTTCCCGGGCATCCGTTACATTGGTAAATGCTTTCCGCACTTCTTCATTCGGTAACTCCACGTCCTGGAGTTTAACCGCAGATATGGAAATCCCGACATCATATTTCTCCATTAGCTGTGACAATAAATCGCGTACATCCGCTTCGATTTGCGCTTTTCCAGATGTAAGGGCATCATCGATTTTCGTGCTGCCGATAATGCTCCGTAATGCAGCTGAAGTCGTATCGTATAATATTTTTTCTGGGTCATCTGCATTGTATAGATATTTTGGAGGGTCGGTGATTTTCCACTGAACCACTAGGTCGGCCAGCACAATATTTTCATCACCCGTAATCATTTTGGTTTCACTCGGGTAATTCGTCACCTCTCCATCCTCTTCCTTATATCCAAATTTAAGACTGAATGTTTCTTTAGATAATTTCTCGACCGATTGAATGGGCCAAGGCAGTTTAAAGTGAAGTCCTGGTTCCGTTATCGTCTCCTCCACTTTACCAAACGTCATTATGACAGCTTGATCGGATTCATCAACCGTGTACCAGGTCGATATCGCAACTACACCTAAAATTAAAATAAGAAAGACAAGTCCTGTGATCGTATATATCCTTTTTAAGCTAACGATATGTATCACCCCTTCTTTGCAGTTATATCTTATTTACGCAAGAAAGGGCCTAAAGTTTCATAAAAATCAAATATTTTCCTAGAAAAATAGGATAGAGGAATGGTTCCCGGGGAATATAGCCAAAATCAAAAGACAGAGACTATGTCTCTGTCTAAAGTTTTTTAAGGGTTTTGTACAATTGGAACGTTGGGCACTCGCTTTCCGCGGGCGGTCCGCCCTTTGCGCTTGCGGGGTCTCCTTGGACGGTCTATTTCTACCGGAGTTTCGCTCACCTGTTCCAATCAACTTTGCTTTAAAATTTAGATTGAACTTATACAAAAAAATCAAACAGAGACTATGTCTCTGTCAATGTTTAACTCCTTGGATGAGGGGTTGTACAACCATTGTACCCCTGCATTATGAAGACCGTTTTAAGGAATTGTAAAGGACTTGTAAATAAGAAACCCGCTACATTTTCCCTTTTAAGCTTTTATTTAAAGTGACTGTAAAAGTCGTCCCTGTTCCAGGTGTGCTTTCGACGTTGATTTTACCTTTATGGACTTCAATTATATGCTTGACGATTGCCAGTCCAATGCCCGTTCCTCCTGAATCGCGGCTCCTCGCCTTATCAATCCGGTAAAACCGTTCAAAGATCCTTGGCAGTTCTTTTTCTTCGATGCCGATCCCGCTGTCTTGAACTGCAATATCGACCGTCTGTTCATTTTCTATGATATCAACGGTGACCCTGCCGCCATTTGGTGTATAGGTCAATGCGTTCGTAATCAAATTAATGAAAACCTGTTTGATCCTGTCAGATTCCCCTTCAATGAATACTGGTTCCGGTGATGTTTTAATTTCAAGGGATACTTCTTTTTCCTTCAGCTTGCCTATAAGCATCTCTTGTATTTCGCCAAGTACTTTCGTAATATCCACGACCCCTGCGTTTAAAACGAATTCCTGTTGCTCCATTTTGGATAAATTCAGAAGCTCCTGAATGAGTTCTTGCAGCCGGTCACTTTCTTTCAGGATAATCGATAAAAAGTGCTTTAGGGTCTTTTCGTCTTTTAGTGCGCCATCTAACAATGTTTCAGAAAAACCTTTAATGGAAGTGATCGGAGTCCTCAATTCATGGGACACATTAGCGACGAAATCCTTCCGCATCTGCTCGAGCCTTTTCAATTCGGTGATATCATGGAAAATGAGGAGGATCCCCTTCCATTCATCATGATTCCCGATAATCGGAGCCCCGTAAATCTCAAAATGCTTACGTTCTATGGCAAGCGGTATCTTCACCTGTCGTTTTATCGTTTTTTCCGTTCGAAAGATCTCTTCGATGATGGCTATCACTTCCTGATCTTTAATGACCGAATAATATTCCTGAAACAAAAACGTAGCGGCGTTCACATGGAAGCTTTTCTTGAATTCCCGGTTGATTAAGGTCGTATACCCTTTACTGTCTATCAGCAAGACTCCACTACCGATATTTTCAACAAGTGCTTCCAAACGATCCTGATTCATTTCCCTCGCTACCTCTGTTTCCTGAAGGTTCCTCGCCAATATGTTCAAGGAAGTTGTCAGCATTCCCGTTTCATCGGAATGCCGCCCGAATGTCCGGGTTCCGTAATTCCCTTTTGCCAGTTCAATGGCTGCCATCGTCGCCTCTTCGATCGGACGGGTATAATATGAAGTGATTTTGCTCGCAAGCATGAGAATGATGATCAAGGCAACCCCTAAACAAATGATCAATATTTGCCACATTTGTTTATTCACTTGATGGATGGCCTCTATTTCATTGCTATGGACGACAAAGCCTTCAATCTCGCCACCCTTTTCAACCGTCTTCCAATAATAATGGAGGTCCGATTCCCCTTCGACCACTTCATACCCTTCCCCATGCTTAAGCCCTTTTTCCAAAGTTATTTTGCGAAGGACATTGGCATGGCTTTTAAGTATTTCATTGGATGATGTGGAATCGTATAATATTTCCCCACTCGTGGAGAGAATGGTTAAATTCGAATCTAAAAGGGGTGTCAATTTTGCCGTCTTCCCTTTTTCCAAAAAGGACTCGATTCCGCCATGCTCCTGAATATATGTAGAAATGAAAAATGTTTCGTTCTGTATACGCTCATTGAACGTTTTAATATAATAACTTTTGAACAAGTGTCCTAATAAAAAGCCCACGGCCATCAGGACGACCATCACCAATGTGATGAGGGTATATAAGAGCTTTTTACGATAGGTCGTCATTCTTTTTTAGGCTCCTCAAGCTTATACCCCAAGCCCCTTATCGTTTTAATATAGAGAGGTTTTTTTGTATCTTTCTCTATTTTTTCACGAAGATGGCTAATATGGACATCGACGATCCGTGAGTCTCCCGCGAAATCATAATTCCATACCGCACTGAGCAGTTGATCCCTGGTCAGCACTCTTCCTTTATTCTTCGCCAAGTATAAAAGTAATTCAAATTCCTTTGGAGTCAATTCTAATTGCTGTTCATCAAAGAATGCTTCGTATCGTTCCGGGAACACTTTCAATTCCCCTAATTTCAAGAGACCATCTTCCTGATCCTGACTTGACTCACTTCCGTTCGATTGCAACTGGGATCTTCTTAAAATGGCTTTAATCCGTGCCACTACCTCCCTGGGACTAAATGGCTTGGTCAAGTAATCATCCGCCCCTAGTTCCAGTCCCAGCACCTTGTCAAATTCATCGTCCTTAGCTGTCAGCATCAAGATCGGTATATTGATTTTTTGCTGGCGAAGCTGCTTACATACTTCAAGCCCGTCCATTTTAGGCAGCATCAAATCCAATACCACTAAATCGGGGCGTATATCCACGGCAGCCTCCAGCCCTTGTTCTCCATCCAAAGCTGTGATAACCGTATAGCCTGATTGTTCTAAATTGTACTGAAGTAAGGTAACTATTGATTGCTCATCATCCACTACGAGAATTTTCTTTGACATTAGATCCTCCTGAATTATGTATTACCCAAAAGACCAATTCCTTGGTCTACTCATCCAATTCCATTATAAAGAATATTATATGAAAATTACACATAAAAAAAACCAAAATAAAGTTATTCCTATCTTCAGCAGGGAGATTATAATTTCCAGGATTCTTTTGAAGCGGATTAAAAAACTGCCCGGAGTCGGAAAAAGGCCTTGGCCTTTTCTTCCAATATCCGGGCAGTCTATTCATGATCTCTTATTGAAGGACTTGCATAACAGCTTTAACTGATTCGACTGATTTTGAAAGTGCAGCCTTTTCATCTTCAGTCAAATCAAGTTCAATGATTTGTTCAATACCGTTTGCACCAAGTACAGTCGGCACTCCAAGGTAAATACCTTCAAAGCCGTATTCACCTTCAAGATAAGCGATGGATGGAAGAACGCGACGTTGATCTTTAAGGATCGCTTCAGCCATTTCCACTAGAGATGCAGCTGGTGCATAATATGCGCTTCCGTTTCCAAGAAGGTTTACGATTTCTCCGCCGCCGGTGCGGGTACGAGCCACTATTGCTTCTAAACGATCTTGAGGGATCAATGTTTCCAAAGGAATTCCGCCTGCATAAGAGTAACGCACTAGAGGGACCATATCGTCTCCGTGTCCGCCAAGTACGAAACCAGTTACATCTTTAACGGATAAGTTTAATTCTTGAGCTACGAAAGTGCGGAAACGAGCTGTATCAAGTACACCTGATTGTCCGATAACGCGTTCTTTAGGGAAACCAGATTCTTTGTATACAGTGTAAGTCATTGCATCTACAGGGTTAGTCAAAACGATGATTGTTGTATTAGGGGAATATTTAACTACTTCTTTTGTTACTGATTTCATAACTTTTTGGTTAGTTTGAACTAAGTCGTCACGGCTCATGCCGGGCTTACGGGCAATTCCGGCAGTGATGATCACTACGTCGGAATCAGCAGTTTCTGCATAGTCGGATGTACCGATGATATTAGCATCGAAACCTAGAACAGGTCCTGCTTCCGCCATATCAAGGGCTTTACCTTTTGTAGGGTTTTCAGCTTGCGGAATATCAACCAAAACGATATCCCCAAGTTCTTTTTGAGCTGCAAGGAATGCAGCTGTAGCGCCAGTGAATCCAGCACCTACCACTGTGATTTTTTTACGTTTAGACATGTTATTTCCTCCTTAAAATATATAAATACTTTTGGAATACTTTTAACATTCTCTTGAAAATATATATAAGCCTCCTGGAAAAGCAGCCCGTTCAGGCACTTTTCCAGAAAGCATATGATGAATTATTTAAGGTTTTTGATAAGCTCGTCTGCGAACTCAGAACATTTAACTTCTGTTGCACCTTCCATTAGGCGGGCAAAGTCGTATGTAACAACTTTAGAAGCGATTGTTTGTTCCACTGATTTTGTGATGCTGTTTGCAGCTTCGTTCCAGCCAAGGTGCTCAAGTAAAAGAACGCCTGAAAGAAGAACTGAAGATGGGTTAACTTTATCAAGACCAGCATATTTAGGAGCCGTTCCGTGAGTTGCTTCGAAGATGGCATGTCCAGTTTCGTAGTTGATGTTTGCTCCTGGAGCGATACCGATTCCGCCAACTTGTGCAGCTAATGCATCAGAAATGTAATCTCCGTTCAAGTTCATTGTTGCAACAACATCAAACTCTTTAGGACGAGTCAGGATTTGTTGTAAGAAGATATCAGCAATGGAATCCTTAACGATGATTTTGCCTTCAGCTTCAGCAGCAGATTGTGCTTTGTTAGCAGCTTCAGTGCCTTCAGCATCTTTAATTTTGTCATATTGGTTCCATGTGAACACTTTATCGGCGAATTCTTGTTCTGCAACTTCATAACCCCAAGTTTTGAATGCACCTTCCGTGAATTTCATGATGTTACCTTTATGAACAAGCGTTAATGACTTACGGCCTTCTTTGATCGCATAGTTAAGTGCAGAGCGAACAAGACGTTTTGTTCCTTCTTCTGAAATCGGTTTGATTCCGATACCTGAAGTTTCAGGGAAACGGATGTTTGTAACACCGAATTCATTTTGCAGGAATTCGATTAATTTCTTAGCTTCGTCAGAACCTTTTGCATATTCGATACCAGCATAGATGTCTTCAGTGTTTTCACGGAAGATGACCATGTCAGTGTCTTCTGGACGTTTAACTGGTGAAGGTACACCTTCAAAGTAACGTACTGGACGAAGACATACGAATAAGTCCAAAACTTGACGCAATGCAACGTTCAATGAACGGATACCGCCGCCGATTGGAGTTGTAAGAGGTCCTTTAATAGCGATTAGATATTCGTTAATGACATCAAGAGTTTCTTGTGGAAGCCATTCGCCCGTTTGGTCAAATGCTTTTTGTCCAGCTAAAACTTCTTTCCATTCGATTTTCTTTTCGCCATTGTAAGCTTTTTCAACTGCTGCGTCTAAAACGCGGGATGCTGCAGCCCAGATGTCAGGACCGATTCCGTCTCCCTCAATATAAGGAACGATTGGATTGTTTGGTACGTTAAGAGCACCGTTAGTAACTGTGATTTTTTGGCTTTGTGTCATGTCTCTTACCTCCGATTCAAATTCAAAGGTTAGATGGCCTGCCATTAAATAAGGCAGAACCACTAACCTTTTTTACTCACATCTATTAATTTACTACAAATTCGATGAAATAAAAAATGATTTTTCGAAAAAACTTTTAATTAGCGGTTTTCAATCGGTACGTATTTTTGCATACCTGGTCCAACATACTCTGCACGCGGACGGATAAGGCGGTTGTTTGAATATTGCTCAAGGATATGAGCGATCCAGCCTGAAGCACGGCTTACAGCAAAGATTGGTGTAAATAGGTCATGCTCGATACCTAAACTATGGTATACAGAAGCAGAATAGAAATCCACGTTCGGCGGAAGGTTTTTTTGACCGGTTACGATTTCATGAATTTTGATGGACATATCATAATATTGCGGTTGTCCAGTAAGTTCAGTCAGTTTTTGTGACATTTCTTTAAGGTGTTTAGCACGAGGATCACCTTTACGGTATACACGGTGGCCAAAGCCCATGATTTTTTCTTTATTGGCTAATTTTTCGTTGATATATGGCTCAACGTTATCAACTGAACCAATTTCTGTAAGCATTTTCATGACTTGTTCGTTAGCTCCGCCGTGAAGTGGGCCTTTTAAAGCGCCGATGGCAGCAGTTACACCAGAATAGATATCAGCTAATGTAGCCACACAAACGCGTGCAGTGAATGTAGAAGCGTTTAATTCATGGTCAGCATGAAGAACCAATGCTTTGTTGAATGCTTCTTCTTCGATTGCCGTTGGTTCGTTACCGCTTAACATATATAAGAAGTTAGCAGCAAAGCTTAAATCTGTACGTGGAGCAACAGCTTCTTTCCCTTGACGGACGCGAGCGAAAGTTGTTACCAATGTAGGGATTTTTGCTTGGATGCGGATTGCTTTACGATAGTTAGCGTCTTCACTCATTACATCTGCTTCTTCATCATAAAGACCAAGAAGAGATACTGCAGTGCGAAGAGCTCCCATTGGATGTACTTTATCAATTGGGTATGTTTTGAAGTGATTAACCACTTCAGCTGGAATTTCAGCATTTTCAGCAAGTTGTTTAGTTAATTCTTCTAGTTGGCTTTTGTTCGGAAGAGCTCCGTGCCATAAAAGATAGATTACTTCCTCGAATGTTGCGTTTGAAGCCAAATCATCGATGTCATAACCTACATACGTTAATGTGTCATCGATAATGGAGCTTACTGATGAAGTTGTTGCTACCACACCTTCAAGACCTTTTGTTGCTGTCATACTAAATCTCTCCTTTTCCTAGATATTCCCCTATGCCCTTGCTATTAGCGTATAAATGTAGCGCTTCCAAGAAATTAGCTTTTGTAAACAACCATCTATTTTTTAGCAGAAGACATACATCTTGTATTGGAAGCGTTCACAGAATATGACCCCAACAATATAAAATGTACGATAATCTTTAATACGAAATTCTAAAAATAATGCTTGTAGCTATTCCTAGTGAGCGCTTGCTCAATAACTACATCTTTTTTTTAAGATTCCTCAAAAATATCAATGATATTCTGAATCGCAATTTTAATAAATCAGAGCAGTTACATGATTATTATAAACAATAAACACTTTTTTGGGAATGAAAAGCACTTAAAATGTGAAAAAATTATTATTTTATTAGAAAAATTAGCTACATATTCTCTTGCTTATTTTAATGCGATTCATAACGGTTTATTTAAAAATTTGCCTCAAAGCAGAATAAATGAAACATTAAATAGAAAATTTATATTCCCAGGACTGACGGACTTTTCTACCCTTAGCCACTCGCTTCATTTAAAGAAATTGAAGATCTGCATGCATAAATAAGCAATTCCCGCCCCGATTAACGGACCGACAGCCACACCTTTGAATAATGCGACCGCAAGAATCGTCCCAAAAACAAGAGCCGTGGTAATGTGCGGATCATGTGATAGGAGCGTAATCCCATTTTTTGCTATGAGCGCAACGGCTATTCCAGATGCAAGCGCAATCCAGGCATAAGGAGATTTTATGGCGTCTCCTAGTTCCTTGAAACCTATCGCCCCGTTTGCTATTGGTATGAGTACGGAAATCGTAATGATCGTAACGCCCAGGTTGATTCCTTTCGCTTCCAGGTATGGAAACACTTTGGCATCAAGGCCAATCAGTTTCATGATTAAAAGAAAACCCGCAGCCATGATCAGTGAGGTATTTTTCCCAAACCAACCGATTGCAGCAAGCAGAATTAAAAATACGACAGGACCGTTGATCATAATCCCTTCACCTTCTTCCTTTCTTTTTTGTTATTTTAACATAACAAACTCCCTTGTTTCCTAGGAGAAAAATGATTTATGGAACGATGCATCGGCGAAAAAAGTTAAGCCGAAGGATGAAAGAATCTTTCCTTTCTTTTCCATCATCGTTACAATTATAATACAAACTTTATGATTGAAGGAGGATATGACTTGAATCCGGTATATATGTATCGTTTCATTCGCTCTTTACTGGTCGTTGGAGGGGTAATTTTAGGCGGGATTGCCGTGTTTTATTTATCTAAATATACATATCCATTCATCATTGCCATGATAATCGCTTTCTTGATGAATCCCCTGGTCACTTTTTTCGAAAGGAAAGGGAGGTTGCCCCGAGGATTGGCTGTATTCGTTTCCCTGTTACTCATTTTCCTTTTATTTGCAGGTCTTATCACCTTACTGGTTGCCGAGATCATTTCAGGAACCAATTACCTTGCCGGAGTCATCCCGAAACACATTGAAACCATCGTGGATTATATAGAAACATACATCGCGACTACCGTCATCCCTTTATATAATCAAATAGCTGCCATGTTCAATAATTTGGATATCGAACAGCAAGACACTGTCCTCAAGAATATCCAAAATATCGGTGAGTCCATCACTACCGGAGTAAGCGGCTTCATTCAAGCTTTCTTGAAGAACATCCCCACAATCATTGGATGGTTTCCAACTACAGCAACAGCACTCCTTTTTACCTTGCTGGGCACTTTCTTCATCAGCAAAGATTGGGATACCTTTGGCCGAATGACCGGAAAAGTGTTGCCTGATAAGATTTTTGCGGGTGCAAAGCGTTTATTCAAGGATTTGAAAAGGGCTTTGTTCGGGTTTATCCGGGCACAATTCACTCTTGTTTCATTGACGACTGTCACGATTTTAATCGGATTTCTCATTTTAGGGGTGAATTATTCAATTACCATTGCCCTGATATGCGGGCTGGTCGATATCATCCCCTATTTAGGGACAGGTACGATTTTCATCCCATGGATCATCTTTGAATTCATCGCCGGCAATACAAGTCTCGCAATCGGTTTGTCCGTCCTTTACATAATCGTCGTTGTCCAACGTCAGCTAATAGAACCAAAAGTACTTTCTTCCAGTATTGGTTTGGATCCGCTTGCCACTCTCATCGCCTTGTTCATCGGCTTCAAATTGATCGGATTCCTAGGTCTGATTGCAGGACCTGTAGTGCTTGTCATATTCAATACACTTCAGCGTGCAAATGTCTTCAAGGCCATATGGACTTTCATCATCGGGGATACAAAGAAAACCACTTAAGTGATCAAGAATATTCTTAGCATTCACCGATTTCCATTTAAAAATCCGCCTCGGGTACAAGGCGGATCTTTGGTTTTAAGCTAAATTATTTTGACGTCTCGAATTGTTCTGTTTCAGTGGAACCTGCAAGTGCTGTAGTGGATGATGTTCCACCAGAAACGACTTGTGCCACTTCATCAAAGTAACCAGTTCCCACTTCACGCTGATGACGTGTTGCTGTATAGCCGTCGGGCTCACTAGCGAACTCCGCTTGTTGAAGTTCTGAGTATGCAGCCATGCCGCGGTCTTTATAACCAAGAGCAAGATTGAACATGCTATGGTTCAATGAGTGGAAGCCTGCAAGTGTAACGAATTGGAATTTGTAACCCAATTTACCCAATTCCACTTGATAATTGGCAATCTCTTCATCACTTAATTTCGCTTTCCAGTTAAATGATGGTGAACAATTGTAAGCAAGCAGTTTGCCCGGGAACTCTGCATGGATCGCTTCGGCAAAGCGGCGAGCATCCGCTAGATTAGGTTCAGAAGTCTCACACCAGATAAGGTCGGCATATGGAGCATAAGCAAGACCTCTTGCAATTGCTTGGTCAAGACCTGCGTTCGTGCGGTAGAATCCTTCTGGAGTCCTTTCACCCGTGATGAATGGTGCATCGACCGGATCAATATCATCGGTGATCAAATCTGCAGCATCAGCATCCGTACGGGCAATCAAGATAGTCGGTGTACCCATTACGTCGGCTGCCAATCGGGCGGAAACTAAATTACGTACTGCCGTTTGGGTTGGAAGAAGGACTTTCCCGCCTAGGTGACCACATTTTTTCTCGGAAGAAAGCTGGTCTTCAAAGTGAACGCCTGCCGCTCCAGCTTCGATCATGCCTTTCATTAATTCGAAAACGTTAAGGGAACCGCCAAAGCCTGCTTCAGCATCCGCCACGATTGGAGCGAACCAATCGATATCATTTTTTCCTTCAGCAAAGCTGATTTGGTCTGCACGCTGAAGTGTTTGATTAATGCGTTTAACCACTTGCGGCACGGAGTTGGCTGGATATAAGCTTTGGTCAGGGTACATTTGCCCTGCGATGTTAGCATCTGCCGCCACTTGCCAGCCGCTTAAGTAGATTGCTTTTAAACCAGCTTTCACCTGCTGCATGGCTTGGTTACCAGTCAATGCTCCTAATGCGTTGATGAAATCCTCTGTATTCAATAAATTCCATAGTTTTTCAGAACCACGGCGTGCCAATGTTTGTTCAATATCGATGGAACCTCTTAGTTTAATAACTTCTTCGGCCGTATAAGGACGTTTAATACCAGTCCACCGTGAGTCATTTTCCCAGCTTTGTTGTAATTTTTGCGCTCTCTCATTCATCATCATTATTTCCTCCTAATTTATAATATATTTTTTGAATATTAAGATAATTTTTCGTATGCCGCGTTGGTTAAGAAATCTGCAAAGTCATCCGCTTCTATCAATTGTTCAAATAGTTTAGTAGACTCTTCAAACTTTCCTGATATGAAAGTTTCTTCCCCTACTTCCGATTTAATGACCGCCAATTCTTCTTCTTTGATTTGATGGAATAATTCCTCGGTTATTTTCCTGCCATCTTCGAGAATGCCTTTTGGATGACGGATCCATTGCCAGACTTGAGCTCTTGAAATTTCAGCGGTTGCAGCATCTTCCATTAAGTTATTGATGGGTGCCGCACCTCTGCCGCTTAGCCAAGAGGCGATATATTGGATGCCTACGTTAATATTCGTCCTTAATCCTGCCTCTGTGATCGTTCCTTCCGGTACAGCAAGCAGCTCTTGAGCTGTTACATGGACATCTTCCCGTTTTCGGAAAATTTGATTCGGTTTTGGGACGAGCAGGTCAAAAACCTCTTTTGCCGTGCTTACCATACCTGGGTGGGCAACCCATGTTCCATCATGACCGTCTCTTGCTTCGCGTTCTTTATCTGCCCTTACTTTCGCAAAAGCCTCATCGTTCTTAACCGGATCATTTTTAACAGGAATTTGCGCGGCCATCCCGCCAATTGCAGGAGCATTACGAGTGTGACATGTTTTGATTGCCAGCAGGGAATATGCCCTCATATTCGGGACGGTCATCGTGACCTGCTGCCTGTCTGGGAAGATAACGTCATCCGAGTGACGGAATTTTTTCAGGAAACTAAAGATATAATCCCAGCGGCCACAGTTCAGGCCTGCCGAATGTTCTTTCAGCTCGTACAGAATTTCGTCCATTTCGAATGCAGCAAGAATCGTTTCTATCAAGACCGTTGCCTTGATGGTTCCTTGCGGAATCCTCAAATCGTTCTGTGCATATACGAATATTTCATTCCATAATCTTGCTTCGAGATGGCTTTCCATTTTTGGTAAGTAAAAGTATGGACCGCTTTGTTTTTCGATCAATGCTTTTGCGTTGTGGTAAAAGTACAGTCCAAAGTCAAAAATGCTGGCTGATATAGGCTGTCCATCCAAAAGGACATGTTTTTCCTCTAAATGCCAGCCGCGCGGCCTTACCTTTAGGACAGCTGTTCTTTCATTTAATTCATACACTTTGCCATTTGGATTTTTAAATGAAATGGTTCCACGGATTGCATCGCGCAGATTCAATTGACCATCAATGCAATTCTCCCAAGTGGGTGAATTGGCATCTTCAAAGTCCGCCATGAATACATTGGCACCTGAGTTCATGGCATTAATGATCATTTTGCGATCGACAGGTCCAGTGATTTCAACCCTGCGGTCCTGCAAATCATTCGGGAGGGGCTCAATTGTCCAATCACTTTCACGAATATGCTTCGTTTCTTCAAGGAAATCTGGAAGCTTGCCTTGATTCAGTTCTTCCTGAACGCTTTTCCGACGTTCCAGAAGTTCTGCCCTTCTTCCACTGAAATGCCGTTCAATTCTTTCGATGAATTGAAGAGCATCCGTTGTAAGTATTTGTTCATATCCTGGCTTAATGCTGCCTGTAATTTGTAAGCCTTTTGCTTCCGTAATCATGTCGCCTCTCCACATCCTTTCCAACTCCTATGTTATAATACAGTTGTTTTATTTCCTGTTTGTATTATATAACACGTTGTATAAATTTGTCACCAGTTTTTTCTAAAAAATCTAAAAAAAGATTTTTTAGCATGAAAAAGCCTGATTTACCAATGTTTCAAAGGGGTTAATAATTTTTAAATCCTGTTATTATACACATTTCATTCTCATGGAATTCATCATTTAATGGTGAAACAGGCAAAATCCGATTTACATTGAAGCTCCCATTTCAATGAAAAGCAAAAAAGCACCCTATAAAAACTTGGATGCTTTTGTTTGACCTTTTTTCCAGACCAAAAAGGCTGCCTAAAAGCTTGAGCCTTTAGACAGCCTTATATTATTTATGCCGAATGATAGTAACTTTCCCTTTATTCATTCTGTTCATGATAAATCGGATAACAATCGGTTTGAGGAGATTCCGGGTTGGCGGAAACACAAGGATCAATCCCATGATATCCGAGATGAGCCCAGGGGACAGCAACAGTGCAGCTCCGATAAAGATACAGATTCCATCAATGATTTCATTTCCTGGCATCATTCCGTAACGAATCTGTTCCTGTGCCTTTTTCCATGTTTCCATCCCTTGCCGTTTAGCCAAATAGGCTCCGATCAAACCTGTGGCTACAATCAGGAACAGCGTTGGCCAAAAACCAATCAGATTGCCTGACAGCAAAAGGACAATAATTTCAACGACCGGCATCGCAATGATAAACATTAAAAAATATTTCATCTACATTCCTCCTGCACAGCCCATTTCTGGTGCGGTACATCCATCTTACCTCATTGGCACGGAATCAGCCAAAATTTCGTTTTACAGTACGTTGGCATGTCCATCATAAATGACTCCACGACCTGCATCGACTGTTATTCTTTGACCATCCTTGAAAACCTTGGTCGCGTCCTCCGCCCCAACGATGACCGGTATGCCCAACGTGACTCCTACAACAGCTGCATGGCTTGTCAAACCGCCTTCTTCCGTAATCAATGCCGCACACTTTTCAATCGCCGGCATCATTTCGCGGTCCGAACCGATCGTAACCAATACAGAGCCTTCCGTCACTTTTTCCAAAGCTTCCTTGGCATTCTTAGCGATAACCACTTCACCTTTAGCTGATTTCCTGCCGATTCCTTGAGCCTTCAAAAGAACCTCTCCTAACACATGAATTTTCATCAAGTTAGTCGTACCTGTTTCACCTACAGGCACACCGGCTGTAATGACGACTAAATCCCCATGGGAAACTAAGCCAGAATGCAAGCTTTCATCTATTGCGGTTTGAAGCATTTCATCGGTAGTCGTTGCTTTTGGACCAATCTGCGGATAGACTCCCCAAACCAATGCAAGCCCTCTTGTAACATGATCATTGGATGTAACCGCAATGATCGGTGCTTTAGGGCGGTATTTGGAAATCATCCTTGCCGTATGACCGCTTTCTGTAGGGGTGATGATTGCCCCTGCATTAAGATTAAGCGCGGTGTGGGCAACGGATTGGCCAATAGCATCAGTGACATTATGACGGTTCACTTTGCTTCTGACTGATAATATATCCCGATAATCAAGGGCAGTTTCAGCACGTGAAGCAATGTTATGCATCGTTTGCACCGCTTCGACAGGATAGGTTCCAGCAGCTGTTTCACCAGAAAGCATGATTGCATCCGTTCCATCAAATATGGCATTGGCCACATCACTTGCTTCTGCACGGGTCGGCCTTGGGTTACGCTGCATCGAATCGAGCATTTGTGTAGCCGTTATGACTGGTTTCCCAGCATTATTACATTTTTTGATCATTTGTTTTTGGACTAATGGCACTTCTTCTGCAGGAATTTCCACTCCCAAGTCTCCACGTGCTACCATCAAACCATCTGAAACTTCCAAAATTTCATCAAGACGGTCTACGCCCTCTTGATTTTCAATTTTAGGGATGATTTGAATATGTTCCGCTCCATTTTGCTGTAATAATTCACTAACTTCAAGCACGTCGGAAGCCCTGCGTACAAATGAGGCAGCAATGAAGTCGATACCCTGTTCGATTCCAAAAAGGATATCCTGTTCATCTTTCTCCGTTATGCCAGGCAGGTTTACCGAAACTCCAGGAACATTCACGCCTTTTTTGTTCTTAAGTGTACCGCTATTCAAGATTTTCGTATGGATTTCTTTTCTTACCTGATCTATCTTCAACACTTCAAGCCCGATCAATCCATCATCCAAAAGGATTTTAGATCCTGGGTGGACATCATGCAGAAGCCCTTCATAGGTAATGGAGAATTTTTCAGGTGTTCCCAGAACTTCATTCATGGAAATAATGACGTCATTTCCGGCTACAAGCTCTATGGAATCATTTTCCATATTATTTGTCCGTATTTCAGGTCCTTTTGTATCCAACAGGATGGCAACCTGTTTACCCGTTTTTTCGCTAGCTTCCCTTATATTGCGGATTCTAGCGGCATGTTCTTCATGATTTCCATGAGAAAAATTAAGACGTGCCACATTCATCCCTGCTTCTATTAATTGAACCAGCTTTTCTATACTTTCACTCGCGGGTCCAATCGTACAAACAATCTTGGTTTTACGCATGTGTCATCCTCCTTTAAGGAAAACTCGCCGCCTGTCCACCTTTTGAAGACAGGGGCGCAGTGTTTTATGTCTTCTATTTAAATACCCAATTCTTTAAAAAGCAATTCCTATCAATAATGATTAAATCGATAGCTCTGCAGATAAATCATACATCTTCTTGTCAATTGTATGAGGTTTAGCAAGGGCTTCGATGATATCATAATCAACAAGTTGATTTTGTTCTATCCCTACAGCCCTGCCTCCTTTTCCTTCAAGAAGCAATTCAACCGCTCTTGCTCCAAGGCGGCTTGCCAATACCCGGTCATTAGCCGAAGGAGATCCCCCGCGCTGAACATGGCCCAGGACAGTTACACGGGTTTCAATTCCTGCTTTCGCCTCAATACTCCTGGAGATATCAACGGCACTTCCAACACCTTCAGCTACTATGATGATACTGTGCTTTTTCCCTCGGTCATGTCCGCGGTTCAGCTTTCCAATCAAATCATCTATTTCATATTCATATTCAGGACAAAGAATCGTTTCAGCTCCGCCAGCCAATCCAGCCCAAAGAGCAATATCGCCGGCATCTCTTCCCATCACTTCAACTACATAAGTCCTTTCATGAGAAGTAGCCGTATCCCGAATTTTATCGATAGCATCGATGACTGTATTCAGGGCCGTATCGAAACCAATCGTAAAGTCCGTACCCGGTATGTCATTATCAATTGTTCCAGGAACTCCGATACAAGGAAAGCCCCTTTCCGTTAAAGCTTTCGCTCCGCGGTAAGAACCATCGCCACCAATTATGACAATGCCCTCGATACCAAGTTTATTCAATTGTTCAATCGCTTTCAGCTGGCCTTCCTCTGTCTTAAATTCCGGACAGCGAGCCGTATGTAACATCGTGCCGCCTCGATGGATGATATCCCCGACCGACCCAAGTTCAAGCTTCTTTATATTTCCATTTATTAGACCCTGATAACCATGATAAATCCCGAAGACCTCAATTTCATGAAAAATTGCTTTCCGGACAACTGCTCGGACTGCCGCATTCATTCCTGGAGAATCTCCTCCACTTGTCAATACACCTATTCTTTTCATAAATGTCACCTCTCTACAGCACTAATCAATTTCAAGCTCCATTATATCATTGTACCCTTTTTCATGCCTCAATAAGCAGTACTTGTTTCACTTATGCTCACTTGATGTTATAAGCCTAACCGATTCTCTTCAGAAATTGAAGTAAAATGGCGTAAAAGTTTACATTCTACACACAAACCATATTCTTTACTCGTTTCGGTAATGAATACATTTGCGCCCATGAAAGGATGAAAAAACGTGTTGCCCTAGGCAGCACGTTTTTCCATTTACAAAATGTGTTTATGAATGCTGTTCCACTTCCTTAGGTTCGCCCTCAGGTTGTTTTGCAAATTCATATTCACCGATTTTCTTGAATTTCATATAACGCTGGTTGATAAGATCATCACTATTCAATGGCAGAAGTTCCTTGAATGAACGTTTCAGGATATCCTTGATGGCTTCAGCCTGTAAATTCGAATCCCGATGGGCGCCGCCCCTCACTTCAGGAATGATTTCATCGATGACTCCTAAGCGGTTTAAGTCGGGAGCAGTGATTTTCATCGATTCCGCAGCCCTCTTAGCCTGGGAGGCATCCTTCCACAGCAAGGCTGCAGCCCCTTCTGGGGAAATTACCGAATATGTTGAGTTCTCAAGCATGAAAATTCGGTCTCCGACGCCAAGTGCCAATGCACCTCCGCTTCCGCCTTCACCGATGACTATACTGATTACCGGTACCTTCAGCCCTGCCATTTCGAAAAGGTTTTTCGCAATGGCTTCACTTTGCCCGCGCTCTTCAGCAGCTTTACCAGGGAAAGCTCCCTTCGTATCAATGAAACAAATGATCGGCCGGTTGAATTTTTCAGCCTGTTTCATCAGACGCAATGCTTTTCGGTAGCCTTCAGGATGGGGCATGCCAAAGTTACGACGGATGTTTTCCTTCGTATCCTTACCTCGTTGATGGCCGATGACCGTCACGGCAAGTCCATCAAATTGCGCGATTCCAGCGACAATCGCTTCATCATCCCCATAATAACGATCACCATGAAACTCGATGAATTCATTGAATAATAGCGGAATGTAATCAAGAGTCGTCGGACGTGCTGGATGCCGGGCAATCTGAACACGATCCCACGGTTTAAGGTGGTTATAAATATCGACTTCCAGCTTCTCTAAACGCTTTTCCAATGTTTCGATTTCAGCTGTAAGGTCTACATCAGCATCCTTCGAAATCGACTTTAGCTCTTTAATCTTATTTCTCAGGTCCGTAATGGGACGCTCGAACTCCAATTCGTAAATCATAACCACTCACCGCCCGGGGCATGGATTTTAAGGATCGTCGTCAAGGTTTCCTTCATTTCCGTACGTTTGACGACCGCATCCAATTGGCCGTGCTTCATCAAGAATTCAGCCGTTTGGAAATCTTCAGGAAGCTCTTCATGGATCGTCTGTTCAATGATCCTTCTTCCCGCAAAACCAATAAGGGCTCCAGGTTCGGCTAGATTAATATCGCCAAGTGACGCGAAACTTGCCGAAACCCCACCTGTGGTAGGATGGGTCATCATTGATATGATCAGTCCGCCTTCATTGCTGAATATCTTGAGTGCTGCACTTGTCTTTGCCATTTGCATCAAGCTTAAAACACCCTCCTGCATCCGAGCGCCGCCTGATGCCGTAAATATGATGAACGGAATCTTCAATTCACCTGCACGTTCAATGGCACGGGTAATTTTTTCCCCAACAACGGATCCCATGCTCCCCATCCGGAAATTCGAATCCATGATGGCTGTTGAAACTTGGTACCCATTAATGCTTCCAACTCCTGTGACAACCGCCTCATTAATCTTGGCTTTCTTTCTATCTTTTTCCAATTTTTCTAAGTAATCCGGAAATTCAAGCGGGTTAACGGAAATCATTTCTTTATCAAATTCATTAAAACTGCCGGCGTCGAATAAAAATTCGATGCGCTCATGGGAAGACATCGGATGGTGATGCCCGCAATGTAAACAAACTTTCTTGTTTTTCACCAATTCTTTTGTATACATGATTTTTTTACAGCCGGTGCACTTTGTCATGATTCCTTCTGGTACATCTTGTTTCTCCCGATCTAAAGGAACCGTTGCATATTTCTTCTTAGACTTCGCAAATAGCTCTTTAAGCAAGCTTAATCCTCCCTTTACCACCAATTATCTATTTTATGATACTTGGTACAAACTATATCAGAAATAAAATTAGTATCGTGTAAAAAGGTGTCACTCGTCCTTCGACATATTTCTAATTCTAATAAGATACGTTTCGATGGCTTTTTCTTCATCACGTTCGAGCAAATATGTAAGAAGTGACAGATAATCTTCTTTTTTCACATTACCCTGTACCATCTCTGATGTTCTAGCATAGCTGTTGACAATGCGCCAAATTCTTTCCAGCAATCGATTGCGATTCAAAATGGCAATCCTTAAAAAGAAATCATCATCATGAAACTCATCCGCTTTGACCCAGACCATTAATCTTTTGATGTCCTCAGCCGTAGCGAAAAAGGCGACGATTCGCAAACAGTCAATTTCAATCAGCCTTTTCGTCTCAGACAAATCTTCTTGTACTTTTTTATCTTGCAAAAAAAAGGTTCCCAGAAGCTCGACTAGCTTATGCTCCTGGAAATCCCTGATAAACGTCCCTTCACCACGCCTTGTTTCTATTAATCCTAATAGCTCTAAGGCACGCAATGCTTCACGGACAGAGGAACGGCCTACATTAAAACGATCCGATAACTCCCGTTCTGATGGGATTTTATCTCCCGGCAGGAGGCTGTCCGCTTCAATCATGCTACGTAGGCTCTCAACTACATCGAGATAAATTTTGGATGAAGATGTACGACCTGCCAAATTAATTATTCCTCACTTTTTCCAATGATCGCTAATTTCCTTGTTTTTTCTTTAATTTCTTCGGGATCTACATTAATTCTAGCCACTCCCGTTTCCATCGCTGCCTTGGCAACAGCAGCCGCAACGGCAGGTGCTACCCTCTCATCAAATGGAGCAGGGATAACGTAGTCTTCGTTTAACTCATGTTCCTGTATTAAACCGGCAATGGCTTGTACTGCAGCAACCTTCATTTTTTCATTGATATGTGTTGCACGTACATCCAAGGCACCACGGAAAATCCCTGGGAAAGCCAGGACGTTATTGACCTGATTCGGGAAATCCGAACGGCCTGTTCCTACAACCTTGGCACCCGCTGCTTTCGCATCTTCCGGCATGATTTCCGGATCTGGATTAGCCATTGCGAAAATGATCGCATCCCGATTCATCGAAGAAACCATTTCTTTTGTCAATGCACCTGCGGCAGAAACACCGATAAATACATCTGCGTTTTGAATGACAGTTTCCAAAGGTCCTGAAACCTTATTTCGATTGGTGACTTTCGCCACTTGTTCTTTTGTATCATTCATACCTGTCGAACGGCCCTCATAAATGGCACCCTTCGTATCACACATGATGATGTCACGAACTCCATAGCTATAAAGCAATTTAATGATGGCAATGCCCGCAGCGCCTGCTCCATTCGCCACCACTTTAATTTCCGACATAGATTTATTCACAAGTCGTAACGCGTTCACAAGACCGGCAACAGTAACAATGGCTGTACCGTGCTGATCATCATGAAAAACAGGAATATTCATTTCTTTCTTGAGTCGTTCTTCAATTTCAAAACAATTTGGTGCAGCTATGTCCTCTAAGTTCACTCCACCGAAAGTCGGTTCGAGTAATTTAACGGTCTCTACAATTTTGTCCACATCCGTCGTTTTTAAACAGATTGGGAAAGCGTCCACTCCAGCGAAACTTTTAAATAATACGGCTTTTCCCTCCATAACCGGCATAGCAGCTTCCGGACCGATGTTTCCAAGTCCCAACACAGCCGTTCCATCAGAAATAACGGCAACAGTATTCCCCTTCATTGTATAGTCATAGACGGTTTCCGGCTTATCGTAAATATCTTTACACGGTTCTGCGACACCAGGAGAATAAGCCAGGCTTAAATCTACTGCATTCCTTACCGGTACTTTCGAAACTGTTTCTAATTTCCCTTGATTCAAGCGGTGCATATGTAATGCTTCTTCTCTTAATGTCATAGTTTCACTCCTAAAACAAATTGGATAACCCATATCTTATATGCTGAAATCTAGTGGTCAGACCACAGCGGCCTGTTTTCAATATAACATAACTATTTAAGTTGTAAAACAGTTATTCTTTCTTGTAAACCACATTCCCTTTTCCCACCAAGTCAAATAATGCCTGCATCAGACTATCTGAAGGATTGACCCAATCCCAATAAGATAGCTGTACATAGCGGTTTTCCCTCTCGTAAAAAAGCATGACCTTGGTTTCACCGCTATGCTGCATTAAAATTTTTTTTATTTTTTGCAGTGTATCCTTCGTTTGCTTGCCGGCCTCAATTTTCAGGAATATCGTTCCGTTCTGTTCCTCTTTCATCTGCTTCACTTTTTCAAGCGGGTATACGTTCCTGATCAGGAGCTGTGTTTTTCCATCCCGCTCTTCCAATGTTCCTTGCAGCATAACGAGTTGTCCATGATTCAAGTCGGCAGAGTGGTCTTTGTAAACATTTGGAAAAACGACCGCTTCAATATCCCCCTCTTCATCACTAACGCTCAAGAAAGCCATCACTTCGCCCTTTTTTGTCCTTATTGTTTTAACCGACGTAATGTATGCGCCAAGTAAGACTTTTGATTCCTTTTTATCGGTAGCTTCATCTATGGTCAAGCAGCCGAAGTGCTGAAAAAGTTCTCTGTAGCTTGTCACCGGATGATTCGACAGGTAAAGCCCCAAGGCGCTTTTTTCCAATGAGAGTTTGTGCTCGATAGGGATGGGATCAACTCGGTTGTATTTCGGTTTGAGTGAAAACTCACCATCCGAAAACATATCGAATAGGTCATCATCCGGATTAACCAATTCCGTATGATTGATCGCTACGTCCAAGCTCGCCAACAATGTTGCCCGGTCTTCACCGAATTCATCAAATGCACCTGAATGCACAAGCGCCTCCAACACTTTCCTATTTACGATTTTCCCTGAAACGCGCAAACAGAAATCGAATAAATCAGCGAACTTCTTCTGCCTCCTCGCAGCAAATATTTCTTTCAGGACCGTACCGCCTATCCCTTTTATGGCTCCAAGGCTATAACGGATCCCTTCCTTTTCCGGTAAAAACGGGTATCCGCTCCGGTTAATCGAGGGAGTCAGAACCGATATCCCTTTCTTTTTTGCTTCACGGATATATTGCGAAATCTTTTCATCATTCCCGACGACCGATGTCAAGAGTGCTGCCATGAAATATTCCGGATGGTGGGTTTTCAAGTAACCAAGCTGATAAGCGATGAAACTATACGCCACCGCATGGCTTCGGTTGAATCCGTAGTTAGCGAAGCGGACAATCAAGGAATAAATCTCATCTGCCGTTTTTTCGGAATATCCTTGTTTCAATGAGCCGCTCACGAAATGCTGCCGCTCTTGATCCAGTACATCCTTCTTCTTCTTGGAAACGGCACGGCGGAGCAGGTCAGCCTCCCCTAGTGAAAACCCGGCTAAGCGGGAGGCAATTTGCATGATTTGTTCTTGATATACGATGACCCCGTATGTAGGCTCGAGGATATCCTTCAAATCCTCGTGCAGGTAATCAATCGGAGCCAGTCCATGTTTTCTCTCGATGAACAGCGGTATATTTTCCATCGGACCTGGACGATATAGGGCATTGACCGCGACGATATCCTCGAATCGGTTCGGTTTCAGCTTGATCAAAACCTTTCGGATGCCATCCGATTCGAATTGAAACACCCCGGTTGTTTCTCCTCTCCCTAAAAGGGCTAACGTCTCGGGGTCATCCATCGGGATATGGGACAAGTCGAGCTTTTTCCCCGTTCCCTTTTTAATGTTATTTAGAATATTATCGATAAGCGTTAAATTGCGAAGTCCAAGAAAATCCATTTTAAGAAGCCCCAGTTCTTCGAGAAGGTCCATTGGATATTGAGTCAGGTGGATTCCGTCATGTCCTCCCTGAATCGGAATATGCTCCGTCAGTGCCTGGTCGCTGATGACGACGCCGGCAGCATGAGTCGAAGCATGGCGAGGCAGACCTTCAAGCAATAACGCGGTTTGAAAAAGTTTTTGATTCAGGTCACTCTCATTAACGAATTCCCTGAGCCTTTTCGATTCCTTGAAAGCCTCGGGAAGCGTGATGCCCAGACGGCCTGGAATCATTTTCGATACCGCTTCCTGTTCCTTTGAATTCAAGCCGAAAACACGTCCTGTGTCCCTTAACGCAGCCTTGGCAGCCAATGTTCCGAATGTAATGATTTGTGCTACATGAAGTTCCCCGTACTTCTTCGCCACATAGGCAATCACTTCTTCGCGGCGGTTATCCGGAAAGTCAATGTCGATATCAGGCATCGAGACACGTTCCGGATTCAGGAAACGCTCGAACAGCAAGGAATGTTCGATAGGATCGACATCCGTTATCGACAGGACATAAGCGACCATCGATCCGGCGGCAGAGCCCCTTCCAGGACCAGTCAGGATTTGATGGTCCCTAGCGAATTTCATGAAATCCCAAACGATTAAAAAGTAATCGCTGAATTTCATCTTGGTGATGACATCCAATTCATATCGTAGGCGCTCTTCATATTGAATGGATGGCTCCGGCAATCTTTTCTTCAGCCCTTGGAAACAGATGGCTTCGAGCATTTCCTCGGCTGTGACTCCATCTTCAGTAGGGTACTTAGGCAGCAGTGAACGATGAAATGGAATTTCCAGATTGCATTGCGCGGCAATATGCAGTGTATTTTCGAGTGCATCCGGTCTGTCATGGAATAGTTCTGCCATCTGAGCCCGGCTTTTCAAATAAAATTGATCTGATTCAAGAACCGTATGCGTCTCATCCGCCAGCTTGTCGCCATTTCCAATTGCCAACAGGACTTCTTGTGCGAGTGCATCGCTTTCATTTAAGTAATAGACCGGATTCGTCGCGACAATCTTTATCTCTAAATCTCCCGCCAACTGACTTATGGCTTCGTTACCTTTTTCCTCATCCGCAATCGAAAGTCTCTGTATGGATACATAAAAATTATCATGACCAAAAATTTGCAGAAATCGCCCTGCTGCCTGTTTGGCTTCTTCAGGATTTTCTTCTCTCAATCGCGTTTCTATTTGCCCCTCCGCACCCGGTGTGATTGCAATCAAACCCCTGGAATAGGCTTTTAGCCAATTCATCGGAATGCCTGATGGGGATTTCGTTTTTATGGCACTGCTTATTTTAAGCAGGTTTTGATATCCTTGTAGACTTTTTGCCAATAAAAGAAGTCCATGTGGCGATTCCCGTTCATCAAGGACATCCGCAAGTATGCCGATGATCGGCTTTATACCCTGTCTCTTGCATTCTTTATAAAAATAGACCGAACCGTACATAACATTTCGATCGGTTAAGGCAAGACTTGTACAGCCATCCGCTTTCGCTTTGGCCACAAGTTCAGTGATCTTCACCGTACTTGTCAGCAGGCTGTATCCGCTCTGAATATGGAGATGAGTATACACGTTTTTTCTCCCACCTTTGTAAGGCATGTTTCTTTTCATTATAGTGTTTATTTCAAAAAAAGAAAATATGTTCTCATTACCAATACAATTTAACTTCCTGATTTCCGGCGACTATCATATTACCTCTGAACTTCCCATATAAATGGAATAGAAGAATATCAAGCAAAAAAGGATGATGATATATGAATGAAGCCTTTGTTCCCGCCTTTCTCAACAGCTTTTTCATATCGCTTGGCGTATTGCTTGGCGGCTCGATAATCGGGGGCCTCGCGGCTTTTTTTACTGGACAAGCCCCGATGACGACTGTATTCCGGCTGTCGGACAGCCTTCGTATTTGGGCCATTGTCGCTGCGATCGGGGGTACTTTTGATATGGTCTATAATTTCGAACGCGGTATTTTCCACGGAGAAACGAAGGATATAGTCAAGCAGGTCCTATTGATTCTATCTGCACTTGGAGGGGCACAGACAGGAGCACTGATCATAAACTGGTTCACGCAAGAGCATATTTCACCATGAGAATTCCTCCCTATCACAGGTCTCCCACCTGGCAGCGTTTTTTTGCCGGAGCCGCACTTGGCGGATTGATCAGCTGGGTTATTTTCTTTTATATGCATGGTGTCCAGCAGGAGAATCAGATCCGGACCCTTCACGAACAAAGAGAAGAGATCAAGGATTTAAACGGGGAAATCGCAATTTGGGAGCAGGATTATAAAAAATTGAACGAAAAAAATGAGGAAATCCTGACGATTCAGGAAGTGGAAGTAACCATCACGAATGAAAAATACAGTCTGGATCGGCTGAGTATTGCAGAAGCGGAGGATGTGATTGAGGACGACCTTTCCTCTCTTCTCGCCAAAGATGTCGCCAGTGTCTATAACGGAAAGGTGCTTTTGAAAAAATCGATAGAAAATAAGATCGTGACCATCAATAAAAAGCGCTATCAACTTGAAGTCGTCGAGATCATGTTTTATACGAAAATGAATATTGAAATCAAACTAAAAAGGACTACTTCTTAGATGTTGGCTTAATTGATTTCTACCAAATTTAAAGACCAAATCATATGCGATTTGGTCTTTAAATTTTTTCATTCCTCTTTATTCAACTCTTCCATGTCGGCAAGGATATTATCCACTTCATTCCAGGAATGAATCGAAGCCCCTGCTGCAAGCGGGTGGCCTCCGCCGTTATATTTACGGGCAATCGTATTGATGATTGGTCCTTTAGAACGGAAACGTACCCTGATTTCTTTATCCTCTTCAATGAAAAAGACCCATGACTTAACATTTTTAATCGAACCGAGTGAGGAAACGAGCTGAGATGCCTCAGATGTAGAAGCATGGAATTTTTCAAGTATATCTTTTGTGATGATCATTTTCCCTGTGCCATATGGAAGGATTTCAAAATGCTGCAGCACATAGCCATTCAACCGGACTATGCTTTCCTCGACGTCATACATCTCCTGATATAACTGAGGGCGGGAGAACGAGTAGTGAATCAACTCACTGGCATAGGCAAATGTCTTTTCAGTCGTACTTTGGAATAGGAAACGACCTGTATCGCCAACAATGCCTGCATATAGAAGGCGTGCCGCTTCATCATTCATCTTCAAGCCTTGTTCTTTACCGAACTGGTAAAACTCATAAATCATTTCACTTGTGGAACTTGCCGATGTATCGACCCAGCGCATATCGCCATATGGATCTTCATTGGGATGATGATCGATCTTAATCAGTTTATCTCCCGTCGTGTACCGTGCATCACAAATCCGGTCCGTATTCGCGGTATCACAAACGATGACCAGAGCACCTTCATATGTTTCATCCGAAATCACATCGAGCCTTCTTAAGTAATTCAGTGACGGTTCTTCTTTCCCGACTGTAAAAATTCGCTTTTCGGGGAAAGATGCTTTCAGGATTTCCGCCAATCCTCCCTGTGAACCATAAGCGTCCGGATCTGGACGGACATGACGATGGAGAATGATAGTATCATAACGCTTTATATCTGCTAATATTTCAGCTTTCATATAGATCTCCCCTTAACATATGTATTATCGAGCCTAATAAAGATGATATATTTCATTTAATCAAAAAATTGCGGAAATAGGAAGACTCATCTTGTTTACTGTGGCATTCTCTTTCATTTCCCGCTACAATAAAAAGGTACATATGTTAAATTGGGGGAATTTCAAACGATGCC
Organism: Bacillus sp. CFBP9009; assembly: GCF_036541465.1. Lineage (NCBI taxonomy): Bacteria > Bacillati > Bacillota > Bacilli > Caryophanales > Bacillaceae > Bacillus > Bacillus sp. CFBP9009. The sequence continues at coordinate 630,219 of NZ_JAZHFU010000001.1, read as the reverse complement.
TATTCTTGTCACCTTGATCGTTCTTTCATTAGGGGTCTATCTGTTTTATAAAATCAAATCGGTCCGAACCAGAATGCCGATGGAGAAAAAGTGGATTTCAGGGAAGTCTTCCATTGCCCTTGGTGCGTTTGTCGCACTATTCGGAATCAATCAGCTTTTTCTATTCCACACGACCATCACTTATATCATTGCTGCCGTTTTCATTTTCGTTGGCCTATTCAGTGTTTGGGGCGGCTATAAAATGTATAAATTTTATTTGCCGCATGCAATCGAAGAAGCTGCAAATCAAAAAGGATAATCGAAATTCGATTATCCTTTTTGATTTTTCATGATCGGTCGAGCAATTGGCAAGTCAACATCGCCTTGCCGACAAGTTTGCCTTGGTTAAACACTTCAACATCCACTTTTCCGAATTTACGTCCTACATCGAGGACACGCGGGTGGATTTCAAGCGTACTGTCGATCTGGACTGGCTTGATGAAATAAATCGTCATGTTTTCCACGACCAAGTCACCGCGCTTATAGCTTCGAAGTGCACGATTTGCTGAGTCGGTGACCAATGTCGTGAACACACCGCTTGAAATGGTCCCAAGGTAATTGGTCATCTGCGGAGTGACTCCATAGTTATACACTTCCTCGCCCTTGCCGCGATTCGAAGTCATCACAAGCTGGCTTGTAATCGTATCGTCGATCGTTTCGCCGACCTGAGGCTGCCTTTGGCTCATTTGCAGTGCCTTCAGGACATCCTGCCTGCTCACGATACCCTTGAGGATATGACTGTCATTCACGACCGGGATTAACTCAATCCCTTCCCAAACCATCATATGTGCAGAAGATGCTACACTCATTTTATCGCCTACGGTCATCGGGTTTTTCGTCATCACCTTATCAATGAGCGTCATCTCTTCCTGTCCGATGATATCTTTTGATGTGACCATTCCTTGAACCTTCATATTGTCATCGACAACAGGGAAACGGCTATGCCCGGATTCCTGATTCAGCTCATGCCAAGTCTGAACCCGGTCACCCACCGTTAAAAAGGTCGTTTCCTGTACGGGTGTCAAAATATCCTCCACCAGCAAGATTTCCTTTTTGATCAATTGGTCATAGATTGCCCGATTGATCATCGTTGCGACGGTAAAGGTATCGTAACTTGTTGAGATGACTGGCATCTCCAATTCATCGGCTAACCTTTTAACGGGCTCTTCCGTATCGAACCCCCCGGTGATCAGCACCGCTGCACCCGCTTTTAACGCGTGCTCGTGGGCCTGTGTACGGTTCCCGACGATCAGCAGGTTTCCTGCACCCGTATATCTCATCATGGCATCCAGCTTCATTGCCCCGATGACGAATTTATTTAATGTCTTATGAAGTCCCGTTTTCCCACCCAGAACTTGTCCGTCAACAATATTGACTACCTCTGCGAAAGTGAGCTTTTCAATATTCTCTTTTTTCTTTTTCTCAATGCGGATCGTGCCTACCCGCTCAATCGAGCTCACGTAGCCCTGGTTCTCCGCCTCTTTAATTGCCCGGTATGCCGTACCTTCACTAACATTCAATGCTTTAGCTATTTGACGGACGGAAATCTTTTCGCCGACAGGGAGCCCATCGATATGTTTTAAAATTTGTTCATGCTTTGTAGCCAAGCGCTTCACCCTTTTCACGGTATTCCTATTCTCCATTATAAGGTCAAAGAGCCTAGTTTATCAAACAACTACTAGTATTGGCGCAACCTTTTGTATTCCGGCTGTCGTTTTACCTTTTGTTTCTTAGGAGAATATAGTATGCCCGTCAAGTTTCCAGCTACCGCCAACAATGCAAACAACAGCCAGGATCCAGCAAACAGACCCTCCAGACCGCCACTTTCCAACGACAAACGCGGTACGGCATAATACAGCATCACACCGCATAAAAGCAAACACAGTAATAACCTCTGTTTCATCCAATCCCCCCTTTTTTTTCATCTATTCATTTTATGCCTGTGAAAGGAAAAAAGACTTGGCTGCAAAACGAGACTTTACTTTCCGATTGCTGTAATGACCCTGCATGAAAGGCAATGTTGCTGGGAAAACCCGTCATTTCGGCCGGTCATCCCCACACGTACACATAAAAAAACGGAAGCCCTGCAGGCTCCCGCTTCTTTTATAATTCGATTTCATCCCCGGCTTCCATGATCAGTCCATTTCCCTCTTCAAGCAAATCAATGAATTTGTCAGGATCCTGTTTGATGACAGGGAAAGTATTGTAATGAATCGGCACGACTTGTTTGGCTTGAAGGAATTTCGCTGCAAGTGCGGCATCTTCCGGGCCCATGGTGTAATTGTCGCCGATTGGCAGGAATGCCAAGTCAATCGGATGTCGCTCCCCGATCAGCTTCATATCGGAAAATACCGCTGTATCCCCTGCATGATAGATCGTTTTCCCTTCTATCGTAAGCAATATGCCAGCAGGCATTCCCAAATAAATGATTTGCCCATCCCCGTTATTGAATCCCGTTCCATGGAATGCTGGCGTCAGTTTCACCTTTCCAAAGTCGAACTCGAAAGCTCCGCCGATGCTCATCCCGTGTGTTCGAACTCCTTGAGCACCCAGGTAGTCGGCCATCTCTGCAATGCCGATGACAAGTGCATCATGCCTTTTGGCCAATTCAACCGTATCACCGACGTGGTCATTATGGCCATGTGTTAAGATGATCACATCCGGTTTCACATCTTCTACCTTCAAATCGGTCAATTCGTTTCCAGTAATGAATGGATCGATTAAAATCGTTTTACCATTCGTTTCGACTTTTACAACTGCATGTCCATGAAAAGATACTTTCATTTTTGATGCTCCCTTCCCATACCCACTAATTTTTTTAAGTAGCTTTCTTAGGCCTTTCCCATTTACTATACTTTTAAATATTGCTATGGTAATTATATCTTATTAATGGAGGTATCGTCATGAATGAACGTTTGACAGAACTACAAAATTGGCTACAGGCCAATGAGACTGAAGCCGCTTTACTTACATCTACAGAGAGCATCTTCTATTTGAGCGGTTTTTTTAGTGATCCTCACGAAAGACTGCTGGCACTTGCCATTTTTGCAAATGCCGACCCATTCCTTGTCTGCCCGCAGATGGAAGTTCCGGATGCTAAACAGGCTGGTTGGGCTGGAGATATCATCGGTTACACCGACATTGAAGATCCATGGGAAAAAGTTAAGCAAGCAGTGGAGAATCGCGGGTTATCCATTAATAAAATGGCTATTGAAAAAGAGCATATGAATGTAGAACGTTATGAAAAGGTCCAACAACACTTCGGAGCCCCAAAGCTCGTTTCCGCAGAAGAAAAACTTCAAAGGATGCGAATGATCAAGTCGGAAGATGAAATGGTCAAAATCCGTGAAGCATGCCGTCTTGCCGACTTTGCGATTGAAGTGGGTGTCAGCGAAATTCATGAAGGTAAAACGGAAATGGAAATCCTTGCAGCGATAGAATACGAATTGAAAAAAGCCGGAGTCAGCCAAATGTCTTTCTCCACCATGGTCCTGACTGGTAAAAATGGCGCTTCCCCACATGGCACACCTGGGAATACGAAGGTTCAGCGAGGCGACCTCGTCCTCTTTGACCTTGGCGTCGTTCATGAAGGGTACTGCTCTGACATCACTAGAACGGTCGCTTACGGAGATATCAATGATAAACAGGCAGAAATATATGAAACTGTACTTAAAGCACAAGAAGCTGCCGTTAGAGCCAGTAAACCTGGTGTATCCTGTTCCGAGATAGACTTGACGGCCAGAAACATCATCAGCAATAAGGGATACGGTGAATTCTTCCCGCACAGGCTCGGTCACGGACTTGGGATTAGCGTCCATGAGTATCCATCCTTGACTGAAACGAATACCCTCGAACTTCAATCTGGAATGGTTTATACCATCGAACCTGGCATATATGTTCCAAATGTTGCAGGTGTCAGGATTGAAGATGATCTATTGATCACCGATACCGGCTGTGAGGTTTTGACCAAATTCCCGAAGAGCCTGCAAATCATAAAATGATAATGCATTAACCAATTAATATAACAAAAACCGGATACCCCCGCCTTCATTTAAGACGGGGTATTTATTCAACATTTCAACTAATCGGTCCGCAGTTCATACTTCATTGCTTTATCACTGCCGTCAAACCAAATGACCAGCCATTCACTATCTATTCTTATGATTCCCCTCTCGGCACCGAGATAATAAACAACATTATCTTCCTCTTTAAAATATTCCGTTTCTGTTGGAGACCCTAAAAGCTTGAACACTTCATCTTTTGTCATGTCTATCATTTCATGTTCTTTCATTAAGTCATCAACCAGATATACTCTTCCTTCATCATCATTTAACCATCTTTCAGTGGTGAACCTTGATTCATTTTCATTTACCCCTAACAAAAAAACACAATAAAATAGAAGAGAAAACCCAAGGATTGATATGACTATAAATCTAATTTTGATTTTCCTTTTATTATGCTGATAGGTATATTTCCATGAAATCCATTGAAAAAATAGTAATAGAATAAATGGAAGCAGCAGTGCTGATATACTCATTAAACTGATCGAAGCATGTACAGCATTGATGAAAAAAATATAATTGAAATAGATCAAAGCATATAAAAGCACGAATGAATATAATGCATAGTTTACTATTTTTGAAACACTCAAAGAAAAAAACTCCCCTCTCACATTAAAGGTTACCATAAATAAACAAATAAGGTAAAAAGGAGAGGTTTTCTTTCCTGCAATGATTCATTACATCATAATAAGGTTGGAATCATATTGTTTCATTTTGCGATTTCCAGATTATTGGCATAAACATTCGCTAATTTGTTACAATTGAAATCAGATCCATTAGGTAAATCATAGTATAATAGGAATGAAATAGAAGGAGGAGATTCACTTGAATAGTATAGATTATAAAAATATTCTTGTAGCAGTGGATGGTTCGGAAGAAGCAGAGTGGGCCTTAAAAAAGGCAATCTATTTAGCAAAACTCAGTGACGCTACCCTTGTGCTCACACATATCGTGGATACAAGGAATTTCCCTACTGTCGAAGCATATGATATGACTATCCGTGATCACTCTGAAACCTTTGCCAATGAGCTATTGGACAAGTATAAAACGGAAGCCATTGCCTCCGGGATTACAAAGGTCCAAACAGAAGTTGCATATGGTTCTCCTAAAGTTCAAATTCCAAGGGATTTAGCGAAAAAGCATTCGATCGATTTAATTGTTTGCGGTGCAACGGGCCTGAACGCAGTCGAACGTTTCCTTATCGGCAGCGTCTCGGAAGGCATCGTTCGCCATTCTAACTGTGATGTAATGGTCGTGCGTACGAATTAATAAAAGAAAATGATATAAAAAGCTCGTTCGCCAAATTGGTGAACGAGCTTTTTCCTGTTATTCACTTACCAGTTTTTCCGCTTTTTCAATCGCCAGCAAGACTTGGGCAAAACCTGTACCGCCCGCACTGTTACGGCGTTTAACGGCCTCATAAGGATTTAATGCATCATAAATATCATGTTCAAACAACTCGGAAGCTTCCTGGAATTGTTCAATGCTTAGGTCCACTAAATAGCAGCCATTCTGGACACAGAACAATACAAGCTTCCCGACCACTTCGTGCGCCTTACGGAAAGGCATTCCCTTTGAAGCTAGGTAATCAGCTAATTCCGTCGCATTCGAGAAGTCATTTTTTGTTGCTTTTTCCATTACGTCTGTTTTCACTTTCATCGTTGAAATCATGCCGGCAAATATTTTAAGTGAACCAACAATGGTCTTAACCGTATCAAAAACGCCTTCTTTATCTTCTTGCATATCTTTGTTATAAGCAAGCGGCAGTCCTTTCAAAACAGTCAATAACCCCGTTAGGTTCCCATAAACCCGTCCTGTTTTACCACGGATCAATTCCGCCATATCAGGATTTTTCTTTTGCGGCATAATGCTGCTTCCCGTGGAAAAGGCATCATCCAATTCAATGAATTGGAATTCCTGGCTTGACCAGAGAATGATTTCTTCGCTGAAACGGGATAAATGCATCATCATTGTCGCACTGTTGCTCATGAATTCAATGGCAAAATCACGATCACTTACCGCATCAAGGCTGTTTTCGTAAATTCCCTCAAACCCTAATAGCTCGGCACTGAGGGCACGGTCAATCGGGAAAGTCGTCCCAGCTAATGCCCCAGCACCCAATGGAGAAATATTGATCCTTTTGAAACTCTCGGTGAAGCGCTGCTTATCACGCTCAAGCATCCAAAAATAAGCCATTAAGTGGTGCGCAAATGAAATGGGCTGTGCACGCTGCAAATGTGTATAACCTGGAATTAACGTTTCCACATTTTTCTTGGATTGTCCCAAAATCGCTATTTGCAAATCATTGATGAGTTCCAGAATCACTTTCGTTTGGTTCCGCATATATAGATGAAGGTCGGTTGCAACTTGGTCATTACGGCTTCTTCCTGTATGAAGCTTTCCGCCAACTGGACCGATTTCGCTTATTAGCATACTTTCCAGGTTAAGATGGATATCTTCCATCTCAACCTTAAAAGTCAATTCACCCTTCTCAGCCTTTTCCTGTAAACTTTTCAGACCTGCAATGATCTGATCCGCATCTTCTTCAGGTAAAATGCTGCATTGCTTTAACATGGTTACATGAGCTAAACTTCCTTGAATATCTTCAAGGACAAGTTCCTGGTCAAAGGAAATGGAAGCTCCAAACTCATCTACCCATTCTTCGGCAGATTTCGTGAATCTTCCTCCCCAAAGCTTGCTGCTCACACTGTCACCTTCTTGTTATTGACCATGCTGTTCACTTTCGTTGGAAGTCCCCATAATTTAATGAATCCAACTGCTGCATCATGATCAAATTCGTCTGCTTTGGTATAGGTAGCCAATTTTTCATCATATAGGGAGTACTCGGATTTTCTTCCTTCAACAATCGCATGACCTTTGAATAGTTTGACACGGACCGTACCCGTTACATTCACTTGTGTTTCTTTCAGGAATGCAGCCAAAGCTTTTTGAAGCGGAGAGAACCAAAGTCCTTCATAAATCAATTCAGTCATTTTCTTCTCGATCACCGGTTTGAAGTGAGCCAATTCTTTTACAAGCGTGATATCTTCAAGTTCTTTGTGTGCAGCTATCAATGTCATCGCACCAGGAGCTTCATAAACTTCACGGGATTTGATTCCTACTAATCTATTTTCAACGTGATCGATACGTCCAACTCCGTGTTTGCCGGCAATTTGATTCAACTCGACAATCAGGTCAGCCAATTTATAGTTTTTATCATTCAATGTAACCGGCACACCTTGTTCAAAACCAATTTCAATGATATCGGCAGTATCTGGCGTACATTCAAGGCTTGCAGTCAAATCATATGCTTCTTCCGGTGGAGCTGCCCAAGGATCTTCCAGGATTCCACACTCGTTACTTCTTCCCCAAAGGTTTTGGTCAATCGAGAACGGACTCGCCATGCCAATCGGAACGGGAATGCCATTTTTCGCTGCATATTCAATCTCCTCTTCACGAGACCATTTCCAGTCACGAACAGGTGCAAGAACTTGCAAATTAGGGTTCAAGGCGGAGATGGATACTTCGAAACGCACTTGGTCATTTCCTTTTCCCGTACAACCGTGCGCAACGGCTACCGCGTTTTCCGCTTCAGCCACTTCCACTAATTTCTTCGCGATCAGCGGACGTGATAAAGCTGATACCAATGGATATTTCCCTTCATACAAAGTATGTGCCTGAAGAGCCGTCAATGCGAATTCATCAGCGAATTCGTCCTTCGCATCAATGACATAGGAACTTACCGCACCAACAGTGATCGCTTTTTCTTTAATGAAGTCCAAATCTTTTCCTTCACCGACATCCAAACAGCATGCCACAACTTCGTACCCTTGATCTTGTAACCATTTAATTGCAACGGAAGTATCCAAACCTCCGGAATATGCTAAAACAACTTTTTGATTTTCCATTTCCATCGTCCTTTCGTGTGAATAAAAATTCATCGTTTGTTATTTTTATTCAATCTATGATTAGTACTTTATCATCTTTATTAAAGGAATACAAGGGGTATTTTAAAGATTTTGCTAAATAATCCGCTAATAATTTTGTGAATTTACACATTGGATGCTTCCGCGGGAATATAGTAAACTAGGAGTATGATAAATCGAAAAGTGGAGGGCATATGAAAGAACTATTTACCTTTGATGAACGGCTTGGCATCTCAATTCCCGATTTGAATCTGGAGTGGGATGAATATACAAAAGGCGAGCAACAGCAAATACTCGTACACTGGGAGAATATCCGGGGAAGCATCCCGGACCGCATCAAGGAACTGGAATCCACCATTAACCGAAAGCAGTTTCGGCTCTCCGATGAAAGTAATTTCGCCAAATCATGCCAGCTCAATTCCGAAATTGCGGAACTTGCTTCCATCATCAATGATTTATGGCTATGGTATCGTGCCAATCAAGTCGTAAGTGAAAAGATGCATAATTAAGGCCTATTCCATGCAAAAAAAGCCACAGTTTAAAACTGTGGCTTTTTTTGCATCCTCTTATAAATCCTTGCGAAGTTCACCAACGACATGTCCCAATTCCGGAAGAATCAATTTATTCATCGCAAGCCGAACCGCCCCTGATGAGCCTGGGGTGGAAAAAACGGCTTTATTGTTCACGACTCCGGCAATCGCCCTGGATAGAATGGCGGCAGACCCGATATCCTCTTGATAGCTGAGCATTCGAAAAATCTCGCCAAAACCGGGAATTTCCTTGGTCATCAACTCTTTGACCGCCTCGATCGTTACATCCCTATTGGCGATGCCAGTGCCACCATTTGTTAATATGACATCGACCTTGCTGCTTTGGCTACCAGAAGTGACCGCATCCTGAATCGCTTTCCGCTCATCTTTAACGATTACATATTCATTCACTTCATGACCATTCGATTTCAGCAATTCCATCATCAGTGCTCCGCTTTTATCCGTTCCTTCATTACGTGTATCACTGACGGTTATCACCATGCAGCGAACTGGCTCCGTGATGGCTTTTTTATGATTCTTGACACTCATTCTTCATCAGCCTTCTTCTCCAGTAAATAACGATATTGATAGAACTTCTGGGCAAACTCACTGACACTCCGGGTCATTTGATAATTGGATCCAGCCCCGATGGCCATGCTGATGAACGGTATGCCCCGAACCAGTTTTTTTCGAAAAACAGTAATGGATAATGCTTTCAACAGCTGCTTCAGAGGCTGTTCCATCCAGGTAGGGTTTGTCAGTTCTTCTATTCCTAAATAAAAATAGTCATCTTCTGCGGTCTGGACCTCGCGGATCAATTCTTCCCACGCTATTCCTTGGAGCCTCTTTGGCATCGCTCCTGCATTGAATACCTTAAGGGCCAACATCATTTCAAACGGCGTATTCACCTCAACACCATAAGACATCGCAATCAGCTGTACGATCCTGACATTGATGACCGTCATGGCTGGAATATCGCTCCCTAGCAGAAGCAGGCCTCCTGATCCGCTCATCCCGCCCTGTGCAAATGAATATAAGCGATGCTTAGCGATATGCTGATTGGCTATGTAATTCAACTGATCGATCGATAAGTGATTCAAATCACTCAACGTTTCGATTTCTTCATTAAACACGCGCGCAGATGCTAAAATCCGCTCTCTTGCATCTATTTGAACTTGTGAGCTCTGAACCATGGCATGTAAATGAAAAAGCCAGGTATCCAGCTTTTCAAAAAACTGTTGTTGGACGTTTTCAGGAAGCAGTGCAAACCCCTGCTCCAACCATTTATCATACAATGCAGCAAGGTCCGTGGGCTCATATTGATAAAGTTTTTCCTGCCATTCACTAATTTCATTCCAAATTTTCATTTCCCGGTTCGTGAATTCCATGCATCAAGCCTCCTATGTACAGAATTGGTGGATTCTCCCTTAAGTATACCATAGAGGGAAGCTTTTCAGAGAACGGATGATGGGAATCCAGTGTAAATGGGGATGGGCTGAATGGAATTAAACTCCATGAGGAGTCGGACTTTGAGGAGGAAATTTCATGGGAAAGACCCCTTACCAGAGGGATAAGGGGATCATTATAAAAAAACAGGAAGTCATGTTTTCCAAGTTTCGCGCAAAGCTATTTTCATGGTATCCCTGACAATCATGATTTCTTCATTAGTGGGAATGACCATGACTTTTACAGGGGAATAGGGTGCATTGATGAACGCTTCCTTACCCGAGGTGCGATTGAGATCCTTATCCCAATAAACCCCCATGAATTCAAGTCCCTCCAAGATTCGCCCCCTAATGGTTTGACTGTTTTCACCGATGCCCGCTGTAAAAATGATGCCATCCACACCTCCCATTTTAGCTGAATAGGAGCCAATGTACTTGTGAATTCGGTCTGCGAATACTTTAAGTGCGAGTTCAGCCCGCTCATTGCCTTTATCCGCTTCAACTTGAATATCGCGCAGGTCGCTGGAAAAACCGGAAAGGGCAAGGATGCCGCTTTTCTTATTCAGGACATCCAGAACTTCATCTGCTGTTTTACCCGTCTTCTCCATGATATAAGGAATCAATGCAGGGTCGATGTTCCCTGAACGAGTTCCCATAGTAACACCGGCCAATGGTGTAAATCCCATTGATGTATCAATTGATTTGCCGCCCTTTATGGCCGTGATGCTTGCACCATTCCCTAAATGGCACGATATCAATCGAAGCTGTTCAATTGGGCGGCCAATCATTACGGCAGCCCGCTGAGATACATATTTATGTGAAGTACCATGAAACCCATACTTCCTTATTCCGTATTTTTCATAATATTCAAGAGGCAAGCTGTACAAATAGGAACCTGCTGCCATCGTTTGATGGAAGGCAGTGTCGAATACCGCAACCGCTGGCACATCATCCAGTGCTTGCCTGAAGGCTTTGATCCCGGTGATATTGGCGGGATTATGAAGAGGCGCCAACTCGGAAAGCTTTTCGATTTCCTCTATTACGTCCTCCGTAATCAAGACCGAGTCACTGAATACCTCACCGCCATGCACCACCCGATGCCCTACGCCATCTATCTCTTCAAAGGAGTCAATGATGCGATGGTCAATCAGCTTTTTCAATAAAAGCCCTACAGCCACTTCATGATTGGGTATATCCAGCGTTTCAGAAACCTTTTCGCCTTCGACGCTTAAAGTAAATGCGGAATTTTTCAAGCCGATTCTTTCTACAATACCTTTTGTAATTACTTTTTCACAAGGCATCTCAAAAAGCTGAAACTTCAATGAAGAGCTGCCGGCATTAATAGCCATGATTTTTGACATCCATCCTGCTCCTTTTCTCTAAGCTAGTTCTTCCAATGCTATCTCAACGAAACGTGCAGTGTATTGTACAATCTTATCATGACAAGCGGATTCAACCAAATATTAATGAATAATTGCAAATAATCACTCTCAAATAAAAAAATGAAAGCCAATGCCTGGGGCATCAGCTTTCATTGACTATTTTTCCTCTTTAAACCAATCGTCCATCTGTTGCATGACAGACCTGGTCGCTTCGAAATCCGACAACTTCGGAAGCTGTACGAGCAATGCCTTCTTCGGTGCTTCGATACCCTCTTTTTTCTTTTGAAGGATCAGGATGCTTTTCGCAGCCGCTTCACTCTTAAACATGGATAGCGGCAATTGCACCATCCCTTGGATATGTGTATGCTTCTTCAGGAAATCATTGAGTTTCGGCGCTTCCTCCGAGACGAACAGGTTATTCGGGACAATGAAGAATAGATGACCGCCATCCTTCGCGTGTTTAACACCTTGTTCAATAAACAAATGGTGTGCATACGAATGTCCCTTATCGGCCTTCAATTCATATTCAGCTGCACGCACATCATTCGGATAATAACCAATCGGCAAATCACTGACCACAACATCTGAAGGATCGATGAAAAGCGGCTCCAGGCTGTCCTGATTGAAAAATTGCAGCGGGTGTTCTTGCAGGTTGGCACCTGCATAAGCAAGCCTGATCAAGGTTTCATCAATCTCGACACCATATGAAGCGATGTTTTTATCAGTAAGTTGATTCAAGATCGCAAATAGTAAGTTCCCCGTTCCGATGGCTGGATCGAGCATGACTATCTCTTTTTGATCCTTTGTGAATTTACCGACTAAATAACTGACGAACATGCCGACTGCATCAGGAGTCATATGATGATTCGGCTGAACGCTCTGCTGCATGCCTTTTAAAATGGCAAGCTGGTACGCTTTTCGGATTGCTTCTTTTTCATATTTCTCTGGTGAAAAATCTGCATAATGCTTCACTAACCTTTTTTTCGATACTTCACTGATTTCCTCCTGCAGGACTTTCCCTTCGAAGAAATTCTCGCCCGTTTCACCTAAGGCATCCAGATAAGTACATGATAGTTCACTTTGCAATATTTGGGCTGTTTCATCAAATTCATAAAATAATTGTTCAACTGGGGTAGACTTCACTTATTAATTCCTCCTGTTTGCTTCTGTCCCTATTTTAAAGGTAAGAAGAAAGAGATACAAGCCGTACGTCCTGCTTATCATTCTTCGTTTGTTTAGCGTACTGTTTTCCGATTCGAAAGTCGCATATAATGAATTCGCGCGAGACACTCTTTTTCAAAATTTTTAACCATGAGTAAGTAAAAGGTAAATTAAATACAAGGTGTAAAATTTGGACGTTGATTTCCACTTCAGGCACTCGCTTTCCGCGGGCGGTCGGGGAGCCTCCTCGGCTTGCGCCTGCAGGGTCTCCCCTGGACGCGCATTCCCGCAGGAGTCTCATACCTTACGTTCCAATCAACTTTGTTTTGAAATTTAGATAGAAACTCTTTTGTCTAAAAAAGTGGCTAGGAATGGTCACACCCCGAACCATGAAATGTTATTGGCGGACTTGATTTCCGCTCCAGGCACCCGCTTTCCGCGGGCGGTCTGCCCTCGGCTTGCGCCTGCAGGGTCTCCCCTAGACGCGCTTTTCCCGCAGGAGTCCCGTACCTTACGTTCCAATCAACTTTGTTTTGAAATTAGATAGAAAACCTTTTGTCTAAAAACTCAAATACGGGTTGTGTTGTTGCCCTGTATTTTTTTATTACTTGGATAGGCTCAATGAAGGCCCAAACAGAATACCATGCATGAGGTGGTGATTATATATGGATAATCAATATCAAAACTATCATGGGCAGGTTAATCCGATAAATCAGCAACATGATATTCAGTCAGCAGATGAATTTAACAGGCAGCAACAAGGGTTTCAACAAGGGTTTCGTCAAGGGTATCGACAAGGGTATCGTCAAGGGTATCGAGATGGATATCGAGCAGGGCAACAAGCGGGTTTTTTTCCAGGACCCCATCAAAGACAAATGCCGTCGTGGCCTAATGAAATTGACATAAAAGTCGGGACACCTAATGGCCAAGAGTGGTCTGGCAAGATTGTCTTACCATTGAATGGCCCGAGTTTAGAGCCATAACTAAATTGAGCATATTAATGATAAAAACAGTGTATTAGAAACGAACAAAGACTAATATAACCACAGCTCCATTGAAAATCAGGGCCTAAAAGCCCCTGTCCACTCCAATGGTGTTTATTCAACAACATCCGTTAAACAAAGCACTCTGTAAAACAAAAACCGGGCACATTGTGCCCGGTTTCTTAGAATTCGCATCTTATTTTGCCGCTTTAGCCGCTTCGATTGCACCTTCGTAATTTGGATGGTTGGTACCTTCACTCACATATTCTACATATTCGATTTCATCAGAGCTGTTCACTACGAATACAGAGCGAGCCAATAGACGAAGTTCCTGCATGACGACACCATATGCTTCACCGAATGAAAGGTCACGGTGATCGGAAAGAACTTGAACATTGTCCAAGCCGCTGGCAGCACACCAGCGTTTTTGCGCGAAAGGAAGGTCGTTACTGATCGTCAGTACTTTCACATTATCCAATTTTGCCGCTTCTTCATTGAATTTACGTGTCTGTGCATCACATACACCTGTATCCACGGATGGAACCACGCTGATAATGCGGACAGTACCTTTGGAGTCGCTTAATGTAACCGGTGATAAGTCATTAGCCAATACTGTAAAATCAGGTGCTTTGTCCCCAACTTTTAGTTCTTGTCCCACTAAAGTGATCGGGTTGTTTTTAAATGTAACTGAAGCCATTAATAATTCCTCCCTTTTCTGCTTTATGTACAAGCATAATAATATTTGTTTTGCCGGAATTTTGCAATTAATTGAATCGGGAAATGTAAATGGTGCTTGCACATGTCCGACATCCACGCTTTTTTTGGTGTAATGGAAGACTGCAGCAAAAAGAAAACTCGGCGGATGCCGAGTCGCAGTTAGAAATCTATATCCTGTTTAGGTTCTTGGTACCTCTTTACAGCTGGTTGACTGCCGCCTTGGTTTTGATTACTTCCTTGGTTTTGATTACTGCCTTGGTTTTGATTACTGCCTTGGTTTTGATTACTGCCTTTCTTGGATAGCATGGACTGAATCTTATCGACGACTTGTGGTGCTAAATCCATCATTCTTTCGAGAAGGTGCGTCCCTTCATCCAGATGAATCATTTTCACCCCATGGGAACCGACAATCAAAAAGGCAATTGGTGTTATGGAAACCCCGCCGCCGCTACCGCCGCCAAAAGGCTGCTTGGAATTACCTTGCTGTCCTGGATGGTTTCCATCCATCACAAATTCGCTTCCACCGGCTGCAAAACCAAATCCCACTTTGGATACGGTTAAAATGACACTTCCATCCGGAGTTTCCACCGGATCCCCGATGATCGTATTCACATCTACCATTTCTTTCAGATTTTCCATCGCTTCTTTCATTAAACCTTGGATCGGATGATCTGACATTTAAATTCCTCCACTCTAGAACGATTGTTTATTGGAATCACCTGATAGCTTCGCTAATTTCCTCGACTTGAAATGCGGCTTTCCGCCTTTCCAATAACGAAGCAGTTTTATTCCAGTCACCATAGCCTGCCCGATTCTAAATTGTAATATGCAGGAAATCGACGTATTTGCCTGCCATCTCTGAAAGTCGGGTGTAATGGAATAGGAGGGCATGATCCGAAAGTTGAAATAGGTTGTCAGCAAACCGATGATTGAACCTTTAAGTGCCCAGCATGCTCCAGTTAAAACACCGGTGTGTGCAGCGTTTTTAGTACCGACCATACTATGCCAGGTGAATTTTTTGACTTGGACTTTCCCTGTGAATTGACGGACGATCCTATGAAATCCGATTATATGCTGAAGCATCTCCAGACTGTCTGCGAATCCGTCACGCAAATCTTCGGCCGTGTTTTTTTTCTTTTCTTCCTTTTCGGTTTTTCCGTTCATTTCTTGCTCTTCCTTTATTACTACAGCTGCCGAGTTCTCTTCCTTTTTGATGACCGGAACCTTGAATGTATAGTGAAAAAGCCCATACCAAGCTGATAATTTAATATGTATTAGGTCATTCGTTTGGACACGTTTGTAGTCGATGGACACTCTTACTTTAGTGAAAACAACAATTAGCAGCACCAAAATGAGGATACCTATAATCAACAAAAGCCATCTCATGCACCCACACCCCTTCAGCCTATCATTATCGGCATATGCAAAAAAAAATAAACCTGCAAAAGCGAAAATCACGCTCTTACAGATTTATGAATGGAAGAAATCATCTTCTGACCAACACAACGCCCGTGTCTGCAAAGACATCATGCAAAGCCTGTTTCTTCGGTAATAGGCCTGCCAAGAGATAGCCAATCCAAGTGACCTTTGAAATATAGCGGCCAATCAGCTCCCTGAACAATATCGTGCCCCATGAAATGTTTTTTTTCTCTTCCTTCAATGCAACGACTTTCAGTCCAAAAATCATTTTACCAAGAGTTTGGTTCAAGAATTTGGTCATCAAAACAAAGTATAAGAAGAATACGACCCCCGTTAAAAAGCCCTCTGCGGAAAACCAGAGATCATCTGTCCCTTCATAAAACTTGAAGATGGGATGAATCAAAATCCGGTTCAAACTTCCGATAACCAATAGATCGGCTAAATAGGCCCAAAACCTCATCCAAAAACCGGCAAAATGCACTTTCTTGACACCGTCATCATCCACGGCCTTACTGGCTGGTGAAAATCCCTGCTGAACGGGAACCTCTTGATCTGCCATTAGATTGGATGAAGCGATTTGTTCATTATTTTCATTTCGTTCCGTCATCCTTCAGCCCCCCTATTCCGCATACAAATACATTAAGCGTGGAGAATTTGAAGAGGAAAGGATTTTTGTCAAGACTGCCGTTTCCACATCATTTCCCAACATTTTTTGCGCACCCATACTGAATAATGAACCGAATCCTGCCTCATCTGTATAACGGATAACTTGAGCATCCTTTTCACCGATATCCGTTTTCATCGCGGCAATTACATCATCCAAATGGCCGAAATCATCGATAAGATGGTTTTCTTTAGCCTGACGTCCATCATAAATGCGGCCATCGGCGATTTCCCTTACTTCCTTCTCTGTCATACCGCGTCCGTCTGCAATGATTTTTACAAATTGGTCATAAGAATTATCGATCATGTCTTGGAGTATTTCACGTTCTTCACCAGTCATTTCCCGGGTCGGACTCATAATATCTTTGTGTGGTCCGCTTTTGATGGTTTGGAACTCAACACCATACTTCTTGGCCAACTTCTCGTAATTATACCCCTGCATGATGACACCAAGTGAACCCGTCATCGTTTCCGGACTGGCATAAATCTTATCGGCTGGTGCAGAAATATAATATCCTCCTGAAGCCGCCATAGACCCCATTGATACATAAACAGGTTTTTTCACTTTCTTGATATCAAGGATCTTTTCATATATCTCTGCACTTTCGACGACACCGCCGCCTGGAGAATTCACCCGAAGGATGATTCCTTTGATATCATCATTTTCCTCAGCCATCTTCAGCTTATCCATGAAGGCACGGTGATTATATGTTGCCGAACTAAGTAATGAGGCTTCTCCTGTATCTTGAATCGTGCCCTCTACATCGAATACGGCAATAACATTAGATAAATCATCGCCTTCTATGACTTCCTCGTAAAATGCACTTTCAGAAGCAAATAAATCATCAATGATATTTTCCGTATCCGCTGTAACTAGAGTCGTAGCCGTCCCTACAACAATAGAAACAAAAAATAAAACGGCTGCAATTCCAAGTGCCGCCCAACGCTTTCCATTCATCTGTTTTCCCCCTTAAATATATGTATCCTTCTTACCATACGAACTAAAGACGAAAATGTTTCATTCCATGATAAACCAAGACATTTAAAATTGTAGCAAATAATCCTCTAATTGGAAATATATTGGTGCACTTTGCACATTCTCCATTTATTTTTCAATCTCCATTAATATATTAATTTTCCCAAGTTTCAATTTTTGAGCGGAGCAGTAAATGCCGTAAAGGGAAAATCAGCTCAACTAAAAAGCTGCCGGGGTCATCCCGGCAGCTTCTATATTTATTGCTTTGGAGCTAATTCGATTGCTGACTGAATGGCCGCAAGCATGCTTTTTTCATCAGCGATGTTCTTTCCAGCGATATCAAAGGCTGTGCCATGATCTACGGAAGTTCGGACAATGCCGCCCTTGAGCCCTACGGTAATATTGACCCCAGCCTCAATCCCCATAACCTTGATTGGGGCATGTCCTTGATCATGATAACAGGCAATGACAATATCAAAATCTCCACGGCCAGCCCGGAAGAACAATGTATCTGCAGGAAGCGGCCCGCTTACATTGATTCCCTCAGCCTGTGCCCTTTCTATTCCAGGCATTAACTTCTCTTCTTCTTCGCCATTTCCAAATAAGCCATTTTCCCCTGCATGAGGGTTTATACCACAAACGGCGATGCTTGGGTTTTGGAAGCCCGCCTTTGTCAGCGTTTCATGTGCAAGCTTAATTACTTTGTACGTCCGCTCTGGATTAATGCTTTCGATAGCTTCAATCAGCCCCATATGAGTCGTCAAATGGATGACCTTTAAATTGGGAGTGGTCAGCATCATCGAAAAGTCATTTGTATCCGTAAGGTCAGCAAGAATCTCTGTATGACCCGGATACATATGACCGCCTTTGTGGAGCGCTTCTTTATTCAGTGGGGCTGTACAGATTGAATGAATCTTCTTCTCCTTTGCCAGGTCGATGGCCTTTGCCAAATATTGAAAGGCGCCGTCTCCCGCTAAAGCAGAAACCTCTCCAAATGGAAGGTCCAAAGGTAGGATGTCCAGATCCAGAACATCTATCGAACCGAACTCATATTTCGCCTCTGCCGGATCTTTTATGGCGTGAACCGCTCCCTCAAAGCCTACGATAGGCTTTACCTTTTCTATTATTTTCGCATCTCCGATAATAAGCGGCCTGCACTGTTGATACACCTCAACGTGAGCCAATGCTTTTACGATAATTTCCGGGCCAATTCCCGCCGCATCTCCCATCGTAATTCCGATAATGGGTCTCATCAATCATTCTCCCCCTTCAACTTATTCATCGCATGGATAAATACGTCCTCTGAACCAAATCCTCCAGCTTTCGTGACGACATAAATAGCGTCATTACCTAGGAATTTGGAGATTGGGACTCCTATTTCCAGTTCATCCAGCAATTCGAAACCTTTTACATCCCATAGATTGCATATTTGCTTGGCTGTATCGCCGCCGGTCATTGTCACACCTTTAAAATATTGTTTCTCTAACAGGACAGAACATACTGTTCCAATCGCTTTCACAATCTCGTTACTGACCTGAGTATGAGTAAGGCCTTTAGATTCGCCTGTTTTCCAAGCCTTTTCAATATCCGCTTTTTCTGCAGTGGAATAAATGACGACATCCTGCCCTTGTGCTGCCATTTGGATGGCCTCATGATAGACTCTCCTGATTTCCTCTGTTCTTTCCCGGTCGTCCCCTACAGCTTTATGGGACTCAAATGATATGGCATGTACCCGGGTCTGTTCCAACATTTTTTTCAATTGTTTCCGTGAATTCTTATTTACACTTCCGATCACTGTAAGGACCGGCGAGCTTGAAATAGGGATCTTCAATCGATTTTCCTTATGTGGAATGGAGTAATGGTCAGGCAGGTAATTGGCGATCCCTGCCGATCCCGCCCAGGCCACTTCAAGATTCATTTCCTTTGTATAATCCAATATGTCTTTCAAATGCTGCTCTTCGGTTGCATCGATGATGATATACGTAATCGAATCCTTTGCAAACCCTAATAACTTACTGTTCACATGGTTTTTGCCTTTGTCCAAATCTCCCACTGTAATTGTACCAATTTTATGTGATGTCTGGGCGCCAATCAACTCTGGCAGATATGATTGGGTCACAGGCGTTTTTGGGTCCTTGGAAATTTCTGTTTCTCCAAGGGGAATACCATTTAAATAGTGGGTAGAATCCAGAATTGACCTTCCATTTTTAGGATAACCCGGAGCGATCATGACTAAATCCGGCCTTATAGCATCATAGATGGCATCGATTTCAGCACCGATATTTCCGCGCATTGTCGAATCTAGCTTTTTGAAGATCGTTGAGAAGCCAGCCCGCTTTAAAAAACCTGCCGCTGCCTTGACTTTATCGTAAGCATCTTGCCTCTCAAGTGAGCGGCTGTCTGTATCAAATACGACGGCATCATAATCCCGTACATTTTCTTCATCCAATCCAAATAGTACGGTCGTTTTAAGACCATGTCGAGCCAATTGGACTCCGCTATCATTGGCGCCCGTTAAATCATCCGCAATAATCGCTAATTTCATTTAAATCCCCTCCAAAACATGGGCTAGCCTAATTATTGTATTTAGCCACTCCACCCTTCTTATCCAAATGCTTGGATAGGAAGCCGATGAATATCGGGAGAAGGATAGCTGTTGTCACAACACTTGCTGCAATTTGTACAGTAGCAAGCTCCGCATGGATCCCGAATGAAGCATTCGCTGCCACGATAGCCACCGGAGTCCCGACGGCGTTACCCGCAGTGGAGCCTTCAGAAGCACCGACAATCGGGTTCCATCCTATCCATTTAAAGATCAGGTACCCTCCTCCACCAGTTAGGAGAACTGTAATCACGCCAAGTAATACTCCACTTAATCCACCTTGGATTATAGCTGTGAAATTAATCCCCATACCTAATGAAAAAGCAAAGAAAGGAACAAGCTTATCGCTTCCTTTAGAAAGAAAATCTTTCATCTCGGAATCCAAATTCCCTAATACCACCCCAACTAGCAGCGGAAGCAATACGGCTATGAACGAAGTTGGAGAGAACATGCCATCAGCGAAGCCCATTGTCCCGAAAATAGCAAGCGCTACCATTGTTAAGAATGGACCGTCACTTAAAGCGAGAAATGGGTAGGCAGCCTTGTCTTCTTCTTTCCCATACTGACCGGCTAATGCAATATAAAGCCCGCCATTGGAATTTGTCATGGCTGCAATAATTGCCAATGGTGCCATCCCTAAAAACAATCCGTTACTATCTGCCAGCCAGAATCCAAGTAGGCCGACCAGTGCTCCTAACACCCACTTATATGTTAAAAGTGTAACGCCCTTTTTCACCGAAGTGCCTGCTGTACGAAGATTGATTTGCGTTCCGGCAATTAAGAGGAATAATGCTATCAAAGCACTTGAACTGTTCACGAACAGTGCTTCCGTAAAACCGCCAATCCTTAATAGACTAGGAAATAATGTATTGATAGTGGCTGCCAGCAATAGCGGAACAACCATCATCCCCCCTGGGATACGATCAAGCGTTGCTTTAATTCTCATAATAAAAACCCCTTTGTTTTATTATTAAAGCGCTTACAATATTCATATTAAAATATGATGTTAATAAAAGCAACACTTATAAAAATATAAAACTACTTTTTATTAAATTAGTTTAAAAATGCAACACATTAATCAAAAAAAAACAAACTTAAAGTCATTCTTTAAGTTTGCGCCATAATGTTGCCCGGTTGATACCCAATCGTTCGGCAGTTTTCGTTTGATTATAATTTTCCTCTTTAAGAATTCGCTGAATGATATACTTTTCCATTTCTTTTAGCGTCGCTTTTTGTGAAACGAAGATATCAGTCGGAATATTATTATCTTCTATTATTTTCTGAATGGTTTCCATTCGTATTACATACTCTTTTTCATTTAAAGCTATTTGCTTAATTAACTGTTTTAAATCGTCAATGTTGTTAGGATACGAATACTCTTCCAGAAGAGCAAGAGCATCACTTTTTATATTCATTGCGGTTGTTCCATACGTTTGATGATAATAGGATAAAAAGAATTTCGATAAGTTTCCTATATCGCTCTTTCGTTGCGATAAATCCTGCATATGAATCGTGTTTATTGCAAAATGTCCAGCAATGGCTTCGTTGATTTGAACATTTGATACAATGAATATCGATAGACTTTTTCTGCAGCAAATGCTTAGAAATTCTCTTAATGGTTCATAATCACCTAGACAATCGATATTTTTCAGAGTTATGGTGCGGATATGCTCAAGAGGGAGCTTGTTAAGATCTGCTTCCTTGAATTCTTTGAAATCAATTATAAGGAGCATTCCATTTTTAGTTTGTTCATTATGTATATAATTTACAAGAAACTCCTTACCCGTCCCTCGATTTCCTTTTAAGTGAATGATTTCATGGTTCTTATATAGCGATGTTACATTATTTATGAGAACTGTATCCATGGCAATCGGTTCTGAGATGGAAGCTTCCTTAATCTGCACCCCTTTTTGTTCGAATCGTTTCATCGAACTGGCATCTAATACATAAACACCATATGAAGAGTACAAACCATCATGCCAAAAGCCGTCTACCTCTATACTGATGCCATCCTGTGAAAAACTGGTATGAAGCTGCTTACTTACGTTCACTTCTCCATTCATGGTTATATATTGATCATCGGTCAATGGATTGAAGTCAAAATCCGTTAAATGCTCATAGACGATTTGGTTATCACTATTTAAAATGACGATATTGTGGACTTCTTTGACTAAAAGCCTTTCAAACATCCTATTGATGTCGCTTTTGTAATGAAGATAGGCAGTCATTTCCCTAGCATCATTGATAGCCCTTATGATTGATTCCTTTCCCGATTGAATGAGGAATCCTTTCATGCCATAAGAGATGGTTGTATTTATTGTAATCACATCACCAACAATCTGTTTATAACCCTCGTTTTTCAAAGTCAAAATGAGAGGAGCTACTTCTTTTGATTCACGGACCGTATAAACCTGTAAAGGAAGGTCCAATAAGTCAATAATCGATTGGGCGCCTGATGTTATATTTGAAAATCCTACGATGGCTGTTTTATCTTTAAGCTCACTGGCTAATGTCAGGGAACGGATCATATCATAACCGGAAAGGTGCATGTCGATCACTGGAATATTGATCGATTTCTTAATTAACTTGGCCGTTCCTCCCCTGCTGATTATGGCATCCGCTCCGTTTTCCGCTTCCAATTTTGCAAGTTCAACACCATTTTCCAGGTCGCCTATGGAATACCCTATTTCTAAGTCTGGATAAAGAGGCACACACGCTTTTATAATTGGAATCATTGATTCATACGGTGCAATGATATGTACTTTCATACAGATGACCTACTTTCTTAATATCCGAACCCTCTTCACCATTTGGTCATATACCCTTTGTATAGCAGGGATTGAAAGGGCCCTTATTAAGAATTAATTATACCATCATTCTCTTTTCACTTCCTAAAAAGACAATCCTAGTTAATCATGTAAGAGCGGGCCATTCTTTCTTTTCGTTACCGCTTTAACAAAAGTGCTTCATTCCATGATAAACTATGTCATATAAAAATGTACGAAATGTACAGCTGCATTTTGTACTGCGTTTTTCCTATTTCAAAAGAAAAGAAAGCCCTTTCATCAACATACATACTAGGAGGGATCATGATGAACACTCGAAGGAATATTTATTTTTTCCATGCACCGAATGCAGAGATGCTTAGCAAGGTTGAATACTTGTCAGACTTGGCGAAGCAACATTCGTATGAAGTCATCCAGGATTTCACAAAAGCAAACATCATCGTAAGCATCGGTGATGATGGCACATTCCTGCAGGCAGCCCGTAAAACCGGGTTCAGGGATGACTGTTTATATGCGGGCATTTCCACCACAGGTAATTTGAATATGTATTGCGATTTCCACTTGGAAGATACGGATAAAATGATCGATGCCATGACTAGAGAGCAAATTGAGGTGCGTAAATATCCAACCATCGATATCCAATTGGATGATCAGCCCTCCTTTTATGCCCTTAATGAACTCAGTATCCGGTCTTCCATCACCAAAACGTTCATCATGGATATTTTCATTGATCGACTCCATTTTGAAACTTTTCGCGGGGACGGAATCATCATTGCGACTCCGACAGGAAGCACCGCCTATAATAAATCGGTCAATGGGGCCGTTGTCGATCCCCTTCTCCCTTGCTTTCAAGTGAGCGAGCTTGCTTCCATCAATAATAATACCTATCGGACCTTAGGTTCCTCATTCATTCTAAGCGGTGATAGGACGTTGACCATCCACCTTGAACAAAACGGGCCAAGCTATCCGATCATCGGAATGGACAATGAAGCCTTAAGCATCAATCATGTCGAACAGGTAAAGGTCCGGTTAAGCGGTAAAGTCATCAAGACCGTTAAGCTAAAAGACAATTCCTTTTGGGAAAAGGTTAAAAGGACCTTCCTTTGAACGAACTAAAAAGGTACCGGATATGATAGCCGGTACCTTTATATATGATAAAAATCTTTCGTATTTTGATAAAGGGTTTCATAAACATCCTCAATCGGCAATCCTTTAATCGAAGCAATTTGACGCACACTGTCATGCATCATGCCGGGATGGGTCCATTTCCCTTCGAAAACCCCTTCAAACGGCCATGGGCCATCCGTTTCAATCATCATCAGCTTAAGTGGGTATGCCGAAACTAATTCCTGTATTTCCCTCTCATAACAAACATCAGGTGTAATCGAAATGCGGTAGCCCTTTTCGGCCATTCTTTCGACTGTCCGGATATCGCCCTTAAACCAATGAAAGTGCGCCTTTGTGATTTTATGCTTATCCAAAAGGTCGCAAACGATAGGTGCATCTTCATGGACGGCATGAAGGATAACCGGCTTTTCCACCTCTTTAGCAAAAGCCAGGAACTTCTCCAGTATCACTATATACGCTGAGTTATCAATGTCGGGATTTTCCTGCCTTAAGTAATAGGGCAGTCCAACCTCACCTATGGCAACCATATCTTGACGATGTTCCCGCATCCAGTTCAATAATTCGTTCACTTCTTCATCACTCGGGAGGGGCTGCTCTGGATGAAAGCCAAAGGCAGGCTTAATTCGGGAATCTTTCAGTGAAAGCTGATAATTGTTAATCGAAGAAGCCAAATTCATGGAAACAGTCAGCAAGGATTGCAAATGAACCTTTTCCATGTCAGTCAGAATCTGCTTCCGCTTAACAACATCATATTTATCTAAATGGATATGGCTGTCGATGATCCTCAAATTTAATAGCCTCCTTAAGTAGAAAGAGTTGGCATTAGTGCTGCATATAACTCTCTTTTCAAATGAAAAAATTCATCACTAAGAAGCTGTTCTTCACTTCTTGGCCTTGGAAATGGAACTTTCACTTCTTTGATGACAGCAGCCGGTTTTGCTGATAACACATAAATTCTATCGGATAGGAAAACCGCTTCATCTATGCTATGCGTAACAAAGAGCACCGACCTCCGATTTTCCTCCCAAACCGACAACAGCCATTTTTGCATTTGCAATCTTGTCAGTTCATCCAAGGCAGAAAAGGGTTCGTCCAGGCACATCAAGTCCTGTGGACTTAAGATACTCCGGATGAATGCGGCCCTTTGCTTCATGCCTCCTGATAATTCATGCGGATATGCTTTCTCATACTCTTCTAATCCAGCTTTCATCAAAAGGGCTTTTGCCTTTTCTTTATCTCTGATCCCAGCAAGTTCACTTCCAAGCAAAACATTTTCCAATACAGTTCTCCAAGGTAAAAGGGAAGGCTGCTGCGGCATATAGCTGATATGGCCCTTTAAGCCATTTATCTTTTTACCATCCAGTGAAATGATGCCTTGATCCGGCTTCAAAATGCCGCCGATCAAGTGGAACAATGTACTTTTACCGCTGCCCGATGGCCCAAGGATCGTGACAAATTCCCCATCATCCACTTGGAAATTCATATTCTCCAATATATTCTGTTTACCATCGAAAGAATAGAAGACATCTTTAATTTCCAGCTTCATCCTTGCCGCCCTCCTTTCTCTTCCAAGAAACTAAGTATTTCTCCAGGAAGGTAATGATTCCAAAAAAGATCAGGCTCATTCCCATGATGATGAAAATGGCAACAAACACCCGGTCTGTCCTGAACGCAGAGGACGCGAGCGTCATATAAACACCAATCCCCGATTTTGCCCCGAGCCACTCTGAAATAACCGCACCCATCACACTATAGGTGGCCGAAATTTTCAGGCCGGAGAAAATGAACGGGATTGAGTGAGGAAATTCCAGCTTCCAAAATAACTGGTTTTTTCCCGCTCCCATCATCTTGAAATAATGCTTAAGCTCGTATGGTGTCTGGCGAAAACCGTCCAATGATGCAACCGCAACCGGAAAAAAACATACAAGCGAAATCACTATTAACTTAGGCAGCATACCAAAGCCAAACCAGATCACCAAAAGCGGGGCCAAAACTATGATAGGTATATTTTGTGATAGTATGAGCAGAGGATAAACCGCGTCCTTCACACCTTGAAATAGGTGTAGGATTGCCGCGATCAATAAGCCGATGCAGCTTCCAATAAAAAAACCAGACAACGCAAGCTCGGTTGTGGATATAAGGTGTCCGTAAAGATTCCGCGATGACTCAATTCCTTCAATGAAAATGGCTGATGGAGCGGGAAGCAGCCATTCTTCAACCTTCAATAAGATTGTCACTGACTCCCAAACTATCAGCAACAATAATAAAAGAAAGAAGGGAGCCCCCTTCTTCCAAATTCCCCTTCCGATCATGCCCGATATTTCTCCGTTAACGTATCCATCGTAATCCCGCTTGGCTGATATAATATTTTCACTTGCGAAATGACATTCGGCGATCCTATTTCAATCATTCTTACATTCATTTTTTCAATCACGGCAAAAAGTTCGGAAAGCTCGCCCTCCATTGTCGTTTCAAGCGGGTGAACCTCATACTTGACACCTGATTCTTCAATGATCTTGATTGCTTCATCGACCATAGGGATGACATTTTCCCCTTTAGGAATAATTTGTATACTAATTAATGAATTGGCCATTGTATTTCCTCCTATTTTGGTAAAAATTCATTGGTAAATGCCTTTTCAGGATCGAAATCACCTTCAAGAAGCTTGTTTTCAGTCATCCAATCACTGTAATTCTTCCAGATTTCCAGTTTTTGTTCACCCCAACGCGGAGCATCATCCTGATACTTGGCTGCAAGCCACTCCTGACTTTTCTTAACTAGTTTTGCATCAAGATCCGGCGCAGACTTGATTAACATGTCTGCTGCATCAGCAGGATTCTTAATCGCAAACTGGTACCCTTTCGATGCTGCATGAACGAATGCTTTAACAGTTTCGGGATCTTCTTTTATCATCTTTTCATTTGTAGTCAAAACAGGCGTATAGTAATCAAGCTTATCAGAGTATTCGGTTAAGTAAACCATATTAAGCTTTTCATTTCGCAACTCAGCCTCAATGCCTGTCCATCCATAATAAATCCAGGCAAAATCTATATCCCTCTTAACAGAAGTGAAAAAATCCATGTCTCCTGTATTGACTATATCCACTTTATTTACATCCGCATTTTCTTTTTTCATTAGTGAATCAATAATGGCCTTTTCAACCGGAGACCCCCAGCCACCATACGTTTTCCCTTCAAAATCCTTGGGAGTTTTAATGTTTTTTGCCTCAGGGGAAGCGAATCCAGAGGTATTATGCTGGATGACGGCAGCAACCGAAACAATTGGCACGCCCTGCACACGGGCCTGTGTTATGCCCTCCTGGTAGCTCACGCCAAATTCAGATTTTCCTGAAGCGACAAGCTTATCCGCTCCAGCTTCACCTGGCATGATAATTTCCACATCAAGACCTTGCTCTTTAAAATAACCTTTTTCCTTGGCAACATACAATCCTGTATGGTTTGTATTCGGTGTCCAATCGAGCACGACCGATACCTTTTTTAATTCTTCATTTTTAGATGCTTCTTCTTTTTCATTAGTTCCGCCTGCACCACATCCAGCCAAAAGGAACAACGAAGTTAACAGTGGTAAGAATTTATTCAAGTTATTATCCTCCTACACATCATATAAGATCCATATGCCGGAACCATAATGGGGCCCCAGGGTCTATTCAAATACTGGATAAAAAAGCAAAAAACGCCCGAAGATGAATTCGGACGTTAACATACAAAACAGAAAGTCAGTAATAATATGTTCCCTCCGCTGGCATCACCCAGATCAGGTTCAAAGAGTCAGCATCTAAAGGATGCAATCTCAGCCAGCAGTACTGGCCCCCCTACATTTCTCGCACATATGAACTTTTCTCTCTCATTATATCAATTCATGAGGAAAAGGGAATACTAATTTGCTTCTTCTCACTAATTGGAAAGGTATTCCTTGCTCTTAAGGTTATCTAGCAAAACATCTTTTGGAACGAAAATCATTGAAAGCAAGGTAATTCTGCCTCTTTTCATTCCAAACATTCTTGACTGCAACGGTGGCTGACACGTTCCAAATAGTCATTTCTT
Organism: Bacillus sp. CFBP9009; assembly: GCF_036541465.1. NCBI lineage: Bacteria > Bacillati > Bacillota > Bacilli > Caryophanales > Bacillaceae > Bacillus > Bacillus sp. CFBP9009. The sequence goes on along the minus strand of NZ_JAZHFU010000001.1, from coordinate 602,337 downwards.
TGCAGGCATTCATATAATGAGCATTACCTGTAGACATTTATGTTTACTGATTTTATATACCGTTAATTTAATAAGCAAAAGGTGGATATGATCATGATAAAGATTAATCACAGATGGTTAGATGTCAGTCAAATCCAACCAGGAATAGCATCTGCTAAATCGCTTGAAATTCTCCAATGTTTGGCGGGAGATTCTAACGTTCTTGAATACCGGAACTTTGGAGAGTTTAATTTCGAGATGCAGCTGAGGCACCGAGTCATTGAGGCAGCTATTGCGTTGGATAAAAGTGATGCAGAATTTTCCACACTTGAGGAATCGCAATCCAATGAACAATATTGGCGCCTTTCAAAGGGTGGCACCTTCACCCTTCAGCCAGGGATTTTCCCTCATGCTGCACTTCTGGACATTTTCATGAATGGAAGGCTTTATGCTTTCGAATGCGGGACAGCAATGGTCGTCACTTTTTTAAAGGCGATTTTGGATTTAATCGGCCCTAGGAATTTCGATTACCTTTTTTCAAACCTTTTTTTATATGACTGGCGCCCTCCAGAGAATATGGCTCTTAATATTCATCAAGGAAGGGATTATTTACCAGGCGATTGCGTTTACTTCAAAAACCCTGATCACGACGAGGCAACTCCTGAATGGCAAGGTGAAAATGCCATATTATTAGGAAATAACCTCTTTTATGGCCACGGGATCGGGATTACCAGTGCACAGGGAATCATCACTGAATTAAATAGCCATAGAAAGCCGTACGCCACCATATCAGCATTCCTGACAGATCATATCATTTTCCTGGATAGTTCCTTCTATAGCCAATTCCAACTAAATAGAGCAAAGCCCGATCACTGTCCTGTCAGCCTTTCCAATTGTATTGTTTCTGAAATAGGTTCGAAGATTTACCTTTCATGACCTTTTTGTTTTATATACTGGCATAAAAAAATGCTTGGGGAGAGATCTCCCAAGCATTTTTTCTTATTCATGCACCAATATTCCCTTTGCCTTTAAGCCTGCGGGCATTCGCCTGACCCCATTTCGTTATGGATAATGTATAAACAGCCAAGGCTGACCATATGAACAAAAAGGCTAAAAGATGTGCTTTGGTAAAACTTTCATGATAGATGAATACCCCGATCAATAAAGATAAGGTCGGAGCGATATACTGAAAAATGCCAAGCATCGATAACGGGATCTTCTCCGCCCCTTTTGCAAAATATAAAAGAGGCAAGGCCGTGACTATCCCGCCGCCCACCAACAGCAAGCTTGTGCTTCCTGCTGTAAAGAATTGCATTTCTGATCGGTTCATCAAGTATATCAGGTAACCCAGGGCCAGAGGCGTTACCATCATCGTTTCGAGCGTCAGCCCGATCGCCGCTTCGGCCTTGATCATTTTTTTTGCCAGACCGTATAATCCAAAGGTCATGGCCAAAACAAGAGAGATCCACGGGATCGTGCCGAAATGAATGCCCAGGATCAAGACTCCTATTCCTGCAAGCAGGAACGAAATGATTTGGGCCCCGCTCAATTTTTCTTTTAAGACTATCACTCCCAATAGTACACTGACTAACGGATTGATATAATATCCAAGGCTCGTGTCGAGGATCCGTCCTGAGTTAACGGCCCAGATGAACACTCCCCAATTAGCTGTAACAAGCAGTGACGCCGTAAGTAATGCCGCAAAGAGTTTGGGATTTCCCAATATGTTTTTGACATAGACAAGAAACGCCTGCCATTTTTTCATGAACATCAATAAAACCAGCATGAACACGAAAGACCATAATACCCTCTGAGCTAAAATTTCTGTTGCACCGACCCCCTGAAGGAACTTCCAGAAAATCGGCACGACTCCCCACATCATGTAAGAAAGGGCTGCATAGATCGCCCCTTCTTTTTGTTCATTCACGTTCATAACCTGCCTTCTTTCCAATTACATTCCTTTTATCTAATTCCATCTAACAATTTTGTATTTCCATTTCTTTTTTTGCAACTGTTATTTTTTATCATGCATGATTTTGTCATCGATGACCGTCATGACCGCCTCAGCTTTTAGGAGGTCATCCGGCGCAACAGCAAAGACATCCAGATTAAACACGGTAAAGTCGGCATCGTACCCTTTAATGATTACACCGCGTCGTTTTTCCTGGCCAATTGCCGCAGCACTCCCTTTTGTATACAGTGCAAAGGCTTCGTAAACGGAAAGCCTTTCACCCAGGCCATATACGGTATGGTCCTCACTATTGATTTTCATCCTTGTGACAGCTGCATGAATGCCCAAAATTGGATTTAATGGCTCAATGGGTGCATCCGACCCTCCCGCACAAATGATGCCCAAATTCAAATAGGTTTTCCAGGCATAGGAGGATTCCAACAGATTGGCTGGAACCTTTTCTTCCACCCACGGAAAATCGGACGGGACGAAGCCCGGTTGGATATCAAAAATTAACGGCAGCTTTGCCGCCCGCTGCAACAGCTCCGGCCGGACGATCTGCGCATGGATGAGCCGGTCCCTCTGTCCCTCTTGCGGGGGGAGGGCCTCAATTGCATTCAAGACGTATTCAAAAGCGAGATCGCCAATCGCATGGACAGCAATCGGCATTCCGGCATCCCTTGCTTTTTTCACCAATTCCTGAAGCTCGTTTTCAGTGAATATCGCGACTCCATTCGTATTCTTTTGATCTACATAGGGCTCGCTCAACAGGGCTGTGCGTCCGCCTAAGGAGCCATCCGTAAATATCTTCATGCTGTCGAATTTAATATATCGCGTACCTTTCTGATAGCCGCCGCCTGCTGCCAGCATTTCTTCAAACGCTTCGTGATGGACGAGTAAATTGGCGCGGAAGGTCATTTCCCGGTCCTCGATCACCGATTTAAACGCCTGATATGTCGGCATGAAGCCATTGTAATAATGGAGGTCCTCAGTATGTCCGCCAGTCAAACCCAGCTTATATGCGTCTTCTATGGCCTCTGTGAGCGCGTTTTCGATATATTCTTGATCAATGCCTGGAAGACTGTCTAAAATAAGGTTTTGTGCCTGACTTTCTTTAAATAAACCATTTAAACGTCCGTCCGGATAACGGCAGATCACCCCGCCTGAAGGTTCTTTAATATCTTCTTTAATATCCGCTTCCAAAAGGGCACGGGAATTGACCACCAGGGCATGACGGCAGATCCTTTTCAATACGATGGGATGTTCTGTCGATATCGCATCAAGCTCATCCCGTAATATCAATTCAGGACTCGGCCATTCGTTTTCATTCCACCCTTCGGCAACAATCCACTTTCCAGCCGGGGTCTTTGAGCACTTTTCCTCCAAGGATTTCATGATGGACTGCCTGCTATCCATCAAAGAGAGGTCTAAACGAAGCAGCCTTTCACCATGCCCGACCAAATGAAGGTGACTATCCACTAACCCTGGCAACATCGTTTGTCCTTTTAAGTCGATTTCCCTGGAAATATTGCCGGCATATTCATTTTTCAGATAGTCCTGGCTGCCGGTATCAACAATTACCCCCTTTTCAGTGAAGACTGCCTCCACTTGATCGTTTTCTTTAACCATCGTATAAATCGACCCATTGAACCATAACGTTCCCATTCCGGCTTTACACTCCTTATTAAATGATTGTTACTGTGCAGATATGCAGTAAGTGTACCATCTCATATCTTGAATTCCCATATTTATGCTTTTATCCTAACCCCTGTTATAAAAAAAACGCCAGCCATGGGGGCTGACGGTAATGCTTTCAATCAATTGTTAAGGAGTGCTTCTTCCCTTTTCCGTAAATCCACCCGTTTGATTTTACCCGAAGTCGTTTTGGGCAGCTCTTCTAAAAATTCGATTTTCCTTGGGTATTTATATGGGGCAGTCAATTCTTTCACGTGCGATTGGAGCGTCTTGATCAAGTCTTGGCTGTTCGGATCAACATCATCCATCAATACGACATACGCCTTGACCACATTTCCCCTTATTTCATCAGGACTTGCTATAACGGCACACTCTTTAACATATGGATGCTTAACGAGTGCATCTTCCACTTCAAACGGTCCAATCGTATATCCCGAGCTGATGATGATATCATCAGAACGACCCTCAAACCAGAGGTAACCATCCTCATCCTTTTTCGCCTGATCGCCAGTGATATAATAATCCCCACGGAATTGCTTCGATGTCCGCTCGGGGTCTTTAAAATATTCTTTAAAGAGAGCAGGTGTATCAACATGTACGGCAATATCCCCCACTACGCCAGGAGAACAAGGTTTACCGGAATCATCAACGATTTCCACATGGTTGCCCGGTGTCGGTTTGCCCATGGAGCCCAATTTAATTTCCATTCCTTTTGTTACACCTACCAACAGGGTATTTTCAGTCTGTCCATATCCATCACGCACTTCAATATGGAAATGGTTTTTAAAGACTTCGAACACTTTTTGATTTAAAGGCTCTCCCGCTGATACAGCACTATGAAGATGGGATAAATCATAGTCATCAAGGTTATCCACCTTTGCAATCAATCGATACTCAGTTGGTGTGCAGCATAATGCATTCACTTTGTAGTCCTGAAGCAGCTGAAGATATTTTTTCGCCTCGAACTTCCCATGATAAGCAAGGCCGGTCGCTCCCGTTCCTAGAACCGCCAGGAAAGGACTCCAAATCCACTTTTGCCACCCTGGACCCGCAGTTGCCCAAACCACATCCGTTTCGCTGATGCCGAGCCAGTTTGCAGCAGACGTTTTCAAATGTGCATAAGCCCAGCCATGTGTATGGACGACCCCTTTTGGATTTCCTGTCGTTCCGGAAGTATACGATAAGAACGCCATATCCTCACTCTTCGTGTCGGCCATTTGGAGCTGATCGGATTCTTTGTCGGCAAGCTCATTCAAATCCAGCCAATTTTCGATTCGTTTTCCGATTGAGAATTTCAGAAGGCTTTCCGCTCCTTCTATTTCATTCAATTCATGAGTATATTCATGATAACTGATGATTCCTTTGACATCACCATGGTTGACTCGATACTGCAAGTCCTTCGCACGAAGCATTTCCGAACAAGGTATGACAATCATGCCAATTTTCAATGCGGCTAAATACACTTGATATGCTTCCACCAAACGAGGAATTATGATAAGGACCGTATCACCTTTACCCAGTCCTTTTTTCTTTAAGGCATTTCCAATTTTATTTGCACTCTTTAATAAATTCTCATATGTAAGTTGTTTTTTATCTCCGGTTTCGTTCTCCCAGAGTACGGCAACTTTTTCTGGATCTTTTGCATAACGTTCCATTTCACTCACTAAGTTGTAATGTTCCGGAGCCAATAAGTCTTCACGCTTCATATTCTTCCCCTCCAATTATGAACTCTTAGTACCTACTCATTATACAAGATACTTCTCTTATATTTCTATTTATTTTTACAAATAAATAAAAGAGAGCGGGTGTTGAACCCGCTCTCTGCAGACTGTAGACAAACTCGAAGAAAAGCGAATTTGCTTTCAGTTTTTTATTGATAAACGTTTCAGTTGATTCAGAAATCCGCCGACTGTCTGCGTTATTCGGCAGGGGTGTCGCAAATTTCTTCAATCCAATTAGAATTACAGTAAAAAATAATGTAGTATAACGAAGTCGACAAACAGAAGAGAGCGGGTGTTAAAACCCGCTCTCTGTAGCCATATTTATTAAATTATCTGTTGAAGCCTCCGCCTAATTGTTGTTCAGCCATTTGAACAAGGCGTTTTGTGATTTCTCCACCAACTGAACCGTTAGCGCGAGATGTTGTGTCGGCACCAAGTTGTACGCCGAATTCTGTAGCGATTTCATATTTCATTTGTTGTAGAGCTTGTTCAACTCCAGGTACCAATAATTCGTTTGAGCTGTTGTTGTTTGCCATGTGTTTTTCACCTCCTTGTGATTATAGAGTGTGTTAAAACACATGGCTTCATTCGCACTATTTTATTGGTAATTACAGGATATTAAAACAAGTCTTCCATCGCTTCTTCCTTATCGAAAGTCTGTCCAGGTTTAACCGTCAATACTTCTGTTTCGGAGACCGCTTTTTCAATCAAGGATTCAAAGTCGACGAAGCTTTCATAGTAATTGACTTTTTCACGTTTCGGTTTCGTTTTTGGGCTTGCCGGCGTAAAGACCGTACAGCAATCCTCGTAAGGCAGATTGGATATTTCAAACGTATCAAGCTCTCTTGCAATTTTGATGATTTCCGTTTTATCCATGGTTATGAGCGGACGCAGGATCGGTGTATTCGTCACCTCATTGATGGCAAACATGCTGCTCATCGTCTGGCTTGCAACCTGCCCAAGGCTTTCACCGGTAATCAGTGCCATGGCTTCTTCCTTTTCACGGATTCGATCGGCGACCCGCATCATTAAACGACGGGTTGTGGTCATTGAGTAGTTTTCCGGGATTTGTTTTTGAATCAATAATTGGATTTCCGTAAATGGAACGATATGCACTTTCATGCTTCCATTTATTTCTGCCAGCTTGCCCGCCAAATCAATGACCTTTTGACGTGAACGTTCGCTTGTGAACGGTGGGCTGTAAAAATGGATCGCTTCCACGTCCAATCCCCGTTTCATCGAAAGGAAGCCCGCAACAGGGCTATCAATCCCGCCTGAAAGCATCAGCATCGCCTTTCCGCTTGACCCGAATGGAAGACCGCCTGCTCCCTGGATGATTTCACCTGTCAAATACACGGCTTCGCGTCTCACTTCCACTAGCAGGTTCAAATCAGGGTTCTTTACATCCACTTTTAAATCTTCTGTATTTCGAAGCAAATGCCCGCCGATTGCCCTGTTAATTTCATCGGTATTATATGGAAAATCCTTATCCGCGCGTTTTGTCGTGATTTTGAACGTGTTTACCTCTTCAAGAGTATGATTAAGGTAATACAATGCTGCCGTTTTCATCACTTCCAGATCACGCTCAATTTTTATCGCAGGGCTTAATGACTGAATTCCAAAAATGCCTTTCAATCGGTCAATGACAGGCTTATGGTCCGCACCGTTCAGGAGAACGTACATCCGCTCCCGGTTAGCTGTAAGCACTACGCCTTCTATATCTTTTAAACTCCAGCGGATATGTGCCTTCATTTTGTCTACAAAGCCTTTACGGTTTCTTTTTTTCGTGGAGATTTCTCCATAACGGATAATTATATGATCAAATTTCATTTTGCAACCCTCATTATTTTTTCTAAATTAGCGACTATTTTCTGTATCGCCGCCAGAACTTGCTTTGCTTCTTCCATTTCATTGCCATAGGTAGTACTGATTCGGATGACGCTTTCGGAACGAGCTGAATTATGGAACATCGCATCCACCGTTTTGCTTACCGTCCTTTTTTTCGAAGAACAGGCACTAGTCGTCGAAACATATATTCCTTCCGATTCAAGTGCATGCAGCAATACCTCGGATTTAAGTCCCGGAACGGAAAAATTCACAATATGGGGTGTCCCCTCTTCGGGACTGTTAACCAACACCCCGTCCATTTCCTGCAAACCTTTATATAAATAAGTTTTGATTTGCTGTAGCTTATCATGATATAGCAATTGATTGTTCATACTAATACGCAAAGCCTTCGATAAGGCGACGATTCCCGCGACATTTTCGGTGCCACTCCTGATTTTCGTTTCTTGATTGCCGCCATGGAAAAGCGGATCGACCCGAACGCCTTCACGAACATAAAGGATGCCCGTCCCCTTCAAGCCGTGCACCTTGTGGCCGGAGATTGTACATAAATCCACATTGGCATCACGCAATGATAACGTAACTTTGCCTGTACCCTGCACGTTATCGACATGAAAGAGCACGTTTGGGTATTGTTTTAACAATTTGCCCACTTCAGCAATCGGCTGTATCGAGCCAACTTCATTATTAACATGCATGACGGAAACCAAAATGGTATCTTCCCTCAATGCATCCTTAAGATCCGTTACATCAATTTTCCCAAATTCGTTAACGGGAAGATATGTGATCTCATAACCCATTTTCGTCAATGATTGGCATGTATCTTCTACAGAAGGATGTTCAATCGCTGTCGTGATTATGTGTTTGCCGCGATTTCCCTGAAAGTGGGCGGCCCCTTTAATGGCAAGATTATTTCCTTCCGTCCCCCCGGAAGTGAAATATATTTCCGAACTCTTCACCTTTAATAAATCAGCGATCTGCTTTCTTGCAGCGGAAAGCAGTTTTTCGGATTGCACCCCAAGTCCATGAAGCGAAGAGGGGTTCCCGAAATAGTCCGAAGTAACCTTCATGAATGATTCGATTACTTCGGGATATGGTTTTGTTGTTGCACTATTATCAAAATAAATCATGGGCTCACCTTCCATGTTTTTGTATCTATGATGGTCACTCTACTAAATATAAGTTTCAATGTTGCTGTTGCAACATCTAATATTAACATAATTGAATTTGAAAGAGAATGTAAAACACTGGTCCATGAATGATAGGAGAATTGCTTCTTTTTATTTCTCAGAATGATTTAAACTTCCCACCTGTTTATTCACGGTCCGTCCGGTAAAAGAAAAAAACCCGCCATGGCGGGTTTTTTAGGAAAGGACTTCTTCTATGTTCGCCCCGATTTTTCGTAAACTGCCTGGGTCGACCTTTTCTATGGCCGTTGCTGCCGTTTCCAACGCTGCTTGATATTCATAGCTTCGGAATTTCGCTTCGGCTTCCCTAAGGCTTTCGGCAACCATATCGTGACTGCTTCGATAGCGATTTCCGAATTGGATCACCTTTTCGGCCAAATACATATGTTCGATCAATTCATGGGCTTTTTCGTGGACCCTATTCACCTGTTGAACCGCTTTTTCCAAATAAATATAAACAGCGGCCATGTCAAGCGGCTTTTCTTCAAGTTTCCCCTGAACGTCATCCATGCTTTCTTTGGCATCAGATAGCACCACTTTATACTCTTCTGGAAGACCTGGAATATTGCTTTTTGCAATTAAACGTCCAGTATCGACCATTTTACGTTTCAATTCAGCCAGTGAATCCCTGGCATCCATTTCATCTTTCCGTAAAGCCTGTAATTTAATGGTGAAGTCTTTCTGATTTTCCTGTAATTCCTTCAACTGTGCAGCCAGCCCCTGCATCTCTTCTCTGATAAGGGAGCTTGCCATCACATTATCCTCCATTTTCAAGACAAGCAATTGATGGCGTTTCGAAATCTGGGCAATCTGCTTTTCCATTTTCCGTTGTGCATCGAGCTCATTTTCCGTCAGATGATATGTGTGTTGAACATGTATGGTTTCAACTTTAAGTTTATCGTTTTCATATTCAAGGTCACTGATCGTTTTCCTGAGAACTTCATCATTTTTCAAGATATACTGTTTTGAAAGTACTTCTTTTTCCAAAAGGTCATAAAGCACCTCAATGCTTTGGCGCATATCTTTAATGCCTTTATCCACGGCTTCCGTTTCGGCATTTTCCAATTGTGTTTTATATAGTTCCAGTTCTTCCTCAAGCCGGGATATTTCCTGCTCGAATTGGATATGGCTCAACAGATACCCCTGTCCTGACATCTCCTCATAACCATCCTTCAATTCTTGAAGCTGGGAATGCAGCTCGGATTGGCTATCTACCAATAATTTCGGGAGCATTTCCATTTTAACTGACAGAACCGCCAACTTTTCCTTAATGGATAGAACAAGCTCCCTCGCATTCAAATAATTGCCGTTCACGGTCTCTTCGTCATACTTTTGAAGGGTCTGCAATACTTCATCCAAGGTATTTTCCAGCTTATCAGCCGCTTTCCCGTAATTATGCCTGTGTGCAAGCAGGGATTTCTTCAATTGACGGTAGGATTCCTTGATATCCTCAATTTCCAATCGGTTTTTTTCCTCACTGCCTACGAGTTCATTCAGTTCGTATAAGATCTTTTTGATCATTTCCTCGATTTCATTCAGCTTGACTGTAATTTTGCGCTGTACTTCTTTTGATCGGCTGAAACGGTATTTATCGACGAATTCCTCGGCATCGAATAAAAGCTCTTCGACTTCGGGCATATGATCGGTAATGATGGCGTCCCATTCAATGCGCCAGTTTTCGAACATTTCCTCTGTTTCACCTGTCATGTTCAATTGTTTGACTTTAGAAAGCTCTTCCAGCACGGGGCGGTGCATGATGCTTATTTTCCAGGATTCCAGTCGATCGATTTCTTTAAAATATCTCTTTTTGAAAAAATAACCCCAAATGATGAAAATCAAAATTAATACAATTACCCCAATTATGTAATCCATGGTAAGCCCCCTGTTCTAGTCCTTACAGTCTTGCTCGTTTATATATCAATTTTAAAAATGTTAAATTTAATGCTTTTATGATACCATGTTAGCAATAATTTTTGACGAGAAAAATGTTTTTTTTGTAGAAAATTGCTACAAATACCTGTTTTTTGGGAGGGAAGGACCATGAAAGCTGACGGTCATGTGCACACTCCGTTTTGCCCTCACGGCTCTACGGATAAATTCGATGAATATATTACGCGGGGAATCGAGCTAGGATTAAAGGAAATCACATTTACGGAACATGCTCCATTGCCACAAAATTTTCAAGATCCTACGCCTGAAAAAGACAGCGGCATGGACGCTGCCCTGCTCCTGGATTACTTTCAAGAGCTCCGCGTACTGAAAGATCGCCATAAAGACAAAATCCTGATCAAAACAGGTCTGGAGGTTGACTTTATAGAGGGTTATGAAAAAGAAACAAAAGAATTCCTCGACGAAATCGGAGAATTCCTTGATGATAGTATACTTTCCGTCCACTTCATCAAGCATCAAAGCAGTTGGCACTGCATCGATTTCAGCGAAAATGGGTTTGGTGAGATTGCCAATGAACTAGGTTCAGTGGAATCGGTGTATGCCAAATATTACGATACACTGGAAAAATCAATAATTACTGATTTAGGCATTTATAAACCAAAACGGATCGGGCATATTACGCTTGTCCATAAGTTCCAGCATCGATATCCGCCGGCTTCTAGTTTTGACGAGCGGGTTTACAAGGTGCTCGACATGATCAAAGAACAAAGGTATGAACTAGATTATAATGGAGCCGGGCATGTAAAGCCGCTATGCGGTGAACCCTACCCTCCTGAACGGTTTGCAAAGCGTGCTTTCGACCTCGGCATTCCGCTTATTTACGGATCCGATGCACATCAAGCTAAGGATTTGGGTCAGGGCCATCAGGCACTGATTGAAGGGTTCAATGGGTAACTCATGTATACACTTCAGCTCCGGCCCGCTAACAGTGGCTGTAGGTCAATGAAAAGGGTATCCTGCAAAAAACGTCCGACTTCATTGGCATAAATATTCGTGTAATAGGCTTCCTGCGGGAACACATGAAGCACATCCATCGCATAATGGGTATGCAGGACAGGGGCCGTCAATAAACCCTTCAACTGAAGCATATACATGGGAACCGAGACCTGCTGGAAACTCCTGCTCTTGATCCCCTGTTCCAAAATATATTGAAAATAAGACTTTTCCTTTGTAAAATAAGTCGAATGAATTTCACGATTTAAATTGGAATCGAGTGAAGATTCCCCATATATGAACCGTGCGGCAAGGAAGTTTTCCCTCTGGAAAGCGAGAATATCCTTTACAAGATTCATCAAGCAATGCTGCGGGCCTTTAAGTTCCAGCAATGTCATGTTCGTCTCAAGGACCAGGATATACTCTTCTAAATAGGAAGTGAAACAGAATTCCAGCAACCCCTGCTTATTCTTGAAATAGTAGGCAATATTTGCAGCGTTCACTTTGGCTTTATTCGCAATATCCCGTATGGATGTAGCATGATAGCCTTTTAAATGAAATAAATGCAATGCAGCTTCCACAATGGCTTGTTTCGTTGGCGTCTGGCGATTCATTCAGGCAATCCCTCGCTTTCTTTGAGACAAGTCTTGTGGACTACTTCTTCACTGAAGAGCCTGAATCCTTTAGTAAGTTCTCGACAATTTCCCAACAATAAAGCAACATGATTAGAAAGTGCTGTAAAAATATGAGGAAGACAGGTGAACGCTTTTGTTTAATGTCGAAATGTATCAAGGAAAAAAAGAAAAAAACTATGAAATGGTCCAAAAACAACTACTTGCCTTAATCGAAGATGAAACGAACCGGATAGCCAATTTAAGCAATGCGGCAGCTTTACTTAATCAGTTTCTCGATGAGATTAACTGGGTTGGCTTTTATTTATATGAAGAAGACCAATTAATACTAGGGCCCTTCCAGGGGCTTCCGGCCTGTGTCCGCATTCCAATGGGGAAGGGCGTATGCGGGACTTCAGCGGCAACTGAAAAAACCTTGCGCATTGAGGATGTCCACCAATTCCCTGGACATATCGCCTGCGATGCAGCATCAAGATCTGAAATTGTCATCCCGCTCATGAAGGATGGCAAATTGCTTGGTGTCCTCGATATCGACAGCCCGATAACGGACCGTTTTGACGAAATGGATCAGCAAGGACTGGAGAAGTTCGCTGAAATCCTTTCCAGGCATCTATAAAGTTAAAGGGAGCGGCAATCCTTGCCTGCTCCCTTTTCCATTACAGACCCCATGTACATGTACCCGGTACTTCCTGAATTCTTCCCAATATATAACGCCTATCGGCCCATTTGATATTTTTCTCCATATATTCATTATCTCATCATAACGCTTACAATGAAAAAACCTCACTAAAAATTGCATTTTTTAAATTTACCTGCTGCGATTCTCTTTATCTACTCCTTAATTAATCACAACTGTCCTTGACTCATTGAGCCAAATATTATACAATACTCTTTGTGTAAAATATTGCAGCCTATGTGACAGCCTTTATGTTCTCATTTTGTTCCTCAATACAGAGGTGTATCTCGTAACCCTCTGCTGCTAGGGCGAAGGTACATGAAAACAAAATGGTCATAATCGTACATTCACACGGTTTTTATTTTACCAAAATAAAAACATTTAAAGGAGGAGTCATCCTATGGCTCGTTATACTGGCCCAAGCTGGAAACTATCCCGTCGTTTAGGAATTTCCCTAACAGGTACTGGTAAAGAATTAGAAAAACGCCCTTATGCTCCAGGACAACATGGTCCTAACCAACGTAGAAAAATTTCTGAATACGGAATGCAACTACAAGAGAAACAAAAACTTCGTCACATGTACGGAATCACTGAGCGTCAATTCCGCACAATGTTCGACCGCGCTGGCAAACTTAAAGGTGTACATGGTGAAAACTTCATGATTCTTCTTGAATCACGTCTTGACAACCTAGTTTACCGTCTTGGTTTAGCTCGTACACGTCGTCAAGCACGTCAACTTGTTAACCACGGTCACATCACTGTAGACGGAAGCCGCGTAGACATTCCATCTTACAAAGTGTCTCTTGGACAAACAATCTCAGTTCGTGAAAAATCACGCAACTTCTCAATCATCAAAGAATCAGTTGAAGCAACTAACTTCGTTCCTGATTTCCTTACTTTCGATGCTGAGAAATTAGAAGGTACTTTCACTCGTTTACCAGAACGTTCTGAATTGCCTGCTGAAATTAACGAAGCTCTTATCGTTGAGTTCTACTCTCGTTAATAACTTCAAAAACCCCATCCTTGGATGGGGTTTTTTTTGCACCTAAACACCTTTGCAGAACAAAGCCCGGCTGAATCCCAGCCGGGCTTTGGACAATCATTTCACTAGTGTGTATTTCTTCTTGCCGCGACGAACGAGGATGAACTCCCCTTCAATCTTGGCAGCTTCCGTCACTACATATTGCAGATCGGTCACTTTCTCCCCATTTATGGAGATTGCCCCGTTCTGAATATCTTCACGGGCTTGACGCTTTGATGGCGAAATTTTCGCTTCAACGATTAAATCGACCAAACCGATATCTTCCTTGCTTTCACGTTCGAAGCTAGGGACATCTTTAAAGCCCAATTTGATTTCCGCTGCACTTAAATTCTTCACCTCACCGCTGAATAGGGCGGCAGAGATTTTGATCGCTTGGTCAAGAGCTTCCTGACCATGAATCAAACGGGTCATTTCTTCCCCTAAAGCTTTTTGCGCTTTACGCAAATGCGGTTCGTTTTGTACGGATTGCTCTAACTCTTCAATCACTTCACGAGACAGGAATGTGAAGAATTTCAGGTATTTCACGACATCTGCATCGGCTGTATTGATCCAGAATTGGTAAAATTCATACGGAGTCGTTTTTTCCGGGTCAAGCCAAATCGCTCCGCCTTCCGTTTTACCGAATTTCGTTCCATCCGCTTTCGTTACGAGCGGGATCGTCATACCGAATGCTTTGGCATTCTCATCATTGGATTTCCTGATCATTTCAAGGCCGGTCGTAATGTTGCCCCATTGATCACTGCCGCCTATTTGCAATTTACAGTCGTAATTGCTGTATAAATGACCGAAATCAATTCCTTGTAAAATCGTGTACGCAAATTCAGTGAAGGAAATTCCCGTATCCAAGCGGGAAGCAACCGTATCTTTTGCCAGCATGTAGTTAATGCCGATGTATTTCCCGTAATCACGCAGGAATGTAACCATATCGATTTTGCCTATCCAGTCATAGTTATTGACCATGACCGCACCATTTTCACCGTCGAATTCAAAGATGTGGGATAGCTGCCCTTTTATGCAATCTGCATTATAAAGCACTTTTTCCAGCGTTTGCAGCTGACGTTCCTCTTTTTTACCGCTTGGATCACCGATGAGTCCTGTCGCACCGCCCACCAGCACAAGGGGACGATGACCGTGCTGCTGGAAACGGCGCAATGTCAAGAATGGCAATAGATGACCGATGTGCATGCTATCCGCAGTTGGATCGACACCACAGTATAAAGAAATTTTCTCTTTTTCCAAAAGGTTCTTAAAACCTTCTTCATCCGTTTGTTGATAAATAATTCCTCTCCACTCGAGGTCTTTAAGCAATTCCATTTAATATTCCTCCTCCATCTTAGAAAAAAACCGCAAAAAGCACACAAAAACGCCCCTTCATAAATATGAAGGGACGAATGAATTCGCGGTACCACCCAACTTGAGGACATAATATGCCCTCCGCTCAAGACGAATAACGGTCGTCAACCGTTTCCTGCTACTAATCATTTCACAGCAAATGCTCCAGGAAGTAATTCATCATACCATTTGTACCGATTTCCACTAACCACCGGCTCTCTGAAACAGGGATAGTCTGACTACTGGGTCCTATCATCGCGATCATTTAATCATTTTATTGTTGTTAATAAACTTTTATCATACATAAGAATCCTTGTCAACATACCCTTACAGATTATAGAAAAATAAGAAAGATGCCCTTTCCCCTACCTGTTGTATGCTATAATATATGTGATTTCAGGGGGTATGATACGATGAATAATCAAAAAGATAGATTTCTAACAGTCTGGAAGCAGCTGACCCGTTTTTTTCAAAATGAAAAAACACATAGGAACGCGCGGGTTACATACCAAGTCATTTGGAATTTAACGCTGATCCTCATTATTGTCGGGATTCTAGGATTCTCATTCGCCGGCGGCGTCGGAGCCGGCTATTTCGCTGCCCTCGTCAATGATGAGCCGGTACGCTCAAAAGAAGATTTGAAAAAAGACATTTACAATTATGAAGAGACCTCTGAAGTATACTTTGCTGATGAAGTATACTTGGGCAAGCTTAAGAGTGACCTTGAGCGTGAAGAAGTGTCCATCGATAAAGTTTCCGAGCATCTAAAAAATGCAGTCATCGCTACAGAGGATGAGTATTTTTATGAGCATGACGGGGTTGTCCCGAAAGCCATCCTGCGTGCCGTTTACCAGGAATTTACGAATGCAACCGTCCAATCGGGAGGAAGTACATTAACACAGCAGCTCATTAAAAACCAGGTCCTGACCAACGAAGTATCGTTTGAACGGAAAGCAAAAGAAATCCTGCTTGCGCTCCGGGTCGAAAAATTCTTTGAAAAAGAAGAGATTTTGGAAACCTACTTAAACGTTTCCACTTTGGGACGAAATTCTTCAGGACGTAACATCGCTGGTGTCGAGTCCGCCGCTGAAGGTATTTTTGGCGTGGAGGCCAAAGATCTGACACTGCCCCAATCTGCGTTTATCGCTGGATTGCCGCAAAGCCCTTTCGGATATACACCATATACCCAGAAAGGAAAACTGAAAGAAAATCAAGAGCCCGGCATCAACCGGATGAAAACCGTTTTAAAGCGGATGTATAGTAACGGATACATAACAAAAGAAGAATATGATAAAGCAAGCGCATACGACATAACAAAAGACTTTATCGGCAAAACGGAGATGCCATCCGAGAAATATCCATGGCTCACCTATGAAATCGAAAAACGCTCCATCGAAATCCTATCCGTCAGTCTGGCAAAAGAAGATGGATATGAAGAGAAAGATTTAAAGAATGATGATTTAAAAGCTCAATATCTAGCACTTGCCGATCGTAAGCTGCGGCAGAACGGCTATCAGATTTATACGACAATCGATAAAAAGATTTATGACAAGATGCAGGAAGTGACGAAAAACTATCCGAATTACGGATACGATAAAACGGCACAAGTCGTCGATCCTGATACGAAGGAAATGAAAACGGTGAGTGAGCCCGTTGAAGCCGGGGCCATTCTAATCGAAAATAAAACAGGAAAAATCATCAGTTTCGTAGGCGGCCGTGATTTCAAGCGGGAACAGACGAACCATGCAACCGCATCACTGCGATCGAACGGATCAACGATGAAGCCGCTGCTCGTATATGGCCCGGGGATCGAGTTAGGAAAGATCTCACCTGGAAGCGTATCGGCCAACGTACCCATTTCCATTCCAGCAGGAAAAATGTGGCGTCCAGGAAACTATGGCGGCGGCAGCTATACGGGAGTAACGACAGCGCGTGAGGCACTGAAGAATTCCTATAACATCCCGGCAGCGCTCTTTTACATGAAAATAATCAACCAAGGTCCAGCTTCCTATTTGGAAAAAATGGGCTTTACAACAGTGACGAAAGAGGATTACTCTAATCCTTCCATGTCATTGGGAGCTTTGTCAAAAGGTGTAACCGTTGAAGAAAACGTCAATGCATTTGGCACATTTGCCAATTCAGGGGAATTCGTCGATGCCTATATGATTGATAAAATCGTATCGAAAGATGGCGAGGTCATCTATGAACATAAAGTAAAACCAGTGGAAGTATTTTCTCCGCAAGCCGCTTACCTGACGCTTGATATGATGCGAGATGTCGTAAACAGCGGGACGGCCGCTTCGGTCAGGAACCGACTTGCATTCTCAAGTGATTGGGCAGGTAAGACCGGAACTTCACAAAACTATTGGGACGCTTGGTTCGTCGCTACCAATCCCAATGTATCATTCGGTACATGGCTTGGATATGACACACCGAAATCCTTGCAAGGGACCTATAATGGTCTTGAATATAATAAACGTAATATGTATTATTGGGCTGATCTGATCAATGCCGCATATAAAGTCGACCCAAAACTCGTCGACCCCGATAAGCGATTTGAAATGCCGGGCGGAATTGTCAGCCGTTCCTTCTGTGGCGTTTCAGGACTGCTGCCTTCAAGTTCATGCCAAAAGGCCGGGCTTGTCAAATCGGATTTATTCATTGCCAAATATGCTCCATCCAAGGCGGATGATAGTTTCATAGATGGACAATATGTATCAGTCGGCAGCAAACGCTACGCAGCCCTTCCGCAAACGCCTGGCGAATTCACAAGCGGCGGGTTCATGTTGAATCCCGATTCCTTTGCAGATATCGGATTGAAATATGTCGATGACCCGGGATCCGTGATTCCTGGAGCCGAAAAATCAGGAAATGTCGTCGGGGCGACAGCGAAATTGAATGATAATGGCAAGGCACCAGATCCCCTATCCATAACGATCGGTAACGATAAAATTACATGGGGCTTGCATGATGAAGGAGATGTCGTCGGTTATCGTGTCTATAAAGACGGCAAAAAAGTGGCGAGCATCAATGCTGGGGAGAGCCTGGTTTATAAAGTCGGCTCAGGCGGTTCCTATTATGTAACGGCCGTAGACATAGTCGGCAAAGAATCAGCCCCTTCTCAACGTGTTGAAAGCGGCGCTAAAAAGACAGGTTCAAAAGAAGATTCCACAAAAACTAAAGATGATCGTGGAAAAGATAAAATAGCTAACGAAGATAAAAAACCAGACTCAAAAGAAGAGAACGGTTCAGATAAAGATATAGAAAAAGAACCAGAAAAAGAAACGCAAACAGATAAAGAGCCAGCTCAAGACAAAGATCAAAACAAAGAGAATACAGATCAAGAAAATCAAGAGACCGACAATGAGCAAGACACAGTCATTGATAACGAGCAAGACACGGATAAAGCTGAAGAAGAGGAAGAATGACACTCTTTCTTGAACTAAAACAGGCTGTCGGGTTACCCCGACAGCCTGTTTCCTTATAAATTTCCCAAAAAGGCATCCATGGAAGTGACCATGGATGCCTTTTTCCTTCTCAATAATCAGTAAGACTAAGTTTCTCAATCCTCCATCGATGATAAATCACCAGTTGGCAGATCAAGTTCCCAAGCTTTCAAGACACGGCGCATGATTTTACCGCTTCTTGTTTTAGGAAGTTTATCCCTGAATTCAATTTCACGAGGTGCCGCATGTGCTGCTAGACCATGCTTTACAAATGTACGAATTTCCTCAATCAATTCATCGTTTGCCTCATATCCGTCACGAAGGGCGATGAACGCTTTGATAATTTCCCCCCGAACCGGATCCGGCTTACCGATGACCCCGGCTTCGGCTACGGCTGGATGCTCGACCAATTTGCTTTCCACTTCGAAAGGTCCGACCCGCTCCCCTGCCGTCATGATGACATCATCAACACGGCCTTGGAACCAGAAATAACCATCTTCATCCATATATGCGGAATCTCCGGAAACATACCAATCACCTGGCATAAAATAAGATTCATATTTAGCTTCATTCTTCCAGACGGTCTTCATCATCGAAGGCCAGCCTTTCTTGATGGCAAGGTTCCCCATTCTATGCGGCGGAAGCTCGTTGCCTTGATCATCCACTATTGCCGCCTTCACACCTGGAATCGGTTTGCCCATCGAACCCGGTTTGATTTCCAGGCAAGGATAATTGCAGATGACCTGTGCCCCGGTCTCCGTCATCCACCATGTATCATGGATACGGTGATTGAATACCTTCATTCCCCAGCGTACCACTTCCGGGTTCAACGGTTCACCGACACTTAAAATATGGCGGAGAGAACTCAAATCGAACCGCTTAACGATTTCGTCACCTGCGCCCATCAGCATCCTGAAGGCAGTCGGGGCACTATACCAAACCGTGACACCAAAGTCCTCCAAGGTCTTGTACCAGGATTCAGGCTTGAACCGTCCGCCTACAATGACATTCGAGGTTCCTGTCATCCAAGGTCCAAATATCCCGTAAGACGTCCCTGTCACCCATCCAGGGTCCGCTGTGCACCAATACACGTCCTCATCCTGCAAATCAAGGACCCATCTTGCCGTTTGATAATGCTGGATCATCGCATTATGAACGTGTAGCACTCCTTTTGGTTTGCCTGTGGAACCTGAGGTGTAGTGAAGAATCAGACCGTCATTCCGATCCACCCATTCAATTTCGAATTTTTTGTCGGCTTCTTTTAATTTTTTATTGAAGTTATGGTAATTTCCTTCTTCTTTTATATTTTCCCCCACCAAGAAAATATGCTTTAAATGGGTTAATTCATCCACCGGTACACGCGGCAAAAGTTCAGGTGTCGTCACTATCACACTTGCCTCACTATCTTCAAGACGATCCCTTATGGCGCCTTCCATGAAAGCTTCGAACAACGGCCCTACGACCGCTCCCGTTTTAATCGCACCCAACAAAGCAAAATAAAGCTCCGGGGAGCGAGGCATGAAGATGAAAACACGATCTCCTTTTTCCACATTGGCAATGTTCTTGAACACATTGGCCGCTTGATTCGTATAATCTTTCATTTCCTTGAATGTATACTTTTCATTTCTTTTATCGTCTTTGTAATAAAGGGCCACTTTATTCTTTTTGTATGTTTCGACATGGCGGTCAATGGCTTCATACGCAAGATTCACTTTACCGGTTTCAGACCAGGAGAATTCCTTTTCGGTCTCAGACCAGTCAAACTTATTGTATTTTTCATCATAATTCTTTAAATTAAAATTACCTTCCACTACTGGTAACGCTTTCACATTCATACGACAAACTCCCCCTTCATTCGGCTCTATATTTTCATTATAGTATAAGAATCGAATTATCTCAATTTTTAAAATATTAAATACTTCCATATTAGGGAAATCCCTTCTTGGTGAATTTTGAAAGTTACTGGTATATTGTTATGGTTAAGGTGAATGCATATGATGGCCGGGAAAGAAGAAGCACTGTAACAAAAGCGCCTTTAACTTTCTGAATTATGCCCCTCGTTTTCATGTATAATTTATGTAAGCTTTCCATTCGGTCAGTTTTTAAAAGCAATGCTTCGTATACTCCGGAATGCGAGAGTGTAAGATTACTATATAACAAGGGTGGTGAAAGAATGGAATATAGTAAGACCTTTTACACTAAGGAACTGCAGACATTAAGCGGAACGCTCATCATCGAGGGGCCGTTAAGCGGCGAAAAAATGTCCGCTTATGAGTTTCACGAAGACTTGGTCGCCTTTCGCCCGCCTGCTTTGCAGCATAAAGCGTTAATAGAGATTGCAGACTTGCCTGAGGGCAGGATCTTTATCGCCCGTGAAAATGAAACAATCGTGGGTTATGTAACTTACTTATATCCCGATCCCTTGGAGCGCTGGTCTGAAATCAAGATGGAGGACCTGATTGAGCTTGGTGCAATCGAGGTCATCCCTAAATACCGGGGTGCCTCCGTCGGGAAAAACCTAATCCGCCTTTCCATGGAAGACGATTCGGTTGAAGACTTCATCATCATCACCACTGAATACTATTGGCATTGGGATTTGAAAGGGACAGGTCTGAATATTTGGGACTATCGCAAGGTCATGGAAAAAATGATGAGTGCCGGTGGTTTGGTCTACTTTGCAACAGATGATCCTGAAATCAGTTCCCACCCAGCCAACTGCCTGATGGCCCGTATTGGCAAAAGGGTCCCGCCGGAATCCATCCAGAAATTCGACCAATTGCGTTTTATGAATCGGTTTATGTATTAAAGAGGCGAGTAAGAGGAGGAAGGAAAATGATTGTTGAAACAATAATGAATGAGGATATCATCACCCTCACTCCAACGGATACAATCCATAGCGCTGTCTTGATCATCAAGGAGAAGCGAATTCGCCATATCCCCATTGTCGATGACAGCTTTCAACTTGTGGGATTAGTCAGCGACCGTGATATTCGGGATGCTGCCCCTTCTATATTCCGTACCGAAGAATACAAAAATGATTTACAAAAACCACTATCAAGCATCATGAAAACGGAAATAATCACAGGGCACCCGCTGGATTTCGTGGAAGAAATCGGGGCTGTTTTCTGTGATAACAATATCAGCTGCCTTCCAATCGTAAAGGGAAGGAAGTTAGTGGGCATCATAACCGGTTCTGATTTACTTCATTCATACGTTGAGTTGACTGGAGTCAATCAGCCCGGATCCCAAATCGAAATCAGAATCCCGGATAAGGCAGGTTCCCTTCATGATATTGCCCATATTTTCAAAAGGCGCAATACGAATATCCTGAGCACCCTTGTTTATCCTGAAAAAAATGGAACCGACTATAAAATTCTTGTAATTCGTGTACAGACGATGAATCCATTTATGGTGGTGGATGATTTGAAGAAAGAAGGCTATACCGTTTTATGGCCTAGTCTACCGGGGATTTCACATGAATGATACATCCCTTTTCGTTTATTCGGATGAACTCCTTACCTACAAATTCAACGATGAGCATCCATTCAATCAAAAACGGCTTAAACTCACGCTTGATTTATTAAAAAAACACCATGCCATAAATGATGATCAAATTATCAAGCCCAGAATGGCAACCGAAGCAGAATTGGAACTGATCCATGATCACCATTATGTAAACGCTGTCAGATTGGCAGGCCAGGGAAAGCTCCCCCCTGAAAAGGCTGTAAATTATGGGCTAGGAACGGAGGATACCCCTATCTTCCCCAAAATGCACGAAGCAAGTGCCTTGCTTGTAGGCGGTACCTTGACGGCTGTGGATGCCGTCATGACCGGTCAGTCCCTGCACGCACTTAATCTTGGCGGTGGCCTTCATCACGGTTTCCGCGGGAAAGCCTCGGGCTTTTGCATTTACAACGATAGTTCGGTCGCGATTAAATACCTGCAAAAAAAATATGGGGCGCGTGTCTTGTATGTCGATACCGATGCACATCATGGTGATGGAGTCCAATGGTCATTTTATGATGATCCGGATGTATGTACACTATCCATCCATGAAACAGGTCGCTACTTATTTCCCGGCACCGGCAATATTAACGAGCGGGGCCAGGGAAAAGGCTACGGCTATTCATTCAACATCCCGGTCGATGCGTTCACTGAAGATGATTCCTGGCTCGAATGCTACAGGGCTTCCTTTAAAGAGGTCATTGAATTCTTCAAACCGGATGTCATATTAACGCAAAACGGAGCCGACTCCCATTATTACGATCCGCTCACCCATTTATCAGCCACCATGAAGATTTATAGGGAAATACCAAAGCTGGCCCACGAAATGGCCCATAAGTATTGCGAAGGACGGTGGATTGCAGTGGGCGGCGGCGGATATGATATATGGCGCGTCGTCCCGAGGGCTTGGGCGAGGGTCTGGCTTGAAATGACGAATAATGATATATCAGGTCCCCTATCAAAGGAATGGCTCGATTGCTGGCAGCCTGAGTCCCCTGTTCCCCTGCCGAATGAATGGGATGACATGGAGGATATATACGAACCCATTCCGAGGAAGCCTGAAATTACCGAGAAGAATGCCCTGACGCTTGAAAAGGTCCTTTATCCCATCAGGTCTAACAGGCAAACAACTAAAAGCAATGAACAAAGTTAACAAAAGATCGTTGAAAAACGATCTTTTTTGTTCGGGCAAACATTTGAGAAACAAAAAGAGAGTGCCCTCGGGACACTCTCCAAACCAGTTTATTTCGTTGATTGACGGTTTTCAATCCGATGTGGCAGGATCACTTTTTCAAGACCTTCCTCCACTTGTTCTTTATTCATCAACTTTGTAAGAAGCCTCATCGCAACAGCACCAATATCATATAAAGGTTGAACGATCGTCGTGATTTGCGGACGAACCATCAATGTCAATCTCGTGTTATCGAAGCTGATCACTTCAAAGTCTTCCGGTACATTATACCCTTTGTCCTGAGCGGCATGGACAATTCCAAGCGCCATTTCATCAGCACCGGCGATGAATGCTGTCGGTCTGTCTTCAGCTTCCAGGTACTTTTCAAAAGATTCAATTCCTGAATCATATGTATAATCACCTTCAACGACATAACTTTCATCAAATGAAAGCCCAGCTTCTTTCAATCCTCGTTTATAACCAGTCAATTTCATTTCATTAATCAGCGCGGAAGGGTTTCCGCTTACAAAAGCGATATGCTTGTGGCCTTTTTTAGCGAAGAAGGTCACGGCGTCGAATGCCGCCGCCTCATAATCAATATTGACCGATGGAACTTGTCCGCTTTCATCCACCGAACCTGCCAGAACGATTGGAACAGGTGAATTCTTAAACTCTTTGACATGCTCATCAGAAATGTTGCCGCCCATGAATACGATACCATCCACTTGTTTTCCAAGCATCGTATTCAGCAAATGGAATTCCTTATCTATATTCTCATCAGAACTGCTTAGAATGATATTGTATTTATACATGGTGGCTATATCTTCTATGCCCCGTGCCAATTCGGCAAAAAAGATGCTTGAGATATCCGGGATGATGACCCCGACTGTAGTCGTTTTCTTTGAGGCAAGTCCCCTTGCCACTGCATTGGGACGATACCCTAACTTCTCAATCACATCTGAAACTTTCTTCCTTGTTGCAGGCTTTACATTTGGATTCCCGTTAACTACGCGGGAAACGGTGGCCATGGAAACATTCGCCTCACGCGCCACATCATAAATGGTTATATTATTCATTCATCCATTCCTCCATTTCTTTCATTTTCCCCATAAAAGACTCGAATTATTTCGAAAAAAAATCTTTTATGCGTTTTTCTCTATAAGGAAGATTATTTTAGGAACGATCTGCCTAACAAAAAATGCAGTCCTACTCTCTTCTCAGTCAAATATTCAATACCCTATTCAAGTATAAAATTCACATAGATATCACTTTATGTATGACTCAATCTTCCGAACAGTTCTCATTCTTGTTATTTATCATACGATAGTCGAATCTTTCCTGCAATCCAATAGTGCTCATTTCGAAGCTTTTTCTGCAAAAACTAGTATTTTACCATTAAAAAAAGCCCTTGCCAAGTTGGTAAGGGCCGTAAATAGATCATTTAAAGACTTTCTTAGCTTATACAGTTACCCAGTTCAAACGTTTAATTTCTTCGTAGAATTCATCAAATTGTTTGAAGTCCATTTGCTGTGCAGAATCCGATAAAGCAACGGAAGGATCTGGATGCACTTCAGCCATAACACCGTCAGCACCGATTGCAAGAGCCGCCTTAGCCGTAGGAAGCAGTAGGTCGCGACGTCCAGTTGAATGCGTTACATCAACCATGACCGGTAAATGAGTTTCTTGTTTTAAAATCGGTACAGCAGAGATATCAAGTGTATTTCTTGTTGCTTTTTCGTAAGTACGGATACCGCGCTCACAAAGGATGATGTTGCCATTGCCCTGCGACATGATGTATTCCGCTGCATGAATGAACTCTTCAATCGTTGCAGCCAGTCCACGTTTTAAAAGAACTGGTTTATTTACAGCACCTGCCGCTTTTAGCAAATCGAAGTTTTGCATGTTGCGCGCCCCGATTTGGATGACATCGATATGATCGATCGCCGCTTCGATATCGTTGGCACTCACGATTTCACTGATTACAGCCAAGCCGTATTCATCAGCAACACGTTTAAGTATTTGTAATCCTTCCAAACCAAGCCCTTGGAAGTCATATGGAGATGTACGTGGCTTAAATGCACCGCCGCGCATCAATTTCAAACCTTTAGCTTTAATGACTTCCGCCACCGCAGCTGTCTGTTCATAAGATTCAACGGCACATGGTCCGAAAACGAAGCTAGGGATCCCGTTACCGACCAATTCACCCTTAATGTCGATGATAGTGTCTTCAGCCTTTTGTTTTCTCGATACAAGAAGAGTTTTCTTCTGATCATCTTTTTGTAGCTCCAAGCCCAATTTAAAGATTTCCTTGAAAATATGTTTAATCGAACCAAGATCAAGCGGTCCTTGATTATTGGCTTCGATAAGATCCAGCATTGTTCTTTCACGGACCGGATCGTAACGGTTTACACCTTGTTTTTCTTTAACGCGACCAATTTCCTGTACAAGTTCAGCACGTTGATTAATAAGATGTAATAACTGAAGGTTCACATCATCCAGTTGATTACGAAGTCCATCAAGCTCTTTGTTGCTCATTACAAATCCATCCCTTCGTTTTTTAAAATAGAAATCGGTTCAGCGGACTCCAAACTAATAAAATCCCATCTGGATCCACCCCGATTGTTTTATCAATGAAAAATTTAGAATATTTCATGTATAATTAAATCAATTATAAATGAAGTGTCCAAAAATGTCACTATATTTTTCTTTAATAATTAAACGCTTTTAAGCATTAAAGTTATAAATGCATAAAAGTAGGTGCTAATGATGCAGGAAAAACGATTTCCACTGGATATTGGAATACGATCCGTTGTAGGAATTATATTGGAAATAGAACAGGAAAGCTATAATTTAATTGCTAATTTTTCTCAAGAGCATTGGACCTTGATTAAAGAGTTACAACTGCCGCCTGTACTCCCTGTGTTGGCTAAATGAACAGGAAACGACCTTACAGTAAAAGGTTTCCCCTGGAGATCGTTTAAAAATCCTATGGCCTACCAGATGAAATAATAAAAGGCCGGAACCCTTGCCAAAGGGTTCCGGCCTTCATGAATCATTCAGTGATGGCCTTGCTCAATGAATCATATGTAATACGCCAATGAGACTCATTCCAGGCCGGTTTTCCACTTTTAAAAAGGATGGCCTGAGGTGATTGATGTTTGATATCAAATGTTTCTGCCACATAATTGGATAGTGGACGAGCTTCCTGAACGGCTAAATAGGCCGTTTTAATTTGTGCGTTCTCTAAGATGTACCTCTCATATTGTTCAAATGCTTCAGCGCTGACCGGGCATGTTACACTATGCTTGAAAAGCAGGAATGTATCCTCTTTTAGAAGCTCATTGAATTGTTCTTCTGTTTCGATTTTGCTCATGACCATAATACAGTCTCCTTTCCTTGTACATATAAATTTTACCATCAAAAAGGCGATGAAGCCATTGAAGCACTTCACCGCCTTATTCTTCGTCCCTTTATGCCTCTTCATCCCCATTAAAGGAATTCAAGGAATATTATTTCTTTAAATTATTCTCTGTTTCATCAAATGCCTTTTTCGCTTCATCTAGCTTTAATTTTGCCGCATTCTTGTTTCCGCTTGTAGGATCGGCGGGATTATTTCCCGAATCATTGCCGTTAGCAAAGTTCGTTTCGACGGATACGATAGGAGAATCGGAAGTTCCGGTTACATCTATATCCTTATTGCTCGAATTCGTCGTATCATCAGCAGCGTCGCCGTTTTCTTTACCCGTTTTTAGGTTTTTCACTTTATTGACGATATTTGAAGATTTATTGGAAACGATTTCCGTGACAGAGCTCGTTTTCTCTTTTGCAGTATCAGCAAGTACTGTACCTTTTTCCATCGCCGTTTGTCTTAATCTTTCTGTTTTCTCTGAAATGTTTCTAGCTTGTTCATTGAAATCATTCCTTAATTCCTTGCCTGTTTTCGGAGCCATGAACAAAGCTGTAGCCGCTCCGATCATCCCGCCGATCAAGGCGCCAATCATAAAGTCCTTTGAATTGATCGAGTCGCGTTCGTCCTCATATGATTTCTGATAGTCCTTTGTCGGAAATTCTTTTTGAGTCATAATACATTCCCCTTTCAATTTTAAGTTCATTTTTTTACCTGGATTTTAAGATCTAGAACGTAAAAACCTTTTTTTAGGCAGGTTATCTGTTTCCAGTGCTTCCCTTTCTAACTCCGCCCTTTCGGTTGGAGTCGGGGCAGCCTGTTTGCTTCTGGCCTTCCACTTGTCTCTGATCTCCATGGCAACATTGCTCCATTGTACAATTTGTGAGATTCGGTCTTGATTATTATCAATCTCAGCCTGCACTTTATGGGAAACCTTTTGGATGGAAGTATTGAAGCTAGAGATGGATGTGCCTACATCCTTCACCGCATCCACCACCGTGTTCAGGTTTTCTGACTTGTGCTGCAAATCTTCAGCCAACGTATTCGTTTTATGTAATAACTGAGTAGTTTCGAGCGTA
The DNA here is from genome assembly GCF_036541465.1 of Bacillus sp. CFBP9009. NCBI lineage: Bacteria > Bacillati > Bacillota > Bacilli > Caryophanales > Bacillaceae > Bacillus > Bacillus sp. CFBP9009. The sequence goes on along the minus strand of NZ_JAZHFU010000001.1, from coordinate 574,788 downwards.
ATGCCCTGCATTTGGCTCTCTAGTCCTGTCAGCGTCCGGGCCACACTGTCCAGGGTAGTTTGAAGTGATGTCAGTACCTTTGTTAGGAAAATAACAAGTACCAAAAAAGCTATCGCTGCAACAGCAGCACTTACGTATAAAATAATCTCCATTGGAACACCTCCGAAAAAAATCGACTTATTTAATAGCTGTTAGATATTAATTACCCCTTCCCTAATATTATAAACGTATTTATTTTTTCAATATACCCTATCTAACCCTAATCTGGAAATATTGTTGTCTGCATCCAGTTCCTCCGTAAATCCATGGGTCACACTTATGGCAGGAAATCGGGTATGATAGTAAAGATAAGTCGAATTTAAACAATGGAGGTATTTTTTATGAAAGATCCCAGAATTGAAACATTGGCCAAAAACTTAATCAATTATTCCGTGAAGCTTCAAAAAGGTGAAAAAATCTTGATCGAAAACTTTGGTTTGCAGCGTGAACTTGTTAACGCACTTGTGAATGAAGCCTATGCAGCAGGTGGTTACCCATTCGTCCTTTTAAAGGATCACCAAGTGGATCGTGCCTTGCTGATGGGTGCCAAAGAAGAACAGTACAAGCTGATGGGTGAGTTTGAAGCAAACGTAATGAACCAGATGGATGCTTATATCGGGCTTCGTGCCGGGGATAATATCAATGAACAATCCGATGTCCCTTCAGAGAAGATGGCGATTCATGGACAGACAGTCGGTAAAGTACATAGAAATATCCGCGTGCCAAAAACAAAATGGGTCGTACTTCGCTACCCGACAAATTCCATGGCCCAATTAGCCAAAATGAGCACAGAAGCATTCGAAGACTTTTATTTCGAAGTCTGCAACCTCGACTATGGCAAAATGAGCGCAGCAATGGACAACCTTGTTGAATTGATGGATAAAACGGATAAGGTCCGCTTAACTGGGCCCGGTACGGACTTAACCTTCTCCATCAAAGACATTAAAGCCATCAAATGTGCGGGTGAGCTGAACATTCCTGACGGTGAAGTATATACGGCTCCGGTTAAAGATTCCATCAATGGAGTGATTTCGTATAATACTCCGTCCCCTTATCAGGGTTTTACTTTTGAAAACGTGAAGTTAACATTCAAGGATGGAAAAATCGTTGAAGCGGTTGCGAATGATACGGAACGCATCAACAAAATTTTTGATACTGATGAAGGCGCACGATATGTCGGTGAATTTGCAATTGGTGTAAATCCTTATATTCTACACCCGATGCAAGATATCCTCTTTGATGAAAAAATTGATGGAAGTTTTCATTTCACTCCCGGACAATGCTATGATGATGCCTTTAACGGAAACCATTCAGACATTCACTGGGACCTGGTAAATATTCAGCGACCTGAATATGGCGGCGGGGAAATCCATTTTGATGACGTCTTGATACGTAAGGACGGACGCTTCGTTTTACCGGAACTGGAAAATTTAAATCCAGAAAATTTAAAATAACGTAAAAACCAATAAAAAAACGACCGACCCGTTAGAGCGGGTCGGTCGTTTTTTTATTTTACCTGCAGTGAATGCTCATAGGCTGCTTGGAACTTTTGAATGTCCCCCGCACCCATGAATAACACGACACTATTTTCATGATTTTGCAATATTGATGTTGTATTCTCCGTAATTAGCTCGGCACCGGGAATCTTATCTTGAAGGTCTTCAATCGATAACTTCCCTTGATGTTCACGAGCAGATCCAAAAATTTCACATAAGTATACTTTGTCGGCCAAATTCAAGCTGTCGGCGAATTCATCAAGGAATGCCTGAGTTCTCGAGAAAGTATGCGGCTGGAATACCGCAACAACTTCACGCTCTGGATATTTCTGACGCGCCGAGTCAACAGTTGCAGAGATCTCCGTCGGATGATGTGCATAATCATCAATGATGATCTGACTTCCGATTTCCTTTTCGGAGAACCGGCGTTTAACTCCGCCAAAAGTCCGCAATTGGGCTTTCACAGCTTCCGTATCCAAGTTTTCATATTTACAAAGTGCAATGACACCGAGTGCATTCAACACATTATGCTTCCCAAAAGTAGGAATAGTGAATGTATCATAGTAATTGTTCCTTACATGCACATCAAAAGTCGTGCCATCCGGAGTGACGGAAACATTTTTCGCTTGAAAATCATTTCCTTCTGCAAATCCGTAAAAAATAACCGGTACTTTCGCCTGAATATGTGGTAAATGTTCATCATCCCCGCACGCAATGATGCCTTTGTTGACTTGAAGGGCCATCGTTTGGAAAGCCTCGAACACGTCTTCGACATTGGCATAATAATCAGGATGATCGAAATCGATATTCGTCATGATTGCATAATCCGGATAGTAGGAAAGGAAATGACGGCGATATTCACATGCTTCGAATACGAAGTAATCAGAATTCGCGATTCCTTTACCCGTTCCATCCCCAATCAAGAAGGATGTCGGTTTAGCGCCCCCCATTACATGGGCAAGTAAGCCGGTCGTCGATGTTTTACCATGCGCTCCCGTAACAGCCACGCTGATGAAGTTTTTCATGAAATCACCTAGAAAACGGTGATAACGGATGATCGGCAAATCAAGTTCTTTTGCCTTCACGATTTCCGGATGGCTATCCGGAAACGCATTTCCTGCAATGATGGTCATTCCAGGTTGAATATTTTCCTCGTTGAAAGGAAGGATTTTAATCCCGGCTTTTTCTAATGCCAATTGTGTAAAAAATTCTTTTTCGTAATCGGAACCCTGCACTTCAATATTCATATCATGCAGTATTTGTGCAAGAGCACTCATACCCGACCCTTTAATTCCCACAAAATGGTAAGCAGTCATAAAGCGAACCTCCACCAATCGTCTACCTGTATGACAGTATATGACGTCATCTTTTATTTGTTTTTTCATTACGAGACTTATCAGTAACGCAATTTCTTCATAGGTTTTTCAAGCTTATATTTTCAATCATTCATCAACAAAAAACTATTATATCACTTTTTTAATCATTCATCCATGTCAGGCAGATGCCAATTTATCAAATCATTGGCTTTTCCCTCAATTAAGGTGATAAAAAAGGGTTTTCACCCTTTCACATTATATACAATTTCCTTTTATTAGGTTCTCTTAATTAACATGTAAAAATTCAAGTTCTTCTTCCGTAATCAATACATCCCTTGGCCTTGATCCCCTGGATTCGGAAACGACTCCATGCTGCTCCATCATTTCTATTAGACGCGCTGCACGGTTATAACCGACACGGAAGCGCCTTTGGACACTAGATGCAGATGCAGCCTGCTGGCTCACGACAAATTCACAGGCCTCGAAAAACAGTTCATCCGCTTCTTCCGTGACCTGGGCCCTGTTCAGCAAGTCTTCCTGCTCGAACAGGTATTTTGGCTGCTGCTCCAGTTTAACATGGTTGACGACTTGGTCGATTTCTTCATCACTCACAAAAGTCCCTTGCAGGCGTACCGTTTTTGAAGAGCCGTTTTCAGCGAATAACATATCTCCTCTTCCCAATAATTTTTCTGCACCGCCGCTATCGATGATCGTACGGGAGTCGACTTGTGAAGAAACCGAAAAAGCGATCCTTGTCGGGATATTTGCCTTGATCAATCCAGTTATGACATCGACTGAAGGTCTTTGAGTGGCTACAATCAAATGGATGCCGCAGGCACGGGCCTTTTGGGCAATCCGGCAAATCGCTTCCTCTACATCAGCCGGGGACATCATCATCAGATCCGCAAGCTCATCGATGATCACCAGGATATAAGGCAGCTTGCTTGAATATTGACCGGCTTTTTCCGCTTGGTCATTAAAGCGGGTGATATCACGGACACCGGCATGTACAAACAATTCATAACGCCGTTCCATCTCCTCTACAGCCCACTTCAACGCAGCCGTAGCGGCTTTTACATCGGTTATGACTGGACTGACCAAATGCGGGATCCGGTTATATGGGGCGAGCTCAACCATTTTCGGATCGATCAACAGCAATTTCAACTCCTGCGGCGTCGCTTTATAAAGTAAGCTTACCAGCATGGTGTTGATACAGACACTTTTACCCGATCCCGTTTGCCCGGCTATCAATCCATGCGGCATCTTTCTCAAATCCGTGATGATCGGCTGACCGGATATATCGAGTCCTAAAGCCACAGCAAGCGGGGATTCATGCTCTTGAAACTCAGTACTTTCCAAAACCTCCCGCAAAAATACCGGTTTGCTTTTCCTATTCGGAATCTCGATGCCAATTGTATGTTTACCCGGAATAGGCGCTTCCATCCGCATATCCTGAGCAGCAAGGCTTAATTTGATGTCATCCATCAGGTTCGTCACTTTATTCACCTTCACCCCCGGTTCCGGATGCACCTCGAAACGAGTTACTGCCGGTCCTTGAGTGACATTGACGACCTTTGCACGGACATTGAAATTTTTCAATGTCTCATCAAGTAATAAAGTCTGTTCCTCGAGCCACACATCATCATGCACAGCATAAGTGGGAGGTGTCAGCAATTCGATATTCGGAAACACATAGTATGGATTTTCATTTTCATCCGCTTCCAGGGAGCCAAAAACTGCCGGGATTTCGCCCTTACTGCTTTCTGCCGCTGCCTCTGTATAAACTGCTTCTTGATACCCGTTTCCAGAAATGGGGGATTCCTGTTCCAAGAGCGGCTTAGGGTTGGAACCGATGTTGGATTCGACTGTATTTTCAGGCACAGCGTCGGTTTCGGAACCAACCTTAGTGTCCGAAAAGGTAGGTGAAATGGCCGGAGTCTGCTCTTTCGGCATAACTCTTCCTTCCTCGGGTTCCCGTTCAGGAATGGCGGATGGTTTCGTTTGTCCTGCCTCCGTTTGGGCAGCATCATCCATTGGCCGCTTATCAGGTGAAACTACTGCCCTTTCCGAATTAAGGCTTTTTTTTTCCGGCATCATTTTATTCATGAAACCATTTTTTTCCCGATCTTGCTTAAGCATCATCACATTAAATGGGATATGTTTTTTCGGACGTTTGTGCTGCTCTTCAGGTATTGCCTCAGATGGGTCTTCAGGCATTGTCCCTTGACTAACGGATGGTTGATTGGATTGTACAGCAATCTCCCCAGGAACCGATATCGCTTCAGACGGTGTGTCGTCCGTCTGTTCCATGATGGATACAGCGACTTCGCGTCCTAAATCGACTTCGTCCTGTTCAATAGCCTCTTTTCCCACCTCAGGCTCAATTATGTTAGGCTCGATTACTGCTTGTTCTGGCAGTGTCTCAATGGAATTCCTGCGAAAGAAAGCGGGTATCTCCGAATCTTCCCGTTTTTCTTCCGCTTGTTCCGGTATAAGAACGGATGGTTCTGTCGTCAATTCCTCATGTGACACTTCTTTTGGGATTTCAGGAATCGATACTGGAATCCCGATATCGGGTTCTTCTTTTTTTAGGACGGGCATTTTGCTTTCTAATTCATATTCGACAATTTCTTCAGAAACGACTATTTTTTTTTCCGGACGACGGAACCCATAAATGGGTGAAGGGATTTCCGTCGGGCGGAATGGAGTATTTGAAGGGACTATTTTTGAGGTTTCCTCCCGTTCAAAGCTTCTCCGTTTTGGTTCAGGATCCCTTACAGGCCTTCTCGTCGTTTCTTTGGTCACATTCTTCCCCTGTTTTGGTTCGTGTTCTTCCCTGTTTCTTTCCCTAGGCTTTCTTTTGTTCTGTTCACGGTCTGGAATGAGCGGAAACTTGAACTGCCCTTTTGGATATTGAAACAGGATTTTCGTATCCGGGTCTGGCGTCTGCGACATCTTTTCCACTTTTTGATTGTAAACCTTTATTTCTTCTTCCTTTGACTTCGAAAGCTTCGAAAAATCCATTTTTTTTAATGTCTCTTCATCAAGCGGTTCATCTATAATAATTTCTTCGATTTCGATAATTTCCTCTGCTTGGAACCATTTTTTCATCTTATTTAGCCATTTCAAAACTATCACTCTTTCTACATCTGTAGTTATGTAACTAATTCTACCAGTTATTTTAAAAATATCGAGAAAATTTAAGCTAAATTGGGATTAGTATCTATTTTTTTATCGCACTCTTACTAACTTAACGTATTTCGCAGAACTCCTACCCTATTAAACCCCTTCTGGAATGAGTTTAAACCTACCCATCGCGAAATAACATTAGCCCCTAGTCTACTATTTAAATAAAACACCGCTGTTAAATCGCGTTTACAAAGAGATTAAGTTTTCATGCAGCGCAAGAAGCAGACTGGTCAATTCATTGAAGCATCCTTCACGAAACCTCCGGTGGCATTCTGAAACCCATAAAACACCGTTCGTTAATACCGAACGGTGTTTTGTGGGTTTCTGCATTTTTTTGCAAACAAATATACCAATGGGACTATTCCCATTCATAAAAATTGCATACAACCTGGGCCACTGATTTGGATGCGATCAAAAGGGCATCTTCATCAATGTCGAATTTAGGATGGTGATTGAAATATGCCTTCTCCACTCCTTTCGGTTTACAGCCAATGTAAAAGAAGCAGCCAGGAATCTTTTCGGCATAATACGAAAAATCTTCTGAACCTGAGAAAACCGGAAATTCCAAGACATTTTTAATATCTTTGTCATTCATGCTTTCCAGACTATTTTTCACGAATCCAGTCAGTTCAGGGTCATTATATAACGGAGGATAATCAGGCACATATGTTAGTTCGCACTGAACATCAAATTCCGTTTCTATCCCTTTGACGATGCGGTGGATTTCCTTATCGATCAGCTGTTGGGTCTCTGCTGTCATATAACGGACATCCCCTTCAATTTCTATACGATCTTTTATGACATTAAAGCTTCCTTTTCCATCGAAGGAGCCGATTGTGACCACGCCCATGTCAAAAGGATTCAAGCGGCGGCTGATTACAGTTTGTACGGCTGTCACGAAATGGGCCCCTGCCACAATGGCATCATTAGCCATATGCGGGGAGGAACCATGTCCGCCTACACCCTTTATCGCCAGCTTGAAATAGGTCCGTCCAGCCATCGAATAGCCGCCGTGATACCCGACAACCCCTGCTGGATGCGACGGAAATAAGTGGACTCCAAAAACGGCATCCAGTTCATCCAAACACCCTGATTCCATAATGCTTTTTGCTCCACCTGGGGGCGTTTCTTCTGCATGTTGATGGATTATTTTAATCGTACCGGATAGGGAATCTTTAAGCTCATTGATGCAGTCTGCCAGAACCAATAAATAAGCGGTATGTCCATCGTGTCCGCAGGCATGCATGACACCTTCATTTTTTGAACGGAACGGGACATCCGCTTCTTCTGTAATCGGCAATGCATCGAAGTCCGCACGGAGACCTATCGTTTTCCCAGGTTTTCCGCCTTCAATCGTTACGATGATCCCTAATCCATTTCCTACATTCGTTTGAATCGACACATCCTTTCCTTTATAAAAATCAATGATATATTGTGCCGTTTTCTCTTCTTTGAAGGATAGTTCCGGATTCTCGTGTAAATGACGGCGGATTTGAACCATTTCCCCTTTACGGGCTTCCAGCATGTTCATTAATTTGCTTTTCACGTTCATGATCATTCTCCCCCTTATTTCAAGTTGAGTATATTAGTAAGTTCCATGTTCGCTGCATACCTTCTTATACAAAGTGCCAAATAAAAAAGGGCAGGGAAGGATTGCGTAAACTTACCGCTCCTCTTCTCTGTCCTTTTTACCTGAGAGTTTAGCTCCATTTTTGGTCATGGAGATTTCCCCTTTGGTGGCACACTGCTTCCTGCGCGGTCTCCAGAGTTGCGTCCAGCTGCGGTTCCATTTACCTGAGAGATTTGCTCCAAGGGATCTTTTTGGAACTTGCTCCTTCGGTGGCTCAATGCTTGCACTCTCCCACAACGTTCATCCGCTTGTTCTATCATTATATATTTTCAAAATATTCCAATTATATTATCACCGATTAAAAAATAAATATCAACTCTGAGTTATAAACTCTATTAAACTTTAAAAGGACCGCTGCCAGATGCTGACACGGTCCTTTTGTGATTCAATATATTATTGTTCACGTTTTTTGTTTTTACCCATAATGAAGATGGGCTCCAACTCATTTTCTTCGTAAAGGAATGATAGAGCCGTTATCGGAACATGACCGCTGGCAAAGAAGCTCATCGCCATTTGCGCAAGAATATCATAGCCCGTATCATTCTTCACATCGGCAATGATGATGACATCCTGATGGGGAATGGCCACAGCCATGGTTCCCTCGATCTTGTCCTTCATTTCCCGAAGCCATGATTCATTTAAAATCCTGCTGGCATCATATCCATCATTCGTGTTCAAAAAATAAAATGCATTACCTGCAACGATATCCGACTTCATTTCAGTGGAGAGGGAACGGGCATTAAAAAGGGCAATTTCACGGATCCTATCACCCTGCCAATTTTCCCGTTGAATCATCTTCTCATCTATAAGACGGTAGGTTTTCCCTAAATCAAGGGCATAAAAAACCCGGGTTTCAGCCGTATGCTCATCGAATAAAAATGGATTTCCTTCTTCCGATTCCATTGGAAAGGAGGTCGAGCGGATGACTGGGAAAATGAATTTCTCCTTGCCTTCCATGCTGTGTTCCTCCCCCATCACATTCAGGGCCTCTTCCACGTAATAGGTAATTTCATCGATGGCCTTTTCCTGTACGTTTTCATAGTTAGCAAGCACAGGAGGCAACTCGATGGTAATCCCCTTCCCGGTCTTCACATTTTCCACCCGTAACGTATCTTGCTTGCTATCGAATTTGAATGTGCGATTCTCATCTTTTAAACGTTCCTTCAAGATATTTTTCAGCTTCGTGCTGTCCATTTTCATGACTGACCCTCCTCTTCATTGAAAAATCCCCAGCGAGAAGGGGAAATTGATTATAATGATTGAATGAATTCCTCAATTTGTTCTTGAGTTTTGCGATCCTTGCTCACAAATCTGCCTAGCTCCTTGCCATTATCATACGCAATGAAACTTGGTATTCCAAACACATCATTAGCCGCACACACATCGATGAATTCATCACGGTCCACATAAATGAATGTAAAGTCAGGAAATTTCTTTTCAATCTCCGGCATTATCGGTTCGATTACACGGCAATCCCCACACCATGTTGCTGAAAAAAGAAAGATATGTTTGCCTTCATTTTTCAATGCATCATATTGCTCAACGGTTTGTAATTTTTCCATTTGTATATTCCTCCTGCTCTAAATGACACCTTAGTTTTTATAATCCCATCATACCAGAGTCTCCACGAATCAACCATTAATACGGATCGGTTGAAAGGCAGGGGTCCTCTTATTTCTGGGGCACGGATGAAACGATTTCCATCATTTGTTTTGCATCGGTTTTTAATTGGTCTTTATCCGTTTCGGTTGTCAGCTTGACCCCGCCGATCCCCACTGCAAGCTCATACTTTTCTTTCGGTATCTCTTTAATCGAAATAAAGCCGAATTTATCATCGGTTTGAAAAGAATGCAGCACTTCAAATTGATCCTCTTGTTCCTTTATCGCCAAATATAACACGGAGCTGTCTTCTTTTTCATTCGGATTGACAAATAATATATAAATCTTATCACCTTTTTGTAAAATCAAATTATTATCATGTTCTTCCACTACTTTAAAATCGTTTGGCAGATAGACCTGAATTAGCCCTGCCTCTTGATTGGGCTGTTTTTCATCGTCACGAAAAGCCACTTCAGCAGCCTTCATTGCCTTTTCGGTTTGTCTTTCGATACCTGAGCAGCCTACGATCAAACTGCTTATCAACAGGAAAACAAGAAAATTCTTATTCGATAAAGCCATCGTCATTCCTCCAGCCGTCTCTTTTACTACCATATGGATAATATTCTCCTTATTTACGGAATTCATCCATTTTCTAAAAAACATGGTACAATGAAAGCAATTTTAATACCGAGGAGGAAAACAATGAAGTTAACCGTGTATCTTGCTGGGGAGATCCATTCAAATTGGAGAAGCGAGTTGAGAGATAAGGCCGCTGCACTGAAGCTTCCTTTAGAATTCGTCGGCCCGATGGAAAATCATGAACGCTCCGATAATATCGGTGAAGATATCCTTGGGGAACAGCCGAATCCTATCCTGAAGGATGCGGCCGCTTCCCAAATCAATAATTTGCGGACAGGTCTATTGATGAAAAAAGCCGATCTTGTCGTCGCTCTGTTTGGTGACAAATATAAACAGTGGAATACTGCCATGGACGCAAGCACCGCCGTTTCCCTGGGTAAACCGCTTATTTTGATTCGCCCGGAATCCCATCACCATGCCTTAAAGGAATTATCGGAAAAGGCGAGTGTCACGGTCGAATCCGTGAACCAAGCCATGAAGGTGCTTTCTTATATTTTTGAAGAAGGGCTGTAAATCTCCCTGTCCCTTAACCGTCCAGCTCAAGTATGAAGGATTCTTATTTACCCAAATAAAAAGCTTGCAGGAGAAAATTAGATGCCTAATCTCCCCTGCAAGCGAAAAACGAATAAATTTTTAATGGTTGAACACTATCCCTTTTTAATGGGAATCCAAATTTCGGAGTAATAGTCTGGGTTTGAAGCGTCGTCGTTCGCGTATACTTCCAATTCAGGAGTGCCGGCATGTTCATGACCGCTGGTAGGGAACCATTCGGAAAAAATCCGCTTCCAAGCTTGTTGGATGCTATCAGGCATAGGTCCGTGAACTTCGAATACAACCCACCTGGAAGCCGGTATCGTAAGGGTTGAAAACTCTTCAGGCGCATTCCCGGCATACTCTGCACCTATCCAATAATCCATCGTTTCATTTTTTTCCACAGCCCGCTTATCGACACATACACCAAGCAAGCCATCTATTTGGCCATTGTTCAACTTCGCCAACCTATCTCCTGTTTCATCCGAATTGACTTTCTCCCACAACTTTGGAATCCCGATCAAATTCTCTTCATTAACCAAGGAAAACTCTTGCTTGATTCCAATCAATTGAAAGGAATCCCTTTCAAGGATATTGTATTTCATCGGTTTTGCCCCTTTCAGAATAACCTGTATCATCAGGCGTTCATAGAATTTCAGCTTCCCCATGTACTTTCGTGCTTCGCTTGGAGATACACCATGCTGCCTTCGAAAAGCTTTTGAGAATGCCTCGGGGTTGTCATAGCCGTACTTGTAGGCTAAATCAATGACCTTGCCATTTGTGGATGAAATCTCCTGGGCCGCCAAGGTCAGTCTTCGACGCCGGATATATTCACCAATGGAAATATCCGTTAAAATGGTGAATGTCCGTTGAAAATGAAAAGCTGAAGCATTCGCCTGCCTGGAAATGTTCTCGATTGTCAGGTCCTCCAATAAGTGCTCTTCGATATAGTCGATGGCCTTTTGGATTGATTCAACCCACCCCATATCCGCTCACCCCTTGTCACTATATTAGCAAGGCCGGTCTATAAAATCCTGTCTTATTCTGCTCTGTTTTGGCAGTGTTCGTTTCCATCATTCGAAGCCCGCCTTTCCATGACAGTGATTCAAAAATCCTGCTTTTTCATTTTCAGCTTATATTCGTGTTGACCGGCTAGCATCCTCATGATATGAAGGAACATTTCCCCCCTGGTGATTCGCTCATTTGTAAATACGCCGATTGCTCCTTCCTTTTTGCTAATATTCTCTTGCCTTGTGAAGGCGTCCATCACCGGGCCCAACTCTTCACCGTCCAGCAGCTTCCCGGCAACAATTCCCGGAACCGGGATTCTCGCTCCGGCAGCTACAAAGACCTCACCGTTCCTCGTGGCCATTGCACCCCAATTACACAGAAACAGGGCTTGTCCCATTTTCACGACACCGCCTTCAAGTCCGATACCCATTTCGGCATCACTGTGAATCAAGCAATTCCGGGCACGTGTCATTGCCCCCTCCATCGTTTCCTCGTCTGAAAAAGGCTGTTCCGGGACACCGCTCTCCACTTTAAGCGAAATGATGTCTGCATCTTCATATACACCAAGCACGGCACTTAATTTCGCCGGATTCTTACTGCCCACTGCTATTTTCAATATAATTACCTTCCTTCTATGTAAAAAAAGCTGATGGAAAAGGATTCATGACAGCATCCCTTTCCATTTCAGCTTCCTCCATCAACCGTTTTTTATCAAGGTCTCGAATGTCGTTTTATCACAGGAACGAACCAATTTCCCAATCAGTTCACGTGCAGCGGCATAATCATCAATATGAATCATGGATGCATGTGTATGAATATAGCGGGAACAAATGCCAATCACCCCGCTTGGAATGCCTTCGTTTGCAATATGGACTTGCCCTGCATCCGTGCCGCCTTGGGAAACGAAATATTGATACGGAATCTCATTCGATTCAGCCGTATCAAGGATGAATTCCCTCATTCCGCGATGCGTAACCATCGAACGATCGAAAATACGGAGCAGTGCCCCTTTTCCAAGCTGACCAAATTCACTTTTACTGCCGGACATATCGTTCGCCGGACTTGCATCCAAAGCGAAGAAAAGATCCGGTTTGATCATATGAGCTGCAGTTTGAGCGCCCCGTAATCCCACTTCCTCCTGGACAGTTGCCCCGGAATATAAGACATTTGGTAACGTTTCACCTTTTAAATCTTTTAACAATTCAATCGCAAGTCCGCAGCCGTAACGATTATCCCACGCTTTTGCGAGGATTTTCTTCTCATTGGCCATCGGCGTGAATGGACAAATCGGTACAATCTGCTGACCTGGCTTAATACCGATCCTCTTAACATCTTCCTTATCATCCGCCCCGATATCAATCAGCATATTTTTGATATCCATTGGTTTTGAGCGTTGTGACTCATCAAGCAAATGAGGCGGAATCGAACCGATGACACCAATGACCGGACCGTTATCAGTTATGATTTCCACTCTCTGGGCCAAAAGCACTTGACTCCACCAGCCTCCTAGGGTCTGAAAGCGAATCATTCCATTTTCCGTTACGGAGGTGACCATGAATCCCACTTCATCCATGTGGCCGGCAACTAGTACAGTCGGACCATCCTCATTGCCTCTTTTTACGCCAAATATTCCGCCAAGGCGATCTTGGACAATTTCATCCGAATACTTTTCCAGCTCACTTTTCATGAAACTCCGAACTGCATGTTCATTTCCCGAGGCTCCCGGTAATTCCGTCAATGTTTTAAAAAGCTCCAAAGTCTCATGATTCATTTTTCTACCCCTAACCTATGTATTGTTTCTTACTATTTTACAGAACTTAGCATCGTGTTACACTAGAAAGTTCTAATTTATCAGTTAATGGGTAAAATTTCAAATTATTAGTCAAATAAAGCGTTCTTCTGTATACTGGAAGAAGTGATTTTAAAAAATGCAATGGAGGAGAAATCAATGAATTGGAAAACGTTTTTACTGGGTACTGCAGCCGGGTTTGCTGCGGGCTATGCGACAAAACAACTATTGGATCAATCAAGTAAACCTTCTCCCGATAAAGTCTTGGCCCAAGTGAAGGAAACAGTCAAAAAAGATGGAAATATATATGGCTCATGGATCTTGATGAAGCCGGAAAACTATACAAAAAATGATTTGGACTATGAAGTGTACAAAGGCGGGATCACCAGAAACACAGAGGGTAAACGGGAGCAATTCGAATTTGTTGCAGATGCCTCAACAGGAACGATATTGGAGCTTAATGCGCAAAATGATTGAATCAAAAAAAAGGAGGGCCGTCAAAATGACGTCCTCCTTTTGCTTTTCCGCTTTACCGCTTCCGTTTCAATTCGTCTATTATCTCCTTACCCGTTACATCCCATTTGATGGCACAATATTGGGCATCATGGTAAAAGCTGTACCAAGACCCATTTTCCAGTCCGGATTTCATCCACTTTTCCTTTGCTTCGATGGAAGTCATGGGATAATCATCATAAGCGAGGACCCAGAGGACATTCGCATGGGCGTGCGTCGGCATGATATCTGCCATGTGAATCAATCTATCCCCGGCATCCTCAATGATGATGATTGCATGTCCATCACTATGTCCCCCAGTATGGATCATTTTAATACCGTCCGTAATTTCCAGCTCACCTTCAAAAGGACGTACAAGAGAAGCGACAGCCTCCCAGTTTTCTGCCCAATATGTACTTTTTGAACGAATATTCGGGTTTTTCATTTCATCCCATTCAGTTTGGGTCGTAATGATTTCTGCACGCTCGAAAACAGGCACCCAAGTTTCACCTTCACGTTTCGTCAAACCGCAGGCATGGTCGAAATGTAGATGGGTCATTAAAATGTAATCGATTTCATTTGGCTGAAGCCCAAGTCTGCCAAGATCTTCGACAAGATTGGATTCCTCCGTCACCCCAAAATTCCGTTTCTGCTTGTCATTCAGCTTTCCATTGCCAATTCCGGAATCTATAAGCATGTTAAATCCATTAGCCTGTACCAAAATCGGATCCGTTCGTAGTTCGATTTGGTTATTTTCGTTAACAGGATACTTCTTGGACCAAAGCGGTTTCGGTACAACACCGAACATCGCACCGCCATCCAAGTGAGTCACACCGCCATTCAACCATGTTAATTTAATTTCCCCTATTTGCATCTTTTCCATTATACCCCTCCTCTTCCTATAGTTTAACACCCCCTTCCATATATTGAAATTGATAACGATCAAGTCATCCTCGTGATAGAAATACACCCGTTTAAAAAGTAAAAAAACCAGATGCTGTGCACCTGGTTTCTGATCGGTGATTATGATTATTGGAACATTGCTTCCAATCTGTATATCCGGTTGCCTTTACTCGAGAACTTTTCTTCATATTCAGTCATGATATTGCCTTCAAAATTGCTGTTATGCAGATCAAGGCTTACATATTTCAAGAGCATGCCGTATTCGGAAATACTTTTCAAGGAAGATTCGAATAACCCTTGGTTATCCGTCTTGAAATGGATCTCGCCTTTGTCTGGCAGGATGCCTTCATATACTTCGAGGAAGGTCTTATACGTTAACCGACGTTTTGCATGGCGTGATTTCGGCCACGGATCAGAGAAGTTCAAGTAGACGCGATCCACGTCACCTTTTGCAAAATAGTCCCCCAAGTTCGCTGCGTCAACATTCAACAGCTTTAAATTTGGAACATCCGCTTCAATCAGCAAGTCCAATGCAGCTACAATGACGCTTCCATATACTTCAATTCCAATGAAATTCACATCAGGATGGGCTTTTGCCATTTCTGTGATGAATCGGCCTTTGCCCGTACCCACTTCAATATATAACGGATTATCGTTACCGAAAACTTCATGCCATTTACCTTTATGGCTCACTGGCTGCTGAATTACATATTGTGGAAAATCATTCAAACGGTCTTCAGCCCAAGGTTTATTTCTTAAACGCATGATGACACCCCTATTTATAATATAATCGTTCAAACCATACCACGAGTGGATGGATTCCTGCAAGTTGATTTTTTCAGGAAAAAGCCTGCATGCACCGACTTAACAAATAAAAAAACTGCCGGCCATCCAGGCGACAGTCTCTGTAGTTTTCATGTATAAAACTTTCCGCAAAACACACCATAAATAAGTGAAGGGCAGGCAAGAACCACCTGAGAATCCCTTGAATCCATATTTAAGAAAGGAGAGGTATAATATGCCGCTTTCCCATGAACATCAAATGTCACTATTGAAAGATATATTGACCAATCATCAATCAGACTGCTGCGGATCCGTTTCTGAATGTGAACAGGTTGAAAGGCTCGTCAAATCCTTAATGATCAATATGGATATTGACAGCAATGTGAAAACGATTCTGACGGAGATTTACGAATACAGCCAGACTGGCATCGGTACCGCCGATTTAGATGCACATATTTCAACCCACCAGAACGACTTGTCCCAGTGGGTGGATGAAATAGATCAATTCTGATCAGCCAACCATCAATAATGCTTCCAGTTTTTGCAGTAATTCATTTCTTTCCTCGTACCGCTTTCTGCGATGATGCCATTGGATGGAAAGCACAAGTTGTGAAACCGTGTGCCATTTCATCCTCATCTCCAGGCCTGCGTCTAGCTTCTTGCCGTATCGGGCAAGCCATTGATTCCATTCTTCCCTTGGGACATATGAATACAGGAGTATGCCGAGGTCAATGGCTGGATCGCCAATGACCGCTCCGTCCCAATCAATCAGGAACAATCCGTCGGTTTCGGTCATGAGCCAATTATTATGGTTCACATCACAATGACAGACGACTTTTTCGTCGCATTCAATCAACAGGAGATTATTCTGTAAAAAATGGATGGCCTGCTTGATAATCGGAATATCCGTAACATCCGAAGATAACCCGGTTTCTATGTCTGTAAGTATACTTTCAGGTCGTAAAGGGGATTTCCCAAGCCTTTTGAGCATGCTTAACAAAGGATCGGATTGATGAATTTTTTGAAGCAGCTTTGCGACTCTTATATTGTTCATTTCCTGCTGAGATAGCTCCCTGCCTTCCATCCAATGCTGGGCCGTAATTACATCCCCGTTTTCCAGGCGTTTTGTCCACATTAACTTTGGAACAATGCCCTCAGCTGAAAGAACAGCTAAAAATGGCGATGAATTTCGTTTAAGGAAAAGCTTCTGCCCCTCTTTCTCGGCAATAAAGGCTTCTCCCGTAGCTCCTCCAGCAGGGGATATATCCCACTCCTGACCTAATAAATGTTCCAACTGGTTCACCTTCGATTTCCTCGCTTAATCATACAAATGTGGGTACGTTCACCTAGTGTATGTATTACCATACTTTGAGTCCATGTTTTATAAAAAATCCGCCTGCTGGCGAAGCTGCATATATACTTGCATCGGGATGATACCCGCAATTAAAAACATCCTCATTTTAGAGAAATAAAAAAATAGCTATTGAGCAATTAAACAATAGCCATAAATTAAATTTTAGTTGAAAAACGGTTTCTTCGTCAAGTACTATAAAACGATTATACGCATAAAACAAAAACAAATAAATCATTTCATATTTTTGTATGGGATATCACCCTTGAACATGATGCGCATTTTCTCTTTCAGAACCACTGCAGCAACTTCGTCCCTACCAACAATTTCTCCATCAGACTGGATTTTTACTGACCCTTGATTCTTCATTTTTATCATTTTACCAGAAAAAGAATCAACATTTTTAATGTTGAGGTGACCGCCCCATAAAACGGTGATTAAGACGGTCAATAATTTCAACAAAGTAATATCATGGACCGCAATCACGTTCAACCTGCCATCATCCACCTTCGACATCGGTGAAATTTTCATTCCACCTCCAAAGTAGGGCTGGTTCGCAATGACGATGAACCATACCTTTTTCAAAAGATGCCGATTTTCATCAATGATCAATTCCATGCAGCTGGGCTTGTAAGAAAATAACTTTTTCATAAAAATGAATAGATAAATTAATTTACCCGCTCTGACAAAATTAAACCATTTTTTCAGAGGGGAACGGTTTACTTCATCGGAAATTTCAGCATCAATGCCCATTCCCAGGCTGTTCACGAAATAACCCACCTTGCCATTCGTCTCGAACTGTCCAATATCAATGGTATTAAAGGCATTATCCTGAAATAAAGAAAGGGCTTCTTCCATACTATCAGTTTTTTGAATGCCCCTTACATAATCATTGCCGGACCCAGCCGCAAGGGAGCCGATGATTGCGTGAGGGAAACCAATGGCGCCATTTATCATTTCATTAATCGTGCCATCTCCCCCGACAGCAATCACCCGGGTATCCTGATTCGTCCCTGATAGAATTTCCTTCGTCAATCTTAGCGCATGCCCCTTTTCCCGTGTAAAAAACACCTCATGGGGAACAGCTTTTGATTTCAGTATTTCCTCGGCTTTTTTCCAAATCTTCAAACTCTCTTCATTTCCAGCCACTGGATTGACAATGAAATACACCGTCTCATTAAGGTGCGGCATGCTCTTTTCCTTCTGTTTGGTTATAATCGGCTTCCCATTCAGGTCGCAGGCTGGATGTAGTTTGGCAATATTCAAGCAATGCCTGCGCCCCTTTTAACTGCTGTGCCTTAAGAGGAGACGATATTGCCCGCATCCTTTCAAACCATTCCGGGGAGGTCCGTTTATCCAATATCGTAATATCATAAGGGGCTTCGGGATAATCGACATATCCATTCCGGGATAAAATCACCTTTTTAATCGGCATGTTCACTTCATATAGCTCAAATAACTGTGAGACGATGTTCGTCATCCGATTTGCGCCCAACAAAGGATTGAGCACTTTTTTATCAGGATGCTTATGATGCCTGCGGACCCAGAATCGATCACTCGAACCGATGAATGCAGCGTCTTCTTCCGCTTCCAGAAAAGTAATGCACCAAGCATCAACAGGGGTCAATAAAATGACTTCGACTTCAACAGGCGCATTTTTCAA
Organism: Bacillus sp. CFBP9009; assembly: GCF_036541465.1. NCBI lineage: Bacteria > Bacillati > Bacillota > Bacilli > Caryophanales > Bacillaceae > Bacillus > Bacillus sp. CFBP9009. The sequence goes on along the minus strand of NZ_JAZHFU010000001.1, from coordinate 556,357 downwards.
TAGAAAGATAGGTTTATATAATACGAGAAACGTATCCGGAAAACGCTGCAGAAAAAAGCGGAGCCTCTCATCCAAAAAGAATGATTGGTCCACAAATGACTTTTCACGAAGCGTCGAACTGCCCCATTTCATTTGAAAGCGGAGCAATTGATTTAAATAATTTTGCTTTAATTCATCCAGACTGGCCGGACGGAACGGAAATCTTAATGAAAAAACATTTGCATCTTCAATCTGGCCCGGTATTGGCAGTTCTTCTGTTTCTGCCTCCTGTTTACCTGTCCGGTGGAAGATGCCTTTAACCTTTTTTAACAGGCCCTTCGACTCTTCCTGAGGCGAATCGAAATTGACTTGTGTTTCAGTATGTTCGCTATACAACCGATCTAGCTCGCCCGCATTATAAGCAGCCTTCAATTTATCCCATTGCTGTTTTTTCAACCGTGCAAATTGTGTTGGATAACGATAAATATCCTGCTCATACCGGGAAATATAATCCTGCATCTTTATGAGCTGTGCCATTCGACCACCACCCATCTCTCTCTATTTTTGAAGGTTTATCGTGAAAACCTTCTCGTATGAAGGGTAAGCTCCAAGATGTGTTTGATATAACGCAACCTGATCTGCTTCAAAATGCTTATCCTTCAAATTCGCTATCTGGCGGACGCTCTCCAACGAAAAGGGACTATCTCCCTCGAATTTTCTTGCCAGCGTTATATGAGGCTTAAACGGCTTTTTATCAAGTTCAAAACCCGCTTGGATACAAGAATTATAGACTTTCCTTTGGATGGCAAAAAGCCTATCTTGCTGCTTGACGCCTGCCCATAGAATCCTTGGACTGTCACTCTTGCCAAAACCGCCGATATCGCCGAGTTCCAAGCCGAATGAAGCCTCATTGGAAAGCTCGCTTTCCACACGCCCCATGGCATCCTCTTTCAATGTATCGGGAGCATTGCCCAAAAATGCCATCGTAATATGATAATCGGCTGGATGCAGCCATTTCTTAAATGGAAATTCTGGCTTAAGTTGTTCCGTAACAGCATTTAAATAAGCCTTAATATCATCAGGCAATACTAAAGCAAAGAAAAAATGAGTATTCATGGTCACTTTCATTCCTTCCTATTTTCCCTTTAATTTTACCATAATTCCCATTGCATATACCTTTTCTTGGGCTTCCTAATAAATATTCCCTCCATCAGGAATATTCCAAATCTTACTTACTATGAACGCGGTCCAGAAAGGATTTTTTCGGGCTGGGTCGAATTATCTCCGCGCTAGGTCGGATTATACCCGAGCTGGGTCGGATTATCTCCGCACAAGGACGATTATCCCCGAACTGGGTCGGATTAACGAAACACACAGCAAAAATCCAAACAAAAAGGACCAAAGATTGGTCCTTCCCTGCTTCTTTTAACTGAAAAGTGTTTCGTAAAGCAGGAACAAGTTCAGTCCAATGATAAGTACAGCTATAAGCCAAGCGACGCTCGAGGTGATTTTATGGTTGACCAGGCTGCCCATGATTTTTTTATTGCTTGTAAACATGATCAAGGGCACTAGGGCAAACGCGATGCCAAACGAGAGTACAACTTGGCTCATCACAAGTGCTTTGGATGGATTCACTCCCCATAATATTATGAGCAAGGGCGGAACGGTGGTAATGACCCTTCTTAAATAAATCGGTATATGTCTTTTAATGAATCCCTGCATGACAACATCACCGGTCATTACACCAACGGATGAGCTGGATAAGCCGGCAAATAAAAGTCCTATTCCAAAAAACATCGCGACTGATGGTCCAAGCATGGCCCCGAACTGTTGGTAGGCAACATCTAAGTCCTCAACCAGTGCTCCATTCTTATGAAATAGGGCAGCTGAAACAATGACCATGGCGGCATTGATCGCACCTGCAATCAACATGGCGATGACAATGTCAATGAGCTCAAAACGATAAATCCTTTTTCTTTCCATATCGTTTACTCCGACTATTCTTCTTTGCGTCAAAGAGGAATGAAGGTATATCGCATGTGGCATAACGGTGGCTCCAAGCATGCCGGCAGATAGTAAAATACTGTCCACTCCCTCGAATTTTGGAGTGAAGAGTCCTAAAACAACGGCTGATGTATCAGGTTTTGCATAAAAAACTTGAGCACCAAATGCTATCACAACTACAAATATCATGACAGTGATCAGAGCTTCGAATGTTCGATAACCCCTGCGCTGGATTTCCAAAATGGCAAAGGAACCAATCGCGGCAATTATTGCCGATGTGATAAGCGGTAAGTCAAATAGTAAATAAATCCCTAGTGCCGCTCCTATGAATTCAGCCAGGTCGGTTGCCATTATAACGGCTTCGGCCTGAATCCATAAGAAGAAAGATGTTTTTTTCGAAAATTTTTCCCTGCATAACTCTGGAAGGTTCTTTCCAGTGGCTATCCCCAATTTAGCTGATAGTGATTGGATTAGCACAGCCATTAAATTGGATGCGAAGATAACCCATAATAGCGTATAGCCGTATTTTGATCCGGCTGTAATATTGGTCGCATAATTCCCTGGATCAATATAGGCCACAGCTGCTATAAAGGCAGGCCCTAGATAGGGAAGCAGTCTTTTTATTCCTCTCGAAGAGGATTGATGCAACACATCGGACATATCTATTCCTACTCCTTTTTACACGCATCTCAAATTGTTGCAAGAGGTAAACTTTTTAGGTTATTAGCAAGTATATTCCTGGTTCTTGAAAATGTCAAAAAGGGAGGATTGCATATGGAGTAATTAACTCGGCGATGGCCATCTCGCTTCCGACTACACATATAAAAACCCCTTTGCCAATAGTAGCAAAGGGGCTTTTATCTAGTTAACGGAACCGCATTGCTTCTCGATTTCCTCGGAAAACAGTTTCTGCAGTCTTCGGGTAATCGGACCGGGTTCCCCGGCTGCAATCGATTGGCCATCGATATTAATAATTGGTGTCACTTCGACGCTAGTGCTTGTATAAAGGACTTCGTCGGCTGCCATCATGTCCTCGACCGTGAAGGCTTCTTCGACATAGGGAATCCCATGATCCGCGCAAAGTTTGAGCATCACCTGACGGGTAATTCCATTCAGGATCAAGTTTGTGGCCGGATGCGTTTTAAGTTGTCCATCCACCACGATTGAGACATTTGACGAACTGCCCTCCGTCACCGTACCATCACGATGCTGGATCGCTTCATCACAGCCGGCTTCGGCAGCTTGCTGTTTAGCCATTATATTACCAAGTAGATTTAAACTCTTGATATTACAGCGCAGCCAGCGTATATCGTCGGTGGTAACAGCCTTGACCCCTGGCTTCATTTTACCTGTATAAGGCATTTCCTTGGTATAGGCAACAAAGACCGGTTCCACCTCCGCAGTTGGAAAAGAGTGTGTACGCGGAGATACTCCCCTTGTCAGCTGCATATAGACGATACCGTCCTTCAGTTGATCTTCAGCGATCAGCTCTTTCATACGGGTTGTGATTTCCGCTACAGTAAAAGGAACTTTCATCTGAATCAACTTCGCACTGTCCATCAGCCGGTTCAGATGCATATCTCCCGCAAATAATTCGCCATTATAAACCCGAATGACTTCATAGACGCCGTCACCGAATTGATATCCCCGGTCTTCAATATCTACCTTTACTTCGGACCTGCTTTTAAGGTCGCCTTTAAAAATGATTTTTCCCATGTCTTTCTCCCTCTTTGCCTCTTATTTAGCCAATTCATGAATGGCACGTGCATAAATGGACGTTGCCTTAAGCATATCTTCAATATCAATATATTCATCTTTCTGATGCGCAATGTCTTCGCTTCCAGGGAAAAGCGGGCCGAATGCTACGCCTTCTTTCAATGAACGGGCGTATGTGCCGCCACCAATCGAAAGGAGTTCAGCTTTGTCACCTGTCTCCGCTTCATAAACTTCCTGCAAGGTCTTAATCAAGAAGCTTTCACTGTCCACAAAATGTGGAGTCGAATGCGAATTGGTCTTCACTTTCAAATTATATGCTGCAAGTCTTTCTTCCAATGCTGCCTTTTGCTGTTCCCACTCAAACGTCACCGGATATCGCATACTGAAACCGATCGAGCTGTCCCCTTGTTTTGAATAATTGAAAACACCGGCATTGAGCGTCAGTTCACCTGTTTGCTCATCCGAATAAGCTACACCTAAATTATTTCCGCGGGAATCTTCAAACAAACGATCCTTAATGAAAGTGAAGTAGGCTTTCGCATGCGGATCAAGAGTAAGATCAGCTAAAAATGCCGCTAAATAGAGACCTGCATTTCTTCCATTTTTCGGTTCCATCGCGTGTGCCGAGACACCATTCATTTCAAGCAGCACTTGATTTTTTTGCGGAACGGCTTGGCCCTTCAATGAGTATTTTTGCAAATAATCCTGATAGTTTGCCGCCACTTCAGCAGGGTTGGCCGCTTCCACAATGGCTGTAGCAAAATCCGGTACCATATTCGTCCTTCGACCTGAAGAAAATTCGATGACATTTACGTCTGAGTTCGTGCCATTTCCTGCATCGGCAGGGTGTATAACCGAGAAATCCCAGATTCCTTTTTCCGCACTGATGATCGGAAAATCAGCATCAGGTGCGAAGCCGATCGAAGGCATTTCCTCCACTTCAAAGTACCGGTCAACGCAGCGCCAGTTCGATTCTTCATCGGTTCCAATGATCATCCTCACACGTTTGTTCAAAGGTTCTCCTAGCTCCCGGACCAGCTTCATCGCATGATAAGCAGCCATCGTCGGCCCTTTATCATCGATTGCCCCACGAGCATATATGCGGCCATTGCGGATTTCAGCGCCGAACGGATCCGAACTCCAGCCATCTCCCTCAGGTACCACGTCGACATGGCATAATATCCCGATTAACTCCTCGCCTTCACCCATTTCAATATGACCAGCGACATTATCGACATTTTTCACAGTAAAACCGTCTTTTTCGCCTAATTGAAGCATGAATTCAAGCGCTTCCTTCACCCCTTTACCGAATGGGGCCTCCTCTGTAGGATGTTCCTCATCCAGTACACTTTTTATTTTCAATAAGTTTTGTGTATCCAGTAATAAGTCCATTTTCCGTTTTTCAACTTCTTCTCGCCAATTCAATTCACTCAAAATACGACAACTCCTCTTTTATATATATTTTTCATTTTATCACTTTTTCTACCTGATTCGCCAAGCGTTGCTACCTATTCTTCGTATTCCCGTATTATCGCTACCGTCAAACTACCGATAAAATCCCTTACATAAATAAAAAACACCCCGTTGATTTCCTCTCAGGCACTCGCTTTCCGCGGGCGGTCCGGGAGCCTCCTCGGCACTATCTACGCCTGCGGGGTCTCCCTTGGACGCGCTTTTCCCGCAGGAGTCTCGCACACCTGTTCCATCAACTAAAATTTAGATAGACTTCCTTTTGTCTACAAAAAAACACCCTCTTTTATTAAAAAGAGGATGATTTCATTAAACTATCGGCATCCATAAGCTTTGTAACTTTTCGATTTAGCCTTGGGATGTATAATGCTAAAAACACGGAACGTCCTAAACTGAAAGCCAGGAATGCAAGCCATAATCCATGATTGCCATGATTGCTGACTGCTGAGAATTGGACAAGCAAAAAAGCCAATAGTGCAAGGAGCATCGAGTTCCTTACTGGAACGGCTTCAGTCGCACCGGTGAACACTCCATAAAAAATGAGTCCAATAAAGGCACTGAACGGGAATAGGACTATCCAAAGTCCATATTCATGGGCCAGTTCGATGACACCGGGAATATCCGTGAAAAGGAGAATGACCTCATCGCTGAATAGATAGTAAGATGCGGCAAGTATAACCGAAGCATATAAGCCCCACCGCGCCGATAGTGAGAGTGTTTTTTTATAAAGGTTTATATCTCTCGAACCAATAGCCTTCCCGACCAGAAGACTCGATGCATTCGCGAAGCCATCAAAGCAATAGGCCATCAGGTAATGGATTTGAATAAGTACGGCATTTGCCGCCAGTGTCTCTGTCCCGAAAGTGGCTCCCTTGGCCGTAAAAAGATTGAAAACCGTGATCAGGCAAATGGTCCTGATGAATAAATCCCTGTTGACCACCATCATTTTTTTCAGGGAAGCCCGATCGAACCCCTCCCGGAATGAAAATGAATCCGGTACGTTGACCGCTTTCCGGATCACCCACAAGCCCAGGAAAAACGCGGCAACCTCTGATATCAATGAAGCGGCAGCAACCCCTGATACAGACCATGAAAAGCCATTTACAAAAACGAGGCATAAGACTATATTGATCACGTTCATGAAAACTTGAATGAACAAAGATGTTTTTATCCTGGATTTCCCGATTAACCAGCCTAAGATGACATAGTTCAATAATGCAAAAGGTGCACCCCATATCCGGATGCCGAAATAGTCTGCGGCAAAGGCGGAAACGTCCGATTCCGGACCGATTGCGCCTAACGAAACATTCAAAATGGGCTTTTGGATCACGATAAAAAGAAGACCGATGATCGCTGCTATGAAAAAAGGCCGAACCAAGGCCATCAGGCTTTGCTTTTCATCCCTTGCCCCCTCCGCTTGTGCTGCGAAGGCAGATGTACTGACCCGAAGAAAACCAAAAAGCCAATACATCGTATTAAAAATAATGGTTCCGACAGCCACCCCGCCAATATAGGCGGGATCGCTCAACTTTCCAACCACAGCCGTATCGACCGCACCGAGCAAGGGCGTACTCATCGTCGAAATCGTAAGCGGGATGGCCAAGGAAAGATACATTCTGTTATTCATAAAATGATGACCTCCAATGTACAGAAAAGTTCTGAAAAGTTAGAATTGGAATGACGTTATAAAAATTTGTATTTAAAGTACAAAAAGATTGCAGTATTCCATTTTAATCACTAGAATTGAACATATGGTGCTCCCCAACATCATACGATGCCTCTACAAGATTACTTGTGAATCGGTTCAAATAGAACAGATTAAGCTATTTTAGATATCGATGATCTACGGTATCAAATTTGTAGATTAAAAGATTGATAACGCTCTCAACGTGGAAATTCCTTTTTCCACAAATATTTTTTTATCCAGCAAGAAAAAGTAAATTCGCAAGCGGAAAAATAAAATGCTTGACGGATTCTTGAAGGAGTTATAGTATTGCTCGTTGATAATATAACTTTTGAACTATGCTTGAACATATATTCATTGTTATAACAACCAATTAGGAGTGATCATGATGGGAAGATTGACTAATAAAGTAGCCATTATCACTGGCGGAGCATCTGGTATGGGCAGGGAAATGGTTGACCTATTCACAAAAGAAGGAGCACAAGTCATTGCTGCTGATATCAATGAAAAAGCTGTAGCTGTTGTGAATGAATTGGATAACGTCCATGGAGCTGTACTTGATGTATCTTCAGACGAAAGCTGGAAAAAAGTTACTGATGAAGTTATCGCTAAATTTGGCAAGATCGACATATTGGTTAACAATGCCGGTATCTCAACGGAAAAAGGCATTAACGATACGTCATTGGCCGATTGGCAGCTAATGTTAAGCATCAATGGATTTGGACCATTCCTTGGAATGAAACACGTTGTTCCTTACATGGCTAAAGAAGGTAAAGGCGCAGTCGTGAACATTTCTTCCTTTACTGCTCAAATCGGAATGGGCTTAAACTCTTATTCTGCTTCAAAAGGTGCCGTTCGTGCTATTTCCAAGGCTGCCGCAACGCAATATGGCCGCATGGGTGTCCGTGTCAATGCCGTATTCCCTGGTATCATCGAAACACCGATGACTCAAAAATTAGAAGAGTCAAAAGAGTTAGTGAACCAAATGATCAAGGCAACTCCATTACAACGCTTGGGTCAGCCGGCGGATATTGCAAATGCCGTGCTTTATCTAGCATCCGATGACGCTTCATACGTAACTGGTGCCGAGCTTGTCATCGACGGTGGATACTCAGCTCAATAAATATAGGCAGAAATGGAAAAGCCCGTTTCTGGAATCCAGAAACGGGTTTTTCTGATTCAATTAAAGAAATTTTGAAGTTGAAATGATTTAAGTTAACACACCAATGAAATAGCCAAAAGTCGTAAATACCAAACACCAGCTGAAAGCCCCTGCTCCGGCAAAGATAAAGTACTTTCGTTTCCCCATTCCATTCATACCGGAAATGTAACTGGCGAAGTGACGGACTCCTGGGATGAAATAGGCTATGATAATGGTCCAAGGACCGTATTTATTGAACCATTTCTCCAATTTTTCCAACCTCGCGGGGGTCATTTTGATCCACTTACCATACTTCCTCAAAAAAGGCTTCCCTACCTTTTTCCCGATGAAATAACTGAAAAGCATCCCGGATATCGATCCAAGGAAACTGACAAGGAATGCTCCCTGGACATTCAAAACGGAAATGGATGACAAATAGCCGACAAAAGTCATCATGAACTCATCAGGAACCGGCAAGCCAATAATCCCAATGGCCAATAGCCCATATATCGCGAAATAACCATAGTTTGATATTAAATCCTTTACTATATCCATCTATAGTACTCCATCTCAGCACCCTTTTTTAAAGTAATCCAATTCTTATGCGGGCCTGGGTAACGTGATTACTTCTTTTTAATAGGATAACCTAATTTAACCCAAATGAGTTGATTTTCATAAAAAAAGATAAAAAAAGTAGAATCGACACGTTTTTTGTTGAAAAACCTGTATGACAATGGAATGAAAAACGCAACAATAAAGCGGACTCTAAACCTGAGTCCGCTTCTTCTTATTTCACAATCTTTATTTCATTGATCGGCCAATACACTAGATTCGCCTTTCCTACAATTTCATCGACGGAAATCGTGCCGATTTCACGGCTATCCAAACTATTTTGGCGATTGTCCCCCATAAGGAACAGCTGATCTTCCGGCACAGTCATGCTGCCTGTAATATCTTCGAGCTTGAAGGATTCAGTCAGCGGCACCCCTGCCATCTGATTCTTATATTTGTCCAAGTATGGTTCTTCATAAGCTTTCCCATTAATATAAAGCGTATCATCTTTATATTCAATATGGTCACCTGGCAGACCGATAACCCTTTTTATATAGTCTTTATCTACCGTTGCATGAAAAACGACAATATCAAACCGGTCGATATTATCGATATTCGTTCCAAACTTGGTAAGAACAATTCTTTCGTGGTCTTGCAGAGTCGGCATCATTGACTCACCGTCCACGACAATCGGTGCAAAAATATACGTTCGAATTAAAAAAGCTAGAATGACTGCAATCAATATCGCTTTTATCCATGAAAAAACTTCTTTTCTATTTTCCAATCGAAGTCCCTCTCTCTGTTTTTTATTCATGCCATTATATCATAATCCTTTAATGATCACGTCATACAAATACCCACATTTTACACATTATCAATTACTTCCATTTTCCATATTGGATATCGATGCTTTCCAACTCTATTTCCCTGCGCTGCATTTTGGCTGGACAAATCGCATTATATGTACGGACTTTCTCATTTATTTCATCAATTCGTTTCATTATTTCAGATTCAGGTCCATTCATTTTTTTCAATCGAACCAATCCGGATAGCTCTTCCCGAATTTCTTTTTACCATTTTATCCAAAGCGGAAGGTAGCCGGCATCCTTGGCCTTTGTCAAGAAATTGTCATATATATTTCCCGATAACGCCGACTCCGGAAGCGGTTTTCCAAAGCCAGGATTATTCTTCAACCCGCCGTCACGTTCATATTCCTTAAAAATCTGATCCATCCAGTTTACATGCCCGTGTTCTTTGCCCATAAACAATCCCCCCTTCAGATCACTTTCTGTTACATCTATTTACAATTATAACATTTTTATCAATATCCACTCCACCCTGAAGGACACTTTCTACTATTATATATGCATACCTTTCAGCCAAACACATTCAGACATCAAAAAAAGGATTCCCTATGACGGGAATCCTACAGATTGTAGACAAACTCGATGAAAATCAAGTTTATCTACAGTTTTTATGAGGATTTGTAAAATCTTGGACGTCGATTGAAACGTAGGGCACTCGCTTTCCGCGGGCGGTCCGGTAGCCTCCTCGGCGCTTTTGCGCCTGTGGGGTCTACCCTCGACTCGCTTTTCCCGCAGGAGTCTCGCACACCCGCTCCAATCAACTTTGTTTTAAAATTTAGATAAAACCTTGCCTACAAACTCAAGGATTCCCCTATTGCGGGAATCCTTTTTGCCTTCTATTTAACTGTGATTTTCCTTTTTACTTCTGCCTTGTTCTTCGATTTATCCGTAACTGTGTAAGTCAATGTATAGGTACCTTTTTTCTTCGTATTCACAGTCCCTGCTATTTTGATCTTACTTGTTAAACTTCCATCAAGATTATCTTTCGCAGATACACCTGATTTAGGATTGAATGTCGAGTTATAGGCAATGGTTTTGCTTTTGGCACCGGAAATGACCGGCTTGGTGCTGTCTACCGTAATCTTTCTTGTGACTGTCGCAGTATTTTTCGATGAATCAGTGATTGTATGCTTTAATGTATACGTTCCCTTTTTCTTCGTATTCACCGTACCTGTCACTTTGATTTTACTTGTCATGTTGCCATCCAGGTTATCTTTCGCAGAAACACCTGATTTAGGGTTGAATGTCGAATAATAGCCAACTGTTTTACTATTGGCTCCCGAGATGACTGGCTTGGTGCCATCTATCGTGATCTTCCTTGTGACTGTCGCTGCATTTTTCGATGAATCGGTGACCGTATACTTCAATGTATAGGTCCCCTTTTTCTTCGTATTGACTGTACCCGTCACTTTGATTTTACTAGTCAAGTTGCCATCGGCATTATCCTTGGCACTCACGTTCGTTTTTGGATTGAATGAAGAATTAAGTTTGATGGTTTTATTCCCGGCACCTGAAATCACTGGCTTGACTTGATCATAAACGGTTATTTCCCTTGTGACCTTGGCAATATTCCCAGCTTTGTCAGCTACCGTATAAGTCAAATTATAGGTGCCCACTTTCTTGGTATCCACCTTACCTTCAACACGTATGGCACTCGTTAAGTCACCATCTTTATCATCCTTCGCCTTTATGCCGGTTTTAGGATTGAAGGTTGAGTTGAATGGAATCGATTTACCGGCAGCCCCTGAAATCACAGGCTTATCCGTATCCTTGACAATCGATGGCCTATTGGAGATGTAAGCCGATGAAACATACCCCTTAATACTGTTGTCTTCCGTTTGTACGGGGTAAAAGACAAATTTATTTCCCTTAGATTCGTGATAGTCAAAATTCCCTGTGATGATCATGCTTGTATTGGGTGGCACACGTACTGCACCTTCCGTATTGCTTATTTCTTTCCTGATATTCGCGCTTGATGATGTCACCACTTTGTCTCCTGCCTTGAACCAATAAACAGAGTCATGCGTTTGATCTGTCAATGTGTATTCAAGATTTTTAAAGATGATATTTTCAGTGCTATTCCGATCATATTGAAAGTCCGATGTTTTGAATGGATATTTTGCCAGTTTTGTATCAGTTAAATAACTTTGTTTTTCTAACTCAGCAAAAACTTCCTCTTGGTAGGCATTTGCATTTCTTTGTCCGTTTTCCTGGTAAAGTGGACTGTTAACCGGTTTTGTCCCATTATATGCCATGACAGGGAAATACCAATTTTCGATGACCCTGCGTCCTGCACCTTTGATCTTAGGCAAATCCCTTCTTGAATACATGCCATTCAAGACCTCGACGCCTGCCTCGATATTGTAGACTATATCATTTTCCAGCTTTTTCTGGTCATATCCAGTTTTATTGGTAAGCTGCATTAGACCGATACCGCCATCGTCGGATTTAATCGGTTTACCGTCCTCATTAAATTGCCTCCAATCCCCGTTTTCCTGCGTAGCCACCGCTTTTACCACTTCAGGGGGAATTTCAGCTTCTATTGCTGCATTCGTCAGTAAGCAGTTAATCTGCTTATGGGAAGGATTTTCATTGGGTTGAATCTCACCGAATGATGAACACGCATTGGTTAAACCAGACTCCGCAAAAGCCTGTCCATTGAACAAACCGAGTGTTAAACAGGTCAGTGCCCCAACTTTCATTAATGGTATTTTCATTGATCGAACTCCAGTCTATTTATATTTAAATCTATAATAATAGTAACATGATAGACTGGTGATTTCAGGTATAAAAAGGTATATCCTCCTAAAATATCCGTACAGCAAAAAAGGAGCTTACCCGCATTCTCGGGCCAGCTCCTTTATTTTCAAATCACAGAACTATGTATGGTGTCGGATTATACGATCACTTCCACCGTTTCCCTCGGCTTCCTTACAAGGCACATGATTCCCGGTACGATGAAGAAGATAAGCGGCCAAACATGAAAGATCGTCAGAATGCCCGTAATGATCAATAAGATTCCAGCTCCCTTCGCTTTGCCGCCTTTTAATAGAAAGATAGCGATCAAACCGCCTGCCAAGGCAATGAACAGCGATATGATCCCAGCCCATAATAAGCCCATGAAAAATTTGACTGACATATCTATCTCAGATGAGGAAAACTCCTGAGAATCTGTCATTAATGAGTAGTCCACCATTTCTTTCAAATCGATACTGTTGAGATAAACGGCCGTTATGATCGTCACGATTAAAAAAATTGCAGCGATGCTCACGCCTATGATACTTAATACGTATTCCCATGTCCGTTTCATTTGCTTCGCCTCCCTGGAAAAGTCACTTATATATAATACCCAATCTGGGAAAGAATAAAAGTCTTTTATTCTTTACTCCTCAAAATCTTACGAGCGCCCATTTGGCAAGGCTAATCCCATCTATCCCTGCCATAACTCGCAAACAGGAAACCGACCCGGAGATACGGCCGTCACTCATCCTTCTTTTTCAATCGTTCATTTAATTCATCTCTTTTATTTTCAAGGTTATTCATTTTTGTCATATGTTTTATAAAGAAACGGATCGACTTCACAACCATTACGAATAGCAGAACTAGTAGGGCAAGGTAGAATAATTGCCATAAAATATCAACAATATTAAACACTAAGTCACCCCCTGTCTTTGAATGGTAAACATCAATTCTGGAAATCCTCAATAAAAGCAGTAAGTGAGGCCTTTTCAAACTTTCCGCATTTTCCAGTTATGTCCCGTAATTAAATGATAACACGATAGGCCATAACACTGAATGCAAACAACATTTCTATAGGAATGATTAACGAAGCCCCTCCAAAGGAAATAGACTCTGTTATTATCAGAGCCTAAAAAACATTCCTATTCACGATCAACTCCACCAATTGTTCGACAGACGGTTCATTGGGCATCATATCCAACGTAAATCCATAGTCTTTAAGTCTATTGCCGGTACTTTCCCCGATTACCCCGATGGAGGCTTGATTTAGCAGCCCTTCAACATCCACGTCTGCCTTGTTCCCATATTGCATCAGCATATCAACAGAATGCCGATTCGAAAATAGTACCGTTCCGACAGCTTTCCCGTCCAGCATTCTCGGAAGGATTTCAAGGAATCTTTCATCGACAAATTTATCGATTGATTGAAAATAGTCTCCGTCCCCATGAGCCGGATCTCTTTGATCTCTGTTTCGATCTCCAACAACCAACAGTGTTCCGGCTTCCGCCATCTCGGATTTGAGCTCTGCCATCAGTCCCCGTTGCTGTAAAGCCTTTTTCGATTTCCTTGATAACACATAAAGTTTCGAAGAAATCCGGCGGAAATCAATAGCATGTTCAGTCAGTGAATCCAAGAATCCATGGACACTTTCGGGCGAAGTGAAGAGTATTCGATCATACGAAAGAAAAGAGAGCAGCTGACTTTCTTCTATTTTCACTTTTGCCGCATTCCATTTAGGAAACTCGATGACTTCGCCGCCAAGTTCATGCAGGGCTTCCGCCAAGGAACTCTTTGCCGTTCCGGTCCGGGCCACTAAAAACCGTTGTCCATATAGTGGCTTCTTTTCGAACCATTGCAGTTTTCCCCTTAGTGAAATAATATCCCCGACCAAGGTGATCGCAGGATTGCCAAGCGACCTTTCACTTACCTTTTCGACGATATCATCCAAGGTCCCCTCGATACTTTCCTGTCTTCCATATGTGCCCCATTGAATGACGAGTGCCGGCGTGTTCCCCGGCTTTCCATGATTGATCAAATTTTCACGGATATAAGGAAGATTGGCCACACCCATATAAAAGGCGACCGTATCTATACTTTTCACAAGCCCGTTCCAATCTATATCCTTCTTCGTTCGGTCATGGCCCGTCACCATCGCAAAGGAGCGTCCGTAATCCCGATGCGTGACGGGGACTCCTGAATACATGGATGCGGCAATGCTGGACGTAACCCCCGGAATGACTTCGAATGGGATTCCCTCATCCTTCAACGATTCCGCTTCCTCCCCGACTCTTCCAAAAACGGCAGGGTCACCGCCTTTCAATCGGACTACCCGATGCCCTGCCTGTGCTTTGGAAACAAGCAGCTCATTGATTTCCCCTTGACTGATGCCAGTAGTATAAGGTGTCTTGCCACAATATATCAATTCACAATCGAGGGTGGCAGCCTCCAACAGTTTGGGATTTAGCAACCTGTCATACAAAATGACGTCCGCTTTTTCAATCTCTTTTTGACCCTTTACGGTAATCAGGCCCATATCACCCGGACCTGCACCCACAAAATAGACCTTGCCCTTGGTCATGCTGCACTCACCCCTATCTGCTTGCTATTCCCTGATAATATTTCACCAGTTCCACCATTGCACTGCCCATCCGTTGATCTTCAGGATAAATGACCCGCTCGATCCCTTCATCGATTACCACCTGCGCCGTTACCTTTCCGACCGCAAGAGCAATTACATCTGATGCAAACAGGTCGGCTATCTTATCCTCCACACCTTGTTCACGGACAAATCTCATTAAATTTCGCGGCTGCGGTGCACTCGTGAACACAACCGAATCAATTTTGCCTTCAAGGAGTTCTTGGATCAGCTGCTGCATCATTTCTTTTTCGGGCGGTATATGTTCATATGGCAGGATTTCTTTATGCTCCACTTTTTGTTCATCCAACCAGTTCATCAAAAGTGGCGCCGGATCGCCGTGAAGCTGCAAAGCGACCTTTACACCTCCCGGCAAATGGCCTTCCAGATTGCGAACAAGCCCTGCCGTACTGCCATCATCATCACGGATTAATGGCTGCAGGCCAAGCTTTTTCAGCATATTCACCGTTTTATAGCCCCTGGCTGCAATTTTCATAGACTGCAAAGCCTCTATGAAACGATCTCCCGCTTCCATCTTCACGGCTGTTTTATATAATAATTCCGTCCCCACTCCCGTCGTGAGGATAATCCAATCGAACTCCCCTTCCATCAACCGGGTGACATCCTCTTCCAAATGGGAATCATCAAGGAATACCGTCCCCTGTGCCGGGCGAACGAGCGGGACTCCCCCAAGATTTTGAACGATTTTACTAAGTTCTTCCGTCTTCCTTGCTCCCAATAAAGCAACGGTCCTGCCATTAAGCTTACTCATCCATGCCCCTCCTATATGTACATTCAATTAAATCCATCTCACCCATTATACAAATTTTCAGTCTTTGAAACTATAAAAAACCAATTTCATATCAAATTCAACGCTTTTTCTTTCTTTTTTCCTATATGAAATCAATCGAAAGATGAATTAGCAGCACTTTGCTTTTTATAAGTCCCACCCTCGTGAGTTTTGGGCTTTT
The DNA here is from genome assembly GCF_036541465.1 of Bacillus sp. CFBP9009. Classification (NCBI taxonomy): domain Bacteria; kingdom Bacillati; phylum Bacillota; class Bacilli; order Caryophanales; family Bacillaceae; genus Bacillus; species Bacillus sp. CFBP9009. Next base: position 540,600 of record NZ_JAZHFU010000001.1, on the reverse strand, counting down.
ACTCATGAGTTTGGAGCAAATACTCGTGAGTTTCGGGCTTTTACTCGTGAGTTTGGAGCAAATACTCGTGAGTTTCGGGCTTTTACTCGTGAGTTTGGAGCAAATACTCGTGAGTTTCGGGCTTTTACTCGTGAGTTTGGAGCAAATACTCGTGAGTTTCCAAGAAAGTAAAACTTGACCTGGAATTCACTCCAGGTTGTATACTGTGTTCATCATTTAAAAATAATTATGAAAGGGGATGTAGTATGTCTGAACACCGGCAATAAAAAAGCTGCCATCAGGACAGCGATTTTCAACGATCTAACTTTTGTTAATTCTTGTTTAGTGCTCTTTGGGCAATATGTTCCTGTTCTTTTTTTACAAAGACATCATATTGAGTGGTTTCATGGCGATTTTGAAAGCTTTCGGAGCCTAAATTCATAGGCGTTTTCGTTTTGAATTGTATCCCTTCCCTTTTCAATTTCGCAACCGCCTTAAAATAATTTTCATTTCCGAATGCTGAATAAATACATGTCCAATATTTATAGGAAATTAGTTTGGCAGTTACTGCACATGCAATCACGAAGACTAGTGTTCCAATTATTATATACACCTTTTAGCTCCCTTTCATTTCGGACTTTTTCGAAAAGCCATCCTGTACACTATATTCTTTGCCATACATAACATTTCCTTTTCCTTTTTAAGTAAAAAAATGAGACCCAGTTTCGGGTCTCCTTCTTTATATCTTCATTATTTTTCCGGCACGTTACATGAACCGTCCGTACAAGCGTCGCCTGTTGCTGGATCATTCACGATCGTAAGCGGATTTTCCTCAGCCCATACTTTTTTTAGCGTATCCAGGAATGCTTCTGTTGGCTGGGCACCAGAGATTCCATACTTGCGGTTAATGACGAAGAATGGCACGCCTGTAATTCCAAGCAGGCTTCCTTCTTGCTCATTTCCTCTAACCTCTGCCGTGAATGCCGTTCCTGCCAGCAAGTCCTCCGTCTCGGACTTTTCAAGGCCAACCTCTTCAGCCAAACTAGCCAATGTAGCGTGATCGCCAATATGTTTGCCTTCCGTAAAGTAAGCTTTAAATAGGCGTTCATTCATTTCATTCTCTTTACCTTTTGATTCAGCAAAATGCATCAAGCGGTGAGCATCGAACGAATTCGTTAAGACCACTTTGTCCAAATGATAAACGAGTCCCAATTCTTTGGCCTGTTGAGTCAGGTTTTGGCTGTTCGCTTCCACCTGCGCTTGAGACATTCCGTATTTCTTGGCCAGCATTTCATTTTGAGTCATATTGATATCCCGCTCAGCCTCTGGGTTCAACTCAAAACTTCGAAATGAAACCTCTACCTGATCTTTATTTTCAAACTGCTTTAACGCCTCTTCGAATCGACGCTTTCCTATATAACAGAACGGACATTGATAATCCGACCAAATTTCCACCTTCATGAAAATACCTCCTTATTTAAAGTGCAATCGCACTAAGCACATTATATAATCCTGGGTATCCTCTTGCAAGGATATTACCCCAGACACTCATTTTCAAAATTTGTGAAGTCGACTTTTTTCATGAATTCTTCCAATGTATAGCCCTTTAGCAGGCGCAATGTTTCCTTTTCGGCTTCGTTCATAATCTCCTCCAAAACCGTATCCAGCTGCTTCCCGACTTCACCGCATTCGCTCGTTTCCATACAAACAAGACATTCCGGCCGTACCGCTTGATACACATCGGCCAAAGTCAGCTGAGAGGCAGGCACCTTCAAGCTGTATCCGCCTTCCCGTCCTTCCTTTGTTTCGACGATCCCCGCAGCTGCAAGCTGAGCCATCACCCTTCTTAAAAAAGTGGCATGTGACTTCACCTTTAAAGCGATTGCCGAACTTGTCAGGAGCTTTTCGCTTTGTGCGAGCCAAACCAGAGAGTGAATGGCAATAGCGAACCGCGGCGGTCCAATTTGATTGTTTCGATTACCTGAAGACAAGATTTATCCCCCCTTACACTCTTATCCATTGTAAGGCCATTATACTATGTTACGTTCTCCCGAACAAATGGCGCCATTTCTGGATTATTTCGACCATGGCTCACGTTAATTCAGCCGTTTCCGGATTTCGGCAAAATAATATACCCCTTTCGGCACCAAAACCCGGCAAACATCCTTTTGCCGGGTTTTCCACTGCTACTGAATGATTTGTACATTTTCATATAAATAAGCTTCTTCGGGTGCCTTTATTTTCTTCGACTCTTTTAAATCGATCACCGGTACGGGTTCCCCTTTATAGCTTCCCTTTTTTAATGTTCCTGTAATCGTATACCAATCATTCGTCTTCATTTCTTCCACATTCCCGTTGACCATATATCCGTATAACGTCGCATCGACCACACAGCAGGACATGGAGAGGCGGGAGATGGCCATTTGTTTTTTCGTAAATGTATCCTCACGGTATATGAACCCCGAAATCTCTATTTCCTTCCCCTCGATCGTATCGAGGTTGTTCAGTAAATCATCCAGGACTTCAAAATAATTATCATCGGTTACGGAGATTTTCTCCCCATTCGCATGTTTCCCTGAATCATAAGAACTTACCATCTGTGCCTGCTGCTTCGCCATCCCCCTTTTGGCCAGCACTTCACCGCTTAATGTAAAATCGGTCAAGATGAAGCCCAGAAGAATCGGAATGAAGAACAAACTATATTTCAGGACCAGTGCGGACGAGGAAGACTCTCCATTCGATCCGCAATCACAATGGTGTTCACCCTGTTTTTGTTTTTTCATTCGGAGAAGGCTGATCACTAAAAAAGCAAAAAGAGCTGCCAATGCATATGGAACCATTTTGGGTGCAATCAATTTCGTTAAATATCCTGAAACATACAATTTAAAGATCATAAGGCCAAGTCCAAGCAGCAGCAACCCTTCAAGTCTTTGGATAAAAAAAAGTTTCATCAGAAGCCCCCCTTACTGATCAATCCGCCTGCAATCAGGCATAGGCTGAAGACGACTGCGAAAACAAGCAAGACATACGTGACGACGAAGCTCCGTTTAAAACAGGACATCATGATCAGGACATTTTTCAAATCCAGCATGGGACCAAATACAAGGAACCCCAGTATCGAGCCTGGCAGAAAACTATGGGAAAAGGACGCGGCAACGAATGCATCAGCTGATGAACAGAGTGAAAGCACAAATGCAATTCCCATCATCAACGCCGTGCCTTTTATTGGCGCCTGACCAATATCGGCCATTACAGAACGATCCATGAACACTTGAAATACACTGGCAAACAAGGCCCCGATGATAAAGTATCTGCCGACCATAAAAAATTCCTGTGAAGTATGATCAATGAAGCTTGTCCATTTACCGGACTGAATATCATGTTCATGCCCGTGTACCAGTTCCAGCTTCTCCTCTTTCACCACATCTTTAGTGCTGAATATATGAATGAATAAACCTGCGATTATGGCAGTCAGGACACAAAGAATGATTCTTCCATATAGAATGGCGGGATTATTTTGGAACGCATAATAAGTTGAGCCGAACACGATGACATTCAATATTGGGGCAGTTACGAGCAAGACCACACCCGCATGGACCGGAACACCTTTTTGAATCAACCTCCGGACGACCGGGATGATTGCACATTCGCAAACCGGAATGATCAGCGCCGCCACTATCGCAGCAAAAATGGCTGTCAGGGGTCTTTTTGGTATCATTCGCTGAATGATTTCTTCACTGATGAACAACTGGATGAACGATGAAGCAATGGCCCCGAGGAACAGGAAAGGAATCGACTCTAAAAACAATCCCAAAAACACGACAAATACAGAGTGAAGCATCGGGTAGCCCGAGAAATCAATTGCTTTGGGAATGAAAACATCGCCTAGAAAAAAGAATGCCAGCAGCAAAAACAGCAGAATCAATAACAGCAAATTTCCCGTGTAACGTTTCAAAAGCATATTTAACCACCTCGCAAATCATAATTATTACGATTTAAGTTTGGATTCGGTCTAGTATATGCTTTTGATAGGATGAACAGAACAAAAAAAAGAGAATGGAAGACATTCCCCACACTCATTTATTTCTTCGATATAGATCCCTGCTCTTGTAACCCTCTCCTAAAATCATTTTCATTTCCTGGCGCCGTTTCACTTGGGTCGCCTCTTGTTTTGCACTATACACGTAACGGGCCCAATCCTTGCGATACCCTGGGGTAAGTGATTGATAGAACGCAAGCAAATCAGGAGAATCCTGCAAATCTTTCTCAATTTCAGAAATCATTTCGATATAATCATCTACTGATTGGCTGGCTTTGGTAGATGGACGGTTTCTATTTTTCGAATCTTCTTTCAGTCCGACTACCGTAAAGACATCATCCAACCCAACCATACGTGCAAACTTCAGGTCACTCGAGCCAATATAACCATCTTCATCCGCACCAAGGCCTTGCATCAGATCATCACGATGAATATATGTAGTATATTCTTTATTCCCCTTCTTGGGGTACGCCAAATAAATATAGCCGTTTTTACTTAAATGATTCTTCTCGATTACCTTATCCACGATTCCTTTTAAAGAATCCATATCCAATACAAAGGCAAATATAAGATCATAGGCACTTTCAGTAAGCTCTGCATCGTAATCCGGCAGCTCCGCTAAATAATCCGCCCCGGCTGGCAGATTCAAGACTGCGACCCGTTCATATTTATGTAAATTCAGTTTTTCGACTATTGTTTTAGCCATTGGCATTCACCATCCTAGTTCATTTTGTCTATCTTCAGTTTATAAGCTCCCCATTGCGTTATCAACTTTTCTCTTGGTAGTCTATCCAATATTATAAGCAAACAGACGATGAGGAAACCTTCCATCTTTTTTCATATAACCATTTCTAGGAAAATATTAACTATGCTATAATTCAGATATCATCAATTTCAATGCCCACTTCTTAGAGTTTTTCCCCTTTAACATGATAGCAATCTCATAGAGTACGGATGTATAGCTAAGATAAATACCCATATCCCGGTAGAGCGACGATCCCCGAGCGACTGTTAACCCAATTACAGCAGATGCATAGATTTCACTGTATTTTTTATTGCAACAAAGCAGTCCTAATGTAATGATAAATGCAATGTGAGCAATTTTGAAATTCCGGAATGGGCTAATCCTTCCCTTGGGATCCACTAAGCTTGGTTCACTAAACTTACATTTTCCAGTGCAAAAGATGAAGCCCTAGACGTCGCATTCTTGTTTTTGAAGCCTAACGTACTGAGTGCAGGCATAAACTTAACTATTGTGCATAGGCATTAGGGTATCAAAGCTTCAAAAACAACAATGCAGTCCCTAGGAAACGCTTAAAATCCGATCTTAGACCATGGTCTTTCCGAAATCATATTCCAATCATCATGAATCCACTTTAAATCAGATGTTTTTTTTCCGTAGTTTTTATGCATTCTTTATGCAATCAGATATCCCTTTGTTTTTTCTTATATCAAAAAATTCAGTGATGCTTTCATATGGGGGTGTCACAAAAGGGGAGTTCTCATGAATTTTATCGAGTATGATTTGCTATTTGAATCAAGAAAACAGTTAATAGAGGAAATTACGGAGTTGGATGAAAAAATGCTCCACCATAGGCCTGTGCCTGAAGTATGGAACATCGCCCAAATTTGCCATCATTTATATCTTACGGAACAGGTTTTTACAGAAGTTATAGCAAATGGCATTCGGGAAAGGGATTTTAATAATATCATTCAAAAAAACATTTACTTCGTTACTGATAGAACAAGGAAATTCTCATCCCCTGAGGTCATTTCACCCTCTTCAACCCCATTTCAATTATCGAGCCTTATGGATTTGCTGGCAGAATCAAGAGATCGATTATTACAGGTTCTTTATGATATGGATTCAGATATCTTGTTGAATAGAAAGAAAGCCAAGCATCCCCTGTTCGGGGACCTCTCATTGGATCAATGGATAGAATTATTATCCTTACATGAACAAAGGCATATCAAACAGATACAAGAAATAAAGTCCTCCCTTATATAAGCATTTCAATGACTCCATTAGTAATCAACCGGAGACAGCATTTAAGTCGATTTCCAACAAATAAAGAGACCACTTCATTTTGTGGTCTTCTTTCATGCATACTATGAAACGAACGTGACTGTCAGGGGCTGCACCAAATTGATAGATGGGCATAACCGATATTTAACCACTCCAGTATCAAGATGATACTTTTAGTTTCCTTTTGATTTGTGTTGCGAAGATTTCAAGACAGATTGCAATTATCAGGATAAAATAAGTGATTGCTCCAATTTCACTCAAGTCAAAGTAAAATCCACTTGCCATGAACATATCGAAGCCGATTCCTCCAGCGCCTGCCGCTGCGCCCATTGCGACCGCCACTGCAAAATTGATTTCAAAGCGCATGAAAGTCCATGAAATGATATAAGTGATTGAAGATGGAATGATGACTTGGAACACGATCTGACACCAATTCGCACCGCTTGATTGCAGGGCTTCTATAGCACCTTTATCAATTTCCTCGAAGGATTCCGAGTAGGCCTTCACAAGGTAACTTATGGAGTGAAACGTCATCCCTATAACTGCCGCTACACTGCCCAACCCTGCTGCGACTGCAAAAATGAGAACCCATAACACGGTAGGAACGGCTCTGATCAGGGCAACCGATCCCTTTATGATAATCGATAATGGCTTGGACGAGATATTTCCAGCCGCTAAAAGTCCCAACATCAGGGCAATGATTGCACCAAATATTGTCGTCAAGAAGGCTAAACCTAATGTAATCGACACCTGATAAAGCGCTTGTGTAAAGGTAAAGTGCTTCAGATGCGGTTCAAAAAACATGGTCTTCAAATTGTCGACGGTCAATAATAGCGCGTCCCACATTTTAACATCCTTATAATCAAAACTGGCAAAAGCGTATATGGTCAAAACCGCTAGTACCAGCACACTCAACCTAATCGCGATTGAAGATTTCGAGAAGGGCTTTTTGGATAGCCGTTCAAGTAGCATTTTATCCAAATCCTGGCCAGTGGGAGAAGGAAATGGTTTGATTGGACCCTCTGCCTGCATTATAAAATCACCCTCCTCACATAATTTGAGATCAATTCAATAGATAATATCGAAATGATGATCGTAATGACGACAAGACTGGCAATGTCATAACTCAAGTTTTTATAATAAAGATTAAACGTAAAACCAATACCCGATCCTGTAAGCAGTCCGACCAATGTTGCATTCCTGATATTCGTTTCTATCATAAAAAGCACCCAGCTGATCATTTGCGGAATGGTTGAAGGGATAACAGACTGTGAAATGACGGTTAGATAACTCGCGCCGGTTGTCTGCAAAGCTTCTACGGAACTGCAGCTCACTTCATCGATCGTTTCAATAAAAGCTCTTGTTAAAAAGCCGAAAGATCCGAAAAACAAGGCAAAATAACCGGTCAAGGAACTTTGTCCAAATGAAAATAACAGAACTAACGCCCATATTGAGACATCAATATTTCTAAATAAAACTGCTATCCCACGGCTAAAACCTCCGAAAAAAGCATTCACCCTTGTCGTATTGGAACCTAATATAGCAAATACAAAGGCCAATATTCCCGCTAATGTGGTGGCAGCAACGGATATTAAAAGTGTTTCTTTTAGCTTTATCAAAATGTCTGGCAGTTTGGTAAGGGAATCCTTTGTTGGATAAAAATTCGATAACGACCATTGTATGGCCTTAGGAACGGAAGTAACCCCTTTTGCGATGCTGAATTCTGTAATGATAATGGAAACAGCCGTCGCAGCCCCGATAAGCAAAAACAATACAAGTGAATTTCTTCTTTTTCTTGCAAAAACATCAGCCGACATGGGAACCTCCCAAATCAAAAATCAACTTTCCTTCATCTGATCCATAAATCTGATGGATATCATTTGAGGTTATATTTTGAGTTGTGCCATTGAAAACAACCTTGCCACCATTCACACCGATGATTCGATCCGAATATTTCAGGGCCACATCGACTTGATGCAGGTTGACTACAACTGTGATTCCCATTGAAGTGCAGATATTCCTTAAATGATCCATGATCACCTTGGAAGAATTCGGGTCAAGAGAGGCAATCGGTTCATCGCATAATAGCAATTTAGGATTTTGGATAAGCGCCCGCGCAATACCAACCCGTTGTTTCTGGCCTCCGCTCAACTGATCGGACCTTTTATAGATTAGATCTTCGAGACCGAGAATTTGGAGAACTTTAGCAGCCTGAAGTTTCTCCTCTTCACTATAAAGTCCAAGGATTCCAGCCAGTGTAGATTTATAGCCTAATCGTCCATGGAGGGTATTTTCAATCACACTTAATCTATTTACAAGATTGTAATGTTGAAAAACCATCCCTATTTTCCTGCGTACTTTCTTTAACTCCCTTTTATTCACCTTGTATACATGATCATTATCAAAAATGATTTCTCCGCTAGAAGCATCGATCATCCTATTGATGCATCGAAGAAGAGTTGATTTCCCTGCACCGGATGGCCCTATGATCGTAACGAACTCTCCTTCTTTCACAGTGAAGTCAATATTGGATAACGCCTTTGTTCCATTTCCAAAATGTTTTGAGACATTTTTCACTTCCAATAATGTTTTCATGTATGATCCTCCCACATTGTATTGCCTTTATTTAGATAATTCCCGAATTGGATTGAACCAGTCATCCTCGACTTCTACCAATTTTTCTTTTCCGCTCACCCGTTTAAATAGACCTGATAACTTAGAGTCTTCTGGTACAAAAACTTTCTCGTTATTTGCTATTTCATCAGACATCAACGTTTCAAGAATTTTTTCACGTGTTTCCTCACTGACTAATTCGGTGTTAACAACGAAAGGTGCATTCAAAACTGGAGTTACTGAAATGAGTGAGAATGTCTTATCTACAACTGTGTTGAAGGGTTCAGCTGCATCCTTCTTTACCTTATACACTGCACCTGCTTTATTCTCTTCCCCATCAGCCAGCTCCACATAATTATTGACACATGTGTCACAAAAAGCTGCCACTTCCGCTTTCCCGGTCAAAAGATTTACAGCCGACCCTTGGTGTGAACCGCCATAAAGCACTTCACTGAAGAATTTATCTTTCCTGCCTTCCAATAAATCCTCGGCCTTTAATTCCTTAAACTTATCTTGCTGCGAGAAATAATCAACGATTCCTGTGGAAGGAACTTTGAAGCCGGATGTAGAGCTATTGGATACGAAAGAGAACTTTTTCCCTTGGATACCGTCTATCTTATATTCGCCGTTAATTTTATAGTCATCCGCATTTTGAACAGCCAGCCAGCTATTATAGACTGCATCTTCCAACGTACCTGATTCACCGCTTGGAACAACTAAAGGTTGAACACTATCGTTTTTGTTGTTTGCTTCAATATATCCTTGTGCTCCCAGGAATGCTAAATCTGCGTTTCCATTAGCAATTGCCTCGATTGCAATGTTATAATCCGTAGTGGTCTTATGTTCGACTTTCTTTCCTGTGGCATCTTCTAAGATCTTCCCGATTTCATCGCGGGCTTCCCCTAAATCTTCCCCTGATTCATTTGGCAGCCATGCAATGGTTAATGTATCATCCTCATTTGCACCTGTTGAACTACTAGAAGAACAGCCTGTAAACACCAGCAAACTAACTAACATCAATATGGACATCATCGATTTTTTCACGTTAAATCTCCCCTCCAATTTATACAGTCTTTTCTTATTTCAGTCACTTCCCATATAACAATACCGGTATAATACTAATCTGCCGTTAAGGGAGCTGAATATTCAGTAAAATTTGTGTGAATTCATCATTAAATTTTTTGAATAGCTTGATTAAAACATCCATTCTGCATGCTATATTCCTTAGTTACTAACCGATTCATGAACTCCAAGTCATGAAAAATGCCCAGCATTGTCGTTCCTTCGTTCATTAGCTGTTCAAGGAGGGTTTTCACCTTCACTTTAGAATCGTGATCCAAACTTGCAGTCGGTTCATCCAACAGAAGGAGCCGCGGCCTTTTCACCATTGCTCTTGCTATATTTAACCTTAGCTTCTCTCCTCCTGAAAAAGTAGCAGGGTAACTGTCCCATAGCTCTTTTCCTATTTCAAAGTGATCGAGGATTTTTTCTGTTTCGATATTGGCCATTTCCCTGGTTTGTCCCATTTCAAGGATGGCCCCGGTAACGAGCTGCCTTGCTGTAGTTCTTGGCATGACATTTAAAAATTGGGATACATAGCCTATCTCATGCTTACGCAGGTAAATCATTTCCCTTTCCGTTGCTTTTGCCAGATTGATCGCACCATAGTGGGAAGAATCATACCAGATGTCTCCTTCTTGAACCCGATAAGTACCGTAAATCGATTTTAGGATCGTTGATTTGCCGCTGCCGCTCTTGCCTGTAATGCCAATAAATTCGCCTTTTTTCACTATGATCGTAATGTTGCTGACCGCATGGATATTCTTGCGTTGATTATGTAAAATAAAAGACTTGGATAAATCATTGATCTCCAATATGTTCTCCACTTTGCCACCCGCTTTCTAGAATTTATATCCTGTAATTCGTTTTTTGAATCAATTTCCCATCTACAATCACAGTTGTTATCACAGGAAAATCACCAGAAATTTTTTCTATAATAAGTATGTCAGACTTTTTCCCTTCGCGAATCGATCCAATTTCGTCCTCCATCTTGACTGCCTTTGCGGGATTAATCGTAACTAGCTTGAACATATCGACAAGATCCATTCCATGGTTTTCGACTAATTCAAACATTGAATGCAGAAGGGCTGCAGGGTAATAATCACTGCATAATATGTCTATGCTTCCATCCTGAATGGCTTCAGAGGCACCTAAGTTCCCGCTGTGAGAACCTCCCAAAAGCACATTTGGTGCACCGGCTATAGTATACATCCCCATATCATGGGCCTTACGGGCAATCTCAAGTGTGATTGGAAATTCACTTATACTCGTTCCAAAGCTGTGAACCAATTCAAGCTTCTCTATTGAATCATCATCATGTGAGGCAACGGCAATATTGTTTTCCCTTGCCAGCAGTGCGATTTCCTTCATTCTTTCAATCGTCAGCTTTTCCTTCACTTGATGAGTCCGGATCATGACATCAATGGCTTCATCACTATAATCGTTATACCCTCTTAAAGTGTTTCGATAAATCTCTAGATGCCGATACTGCCCTTGTCCTGGAGTGTGGTCCATGAATGAGACCAGATGCACTTTCTTTTCCAAAATATATTCTTTTAGACTATCAATATCATCCAAATTATCGATTTCATAACGGGCATGAAACCGATGGCGGACCAGGTGCTTCATCTTATGTGTTTGATCAATTAAGTCAATAAGCTTCCTTACATTCTCAGGCTCCCGAATTGGCTTATATGCGTATTCAGTGGATTTATAGAGCGACAGAGAGTGGAACATGGTCGTGATCCCGTGCGTAATCAGTTCCTTTTCCGTTTCTCTTAAGCTCAAATTAAAATTCATTAAAGAAGTCGGGCGCGGCGCAGTCATATGTTCAATATAATCCGAATGGAGATCAATAAAACCGGGTGAGACATATCCGCCCATAGCGTCCAGCACTTCCATCTCAGGACTTCTTTCGATTTCTCCCACAGGTGCAATCCGGCAAATTCTATCATCCTTAATTAAGAGATCATGGTCCATCAATATCGAGTCTTCCGTTATTATTTTTCCATTTTTAATCAGCAACAATGTCTCTTCCCCCATTTTCTTTAGTTTCTTTTACAACAGCGAGTGTACTAATTGCTGGGTATAAGGATGCTGTGGATCTTCGAGTATTTGATCTGTTAAACCTTGCTCGATTACTTTACCCTCCAGCATAACGAGCGTACGGTCTGCAAGCATTCGGATTACGCCCAAATCATGGGAAACCAATACAATGCTAATATTCAAATCTCTTTGGAGGCCTTTAATTAAATCCAATACACTTGCTTGAACTGATAAATCTAAACCTGTGGTGACCTCATCCAATAGCAGTATGGGTGGATTGTTGGACAATGCTTTGGCTATCTGGACCCGTTGCTGCATTCCGCCTGAGAAATTCCTTGGTTCTTCTTTCATTCGATGAATGGGAATATTGACTGCTTCCAGGAGCTCGGCGCCTCTTGATTCCATGCTGGCAACATGTCTGTTCCCAGCTGAAATTAACTTCTCGGCAATATTGCCTATCGAGGAGAAATCCATTTTCAACCCTAGAATCGGGTTTTGATAAACCTTCCCCATCAAGTGGTTTCGAACGTATCTTTTTTTCTGGGCAGACTCCATGAATAAATTCTTTTTTCCATCCTCAAAGCCAGCCACATACAGTTCTCCATCGGTTACTTCTTCGTCAAAATACAAACTTTTCATTAAAGTGGATTTGCCGCTGCCGCTTTCCCCTACTATTCCGAGAACTTCACCGTGATACAAATCAAATGTCAGATCTCTGCAGGCATAAACCGTCCCGCATTCGTGACAATAGTTTTTCGTCACTTTTCCTGTTTTCATTTGCTTGCATGTCGAACATCCGTCACCATACTGTTTGTTCATTTTTTTAACTGATAATACGGGCACCTCAAGCACAGACATTTAATTCACTCCCAATGATTGTTTTTGATTGACCATTTCAAGGCAATTGCTTGTATCATTGCATTGGAAATACGTTTCACCTGACTCCTCATCAACAAGTTCATCCAAAAACACATCGTTGGACCCGCAGAGAATGCAAGCATGATTTGCAAAGGACTCGATTTCAAATTCATAATCATCAAATGCCAAAGATGATACATTTGTATATGGAGGTACTGCATATACCTTTTTCTCCCTGCCTGCACCTAGCAAAATGAGCGCTTCATTATCGTCCAGCTTGGCATTATCGAATCTTGGTATTGGACTTGGTGCCATGACATACCTTTCGTGAACCATCACCGGATGGTCTGCATCCGTCGCCATTATTCCGTACTTCATAATTTGTTCAAATAACATAAGCCATGCTCCGCTATACTCTCTCTCAGCATGCAGCTTTTTCGTTTCATGTTCGCTCGGTTCAAAATTCCTTAAAGGTTCCGGTAACGGAACTTGAAGAATTAAAATCTGGTCTCGTTGCAGCGGCACTTCCGGCACCCTGTGTCTAGACTGGATTAAAGAGGCTTCTTTTGTGCTATCCGTTGTCCTTACCCCAGTGGTATCAGATACGAGTTTTTTTATGTTAACAGCATTAACGGATTCATCCGAGCCTTGGTCGATCACCTTAAGGACGTCATCCTTTCCGATCAATGACAATGTCAACTGCAGGCCGCCTGTGCCCCAACCACGCCCAATCGGCATTTCCCTTGAAGCGAATGGGACTTGATAACCCGGAATGGCAATCGCCTTCAGTGTCGCCCTTCTAATCTCCCGTTTCGACCCTTCATCAAAGAATGCAAAATTATAGGTCTTATTCATGCAATCCAACCTCCTGCTCTGTGGTCTTATCTTTCGACTTCCGAATGCTATCAAGCTTGGATTGGAACGTAACATAATGAGGCATCTTCAAATGGGAGATGAAACCCGTTGATTCCACTGAATCTATATGATAAAGAACGAATTCCTCGTTGTGACTTGGAAACTCCTTGTTGGGTTTTTCCAGACAATTATCCAAGATGCCCATTGCGATTGCTTTCGTTTCATTTTGTCCCATGCACATGCCATAACCAATTTCAAACTCTATTTCTTTTTTGCCTTGTTCTTTCTCTACCGTAAGCGGAATGAGCATCTCTGCCTCAGTTGCTGTGAAATCCCCAATATAATAGCTATCTTCCTCTTGCCCGTCGTCCAGCAGCGGGTGATCGAGATGAACGGGCAGCTGGCCTACGCGCAGCTCCCCTACTGTCGGGTGCAGTGCACCATATCCACGAATGACTGCATAAGCAAGTGATGTCACTGCACCGGTTTGGCCTCTTGTTAAAATTTGCAGACGTTCACTCCGCATTGAAGGAAACTCCAGACTTTTCCTTGTCACATCCCCAGGCTGCAAATCATTGTTTTCACAGCTTGCTAATAAGCCTTCACTTCTTAAGTAGTCCAAAACTTTAGGCAGAGAGTTTAAATCATCCATATCGTTCTGATATTCCGTTGAACGATTTTCTTCTTGAAAAGCCCGTAACCAATCTTGAATGCTTATATCCGATTCATTTTTCAGCTCCGAATCTAGTAACCGATGTGTATAATCGTTCGTGGCACCTAAAATCTGCCCGCCAGGTACATCCTTAAAACTAGCAGAAATCCGCCTTTCCACTTTCATATTTTCAGAACTGATCACTCGTGAAACATGCTTTCGCGGCAAAGTGGATCGATAGGCTCTCAAGAGGAAAACAGCTTCTTCCGGATTGCCTTCAGCCTGTTTAATGGCAAGTGCAGCCAGTGATTGATCATACAAACTGCTTTCTGACATAACCTGATCAATCAACCCTCTCATCCCTGCTTCTATCTTATGCAGCTCTATAGCCGTCCCTTTTTTGACCCGTTCATACTTTAAGCGTTTGATGGATTCCTCAATCGCTTTTGTTCCGCCCTTTACTGCAACATATCCCATATAATCTCACCCCCATTTTCTTTGATTTGAGTCGTTCTCGGTAAGGCTATCAAACGATCTTGTTGATCCACAAAATACATATCGATTCCTAACGGGAATTCTATGTTTTTTTCGTTCCTTACACCAAGCCAGGCGGAGACATTCGGGAGGCTTATGAATGATTCCTCTTGAATTCCCGGTCCAGAAAGGATCATAGAGTCCCCTTTCGTCACATCCGGTACTTCTAGAATGATCATTGCCGATTCATGAGGGTTCAACAGATTTCCTACCTTTGCTTTTGTCATCGCTTCCTTCATTTGCTCTTCGGAGGCATCATGTAAAATAAAGATAAAATCCGCTTCCGGCAAATCGACAGGCTTTGAATAAGTAAGCTGATTAATCATTCTTGACACCTCCTCCTCCTCCTTTGCAATGACATTAAAAGTCACTTCAGGGTCAAGTACAGTAAGTGCAAGCAGGATAGTAGAAGATAAGCATTCCATTTGAACACCCAATGTCCTGGCTTCCCTCTCCAAAACCACTAAAGTTCCAGGTCTTGAAGTTGCCGTTACAAGCTTTCTATAAACAGTTTGTATATCATGAACTACATCCAAATTCATTGCTTTCCCCCCTCTTATTGAACATCCATTGTTTCAAAATTAACCTTGGTTCTTAAGATTGATCGATTCTGCTCTTGAAGATTTTTCTGTATATTCTTCTTCTCATTTTCTAAAACATGTGACCATAATCTTGTTTCTCCAAGATCAGCCTGATAAGCAGCATCAATGATCGCTAAACTATGTGCCAGTTCTTCCCGATGTCCCTTAACGATACCTATCCCGATTGAATCCTGGATTTGGACCGTGCATTCTGTCACCAGCATTTCCCCTAGATAAAACAAGCTCTTTTTTGCCGTCTCCCTTGTCTTTAGCAACACGAGGGCACTCTCTGGCTTTTGAATGACGGTAATTTTATATTTCATTGCTATTTCCTTGGCAAATTCCTTCGCAATGTCCTCAGAGCCTTGAATCAAAATCTCGGTTCTTTCCCTTCTTCTCATTCCATTGGCCTCCAAATGTTTTAGTTTCAAGCTAACATCTTCAATGTATCTTGTTGCCAAGTGAACGTAAGTTAAGAAAGAGTAAATCTTTGTATGAAATTTGTTAAAGCCGGGCCTGCACTATTCAAATTTCGTGCTTCACTCGTGAATTCGGAGCATTTACTCGTGAGTTTCGTGCTTTTACTCGTGAATTCGGAGCATTTACTCGTGAGTTTCGTACTTTTACTCGTGAATTCAGAACATTTACTTGTGAATTCAAGCGATATCTGGAATGGAAGTTTTTATATAACATATGTGAAACAATCGCTCCGATAGATTATGACCGTGTGCTCAAGGACTTGATTGCTCCGCTTATCCCGGCATAACGATTCCACCTGCAAAAGCGGAATTAAACTTGAACACTGCAAAATATCCCGTTCGAATAGTGTAGGAAAAATCACATTCAGCGTGCTGCTGCTGGATCCGAATTCTACATAACCACGCTGCCGATAATATTGAAACATAGAGGTAATATCAGGACCGTCATTTTCTATTTCAGGAAATGTTGATTTTGCTACAAAAGATGTATGAAGAGCAATCGGGAAATCGTCCATTAACCTAAGCCTGCCAATTTTAAAGACCTTGTCATCGCTTTCCACCTCGAGGCTTTGAAAAATCTTTTGATCATAAGAAATTTCTTCGCAAAAAATAGTACTCGTTTGAAAGGAAAACTGGAATTCTTTCATTTTCTCGGTGAAACTAACATCTCCGGATAGAATTAACGGGATTTGCTTCTTGCTTTCCTGGACATAACTTCCCTTACCTTGCTTTGAATAGATAAAGCCTAAATCTTGAAGCTGCTCATATGCCTTCCTGACAACCATTCTTGGAACATTAAATTGATCAGCGAGTATATGCTCTGAAGGTAACTTTTTATCCAATTGGAAGGTCCCACTCTTAATTTCCGATATTAAATGATCCACTAAAAAGTTCTTTTCCGCCAACAGAAATCCCCCTTAAAATATCAGATCTGCATAATACCTATTTTTCCTTGTTAATGTCAGTGTAATGAGAAAATATGAAGCTACCATGATTTTCTTGTAAAAAAAAAGTCCTGGTCAATTACCAGAACGAAAGGAAGTACTTATTTTATGGATTTTCTCAATACAACATACTGCATGTTCAGTCTTTCAAATTCCTAATCCAGCATATGAGCAGGCCGTTTTCACAGCAAAATTCCTGGTTTCATAGATCGATATTTTTCAATACCACATCATTAATGGCCATGCTTTTTTTCCTTAATTTCAAAGCATTCACACATTCCTTTCCAGGGCTCATACTGCCAAGACGAATCGGCTTCTCCCCATAATCCCCATGAAAATCTGAACCTCCTGTCTTAATGAGATTATATTGATCTGCATATGAAATCGCTCTTTCCTCTTCTGCATGTCCATGATGCGGATGTAGAACTTCAATCCCTACAAGCCCTGCTTCTACAAGATCAGGAATAATTTCGAAGCTCCCGTATTGTCCAGGATGAGCAAGGACCGGGACGCCTCCGGCAGCACGAATCGCCTTCACAGCCATAATGGCATCCACATACTCCATAGGAATAAAGGCAATGCCCGGCTCTTCTCCATTTTGGCCGCGACTGAAGATTTTCTTATACAAATCTCCATAGATAGAATCCGTATACCCCGATTCCCGCAGCGCTAGCATAATATGCTGTTTATAAACACCGGTTCCTCCCCTGAATTTAGAAACCTGATCCCAAGTTATTCGATATCCTGCATGAATCAGCCGTTCCACCATTTTTTCAGAAGCTGCATTCCTCTTATGAATCAGTGGATTACATAAATCCTCAAGTGCCTTATGACCAGGCTCAACAAAATAGCCCAAAATATGTACACGCCTTCCTCTTGCAAAGTCATAACCAGAAACTTCTATACCAGGGATGATTTCAATTCCCACTTCCTTTCCCCGTTCCACCATCTCTTGCAATCTCAACGTTGTATCGTGATTCGTAATCGCTAAATGGCCAATGCTCTCCCTTTTTGCAGCCTCCAATAGTTCTTCAAAAGAACTGGAACCATCTGAGACGTTCGTATGACAATGTAATTCAACCTTCATGCCAATCCCTCCATTCTTATTCGTTACCCATTATCATTTTAACTTAGTGCCATGTCGGTCAACGTTAAGATGATGTAAAAAAACGTAAAGGTGTAAAAGTCGTCCAGATTGGTGAAAATACTTAAGTATTTCAGGGCGTAGACAAATAAAACCGTTCGAGTTGATTTCAGAAATCCGCTCCCTTTCCGCCGACTGTCTGCCAAGCCTAAGCGCCTGCGGGGTCTCGGCTAGCCAGTTATTCGGCAGGAGTGTCGCAGCAAATTTCTAAAAAAATTATTAGGGTTTAAAATCATGCTTCGGGATGAGACCATTCCGATCCCACTTTTGTCGACAAATTTAAAAACAAAAGTTGATTGGAACGTAAGGTGCGAGACTCCTGCGGGGAAAGCGCGTCAAAGGGAGACCCCGCAGGAGTAAAGGCGCCGAGGAGGCTCCCGGACCGCCCGCGGAAAGCGAGTGCCTGGAGTGGAAATCAACGGTCAAATTGTACAGCTATAAAAAAACTGTGGGCAAACAATTATCTAGTTTGTAGACAAAAGAAGTTAAAATTTTTGACTTACTGTCAAAAATGATGTACATTACCTAATGGGCGAACAATTTTTATGTAAAAAGACAAAAATATTCGTATATAGAGGTGCGTAACATGGAAAACGTGTTTGATTATGAAGATATTCAATTAATTCCTGCAAAATGTGTAGTAAATAGCCGTTCTGAGTGTGATACATCCGTTACTCTGGGTAAACATACATTCAAGTTACCTGTAGTACCTGCCAATATGCAAACGATCATTGATGAAAAGATTGCCATTTACTTGGCTGAAAACGGTTACTTTTATGTAATGCATCGTTTTGAGCCAGAAAAACGACTGACTTTCATTAAAGACATGCATTCACGAGAATTGATCGCTTCCATCAGTGTCGGCGTTAAAGAAGAAGAATACGGATTCATTGAACAATTATCGGAAGACAACATTGTGCCTGAATACATTACGATAGATATTGCACACGGCCATTCCAATGCCGTGATAAAGATGATACAGCATATTAAAAAACATTTACCTGAGAGTTTTGTCATTGCAGGAAATGTGGGAACTCCTGAAGCGGTACGGGAGTTGGAACATGCCGGTGCGGATGCTACAAAGGTAGGCATCGGGCCAGGGAAAGTATGCATCACTAAAATCAAGACTGGATTTGGAACGGGCGGCTGGCAACTAGCTGCACTTCGCTGGTGTGCAAAAGCGGCAAGCAAGCCAATCATAGCTGACGGCGGCATTCGCACGAACGGTGATATTGCCAAATCAGTTAGATTTGGAGCTTCGATGGTCATGATCGGTTCACTATTTGCCGGACATGAAGAATCTCCAGGTCAAACGATCGAGAAAGATGGAAAGGCCTTTAAAGAATACTTTGGTTCAGCTTCTGAATTCCAAAAAGGTGAAAAGAAAAACGTTGAAGGCAAAAAGATGTTTGTCGAGCACAAAGGATCTTTGGAAGATACGTTGAAGGAAATGGAACAAGATCTTCAGTCTTCCATTTCATATGCAGGTGGAACCAAGTTGGAAGCCATCAGGAATGTGGATTATGTGGTCGTTAAGAATTCAATCTTTAACGGTGACAAAGTTTATTAAGAAGTAACGTAAAAAAGAACGGCCTAATCAATGGATTAGGCCGTTTTTTATCATTATACCTTTTTAACAAATTGGGATTTTAATTTCATTGCACCAAAACCATCAATCTTGCAATCAATATCATGATCACCATCAACTAGACGGATGCTTTTGACTTTAGTGCCCATTTTTAAGACGGATGAGCTCCCTTTCACTTTAAGATCCTTGATTACTGTAACGGTATCACCATCGTTCAAGGCATTTCCATTAGCATCTTTGATAACCTTCTTTTGATCACCATTTTCCGTTTCCGCTTCCACCGTCCACTCATGGGCGCATTCTGGGCAAACAAAAAGACTTCCGTCTTCGTATGTATATTCTGAATCACATGCAGGGCAATTAGGAAAATCAGACATAAATTCACTTCCTCCATTCGTTATTGTCAATTCTAATATAATAATGGTTTACATACAACCGGTAACGAGGCAATTACACCTCCTGTTCCTCCCTTCCTCTAGAACCTATAAAGGTTTTACTATATACTTTTAAGAAAAAGCTGGAAAGTGCGGTGAACCCTTTGTTTAAACTACTATTGATAGAAGATGATACGACGTTATTCAATGAAATTAAAGATAGATTGGCGCAATGGTCTTATGATATTTATGGAATTAGCGATTTTAGTAAAGTGGTTCAGGAATTCACGGACATAAAACCTGATTTGGTCATCATTGATATACAGTTACCGAAGTTTGATGGGTTTCATTGGTGCAGAATGATCCGGACCCATTCCAATGTTCCCATCATCTTTTTATCTTCACGTGATCATCCTACCGACATGGTGATGTCCATGCAGCTTGGAGCTGATGATTTTATCCAGAAGCCTTTTCATTTTGATGTACTCATCGCAAAGATACAGGCCACCCTTCGCCGTGTCTATAATTACAATACCGAAAAGATTGAATTGAAAACCTGGTGCGGCGCAACTGTGGATTACGAGAAGAATACGGTATCGGCCGAGACTGGCACAATCGAATTGACGAAAAATGAAATTTTCATCTTGAAAAAGCTCATTGAACAGAAAAACAAGATCGTAAGCCGCGAAGAATTGATCAACAGCTTATGGGATGACAAACGTTTCATAAGCGATAACACCCTTACAGTGAATGTGAACCGTTTACGAAAGAGGTTGGATGAACTGGGTTTAGGGCATTTTATCGAAACGAAGGTCGGACAGGGCTATATCGCCGTGGAAGAGGCAAATGCATGATCAGAAAATATATCGTGGAAAGGTTCAGCTGGATCACATTCTACATACTTCTTCATCTATTCATTATCTTTGTCGCTTTTCTTGATTCGGCCATTCCGCTAAAGCCCATACTGTATATTGTTTTTTTATCATTGCTCATATTCAGTATGTTTTTGATATTCCGCTATAAAAAAGAAACATATTTTTATAAAAGTTTAGAAGCGCGGGAAGACAACCTGGATATAACGAATATAGCCGAACCGGAAAGCCCTTTCGAAAAAATCATAGAAAACAGCATCATTAACCAAACCGAAATATTGAAGCAATCCGCATCAATTGGTCAAATGACTTTAGAGCAGGAGAAGGATGAATTATTATCTTGGATTCATGAAGTGAAGACACCATTGACGGCGATGCATTTAATGATTGACCGCTTGGATGATGAATTGCTGAAATCCCATTTGACTTATGAGTGGCTGCGCATTCACCTGCTTCTTGATCAGCAGCTCCATCAAAGGCGCATGCCTTTCATCGAAAATGATTTGTATATAGAGAAAACCGATTTGGAAACAATAATCTTTGATGAGATTAAAACGCTGCAATCATGGTGCATTCAAAAAGGGATCGGCTTCGACATACAATTGGATGTAACCGAAGTGCTTAGTGATGCCAAATGGCTGGCCTTCATCATGAGGCAGCTCTTGACCAACTCCATTAAATACAGTGAAAACTCAGATATCACGATATATAGCCATGAGCAAGCCGGACAAACGGTTCTTGAAGTCCAGGATTCCGGACGGGGCATTGACCCAAAGGATATATCCCGTATATTTGATAAAGGATTTACATCCACGACAAATCATCGTGACAATGCGGCAACCGGCATGGGTCTATATTTAACCAAGAATGCAGCCGAGTCCCTATTCATCACCATTGAAGTTAAATCAGAGCTTGGAACCGGGACGACCGTTACCTTGACCTTCCCAAAAAGAAATGATTTCGTGAATATCACAAGCATGTGACAAAAGTGTCACATGCTTTTATTCTTTGTTCGTCCAAACGAAGGAAAAGAAATACATGGCCTTTTATAATGAGGATATAGAAAAAAAAGGAGTGTATCCAAATGAATATATTAGAAGCGAAAAAAATCCATAAAAGCTATGGTAATAAATTCAATAAACAAGAAGTCTTAAAGGGTCTCGATATAAGCATACAAGAAGGTGAATTCGTAAGTATCATGGGTGCTTCCGGTTCAGGAAAAACGACTTTGCTGAATGTCCTTTCCTCGATCGATAAAATCAGCAACGGCACCATTACGATCGATGGAAAAGAGATTTCAGGGATGAAAGAAAAGAATTTGGCCGAATTCCGTAAGAACCACCTGGGCTTCATCTTCCAGGAATATAACCTATTGGACACACTGACTGTCAAAGAAAATATCCTTTTGCCTTTATCCATTACAAAAACGCCCAATAATGAAGCGGCACAAAAGTTTGATAGCGTGGCGAAGGAACTGGGCATATATGAAGTGAAGGATAAATACCCAAATGAAATTTCCGGTGGTCAAAAACAGCGTACGTCTGCAGCACGGGCTTTCATCCATGATCCAAGCATCATATTTGCGGATGAACCGACTGGGGCGCTTGACTCAAAATCAGCTTCCGATTTACTGAACAAACTGAGCGAAATGAATCGAAAGCACAAAGCGACCATCATCATGGTAACCCATGATCCCGTGGCCGCCAGTTATTGCAGCCGAGTCATTTTCATTAAAGATGGGCAAATCTATACCCAATTGAATAAAGGTGAAGAATCCAGACAAACCTTCTTCAAGGACATCATGAAAACACAAGGTGTATTGGGAGGGGTTCAAAATGAGCATTAATCAACTCATCTTGCGAAATCTGAAGAAGAATCTGAAGAACTATTATCTGTATGTGTTTGCCCTGGTCTTCAGCGCTTCCCTTTACTTTGCTTTTGTCACCTTGCAATATGACCCAGCGCTGGATAAAGCGGAGGGTACAGTGAAAGGGGCCGCCTCCATCAAGGCTGCATCGATCCTGCTTGTTGCGATTGTTTCCATATTCCTTTTATATGCCAATAGCATTTTCATAAAAAGACGCAGTAAAGAAATTGGCTTATTCCAATTGATAGGCATGACGAAGAACAGGATATTCCGTATCCTGAGTGTGGAAAACCTGATCCTGTATTTCTGTTCCGTATTCCTGGGAATCTTTGTAGGGTTTGCCGCTTCAAAATTGATCATCATGATACTATTTAAAATAATGGGTGTCGAGGCAATTGCGACTCTTAAATTTTCTTTTCAGCCGCTTGTTCAAACCGTGCTCGTTTTTAGCGCCATCTATCTTTTAATCATGTTGATGAATTATGCCTTCATTAAAAGGCAAACCATCCTATCATTATTTAGAGTGACTTCAATGACGGAAGGAAAAGTGAAAAAGGTTTCGATGTTCGAAATGATCATCGGGATATTCGGAATCATCCTGATCATTGCTGGCTATGTCGTTTCATCCAAATTATTCGATGGAGCTTTTACAGAGATGACCGAGCTTTTTATGGCCATGATCTTCATTCTGGCAACTGTCATCATCGGTACCTACCTATTCTATAAAGGATCCGTAAGCTTCATCTTTAATATCGTCCGTAAAAAGAAAAATGGCTATTTGAACATCAATGAAGTATTGTCCCTTTCATCCATCATGTTCCGGATGAAATCGAATGCGATATTATTGACGATCATCACGACCGTTTCGGCTTTGGCGATCGGGTTGTTATCATTAAGCTATATCTCCTACTACTCAGCGGAGAAAATGGCACAAAGCAGTATCCCCACCGATTTTTCGATGACGGATAAGGGAGATGCGGATACATTCAAAGAAGCTTTATCAGACAGTAAAATTGATTATGACGAAAAGGTGATCGATGTCATTCAAGTGGATGTCAATGTAAAGGAAATAATGGAAACGAGCCTCGAAGGAATGAACTTCGATCCGGACATCATGACCGTTCCCGTCATCAGTGATGAATCCGTTAAAGGAATCAACCTCGCCAAAGATGAGACCCTTTTCAGCGGATACAGTAATATGATGGAGAAGGTAATGTCCTTGAAGGATTCCGGAAAGATTGAACTAAAAGGCAAAAATGAAGTGATTCCGCAAACATATATGGGATTGAATGATGATACCTTCCTGTCCTATTACTTCACGAATGGAGGATTGCCCGTTGCCATTGTAGACCAAACGATATTCGACCGTTTGAAAAAGGACCTCGACCCGAAAATCCAAAAAGTATCATCCGTTAATATCGGCATTGATGTGAAGGATGAAGCTGAACTTGAAAAAGCGAATGATCTATTCAAAAAAATGAGTTTTAAAGAAGAACATGTGAATGATTCCCAATTTGAAATGTTCAACACCCAGAAGAAGAATATGGGTCTTATCATGTTCATCGTCGGCTTCTTGGGATTAACCTTCCTCATCACATCCGGCTGCATCCTGTATTTCAAACAAATGGATGAAAGTGAAGGGGAAAAATCCAATTATACGATCTTAAGAAAACTGGGATTCACGCGAGGTGACCTACTAAGAGGAATCCAAGCAAAACAGGTTTTCAATTTCGGCATTCCTTTAATCGTCGGGCTGCTTCACAGTTATTTCGCAGTCCAATCAGGATGGTTCTTATTCGGAACCGAAGTTTGGACACCGATGATCATCGTTATGGCATTATACACGGCACTGTATTCGATCTTCGGAATACTATCCGTATTTCATTACAAGAAGGTCATCAAAGAATCTCTATAATTTCGAAGATACTAAAAGCTCCAAGGCCAATGAGGCCCTGGAGCTTTTTTCCGTTTCCCTTTAAAGTACCCCAGCCGGTTTCATCATTTCCTTGATCAATTCCCTATTGCGCTTTTTAAAGATTTCATTATGGGAAGAAACCATTCCCACTCCGTGAGCGTCAGGCTGGATATATTGCTTTGCCTTGTTTACGGCATTTGCTGCATCTTGAAAAGTACCTGCTATCAGGTTCAATTTACCTTCATGCTTTAAGATATCACCGGCAGCGTATATTCCATCCATCGAGGATTCACTTGCAGGAGTACCTTCAATATAATAATTGTCGGCAATGGCAATGTCCACTTTACTATTTTGAAGCAGCGATGTATCACGCTCATAACCATGATTGATGATGACCTCATCGATCGGCAAGTAAGAAACCTCTCCCGTTGCGTGATTCGTCAGTTCAACATGTTCAATTGATTCATGATCAGCGCAGGCAATCAATTTTGTAATCGTCGTATTCAAGAAACAAACAGCTGAGCTTTCCATCAATTGCCTTGCTTGTGATTCATGACCTGCCAAACTATCTTTCCTGTATGTCAGATACACCTTTTTGGCGATGGGCTCTAATTCATTTGCCCAGTCTATTGCAGAATTCCCGCCGCCTGAAATGATCACCGTCTTATCCTTGAAACGATTGAAAGACTTAACAGTATAGTTTAAATTAGAGACTTCAAACCTTTCTGCCCCGTCTATTTCCAACTTTTGCGGATTCAGGATTCCGCCGCCAACCGCGACAATGATCGTCTTGGAATAGTGCATTTGCCCTGAAGCTGTATGTAAAACGAAGATACCTTCTTCATTACGTGTGATTGATTCCACTTTTTCATTCAAGACGACTGTTGGATTGAATGTTAAACCTTGCTCCACTAACTGCTCAATTAATTTTTCCCCAGTAGTGGGTGTCAGCCCCCCTACATCCCAAATCATCTTCTCTGGATAGACATGAATTTTCCCGCCTAGCCGTGGCTGGTATTCAATCAGTTTAACTTTCATTTCTCTAAGTCCGCTATAAAAAGTGGAGTAAAGGCCTGCTGGTCCTCCTCCAATAACCGTTACATCAAATAAATCCTGCTGTTCCATTTCCGTCCACTCCCCGGTAATCAAGTGTGATTGATTATCATTCTCATTTAATCGTACACTCTTTTCTCACTTTTTACAATAAGCAGTCGAGTTAAATTTCAAAAAAATCATTCATTCTGCACGTTTGTATGAGATTGGAAAAAAGCAATATAATGATGTTCAGGCAAGCGAAAAAAAGTGCAGCAATCCCTCATTCCCACTAAAGGATGAAAGATGCTGCACTTTTTTTGGCACTGAATGTTAGCTTGAACGAGGTCTTTTCCCTTCTGCTATAAGAAGGTTGATGCGATCTATGAGTTCAGGTAGTTCCTCCATCGTTTTGATGGTGAAGTCTGCCCCGTTTTGCATAAATGTGTCTGCCGTTTTAGAGATGAGGTTTTGTTTATCTTGTTCTGGTAAACTTGTATACTCATCCAAACTCAATCCCATCTCAGAGCTTCCGACAATGATTCCGACCGACCATACTCCAGCATTCACTCCCTCTTGCATATCGGAAATGGTATCTCCTACCTTCACTACCTTCCATGATGCCGTTAACTTCAATTCTTCCATATTCCGATATATCATGTAAGGATAAGGCCTGCCAATCGAATCGGTTGCATCCGGAGTTACATGGAAATCCGGCCGATACCCTTTTTGCAAAGCATTTGCTACGACGACCTCCATCATTGTATCCGTATACCCTGTTGTCGACCCAATCTTCAGGCCGCGATTCCTTAATGCTTCCACCGTCTCGATAACCCCTGGAATGGGATCTGTATAATCCGCCAAAGACATCATCAGTGCCGGTTCAAATTCAGCATATAGTTTTTCAACGTCTTCCTCATTGAATGGTCTTCCGTATTGTTCTTCCCATAACGAAGATATCCTTGGCATGGTCAGCATCGCACGAATATGGTCGATTTTCAGCATGCCCATCGGAGCTCTGGCTTCCTCCATCGTCACGTCCAGTCCAGCATTCTTAAAAATATCCACAAAAACATTCACTGGTGCAAAACATCCAAAATCCACAGCTGTTCCTGCCCAATCCAAAATGATTCCCTCTACCTTATTCATACTGTCACCACTTTCATATATTTTTCTACGATCCTGCCAAGTTCCTCGATATCTTCTTCATGGATTTCGCCAATATTGCCGATTCGGAATGTATCTATGTCAGTAAGCTTTCCAGGGTATATTACGTATCCCCTCTCTTTGATAAAATTATAGAAGTCCTCAAAATCAAAGGTTTCAGTTGGAAAAAGGAAAGTTGTAATGATGGGCGATTGTTTATCAGGTGAGATATATGCATGAATGCCCAATTTCCCCATCAGCTCCCTCAGCCTATCATTATTATTTTTATAGCGGGAGAATCTAGCTGGGATGCCGCCTTCTTCAGTTAATTCTTCCAACGCTTTAGCAAACGCGGCCACTACATGTGTTGGAGAAGTGAAACGCCATTTCCCATCCTTGTCCATCTCTTTCCACTGATCATATAAATCCAAGGACAAACTGCGGGCATTGCCTTCACAAGCCAACAATTTCTCAAGCTTTGCGATGACAAAACCAAAACCGGGGATTCCTTGAATGCATTTATTCGCACTGCTGATCAAATAATCAATTCCGAGTTCAGGCACATTCATGTCAACTCCGCCAAAGCTGCTCATCGCATCAATGATCAAGGTTTTCCCTTGTTCCTTTGATATCTTCGAAACCATTTCTATCGGATTTAAAATCCCTGTCGTCGTTTCACAATGAACCATTGCAATATGTGTGATGTCACTATCATCCAGTAAAATATTCCGGATTTCAGCTTCATTTGGAAATTCATTGTACTCAACGCCATATTCCACATGATTCAGTCCGATGCATTCCGCCATTTTCACAATCCGTTTTCCATATGCGCCATTCGTAATGATCAGCACTTTATCGGATTTTGCAAGTGCAGTCGTCAGCACAGATTCTACAACAAACGAGCCGCTTCCCTGCATAAGTACAGCCGTATATTCTCCGTTTGCAGCATATGCCAATTCAAGAAGCTGGGATCTGATTTTTTGTGTGATTTCTTTATAATCATTTTCCCACGTGCAGCGATCAACAAGCATTTCCTGTTTCACCGTACTTGTAGTGGTCAGCGGTCCAGGCGTCAATAGTTTATAGGTATTCATTTTCCTTCACTCCTCACTGTATTCATCATTGTGCTGATTTAAAGAATTCTTGATGCTGTTTTAATAATTCAACCGTTAGGGGCTGCTTATATTTCTTAGGGTGGGCCGGTTTGTTCTTTTCCGTTACCTTTTCACCTTCATAAAGTGCGACCGGGTAATGTTTCAGCAATTCTTCTCTAGCATCTTTACTGATCGTTTCTGCCATTTTCATCGCTAAACTTGTTTTAGCTTCATTATCTTTATTCACGACAGCAACGGATTCCGTGTAAGAAAAATTCCCCTCAACCGGATCAACGAATTTGATCGGTAAACCCGACTCTTTAGCCATCACGGCTTGATAGCGTAAACCAAAACCAGCAGCCACTTCACCTGCTTGAACTTTATTGATTGGACCTGAACCTGAGCTCTCAAGATGCGGACCGCTATTTGATATTAAGTCATGGAGAACCTTTTTCCCCTCTGCGTCACCGTATTGACTGATTATTGCTTGAACTAACAGCCACCCTGTTGAAGAGTCCAGGATATTAGGAATTGAAACGAACCCTTTATATTCCGGCTTTGTCAAATCCTTAATCGAGGTAGGCATCGGCAGGCCTTTTTGTTTAAGCACTTCCGTATTTACAAAAATGGAACCGGTATTTGCCAAAATCGGCGTATAATAGGCTGGATTTTTTTCCAATGCTTTTGTACTGAATGACAGGTCCTTGAACATGGAGTGCTGATCTTGGGCACTTTCGATGAAATAAGAACTCATCGTCACGACATCTGCCTCGATTTCAGCGCCTTCTGCCAGCAGTTTCCCGCCTAATTCTGATGTGCCTAATGATTGAAGGACATATTTCCCTTCGTATCCGGCATCTTTCAGGGAAGTCTCCATTGCTGCAGTGGCTTCTTCATCGCCATTCGTATAAATGACCACCTTTTCCTCATCCGCTTTGCCGCTGTTACGGCCCACCAATACAAATACCAAACTTAGAGCAACTAAAGAAAGTAAGGCTATCTTGATCGTTTTAGACATAATATCCCCCTCATTAATGTTTGAATTGTCTTTTTTGATAATGATCACAAAGCAGCTTCACGACTAGATTTGTAAAAAAGATAAGCAAAGACAGGATGAATATTTCATTGAATTTGGCAAAATGCTGAAGCTCTTTAATTTTACTGGCCACTAATGTGGTTTGGGCCGTGACCAAAAAGATGATTCCGCTGATCGTCACCATACTATTGATGAAATAGTAACTGAACATCTCGATCACCGTAGATGCCGAATTTGGCAGAATGACACGATAGATTGTCCTGATCCAGCTATCCCCCAATAAATTCCCGGTGGTTTCCCAACCAGGGTTCATTTTGGATAAAGAGTTCTTCGCCATTAAATAGGGTGTTGTAAAGAAGTGGACAATGTTACATAGAATGATGATGGCAAAGGTCCCCTTCCAGCTGCTGCCGTTGAACAGCAGCAAATACGATAAGCCCAACACCATTCCCGGTACTGTATTCGTCAGCATCGAAATGACATCCATTGACGATTTCCCCTTAAGGGGCGTCCGGACATTCAAAACCGCAGAGCTAAAGGCGATGAACGTTCCCATTACAGCCGTCATCAAGGCAACGAATAAGGAGTTTTTATAAACTGCCGTTAAATCGCTTGATTGGAATGTGTCGATAAAGTGCTTTAAGGTGAACGAGAGATCGTAAGGGAAACTAGTTAAAAATGGTGCAATGAACATGACCGCAAATACAGAAAACATCCCTATCAAGACCAGCAGCGAGATACCCCCAAAACATATATCCCTTCCTATGTTCTTCGTCAATTCGATATCGCTGAACTTGTCATAATGAAAATTAAGTTTTTCGAGATAGTTTAATAGAAAAACACTGAATACTACCGGAATGAGCATGAGAATGGCAATCACTGCACCATTATTGAAATCAGGGATTGAACCTAGCATGACTTGATACAGTTGCGTCGCAACAACGGAGTAGGTCCCTCCGACTGAAGCCGGTATCCCAAAATCGGTGAAGCTCAAGATGAATGAAAGTACAAAGGCTCCTCCCAAAGTTCCCGATAATGGCCGTATGATCGTATTCATGAAACTTCTTATCCTTCCGTCACCCATTAATTTTGAAACGATGATGAACTTTTTATCCATGTACTTGAAGGAATTATTAATGAGCAGAAAAGCTGATGGCAATGTATAAATCACATAACCTATCAATAATCCATTAAATCCGTATATATCGAATAGATTCCTTCCAAAAATCTTCGTTATGATTCCTTGATTGCCGAAAGAGTAGATGATCGCAAACCCGAACGTGATCGTCGGAAGCAGCATCGGAATAAGGATCCCTGTTTTAATTACACTTTTTAACGGCCTATATAATCGGGTGCAATGGATGGAATAGGCCAGGAAAAAGGCTAAAACGGTTGTAATGACGGCTGTGAGCCCTGAGATTTTCACGCTGTTTCCAAATGACATTATCAGCTCTGCATTTGAAAGGACCGTTAGATAATTCGAGAGATTGATTCCATCAGCGGTTTCAAAAGAACGGACGAACAATATCCCAAGCGGCAAGAAAAGAAAAGCGGCAAATAGCAGTAAGATAGGTATATAAATGACTCTCATTGCCGGTTTTACATCAGGCATACTTTTCACCGAATAAGTTGTAAATATTTTCTCTCTTGATCTCCAGTTGTTTAAGAATGAATTCCTTCACAAAATCATTGGCTGGCTGATTGATGATTTCTTGAGGCGATCCAAATTGAGAAATATTCCCTTGATTAATGATCAAAATCTTATCGGACATCGTCAAAGCCTCTTCCGGGTCATGTGTCACTATGATTGTCGTCAGCTTAAATTCTCGGGCAATGGATTTGATGCGTTCCTTTATCGATTCCTTGATCACACCATCCAAAGCACTCAGCGGCTCATCAAGTAATAGGATTTTCGGTTTCATTACAAGAGTCCTTGCGATCGAAACCCTTTGTTTCTGACCCCCGGATAATTCGCTGATCCTTTTTTTCAAATGCGGTGTTAATTCTAGGAAATCTATGTATTCTTGAAGCTCTTCCTTGGAAACGGATCCCTTCCTGTTCCTCAATCCATAAACGATATTTTCATAGGCATTCAAATGCGGGAAAAGAGCGTAATCCTGGAAAACGATATTAAATCCCCGGTCTTTCATGGGCACGTTACTCAAATCGGTATCATTGAAAATGATTTTTCCATGATTGATACCCGTCAAGCCCAAAATTATATGTAATAAAGTAGTTTTGCCGCTTCCACTTGGTCCTAATAGTGAAACGATCTCCCCCGTTTTAATTTCAAGATTTATATTATCCAAAACTGATTTTCCATCGAATTGCTTGCTAATATTTTGTAATTTTAGCAAACCGTTCACCTCCTTTAATACACCCTTAGTATAAAAGCCATTTGTAAAACGAATTTGAGATTTTTGTAAATACTCTGTAAATATTGAACACTTTATTACTAACTTCATACTAACTTTTGACCAACTGGTGATATTTTTATCATCTATATGTTGAATATGTTCGCGGTAAACAGTACACTTAAACTGAATATCAGGAAGATAGATATGAAGAATAGGCGGGTGTAACTTATGCTTCCTCTTGAAAGGCAAAAGAAGATCATCGAGTTATTAACGATTAGAAAAGTTATGAAGATTGCCGAGCTTACTGAAGAAATGCAAGTTTCCATCGAAACCATCAGAAGGGATATAAACCTTCTTACAAGGCAAGGAAAAATAGAAAAGATCTATGGCGGCGTTAAGCTGGTTCAATCGAAGTTTGGAGAATCGACGATAGATGAACGGATGTTCAGTCAATTAGAAGAAAAGGAATCCATCGCTCAAAAATGCAGTGAGTATATCGACGATGGTGATTGCATTTATATCGATAGTGGTTCGACAACCTATCAAATCGCTAAATATATAAAACAGAAAAAGAAACTGACCGTGATAACCAGTTCGATCCCCGTTGTAAATGAGCTCATTCATAGCGACATCGAGATATTGATCATTGGCGGGAAAGTCAGGCGAAATGAACAATCCATCGTTGCATTTGACTACTTATTCAACTTTAGTGAATTGAATATTACAAAAGCATTCATTTGTGCGAGTGGCATAACCGTTGAAAAAGGCATATCCGACTATAATTTAGAAGAAGCGAACACACGAAAAAAAATCATAGATCTATCCCAAGAAGTCTATGTTGCCGCTGACAGCACAAAGTTCGGGAAAGACGTGACCATCGGGATATCGTCACTGGATAAAATCGATTACATCATTACTGACGATCATCTGCATAAAGATTTCATCTCTTCGTTTAAAGAGACCGGCACACATTTGATTCTTTCTTAAAAGCAAGAAAAAAACGGGAACTATACAATAGTATAATTCCCGTTTTTCAGGTTCGGCGAATGCCAATTGTATTTGGAATGAAGGACGTTTAACCAGTCTAATTTTAGCGATCATCTTCGGGAAATCGTTCAGGGACCAATTAGCTCAAAGCATCACCTTCATCACAACGTTGATTTCCTCTTCAGGCACTCGCTTTCCGCGGGCGGTCCGGGAGCCTCTTCGGCGCTTTTGCACCTGTGGGGTCTCCCCTGACTCGCTTTTCCCGCAGGAGTCTCGCGCCTTCCGTTCCAATCAATATGTTTTAAAAGATAGAACTCCTCTTGTCTACAAACTAGATAATAAAGGAGGTTCGGAATGCTCTCACCACGACCATGCTTTTAAAGAAAATCAGGTTTATCCTACATATTTTATATATATAATGAAAACTATCTAGATTTAAGAAATTTGCGACACTCCTGCCGAATAACTTGCAAACCGTCCCCACAGTCGCTTGCAAGCGAGGAGGCTCGGCAGACAGTCGGAGGAAAGGGAGCGGATTTCTGAAATCAACTGCAACTTGAAATAAAAAAACTGTGTCCTCCATCAATGGAGAGTGAAACTCAGGCTATTTTCATAGCTTTGACTCTGTCTGAATTCCTGCGATCCCATAAAATTGAGCTAAGTATCCTAATGAAAATTCCTTTCATGCTGAAGGAGCCATTCCTTTCTCCATATGCCACCCGCGTAACCAGTTAATTTCCCATTTGAACCTATTATTCGATGACAAGGAATCACGATGCTTAACTTATTTCTGCCATTAGCGCTCCCTACTGCCCTAATGGCTTTTTCATTACCGATCGAAACGGCGATGTCTTTATAGGAACCCGTGTTAGCGTACAGGATTCCTGTTAAAGCGTTCCACACGTTTTTTTGGAAGATGGTCCCTTCAAGTATATAAGGAAATGTAAATTCCCTGCGTTCACCCTTGAAATACTCATCAATCTGACTAAAGCACTCCACTAAAACCTTGGGCGTTTGATCTTGCATAATATTTATCTTTGTATCCCTTTCAGCGAACAGTATGGAACAGATGGCCTCATTCGTTCCTGATATCTCGATAACTCCAATCGGCGATTCATAATCTAATTTATATAATTCAGTCATATAAGGACCTCCATTTCTGTATATGTGGATTACACTCGATTCTTAAGATTCATGTTGCGATATTCACTCGGAGAACAATTTTTCAATCGGCGAAATACCTTATAAAAGTTTGAAGGGCTTTGGAAACCCACTTCAAGGCAAATCTCAAGATTCGTGCGACTTGTGCTTGTTAGAAGGTATGCCGCTTTATCCACTCTGATTTTTTCCAAATAGGAACGGGGAGTTTCTAATGTTTCCTTTTTGAATAGCCGCTCCAGATAATAGGAACTTACACCGACATGATTGGCAATATCCTTTAATTCCACTTTTTGATTATACTGATTTACCAAGAAAGCGATGACATCTCTGACAAGTCCCATCTTCGGGGAATCATCAACTTCCGGTTGGCATCTTTTGCAAGCACGGAAACCAGCCTTTTCGACTTCATCGATGTCATGATAGAATTTCACATTTATTTTTTTCGGCTTCCTTGACCTGCATGAAGGGCGGCAGTATATTTTAGTTGTCTTTACTGCCGTAAAGAATAATCCGTCATATTTTGGGTCGCAGTCAATGATCTTCTCCCACATTTCTTCAAAAGAAAGATTTATAGCAACAGCCATTATACTCCGCATCCTTTCACGTTTTAGTTCCCATATAAATGTGAGGTGTCATTTAGGTCTACTATTCGTGCTGTATCTTGTTCTAATAAAGCAATGATTTTATCGGATAGGGCATTTCCGAAACTGAATCGTTTCACTCCTAATCCTGCAAGCTCCTTACCATTCGTTAATCCAGGCAAAGATAATACATTAAGGGGAGCATCTATATTCAAAGTGATTTCCTTTATTTCATCATGGTTCGTTAATCCAGGGATGAATATTCCGCTGGCACCACTCTCCACATACGCTTTTGCCCGCTCTACTGTTTCCGGGAAAGGATTTTCTTTTTGAAAATAAGTATCCGTTCTAGCATTGATGTAAAAACCTTCATACCCATTATAATCCAACGCTTCTCTTATTTTTAATAGTAGGCTGCAGTGTTGAGATATATCTCTTAGACCTTTTTGTTTTTTGAGCGAATCCTCAATATTGATCCCGGCAACACCGACGTCTGCCGTCCTTAACACATTATCGACAATCTTTTCTGCGGTTTCACCATAGCCTGCTTCAATGTCCGCAGTGACGGGAATTTTCACATTATCCGTAATTAGTTTAATGATACCTAAATGTCTTTCAAAATCAATCAATTCGCCATCAGATAACCCAGGGAGTTGGCAATTCCCCAGCTTGTCGTTCCAATCGCCTTGAATCCTGATTTCTCGAGAATCAAGGCCGATAATAAATCCCAGGCGTTCCCCAATATCAACAGGTCCTTCGAAAAGTGTATTTCATTGAATTCCTTAATGTTAGTCATTATAGTTGCTCCTAAAATTTATTTGACCTCATTTTAACAATCAACCCAGCTCCAAATCGTCCTCATTCTTGCTCTTATGGTCCAGTCAAACAATGATTGTGCTGGATTCCCGTTTAACGGTTCCGGACAAATAAAAAAATGCCCTTTCATACCAGGGCATTTTGATGAACCAATTTATTAATTTACAAATAGATATAACTTCCTATGATATTCCTCAAATGCCTGCTGGTCCTTTTCCGTGTAGTCCATCCACTTCACTTTCTTGCATCTTTCCTCTAATCTCTCATTCAGTTCATCTTCTATTTCATTCATGAAACGAATGATTTCCCCATAAGGCATATTGAAATGACGGGCTGCGAGCCTAGGCGGAGAATGCTTTACCAGCAATCTCATGAATTGATCGACCGTGTCCGCCTTCGATGCAAGATAATCTTCTTCGTTCACGATGAATTCATACACTTGTTTTTTGACGCCAGAAAGTCTGGTTACTTCGTCGCGCAATAAAAACTCCATTAATCTTTCGTTCATATGGCTCTACCTCGAATTGGTTTATATTTAAATCCTTTTAGCTATGTATGAAAAGTCTGTACTGCCCGATACCTCATTATGACATCGTAACCGCAAGCCATCAAGCAATTCCTGTATCAATACACAAAGCGTAATCGTTACGATTTATGATCCGTTTTAAGTAAAATAACATGTATATGCATTAAAAGTCAACGTTCGTTTTGTGCGACATCTCAGGATGCATAGTAAGCATCCTGTATTGGCAAAATATGATCATGAACAAATGGAACAGCTCTTTATTAATTTTTCTATAGGTATGGAGAATAATTTTGTTAAAATTTGATATAATAAATGTAATATTTAGTCAATTAGTATCTTTTCCTAGAATTTGCTTTTGCAAAGGGGTAGAATGAAGCTAATGACATCTTATTTTTTCTAAATGTTTCCGAGGAGTTATAGGGTGGGTATAGCAAGTACATAGTGACAGCTGAAATGCTGTCCGACATATCGGTTGTTTTCATTTGTTCAAAATAACAATGAAAAGAATAAGGAGTGATTTTTTGAAACCTTCAACAAATCGCATGTTAACCCGTATTAAATCCGTTTATATGTTCATTAGTAATAACGGTACGGTTTCTACTCAAGAGCTTGTAGAAGAATTTGGCATCACTCCTCGAACTGTGCAGCGCGATTTAAATGTCTTAGCATACAATGACCTTGTTCAAAGCCCAAGCCGAGGCCTTTGGACGACAACAAGTAAAAAGGTGAAGATGTCATCGTAAAAAGAACGACCACCCGAACAAGATCGATATGTAAAATACTTTGAGGCGGACAATATTGTCCGCCTCATTTTTTGTATCCAGCTATCATTCAGTCGGTTGGCCTGCCTTTAACTGTTCAAGCTCCTCCACCGTCAACTCACGGTATTCACCAAGCTCAAGTTCCTCATCAAGCTGTAAACTCCCCATGGAAAGACGCTTTAGGTAGACGACACGTTTGCCAACGGCCTCAAACATCCGCTTCACCTGATGGAACTTTCCTTCCATGATCGTTAGCTCGATATCCGATGTCAGACCTGATTTTAAAATGTTCAATTCACCTGGTTTTGTTTCGTATCCATCATCCAAGGTCACGCCGTTGCGGAATGCCTCGATATCCCGTTCCGTCACTTCGCCATCAATGACCGCAAAATATGTTTTAGGGACATGTTTCTTTGGAGAAAGCAGTTGGTGGGCAAGCTTTCCGTCATTCGTGATTAGCAATAAACCTTCTGTGTCCTTATCAAGACGGCCTACAGGAAATGGCTCGAATACCGAATCCTCCGGCTCCAAGATGTCGATGACCGTTTCTTGGTAGTTGTCTTCCGTTGCCGACAATACGCCTGGCGGTTTATTCATCATTAAATATATGAATTCCCTGTATTCAACCCGTTCACCATGAACCGTAACGATTTCCGTATCAGGGTCCACTTGTTCCTTCGGGTCCTTAAGCAGCCTGTCATTGACCTTGACGGCGCCGGATTTCAGGAGCTTTTTCACTTCTTTCCTGCTGCCATAACCAATATTGGATAAAATCTTATCTATTCTCATCGTTTCCTCCTAAAGCCTTTTTCAGTAAAAAGCCTTGCCCACTTTAATGTCAGGCAAGGCCAATATATTTTAATCTGGGGATTCACCATTCAATACCCTTTATTTTACACATCAAACTTCCAGCTTATAATCCTAATTTAGCTTTTAACCGATCGATCCGGGTACCGAACAAACGATGGGCAAGTTTGCTTTTCAAGGAAAGCGCCGCATAAATGAGCGCTCCAAAAATTGCACAAACGGCCACGATCAAAATCGCCTGGAAGCGCCCTTCCGTTGTAAGCCATAGCGATAATAAACTGTTCATGCCCCAGGCAGCCAGTCCCATTATTATTGAAAAAACTGTGATCAAAACAGATCTTCTTATGGTAAGGCTGTAACGATATCCAGTAAAGTAGGTAATGACATACAAATTCAGCAGCACGGCAGCCAAGTAGCCGAATGCCGTAGCATAAACGGATCCTTCCGTTTCAAACAACTTGATCAACGGGATATTCAAGCTCAATTTGATTAAAAAGCCCACAAGCAGGCTGAGCACTGTATATTTTTGCTGATTGATCCCTTGTAATACAGCAGCCGAAACGGAAAAAAGTGCAAACAAGATGGAAACGGGCGCATATGCCTTCAGGACACTGATTCCAAGTGGATCATGGCTGTAAAAGGCACTATAGATTGGATCGGCTAGCACAGACATGCCAACGACTGCTGGAATCGTAATGAACAACAAAATTTGAAAGGCTTGGTTCAGCTGGCGGTTGAACTCGTTTGAATCCTCGCTTACATATGCCTTTGTCACCGAAGGAAGAAGCGCCATCGAAAACCCGGTTGCAAGCGTCATCGGAATCAAGACAAGCTTCTGGGCATACACATTCAAAACCCCAAGTGCATCCTCAGCAACATGCTGCAGTCCGATCGACGACATCGCCTTATTGAAAGACAATAAGTCAGCCAACTGAAACATTGGCATCGCGATTCCGACGAATATGAAAGGAATCGACGAAAGAAATATTTCTTTATAAATCTCCTTCAGGGAAATTTCCATCGTTCCCCTGTCTTTCTTCATCAAGCTGTCCAAATATGGTTTTTGTTTTTTCCAATACCAAAATAACACCACTAAACCGCCGACAGCCCCGACCGTCGCCGCGAAGGTAGCTATTTGGATGGCTCTCACTAACTCTCCGTCAAGGACATTCAAAACAACATACACACCGGCCAAAAGGAACACGATGCGGACAATTTGTTCGACAACCTGGGAGATGGCCGTTGGTTCCATCGCTTCATGTCCTTGAAAGAAGCCGCGGATGATGCTCATGAACGGTACAAAAATCAAGGCGAAGCTGACTGCCCGAATGATCTCCGTGACATCCGCAACATCTTCCGGCTTGACCCCAAAGACTCCAGTAAACAGCGGGGCCATCGTATAGAGAATCAAAAAAGCGAGAAATCCGGTGATAACCATTAATTTCAGGCTCGATTTAAATAACTTCTCACCGACTGCGTATTCCTCGAGCGCATTATACTTCGAGATGAATTTAGATACTGCAAGCGGCATGCCTGCCGTTGCAAAGCTAATGAAAATGGTATATGGAACGTACCCATATTGATAGAGGGTAGCTCCTTTATTCCCAACCATATGTTCAAATGGGATGACGTAAAATAAACCAAGAACCTTGGAAATGATCGCTCCCAGCGTTAATATAAAAGCCCCTTTTAAAAACTTAGATGACATCTAATCCCTTCCTGCCTCTGTCAGTTACGTTTCACACGCTCTTTATCTTATCATATTAAAGTATTTTTTCTATAGAAAACTACATTCAAGTTTATCGTTTTCGAAGATAATACACAAACAAATAATTCCTTTTTTTCTACATTCGCAATCTGACGGGCTCTTGCTATATAATGAAGGGACTGAAAATGATAAAGTGGTGATCAATTTGAAATATGATGTAGTGGTAATTGGCGGCGGTCCTTCCGGATTGATGGCAGCAATAGCAGCCGGGGAAAAAGGTGCCCATGTATTGTTAGTGGATAAAGGCGAGAAGCTTGGCAGGAAACTTGCAATCTCGGGCGGCGGACGCTGCAACGTGACGAACAGGCTCTCAATCGATGAAATCATTCAGCATATCCCTGGAAACGGGCGATTTCTATACAGTGCTTTCTCAGAGTTCAATAATGAGGACATTATTCAATTCTTTGAAAAATTGGGCGTGGCTCTAAAAGAAGAGGACCATGGCCGGATGTTTCCTGTCAACGATAAAGCCCAAAGCGTCGTGGATGCCCTTCTGACGCGCCTGTCGAATTTAAAAGTAACGATCTACAAGAACTCTCCAGTTGCGGAAGTTCTCTATGAACATGGAAAAACCAGCGGTGTCCGGTTAAAAGATGGCCAGACCATTGACACGGATGCAGTCGTGATTGCAGTCGGCGGAAAATCAGTTCCCCACACCGGTTCAACCGGAGACGGCTACGCATGGGCTAAAAAGGCAGGGCATACGATTACCGAATTGTTCCCGACTGAAGTTCCCGTACTTAGCCATGAAACATTCATTAAAGATCGAACACTTCAAGGGCTCGCACTTCGCGATGTTTCATTGAGTGTCCTTAACCCAAAGGGCAAGGCCCTGATCACACATAGAATGGATATGCTCTTCACCCATTTTGGCGTCTCCGGTCCAGCTGTTCTAAGATGCAGCCAATTCGTCGTGAAAGCGATGAAAAAATGGAACCTGTCGGAAGTGACCATGAAACTCGATGCCCTGCCGGACCGAAACAAGGAAGAGGTTTTTCAAGACATCATGAAGGAAATAAAAGCCGAACCGAAAAAAGCCATTAAAAACACCTTAAAAGGTTTAGTTCCTGAACGATACCTTCACTTCCTGCTTGAGCGAAGCGGCATCGACCTTCAAGAACAAGGAGCGACGATATCAAATGAAAAAATCCGCCGCTTTGCAGAATTATGCAAGGACTTCCAATTCGGGGTGCACGGCACCCAGCCGCTAGAAAAAGCCTTCGTAACAGGCGGCGGCGTATCCGTCAAAGAAATACATCCAAAGGAAATGGCATCCAAACTAATGGACGGACTGTATTTCTGCGGTGAAATTCTGGATATACACGGATACACAGGCGGCTATAATATCACATCGGCATTAGTAACCGGAAGACTCGCCGGAATGAATGCTGCCATGTATGCCCGTTCATAATTCGTAAAAGAGGCTGATCCGCTTGGATCAGCCTCTTTTAATGCGATTTCGTAAGCCTACACATCTATTCGGTGTTTGTTAGCTTTGATTCTGGCGTAGGTGCTGTTATTTGGGCCTTCACCGTACTTTTTTCCGCACCCGCGCCGCCTCTACTATCCGGCTTTTCGTTTAAAACATTTCTGGATGATGGCGAAATGCTTCGAGGTCAATGGTATTCCGTTTCGTGAATGTGACGCCTTCACTCTCGAGCATCGCCTTCTGGTGTTCTGCGGCGCCCTCCGCTTTTATGCCGATTTCGCCTTTGGCATTGATTACCCGGTGCCAAGGAAGGTCATGTTTTTTACTGCTTGAATGAAGGATCCTTACAACCTGCCTTGCACCGCGCGGACTTCCGGCGAGCTGTCCAATTTGACCATATGTCATCACTTTACCGGAAGGGATTTGTTGTATGATATTAATTACCCGTTCAGTAAAACTTTCCAAATAACTCGCCCCTTCCATTCTATCCGTTTGCTAAAATCGTGATTTTTTCATCGGTTATCAGGACCCCATGATGCTTGATCAAGTTTGTTTTAAGCTCGGCAGGCACTCTGCAGTCATCGTACGCACAAACAGAAATCAATCCTCGTTCCTTGATCAGTTTGTTGATTCCTTTTTCATATTCGCCTATCGCTAAGCTGGCTTGATCGTCATGGCCCCATTCAACATGGCCCCAAGTCCGCACGTGCTGATTGCGTTCAGTGTATGTATCGATATTTTCCAAGAAATAATTAACCATCGTCGAAGGATGGAAGTCTCCATGAAAACAATAAAAATCAAAATTATTCATAAGATGCACTTGCTCCAATTGCTCCTCATTTAAATGAAGCTGCAATTTTTTGTACACGAAAGGAAAGATACGGTCATTTTCGACGACCAGAATATGGTCTCCCTGTTCAACACCCTCAATGATGAATGTTGCCTCATTTTCAATGTAGGTTTCCAATTCATTAAAACAGTATAAGATATGTCCACCATCCGATTGCTGTAGATTTTCTATTAGTTGTTTCATATTGTTATCCAAAATGGATCTCTCCTTTAAATACACCAGTCCGCTCTATGTATTATGTATAACTTTACCCATTATCTCCGTATTTGTAAAATTCATAGATAAATATAATCAGTTTTTCTTAATGACATCTGTTATGATTGGGAATTTAGTTGATCGAATTGAGGCTGCTTTTAGTCCACTCATCGAAAGACCAAGGCAGCCCATTTCAGCAAATTCCGTTCTTCATGCATTTTCCCTTAGTATGTTCACCCTTAAATCACGGGATAATACGGCACATAGCGCGGATTATAATAATATGGCGGTCTCGGTCCTATAAGCGGCAATTCAAAGGTATTTGGGTTGGAATCATATAACAACTCCACTTTTTCATCAGATTGATCGACCAATAACAATTTCACTTCTTCGCTATAATAATATGGCATATTAAGGCCTCCAAAAACTATTTTTCTACACTCCAGCATATTCGAGCTGTACGGTAACGAGCCCGTACCCATACATGTTCTTCATGCACGGCATATACCTGATCGTCATAGAGTAATCCGACTAAATTTTTTTTAGGAGGACTCCTCATGGCAGAAGATAAGAAAAAGAAATCATCATGTGAAGGCTATCCCATGCATCCGAATTATGGAAAGATCACTCGTTATCAAGACGTCCCCATCACGGTTCCGGAGCAACGCCAATTTCGCCAGCCTGGTGTAGAAAAATTAATGGTGCCCCGGCCCATCATTGAAAATCCCAATTATAGGGGCAGTGGGAAATTAACAGGTAGTGTCGCATTGATAACTGGCGGAGACAGTGGAATTGGCGCTGCGGCTGCCATCGCTTTTGCTAAAGAAGGCGCAGATGTTTCCATCGCTTATCTTGATGAACATGAGGATGCCAATCGGACTAAAACGAGAATTGAAGAGCTTGGACAACGTTGCTTACTGCTGCCTGGTGACTTAAGGGATAAACAGCAATGCATCAAGATCGTGGAAGACACCATCGAAACATTTGGAAAGCTCGATATTCTTTGTAACCACGTGGGTATTCAATTTCAGCAATTAAGCTTGCTTGATATTACGGATGAGCAATTCGATGATACCTTTAAAGTGAATATCTATTCCCACTTCTACACGACGCGTGCTGCCCTTCCCCATTTAAAAGCTGGGTCCTCCATTATAAATACATCTTCTGTCGTGACGTTTAATGGGAATAAGCAATTAATTGATTATACGGCGACTAAAGGGGCCAACATTGGTTTTACCCGTGCCTTGGCAAACAGTCTTGTCGATCAAGGCATCCGGGTGAACGCCATTGCGCCCGGAAGGTTTTGGACACCCCTCATCCCGGCAAGTTTCTCGGCAGACGAAGTGACACAAGTCGATAATCCGATGGAGCGTCAAGGCCAGCCATTTGAACTGGCTCCCACCTTTGTCTATCTCGCCTCTGATGATTCCCGTTTTGTGACAGGACAAACACTTCATGTCAACGGCGGGGAAGCGACATCGTCCTAATTTCCACAACGAACATGCCCCCTTCCGAGGAAGTCAAGACGGAAAAAAGACTACCTTTGATTGCCCGTCAGTAAGCAATAGGTAGTCTATTATTGATTATAGGGCCAGCCCGGCCTTTATTTTTTTTTATAGATGATCATCGCACTAAAACAGTAGATCTGTTCCTCTTCTTCTTCACCTGTAGTGGCGACATTGTATTTGATATCGACGATTTGATTATCACGAATGTCTTCAAGGAAAAAGTTCATTTCATCCTCAAGATCCTTTTCATGCTCATAATCAAATAATTTGACTTGTATCATCGGCTCTCCCGCCCTTTTACTATAATGATAGTTATTGTGCAGGATACCCATTTTTCAAAAATATTATACTTGATTTGTTTGTAAAGCGGATATTAATGCAACCACTTCATCCCCGACTTCTCCTGTAGAAGCTGTCCCGCCCATATCAGGGGTGAGCGCCTTTTTATCGACCATCACCTGTTCAATCACGTCCAACACTTTAGCACCCCAAACCTCATGCCCAAAGAAATCGAGAATCTGACTGGCGGACCATATGGCCGCAAGTGGATTGGCGATGCCTTGATGTGCTATATCCGGTGCTGAACCATGGATCGGTTCGAACATCGAAGGATAAATCCGTTCCGGGTTTAAATTGGCACCGGCCGCCAGTCCCATCCCGCCTGCAATGGCAGCACCTAAATCGGTGATGATGTCACCAAACAAATTGGAGGTGACAACGATTTGAAACCGTTCGGGCTGCTTGACAAAATACATGCTCGCCGCATCGACCAAATAGGAATTCGTTTCTACATCCGGAAACTCCTGTCCAATTTCTTCAAAAACCTGATCCCAAAAAACCATTGAATAATTCAATGCGTTCGCCTTGCTTATACTCGTTAGCGTCCTGCCCGTCTTACGTGCAAGTTCATACGCATAACGGATGATCCTCTCGGTTCCCTTTCGTGAAAAGACCCCCGTCTGCAGGACGACTTCTTCCGGCTTGCCTTTAAAAAGCCAATCACCGGCACCGGAATATTCCCCTTCACTGTTTTCACGGATGACAACCATATCGATTTGGTCACGAGTCACGTCTTTTAATGGACAGGGTGCACCTTGAAGCAATTTAACGGGTCGAACATTCACATATTGATCAAATCCCTTTCTGATTTTCAGCAGAAGTTCACGTAAAGAAATATGGTCCGGGACACCAGGATAACCGACTGCCCCAAGATACACAGCGTCAAACTTCATCAGTTGTTCAAGTCCGTCGTCGGGCAGCATTTTACCATGCTTAAGATAATATTCGCAGCCCCATGGAAAATAGGTGAACTGGAAAGAAAAATCCCCAGCAATTGCAGCCACTTCTTTAAGGACCTTTACACCCTCATCAATCACCTCAGGGCCTATCCCGTCACCCGCAATGACCGCAATTTTATGAACTTTCATGCTTCAACTCTCCTTTTTCTATATTTTCTGATTTTAACCCCCTAATTTTAACATATAATTTTTACATTCCCGTTAGAAGAGGTCCATACAGAAAAAAGAGACCTTTCATGATGAAAGGTCTCTTTTTTTTACGCCTTCAAATATGCGCGTCTTTCCGCATATTCACGGCATTGTGAACAAACCATGATCTTTTTTCTTTCTTCATTCAAATAAACCGTCACATTCCTGGATTTACGCTTACAAAAATAACAGGTCTTTTTGAGGAACCTCACTTAACGATGACTTCGCCGTCCCATTCAAGCATTCCGCCAACCATGTTTGCCACTTTATATCCTTGTTCCTGAAGATAATAGCATACATTTTCACTGCGGCGTCCTGAACGGCAGATAAAAATATATTCTTTTTCTTTATCAAAATAGTCAAGGTTTGCCGGGATATCATTCATGCGAATATGTTTCGCGCCTTCGATCATTCCCTCTTGCACTTCTTCGTCTTCACGAACATCGACAAGTTCCATCGCTTCGCCTGCCTCAAGCTTAGCTTCCACTTCTTCAGTTGTAATGATTTTTATTTCTTCCATAATTAGCACCTCGAATTATCGTTTGATTTATCTTTTTCATTATAGCAAAATTTCCAGTCAAACATCACGTAATGGATTCGCGTATGTAAATTCCCTCATGCACTGAATGAAAAAACGCCGGCGAATATAATATTCGCCGGCGTTTTAAAAATCCGTATCAATGCTTGAATCCCAGTTGATATTGTTTAGGGATCTCCGTTTTTATATTCAAAGCTTTAGATGCTTCAAGTGCCCAATAAGGGTTTCGCAGCATCCCTCTGCCGACAGCGACCAAATCGGCATCTTCATTGCCAATGATTGAATTTGCTAGAATCGGATCATCTAATCGACCTACAGCAATCACCGGAATATCCAAAGCTTTTTTGATTTCCCTGGCCAACGGAGTTTGATAGCTGGCATGGGTACCAGGTCTTCCGTCTGCTCCAATCGGGCCTTCTCCTCCAGAGCTCACATGGAAC
This sequence comes from Bacillus sp. CFBP9009, assembly GCF_036541465.1. Classification (NCBI taxonomy): domain Bacteria; kingdom Bacillati; phylum Bacillota; class Bacilli; order Caryophanales; family Bacillaceae; genus Bacillus; species Bacillus sp. CFBP9009. The sequence continues at coordinate 495,656 of NZ_JAZHFU010000001.1, read as the reverse complement.
ATATCGACGCCTGCTTCTTTAAAGACTTGTGAAAATGCAATGCTTTCTTCAATACCATATCCGCCTTCAACGTATTCTTTTGCAGAAATGCGCATGATTAAAGGCATGTCGGCCGGCATTTCGCTTTTCACTGCTTTAATGACTTCCACTCCGAATTTAGTCAGGTCTCTTCCATATTCGTCATCACGTTTATTCGTAAGCGGTGATGTGAATTGGTGGATTAAATACCCGTGTGCACCATGTAATTCGATAACGTCAAATCCTGCTTGAACTGCCCTTCTGGCCGATGCCCGGAATTTATCGACCATTTCCTTCACTTCTTCCGTTTCTAAAGCCCTTGGTGTTTTGTACGTTTCATCAAACGCAATGGCTGATGGTGCCACCGGCGTTTCGGCATCCTCCGCTTTACGGCCTGCATGGGCAATTTGTATCCCGATTTTTGTACCGTATTGATGAACTTCCTTAACGATGTTGGAGAAAGCTCCAATTTGGTCGTCGGACCATAATCCAAGATCGTGATTCGAAATGCGCCCATCAGGCTCCACATCGGTCATTTCCACTATAATTAATCCCGTTCCGCCAACTGCCCTGCTTACATAATGCTGCTGGTGCCAGTTCGTTGGTATACCATCTTCCGCTTCGACGGAGTATTGGCACATCGGCGGCATGACGATCCTATTTTTAAGTTCAAGTTCTTTTATGCGATAAGGTGAAAATAAATCATTCATCTTTTTTCATCTCCTTTTTTACATAATGCATGCACATGCATTTATATCATCCCAGTAATACTGTGTCAACTAATCAGATTCCCGATGCTGTCATTGTAAACGCCATCGTCTGTTGATACGGCATTTCGATCCCCACAAATGCGAAGATCCAATAAAAAAAGAGAAAGACGGATATCCCGTCCGAGTTTGTAGACAAAAGGGGTTTTACCTAAAATTTCAAAACATAGTTGATTGGAGCGGGTGTGTGAGACTCCTGCGGGAATAGCGAGTCCAAGGGAGACCCCACAGGCGCAAGTGCGCCGAGGAGGCTCCCGGACCGCCCGCGGAAAGCGAGTGCCCTACGTTCCAATCAATGTCCAAATTTGTACAAGCAAAAAAAATGTAGACAAACTCGATTTACATCGAGTTTGTCTACAGTCTGAGACGGATATCCCGTCCCTCTCCTTCATACTTAATTAAAAGTCGAAATTATCAGGATCTGGACCAACACGGTGATTCTGATTCAATCCATCAATTTGGTTCATTTCCTCTTCCGTCAATTCGAAATCGAATACAGTTGAGTTTTCGACAATACGATGTTCTTTAGTTGATTTCGGAATCGTTACAATCCCATTTTGTAAATCCCAGCGTAAAATGACTTGTGCAACAGATTTGCCATGCTTGGTTGCAATAGCTTGTAAAACCTCATTATCAAGAAGTTCACCTTGCATCAAAGGAGACCATGCTTCAAGTTGTATTCCTTGTTCCTTACAGAATGCCTGAACTTCTTTTTGAGTTAAACGCGGATGGCATTCCACTTGATTGACCATCGGCTTCACTTCTGCATCTTCCATTAAATCTTTTAGGTGGTGAATCTGGAAATTGCTCACACCGATCGCTTTCACTTTTCCTTCTTTATATAGAGTTTCCAACGCTCTCCAAGCTTCTTTATATTTTCCTTCCACTGGCCAATGGATAAGATATAAATCCAGGTACTCCAAGCCAAGTTTCTGTAAGCTTTTTTCGTAAGCTGCAATTGTCGATTCATAGCCTAAATCGGCATTCCAGACTTTGGATGTTACGAATAAGTCTTCCCTTGAGATTCCAGCTTCTTTTAAGCCCTCGCGAATCCCTTGTCCAACCCCTTCTTCATTTTCATAAATGGCAGCAGTATCGATACTGCGATAACCGTGTTTAATGGCCACTTTAACTGCATTTACCAGCACCGGTCCTTCTTCCACCTTAAATACGCCCAATCCGAACCAAGGCATTTTAACGCCGTTATGCAATGTTGTTGTATCTTGTAAATTTTTCACCATTATCACTCTACCTCCAAATTTTTTTCATTGTTTTTATCAAAGATTGTAATGCGCTTAAGTATCAGTATCATTACATCCCTTCAAGGAACCTTCCACCATTCGCTGAAGGGATGCAATGATACTTGTTTTTTTGATACTCTAAACGCATAGCATGCTTTTTCTAACATGCATCACTTTTTTAATCCTATGCTATTTTGTCCAATCCCTTGGAACGGTCTCTACTTTCCAAGGCCCGGCTCCACCCTGTTAAAATCACTGCTGCAAACACCATGACTCCACCTATCCACGCTGTATGGATCAGTCCGATCGAATCCGTAATCACTCCTCCTAAGTAGGCACCAATGGCGATTCCTGCATTGAAAGCGGCAATATTGATGGCTGACGCAACATCCACTGCACTCGGCACGAAACGCTCCGCTAACATGACGACATACACTTGAAGACCCGGAACATTCATGAATGCAAACAATCCCATTAAAATGATCGTAATTAAACCTGCGATCTTAAACGGTGCCGTGAAAGTCAACACCACAAGTACAATGGCCTGTATAAGAAACATATAAAATAGGGCATTAATAGGATTGCGATTGGCTAATTTCCCGCCAAGGGTATTGCCTATTGCTATCGCTACTCCATATACTAGCAAAATCAAGGCCACAGTTCCTTCTTTAAACCCTGTCACTTCCTGAAGTAACGGAGACAGGTACGTGAAGACAACGAACGTTCCTCCATACCCTAACGCTGTAATGATGAATACTAGCAGCAATCGGCCATTCTTCACCAATTTGACTTGGTCACGGAACGTAGTCTTTACAGCTTTTCTTAAATCGGATGGAACGAGGATGCCGTTCCCTATGAAAGCAATCAAGCCGATTGCCACAATGATGATGAAAGCGAATCTCCAGCCGAATTGCTGACCGATGAAGGTTCCAAAAGGAACTCCGGTCACCGTTGCCACCGTCAGACCTGTAAACATGATGGCGATGGCACTCGCCCTGCGGTTTTCAGGGACCAAATCAGCCGCAATCGTAGCGCCGATTGACATGAAGACACCATGTGCAAGCGCTGAAATAACACGTGCGATCAATAATACTCCAACCGTTGTCGCAGATGCCGCTAATGCATTTCCGATAATGAACACGACCATTATCCAAAGCAATAAAGTCTTTCGCGACATATTCGATGTGAGGGATGTCAGGATAGGTGCCCCGAACATGACCCCCAAGGCGTATAAGGATACCGTCAACCCCGCCGTCGTCACTGTAATGTGTAAATCTTTAGAAATGAGTGGTAATAATCCCACGCTGATGAACTCAGTTGTTCCTATCGCAAAGGCACTGATCGCTAAAGCCAGCAATGCCCATGTACTTCTATTTTTACTTGAAATCATATCCTCTTCTCCTTCTCGTCGTTTTGTACTATTATTGAAATTGCCTAAGCAACTTTTTTATATATGGTACAGTGGAATTCGGTGTGCAAATGTTATTATGAGATATAATACAAATAAAAAACAGTACGTACTTTAAAGTGATATAGGCACCTTTTAGTACCTATAAAGTAAGGAGAGTATGCAAATCATGCAAAAAAAGAAATACAATATATCCGTTGAAGCGACACTTGAAGTAATGGGCGGAAAATGGAAATGCGTTATCCTCTGCCATCTGACCCACGGGAAAAAGCGGACTAGTGAATTGAAGCGCCTTATGCCGAACATCACCCAAAAAATGTTGACCCAACAATTGAGGGAGTTGGAAAAGGACGAAGTCATCAACCGGATCGTTTACAACCAAGTCCCCCCAAAAGTGGAATATGAATTAAGTGAGTATGGACAAAGCCTGGAAAGTATCCTATCCGCACTATGTACATGGGGGGAAAATCACATAACAAGAGTGTATGGAGATAAATTTTCCGTTCTAGAGGAAAGTGTCTTGAATGATCAATTAAAGTAATCCCAAACAAAAAGGATTAGCTCGAAGTGGCTAATCTTTTTTTGTTTATAAAGAATTCTCCTAGTTTAACTAATAATGAAAGCCAGCCCCAAAATCCCATAAATTTCACCTTCGTAAGAGGCACCTGTTTTATTCCCCTCTTCCTTTTTGGTATAATATGTAATATCGTATCATTTAAAGTTTTTATTTTTTAATCGAAGAAGTATAATGGTGAAACCAAGGAGTGACATATGAGGGTCTTATTAGAATTGATACGCATCATATTAATATTCGGGATAGCCGGAACAATCATTTCGGCCATTGTAAACGGCATATATATAAACATAGGAGTGGATCGGTATGGCTGGCTAGGCTCGATTGCGATACTGCTTTTATTATTCGTCTGGTATAGAAATAAACTTCAGTTCAGTGGCTGGTATTCGGGAAAAGGGAAGGAAAAGCTTCCAAAAATGGTCTCGCAAATACTCATTATGTGTTCACTATTTTTGTTAGGTGCCCCACCTGTTTTAAGTGTGCTGCAGATGATCTTTCATTAATCGGGATTCTATATCCTGGATAGAGCAGGAGTGAACGATTTGCGTAAATTGTTTAATATTGTGGTCCTCATACTCCTACTCTCTGGATTATGGTATGGATATGGTAAAGATATTCAGGAGTCTGGATTCAAAGCGGGGGTTAGTGCCTTTGCATCAGATGTTCGTTCATTTATAAACGGGCCCGAGGTTACGACAGCCTTGGAAAAACTGAGTACTGGAGTAAGCAGCCTGATTGGCTCGCTGACGGAAACATTGGATACCGCTTCTGAAAAAGAATCTCAGGAAACGAAAAAAGTGAAAAAACCAGCACTGGAAGCACCTGCTGATGCATCCTTTTCAGTCCGTAATATCGAAATTGGCGACACGAAGGATGATGTAGAAAAAATGGCTGGTGAAGCTAAGCGGAATACGCGGAATGAATATGGCGTGGACTGGTTTGCCTATCACGAAAATTATCAAAACTTCTTCATGGTTGCCTACGATAATAACAATAACGTTGTTGGTTTATATACGAACCAAGATTTGATTTCCTCAAAGGAAGGCATTAAACGCGGAACACCAAAAGAAACCGTGGCCGGGAAAATGGCGGAGCCTGTAACAAGACTGCTTAAAGGAAACGTCTATTACCAGATTCGAAGTGACGGCGGCGAATACGATATGTTCGAAATGGATAATAGCTATGTGACCATTTTTTATGACAAACATGAGAAAAATACAGTCACGGCAATCCAAATCATCGACGCAAAACTCGAAAAGCAAAAGAGCGGCTATTTTGCAGAAGCCGGTCCCGGATTAAAGAAGGGCTTTGAATATCAATTATTCGATTTGACCAATGCCTCACGGGTCAATCATGATCTCTCAGTGCTTTCATGGGATAATCAAGTAAAGGTCACTGCACAGGATCATAGTTCAGATATGGCCGTGAATCAATACTTCAACCATACAAACCTTGAAGGAGAATCCCCTTTTGACCGGATGGAAGATGACAAAATCAATTTTCGAATGGCGGGGGAAAACCTGGCTGCCGGTCAGAATAGCAGTATCTTTGCCCATGAAGGCCTGATGAATTCCATTGGACACAGGGAAAACAAATTACAGAAGGATTTTGAATCGCTCGGTGTCGGAGTTGCCTTCGATGAGGAAGATAAACCATATTATACGGAAAACTATTTGACGAAATAAACGAAAAAGCTGTGCAAGGGAAAATCCTGCACAGCTTTTTTCATACAAGAGGGCATCCATTTATAAAAATGGATGCCCATGTTTTAAATCACCAAACGAATAATCCAACCACCATGGCACTTAGCAAGGAAACAGCCATCCCGCTAACCAGCAGCTTCCAAACATTCCTTCCGATAATGTTCGATTTCTCATCATTGAGAATGGAATTGAATGTTCCATAAATCATGCCCACTGTACTGAAGTTGGCAAATGACGTCAGATAAGTGACAGCCACAGCGACTGTATGCGGAGGCAGTGTACTGACTTTATCTTTTAAATCGAGCAAGGCAACGAACTCATTTGTTGCAAGCTTGATTCCCATCAATTGAGCGACATACATGGCATCATGTCCAGATAATCCAAGCAAGAATGCAAATGGACTAAAAATGACAGAGAAAATCTTTTGAATGGTCAATCCATCCACGAAGAAACCGAAAATGCCGTTTACGCTGGCCGTTAACGCCACATAGCCGATAACCATTGCCATGATGACGAAGACCATTTTGGCCCCAACCAACATACTGTTGGAAATGGTGGAAAAGAAATCTTTACGCTCCTCTTTGGAAGGTACATAAACGACGTCTTCTTCTTTACTGACATCGACGGGATTCAGCATGTTAGCTATCAGCAAGGCATTTAAGCAATTCAAAGGTATCGCTACAAAAACATAGGTTGCCGGTACCATAGACAGGTAGGCTCCAATGATTGAACCGCTGATGCTGCTCATGCTCATGATTCCAAATGTCAAAAGACGCTGATCCTTAATCGCACTGAGTTGAAGGCGGAGTACGGCAAGTGCCTCAGTATTTCCTAGGAACATCATCTGAATCGAAAAGAAACTCTCAAGTTTTGGCAAACCGGATACTTTTGAGATGAGCCATCCCACTTTATCAATGATCCAGGTAAGTATACCGAAATACGATAAAACATCAAAAAACGTGATAATGAAGATAATTGGCATCAATGCGCTGAAAAAGAAATCCACTTGTTCATTTGCCATAAGTGAAGGAAAGACAAAAGAAATCCCTTCATTCGCACATTCAATCAACCAGGTGAAGAATGAAGCGATCAGATTGATGACCCACGCCCCTATTTTTGTCGATAACATGAACCATGTGATAAGCAATTCAAGAACCAGCAAGGTAAGAATGGCTTTCCACTTAACGTTCCTTTTATTAGGTGAACAAAGGTAAACGATGCCCATTACAACTAAAACACCTAGTATATTCAATAAGAAATACATGCTTTCATCCCCTTTGACTATATCATTTCCCATTCGTTTTTTTTATATAAAAAGCCCTCACCTTTTTACACCTTCAGCCGCAGGAAGAAAGTGTGAAAAAGTAAGAGCCTTCATTCAAACATGTTATATGGATCACAAGCGAACCAACATAAACCTGTCCATCTCTTCTATTTTCATACTTCCTTGTAGTCCGGCATTACGGCTGCCAGGTAGAAACTATCAGACCATCGTCACTGATATTATACAAGGATATTTTTTAAATAAATTTCTTAGGAAAGATATCATTTTAAATCAGTTTATTTTTAATTACAATACGTTTTAAAATTGTTATATTAATATAAATTTTTTGAAAACAGTCAAGAAAGTCTCAGAAGGACCGATGTTGGGTAATACTTAAGAAGGAGGTGGCTTAAACTATAAACGGCCCCATTTAAAGAGGTCTTAAATACGCTTCCCAGTTGTTTCAATTCATCCTACTGACCATTACATCTCCTTTACAGGAAATAAGGACGTGAATTTTTTGTGGATTTTTTTAATAGCCAGGAAACTCTTACTGCAATCCAGTGGACTTTAAGAGCCATTATATCCTTCTTCTTCTTACTTTTTTCAGTTAAGTTGATGGGACAACGGGCCATTTCGCAGTTAAGGTTACTTGATTTCATAATGGCATTAATTATTGGAAACATTCTTGCCCACCCTTTATCTGATGAACAGTTAGGTTTGAAGGGCTCAATGATTACGACCTTTGTTTTAGTGATTTTATATATAATTAGTGTGTTTACGGGTCTTAAGTGGGGCAAAATCCGAAGGTTTTTTGACTCCGCCCCCTTTCCACTTATAGAAAATGGACAAATCATTTACAAAAGCTTAGCAAGGGCCCGAATCTCCATCGATTTTTTATTATCGGAATTAAGAAAAGAAAAAGTCGAAGATATTCAAAAAGTGTCCCTCGCACTATGGGAACCGGGTGGTACCATTTCATTGTTTTTATACTCTCAATATGAAGCAGTAACCCCAGCAGATATGCACCTAGCAACAAATGCCTTCGATTTTCCTAAAACGATTATTAAAGAGGGAAAGATTGATTCTAAAGAATTAAATCGGGGCGGCAAAGACGAAGCATGGCTTAAAAACAGAATCAAGATAACATATAATGCTGATGTGAACGATATTTTATTGGCAACTCTTGATAATAACGATAACTTAAAGGTCTTTTTCTACAAATAGATTTTCAGCCAAAATAAAATCCCCTCAAGTATAGTGTAAAGCCTACTTACGACTGTAGGCTTTTTACACGTTCAACTTAAAGGGGATCAAAAATATCGCTTATTACTCCGACCAATTCAGTGTATTCAAGAACTTATACACATCTTCATACACCTGTTCACGTTCCTTGCCCAATGTGATAATATGGCCAGACTTTTCATACCAAATCAAGTGTTTATGCTGTGTATCGACTTCATTGAAAATCGCTGTAGCACTCTCCGTATAGTCGGGATCATCCAAACGACCTTGCAGAACAAGAGTTGGTGATGTGATTAAATCTAAATTTTCACCTGTCTCATTTATAATGTTCAACACATCTTTTAGTTGAGGCATAGGCTCTTCTTCAAGCAGCTTCACTTCTGCAGCAATTTGGTCTGCATCTTTGCCCTCAAACTTCTTATAAGCCTGTGCATAATTGAGCAAGCGGTTCTTTTGTCGATCGATACTTTTTCCTTGCGTCGGAGCGCACATTGAAACTACCCCTTTTACAGGCAATTCAATTCCCACTTTTAATGAGAACACTCCCCCTAAAGAAATTCCTACAACTGCAATTTCCTCATAGCCTTCTCCTTTTAGGAAATTATAGCCATTAACTACATCTCCCCACCATTCCTTTGGACCAGTTTTAGCAAGTTCCTCGGCTGATACTCCGTGCCCACTATAAAGAGGTCCGTGGCAAGTATAGTCGAGATCATTTAAGTACTTCCCTAACTTCTTCATATCTCCTGTACTTCCGGTAAACCCGTGAAGCAGAAGAACTGCTCTCTTTCCACCTATATATGTGAATGACTCAGGTGCTTTCACTTTCATCTATCTAGGACCTTCTTTCTTTGCTCTTGTTGATAAATAGAATCTAAATGATTTTCGAAAAAAAATCAATTAATACCCCTTGAGTAGTGATTCTTCTATCCTATTCCGTATTTTCATTAAAACAATTAAATCATGTATATAGTATCCTTACCACACTCTTCACAACTCATCCGTTCCGAAGCACATTTTACTATGATTAAATTTATTTAGCAATCGTCATTTAACCATTTTTTTTAAGAAAAGTAAAATGCACCTTGTGATACGATGTACAACGTATTACACTTTAAAAATGAAAAGGAGGAGATTTTATATGGATAAAGAATTAATGAAGGGAAGCATTGACCTCCTTTTGCTTTCACTTCTTTCACAAAAAAAGCTATACGGCTATGAAATCACGAAGATCTTGAAGGAAATGAGCATGGGCAAATATCAAATAAGTGAAGGCACCCTCTACCCCGCCCTTAAACGGTTAGAAAAAAAAGAATTCATAAAAGGCCATTGGAAAGAGTCCGAGTCAGCCCGCAGGAAATATTATCATGTCACCGAAAATGGAAAAACCGAACTTGAGCGGAAGCGAGAATGCTTTTTCTTCCTCGAAAAATTAGTTCGGAAAAGCACAGAGCAATTCTAAACAAAATACAAAGCTTCCTAGCCCCATTAATGGAACGGTGCAGGAAGCTTTTTTTGATGTTTACTCGTGAGTTTGGGCTAATTACTCGTGAATTTGTCCTGCACTCATAATTTCACACTGTTTATTCGTGAAATTCGTGCTTCTCTTTTGATTTCGCACATTTACTTGTGAGTTTTGCTGTTTTACTCGTGAATCTTGCTGTTTTACTCGTGAGTTTGCACTGTTTATTCGTGAATTCATGTTACACTCACGATTTTGAGCCGTTTACTCGTTAGTTTCGCACTTTTACTCGTGAGTTTGGACTATTTACTCGTGAGTTTTGCACTTTTACTCGTGAGTTTAGGCTATTTAATCGTGAATTTGCACTGTTTACTCGTGAATTCATGTTACACTCACGATTTTGAGCCGTTTACTCGTGAGTTTCGCACTTTTACTCGTGAGTTTTGCACTTTTACTCGTGAGTTTAGGCTATTTACTCGTGAATTTGCACTGTTAATTCGTGAATTCATGTTACACTCACGATTTTGAGCCGTTTACTCGTGAGTTTCGCACTTTTACTCGTGAGTTTGCACTGTTTATTCGTGAATTTCGTACTTTTATTCGTGAGTTTGCACTGTTTAATCGTGAATTCATGTTACACTCACGATTTTGAGCCGTTTACTCGTGAGTTTGGACTATTTACTCGTGAGTTTTGCACTTTTACTCGTGAGTTTAGGCTATTTACTCGTGAATTTGCACTGTTTACTCGTGAATTCATGTTACACTCACGATTTTGAGCCGTTTACTCGTGAGTTTCGCTGTCTTACTCGTGAATCCACAATGCACACATGTTCTTGCACGTTTTCTGGTGAGTTTCTCCGTTCACGAAAAAAAAGGACCTAATTTGGTCCTTTTTTATCTATTCCTTTATGCTTGCGATAATTGGCGCAGGAGAGCTTCATACATTCCCCTTGAACATGCGGCCCATACTTTTCACGAAAGGCCTCGAGACAATAGCATTTATCTTTTTCCTTTTTGGTTCCATCCATGTAGTGCATCCCTCCTGGCATTTAACTGGAGACTACACGTTTCTCCAGTTCTACGTTGATTCGTCCCAAAAGTACGGCACCTATTGACTGAATGATGGTTTTCACGATGATTTGGCCGATAACCGCAGCGGGTACTGCTTCCCATGGCAATATATTGGCACCCAATGGACTTAGACCAATCACGACAAATATCACCGAATCGAAAAACCCTCCAACGATTCCGCTGTAAAACACCCTCCAACTCATCGGGAGCTTTAAACGGGTATAAATTTCCGTGTCCGCCGTTTCTGCGACCATGAACGATAAGGCGGAAGCAAATACAATCAATAATGTATCCCCTAATAAGAATGATACACACGCAGATAGAATAAGTGCAGTGACGATACATATATAGGTCTTTGCGCGGCCGAATTTATTCTGGACCAGATCTCGGAAGATGAAGGTTCCCCCGATGAGCAATGTCCCCATCGGGATGATGAACATGCCAAAATGTAATGGCGCAAAAGCTGCTGTAACCACATTCGCCGTGATGATGGATACCAAATACAATAAAACTCTTAACATTTCTTAATTCTCCTTATACAGAAAAAACAGCACCCTAAGAAAGAGCACTGTTCTCCTTAGTTTTTTTGAGAGGGTAGCTAGAACCTCTTCCGCCCGGGCGGATTATCATTTTCCTTATTTATCGTAGCTTGAAAGCGATTGGAAATCAAGAAGTTTCCATACGGCCCTTTTATGTCACGGAGAATCCGGTCTTAGCAATGCACTTCAAATCTTCTTCAATGCAATGACTTTGCCGATTTCTGTCGCAAAAAACTGCTTGACCGGCTGTATATGAAAGCCGACAATCAATGATAGAGTTAGGTTACGATCTTGATATCTTATTTGGCAAGGAGGAAAAAGAATTATGAAAAAAACTACGTTTGTCTATCCTATTTATATCGCAACCACACCAGAGAAGCTTTGGGAAGCCCTGACGAGTGGTGAAGTCACGAAGAAATATCACTTCGGATGCCAAGTCCAGTCTGACTGGCAAGAAGGTTCAAGCGTCAAATATATGCTGGAAGATGGGCGGATTACTGATCATGGGAATGTACTTAAGTGTGAGCCGTTGCACCTGCTCTCGTTTACATGGAACATGGCAGGAGACGAAACACCTCGCGAGCAGCCTACACGGGTCACTTTTGAATTACAGAAAATGGATGATTCGACTGTAAAGTTAACGCTTAGGCATGAGGAGCTTTTGGAGACAGATTTAGTATATGATGACAATACCTTTGAAGGCTTGAATAATGGTTGGCCAGCCATTCTGAGTAACCTGAAGAGCTTGCTTGAAACTGGAAGGACCCTGCCGCCAATATCAGTAGATTGGGATAGTGGAAAACAATAAAAACAAATCGAGAGAGAGTTGATTTAGTATGGATACCCAAATAATTACGAAGTTTAAGATAATCAAGCCAGCTAATGAAGTGTTTGAAGCAATAGTGAATCCTGAAAAAATCGGGAATTTTTGGTTCTCATCGAGTTCGGAAAGATGGGAACAAGGCAGGACACTTACATTGAGATACAACGAATACGATGCTGAAGTGGTTATTAATGTAATGGAAGTTGAGGAAAATAGGAAAATCGTGTTTGCGTGGGGCGGAAATGATCAAGAAACGATTGTTACAATTACACTAAAAGAGTTGGATAATACGAGTACAATTATTGAAGTAAACGAATCAGGATTGAGTGAAGACGACCCTGAAATAATAAACAAAATGATCGGACAAAAGGAAGGTTGGGTTTATACATTAACCTGTTTAAAGGGTTATTTAGAAAATGGCGTTAATACTTTGAGAGCATCATTAGTTTTTTAATTATTAAAGGGTGCTGGTTCAGATGTATAAGGCATCCGTTAATCAAGCTCCTTCCTAGATGTCGATTGTCTAAATCAACTAATTTTTAAACGGGAGGAGACTTAGATGTTTCCGAGAAAAAACTCAAGGATGAATAACACCCTTGAGTTTTTGACTTTCCGTATGGTTTGACACGAAATTCAATCGGAAATCACTTTTAGATACATGCCCTTTGAAGCTTTTTTGTAGGCTTCAATTCCCATTTTCTTGACTTTTTCTGATAAACTGGATGCTCTTACTAATTGGGTTCCTTGAATAACGGAAGGATCAATGAGCCGCATTTTATTTTTCCGATGTATATCGTATTCCACTTGACCTTCTTTCACCTTTACGTTACCATGGATCCGTTTTAACAGGTTTTGAACTTCATGGTCTTCAGTGAAGCTTAACAAGGACATGACCTCTTCATCTGTACCGAGTAAGTCATCAAGGCTGATCAGTTTTTTAGCTAAAGCCAATTTTAAGGTCTTTGCCAAGATATCATAGCCATATATATTAAGCGGGTTCATGAAAAAATCAATAACTTCGCTGTAATACGTATTCACAAACCATTCCGCCGATTCAATATTATCCAGATACATCCTTCCATTTATTATGATTACATGTTCTAGAAATTCTTTAATGGCTTCGATTGTGATATGTCCATATTGATACATATCCCGGAGAGTATAATCTACCCGATCGGCACATAACTCAGGTGCTGGCTGTTCAAGCAATTCCCATTTTGATTGAAAAATTACTTTACAATCATATCCATATTCCTTCAGTATAAATGGGATTTCGGATTCCATAATGACTTGATCATATATCTTTTCATGATAATCTTCATCCTTACAATCCAGAACAAAATCAATAACATGTGAAAATGCAGTGTGGGATACGTCATGCAGTAAGCCCGCGATTTGTTCCTCTAATGAACCTCCAAGCGTTTTTATTAAAAGCATCACACCAATTGAATGGTCAAATCGTGTGACATCCCACTTCTCATTAACTAAATAACTTGCCCCGCCTTGATGTATCCCCTTCAATCTTTGGACCGGTTTGCTTACTATCAGCTCTTTCAGAACTCCCTCTACAATGTGTTCCCCATAGATACTATCCAAAACTATCAATAACTGCCTCCTCCCCCATTAGTTTACTCATTACAGGTGGGTGATTTCACTGATTTTTTTCTGTAAAAATTATTTCCCCCTTTTGATTTTGCTCATATTGCTTTTTTACCAATTTTTCCAATTCCTCTTCATCATTCAAATCGATATCACCCGGATTGTCCTCATCAACTCCCTCTATGAATATCATTTCATTTGTTATTACCTGAACTGTTGGATACACTTCAAAAATGTCTTCTATAGATTTTGTTTTATTTTTATACGGTTTAGTGAATAAAAAAAAGCCGGTCAAGACTATGAAAATTGATGCCAAAATACCGAATTTCTTTTTCATTTATTCATCCCCTCAACGCACTAATAATACCATGTAAGGGTATTAACGGTACAAAATAAGTCAAACGCTGCAATGTCCTGAATCCTCCCCTTTGCAACACTGGTGGAATTCCGCTTCAACAAAGTGGTAAAGTTTATCTTTAAAAACAGGAATTTATCATTCGATCTAATAATTGACATTTGGAAATCAGTGAGCTATCATCCTAATTAACCAGTGGTCAATAAATAGGAGGTGTCAAGATGTCGCCAAGGAAATCGGCAGGTAAAGAATTATCCAGGGAAATGGTGTTGAATGAAGCTAGAAACCTTTTTGCAACGTTAGGGTATTCGAATGTCTCAATGAGGCAATTGGCTAAATCATTGGATTGCAGCCATGGAGCCATTTATTATCATTTTAAAAATAAGGCGGAAATATTTTATAGTTTGGTAAAAACGGATTTTTCCGTATTAAATAATTTAATCGATGATATCATCATGTCGGAAAATGATCCTACTGTAAAAATGGAAAAGATTTTATTGTGCTTCTTGGAGTTCGGTTTAACCCAACAAAATCATTATTCCATAATGTTTTTATCGAAGGAAAAAGAAATTCAGCAGTTACTTCAATTTGATTCTAATAAAACATATGAAAAGCTAATCCAGTCCCTGACGGACCTAACGGACAACAAATTGAATCCTGCGTCCATATGGTCGATTTTTCTTTCTCTTCATGGATTCATAACTTTTTATATTAATTCTGAGCTAACTTATCAAGATGTAAAAGGCTTAGCTTATTTTCATGTAAAAAATATCATCAGGAACATCATATAATTTTTTTGAATATTATTGACCATTGGTCAAATAAACTTTGGAGGTTTTAATATGGTAAAGAAATACCTTCATATTGAAGGACTCGTGGTCCTTTTAGCGGTGATTTACATCTATTCGTTATATGAATTCAGCTGGTGGATTTTCCTTCTATTGATTTTATCGCCTGATGTTTCCATGCTGGCCTATCTGATCAATGATCGGATTGGAGCAAGGGTTTATAACTTATTTCATACTTATACCCTGTCCATCTTCATGATTTTGCTAGCCATTTTTCTAAAGTCGGATGCATTGATGCTGTTTGGTTTAATTTGGACCGCGCATATTGGAATGGATCGCTTATTTGGATATGGCCTTAAATACACATCATCCTTCAAAGCTACACACATTCAAAGGTTGTAATAAGCTTAAAAGGCAGTGTGATTACGCATCTCACTGCCTCCTGCTCTCTTTTCTTTATACGCCCCGCTTGTTTCCCCATATATAGGTATGCAGCTGGGGCAGCACTTTCACATCATTCAATTCATCATCCGCTATCACTTTATCAATTAACTCTTCGTACTTCTTTAAAAGACCGCTGATCAATTGACGATCATCCGCCGTCCTGCTGTCGTCATTGCCGACCTGCAGATAAAAAGGAATTTCCGGGTAACGCCCATGTACATGTTTGGCATATTGATAATCTTCCTCGTTAAAGACGACGATTTTCAATGAGACATGATTTTCAGGATTTCGATTGGCAAGGTTCGAGATGATTTGGTCGAGCACCGTAAAGTCCGTGTTCATACCAGAGCTCGGCGGCTTAGGTGAAATAGTCAGTTCATCAATATCGAGAAACCAATCCTGCCATCGGCTCCCTTGGGTTTCGACACCTATTTTCATTTTATTTTCATGTAAGATCGCTATCAAGCCGTTTAGGTTTTTCAGCAGAGCCGGGTTTCCTCCTGATATCGTCACGAAGGAAAAACCGGAACCCCCAATACGCTTCAGCTCATCCCATATTTCTTCGGCAGTCATCTGGACGGTATCTTCCTTACCGGTGCCATCCCAAGTAAATGCGGAATCACACCAGGCACACGAATAATCGCAGCCGGCCGTTCGAACGAACATGGTTTTTTGGCCAATGACCATTCCCTCTCCTTGGATGGTCGGCCCAAAGATTTCCATAACCGGGAGTTTACTCACTTTCCATCCACTCCCGTCTGGCTTCGGCATAGCTTGTCGGCGTTTCGTACAGTCGAACAAATTCGACTCTAGCACCCTCATATTCTTTTAATGAAAGGGATTCGGCCATTTTTTCATAAATCCAGACAACCATATTTTCAGCTGTTGTATTCATGAGCGGCAGGGTTTCATTCAAATAACGGTGATCCAGGTGGATTTCAATTTCATTTTTCCATATATCCTTGATGTCCCCAAAATCTATCATCAACCCGCGTGAATCTGTATACCCGCTTAATCCAAAAATGACCTTATACGTGTGGCCATGCAAGTTCTTGCATTTTCCTTCATAATCATGCAGATGGTGTGCTGCATCAAAGGTGAATTCCTTACTCACGAGAACCCTCTTGTTTGTATACTTCAATTGGCTGCGCTGAATATCTTCATCTATTTTTTGGAGTTTATCCACTATCTTAAAACCGTACATCATGAAAGCACCTTCCGTCTGCTTACATAGTCATCCAGTCCTTTTTTACGCAGATTACATGCCGGACAATCTCCACAGCCGTCGGAGATGATTCCGTTATAGCAAGTCAGGGTCTTTTCGCGGACAAAGTCGAACGCGCCTAGCTGATCCGCTAGCTCCCATGTTTCCTCTTTATTAAGCCACATTAGCGGCGTATCAATGACGAATGACTGGTCCATCGACAAGTTCAAGGTCACATTCAATGATTTAATGAATACATCGCGGCAGTCCGGATATCCGCTGAAATCCGTTTCACAGACACCGGTGACAATATGTTTAGCGCCAATCTGACTCGCCAGCACTCCGGCAAACGAAAGGAACAGCAAATTCCTCCCTGGTACGAAGGTCGACGGCAATTCCCCTTCTTCTCCGTCCGCCACAGCAATATCACTTCTCGTCAGCGCATTTGGTGCCAGTTGGTTCAGCAGCGACATGTCAAGGATATGATGGTTTACGCCCAATTCCTTGGCAATGTTTTGAGCGCATTCGATTTCCAAGATATGCCGCTGATTATAATCGAACGTCACCGCTTCCACTTCCTCAAATCTCTCCATCGCCCAGAACAGGCACGTCGTACTGTCCTGACCTCCGCTAAACACAACCACTGCCTTTTCTTTCTTCTTCATTTCTATAAAACTCCTTTTTACGGAAAAAAACAGCACCCTAAGAATAGAGCACTGTTTCTCCTTAGTTTTTTTGAGAGGGTAGCTAGAACCTCTTCCGCCTTAACACGGAATATTATATTTTTCCAAGTCAATAGTAACTTGAAAACGATAAGAAATCAAGATGTTTATATTAAGAGAACATTAGATCTGATGGAAAATTTGGTTAACTTTTCATTGCTTAAATATCCTTTTATTTATCCGATAAAACAGTGTGAATAAAATATCGATAAAGGGGTCCAATAATTTGAAAAGCATTAAAGCAAAGGTATTAGTGGCATTTTCACTCATCATATCTTTATGTGTCATCTTAGGAGCATTCAACATCTATAGCAGCAACAAGTCACTGGTATATTCCCAGGATATCATCGAAAAGGAACTTCCGCTTCTTATCCAAGACGACAAGCTGCTATACAATCTAGTACAAAGAACCGCATACGCCCGAGCCTATATTCTTTATGGTGACGAGAGTTATAAAGAAGGGTTCTTACAATATACTGAAGAAAGCCAGGTCATCCAGGAGGATCTCCTTGCCTTAAGCGATTCTGATAAAGCGAAGGAATTAATCGAGAAAAGCGTGGATTGGAGGACGATGATTGTAGACCGGGTGTTTCCACAATATGAAAATGGAAATGAAGTACGCGCTAAAGAGATACTCAAAAATGAAGTGGCGCCAATAAGCAATGAAGTTATGGAGGGTTTCAAGGAGCTTGCTTCGGAACGCGAGGAATTGATTGTCGCTTCAGGTGAAACCGTCATCGCCAGCGGGAAATCGGTTAAGACGACAAGTATCATCATATCCATTGCGGCAGTCCTTATCGGCCTTGTCCTTGCGGTTGTTACAGCCAACCTCATTACCACCCCCCTCCTTAAAATCAGGGATAGGATGAAATTGGTGGCTGCAGGAGAGCTGAATCATGAGCCCCTGGAGCAAAAGTCAAATGATGAAATGGGCGAACTAACGGTATCCGCCAATCAAATGCAGAAAAACCTTCGTGATACGATCGAAAAAATGCTCATTGTTTCGCACTCCGTTTCCAACCAAAGCGAAGATCTGACTCAATCAGCAAATGAAGTGCAGCAGGGCAGCAAACAGATAGCGACTACGATGTATGAACTTTCGGAAGGTTCGGAGTCACAAGCCAACCGGGCATCTGAAATGGTTCGCATCATGGATGATTTCACCGGCAGGATTAAGCTTGCCCACCTAGAAGGGGTGGATGTAGCTAAAAGTTCAACCGAGATCCTTTCCTTGACCAAGGAGGGCACCACTTTAATGCGCAGTTCGGTCCAACAGATGCAAAGTATTGATGGAATTGTCAAAAATGCCGTAGAGCAAGTGAAAGGGCTCGATTCTCAATCACAGCAAATTTCGCAGCTTGTGCAGGTCATCAAGGATATATCCAATCAAACCAATCTATTGGCGCTGAATGCAGCCATAGAAGCTGCTCGTGCTGGTGAACATGGCAAGGGCTTTGCCGTCGTCGCCGATGAAGTGCGCAAACTCGCTGAAGAGGTCACACACTCCGTTGGGGATATCACCAATATTGTCTCCGCCATTCAAACAGGTTCAAAAACGGTCGTCCACTCCCTGGAAGATGGTTATACACAAGTGGATGAAGGTACGAAACAAATCACGCTCACAGGCCGAACCTTTGAAACAATCAATCATTCTGTCGGGAATATGGAAATGAAAATACAGCATATAACAGACGAATTGAACTATATCTCCACAAATAGCCAAAAAATCAATCAGGCTATCGAAGATATCGCAGCCGTTTCTGAAGAGTCCGCGGCAGGAATCGAACAAGTCTCCGCCTCCGCTCAGCAATCCAGCTCTTCGATGGATGAAATCACGAATCATGCCAGTGAACTTGCATCTTCGGCAGAACTGCTCACTGAACAGGTTAAGAAGTTCCAATTATGACACTAGCAATTTCCCGAATGCGGGAAATTGCTTTTTTCCTTCCATTATAAGGGTTGTTTCATTTTCGTATATTCGGGGAATAAATAACTATACACAATAATAAACCATTAAAAAACAAATCTATCAGAAGCGGCTGGAAGTGAATATTTTCCTTTGTTTTCAGAATATTTAGTGTATAATTGATTAAAGGAATATTTTAACTTAAATAATCACCTCTTCCAATATCTGCTACTGCAAATCCCGACATTTCCTTTCAACACCATGCACGGGAACATATACCCAGTAAGGTTCCATTGCATGCTTTCTCTCGAATCAAACCGTTCACAACTTTATTCACACAAAAACACGATTCCCACTCCAAATTTTTTAAAAAGGTTAAATTTCACTAATGATATGTTACTATTAAACTAAGACCTTTTAACCCCATAAGGAGGAATTCATATGAAACGTTTTTTCAAATTCATAACAGATTTTAACGAAAGAAAAGCACTGGAACGGGAAACCGAAGAATTCTTTCGCAAAGAATACGAAAATTATATGAAGATGAATCCTGACAATCAAGGAAAAAGAAGGAGATTAGCTCCTAGACTTTATGTGATTGATGGCGGTAAAAAGGGCTCCAACCTTGAAATTTCTGACAGAAAGAAATCTAGTTAACCTGATTCCTTCCATAATCAGCTACACAGGCTGCAGTTCGAGACCCACAAACGTTAAATCTCCAGATAAACGGAGATTCGTTACCATTCCATTCATTTACAATATATAAGCCGAAAGCTCAGAAATGCTTCTGAGCTTTTTTATTTTGCATTCTTCTTTAAAACACTATATCTATAGAAGAAACTAGGTATTTTTTTTAAAAAATGGGTTAACTTTAGTTTATTTCATGTTTTAGGTAAAAGATCAATGATAGACCCATGGGTATTACCTAAGGAAAAAACCGGAAAATACCAAAAAAAAGAGATGTGTTCTTTTACTCATCTTTGTCCATATTCAAAAGAGTTCAACTAATTGAGTCGTTAGATGCAATATTTCACATTGAATGACAAATGCATAAAAATTGTTACGTTTATGTCAAACAATGGGTATAAACAATTAACAAACTGTAATAAACCTCACTTTTCAAAAACAATTGTTATTCAAATATAGCCATTATGAATTAGGTTCAAATACTCATGAATCTATTTTGATTCTGACCAAAATGGGTTTTTATTAAACTTTCCATAATTTAGTGTAAATAAACCGAGGATTCCCTTAATTTCCAGCCATATCTTTGTACTCATAAAACAATTTATCCCATTAGATACTATTACACTCCAATATACATTTATTTGAAAAAGCTGATAATAACTATATTGCAATAAGATAATTGACTATTGCCTATTAAGTTTAAAATCATGTAGTGTGTATTCAGTAAATCAAATATTTAAAAAAAGAGAGGTTAAAAAATGGCACCAATATTTATTTGTGCGATCTTTTTGCTTGGCTATGGCATTTTCGAACAAAAGCGCCATCAGAAGCGTCTCGACTCCATCCCGGTACGTGTGAATGTGAATGGGATCCGAGGGAAATCGACTGTAACGCGTCTGATTACAGGTGTGATCCAGGAAGCTAAGTACAAAACAGTAGGTAAAACAACCGGAACATCAGCAAGAATGATCTATTGGTTTACCGACAAGGAAAAACCGATTGTACGCCGACCGGAAGGACCCAACATAGGAGAACAACGGCGTGTAATTAAAGAAGTTGCCGATTTAGGAACCGAAGCACTGGTTTGTGAATGTATGGCCGTACAGCCTGACTATCAACTAATCTTCCAAAACAAAATGATCCAAGCAAACATCGGGGTCATCGTGAATGTATTGGAAGACCATATGGATGTCATGGGACCGACTTTGGATGAGGTTGCTGAAGCCTTCACTGCTACGATTCCCTATAATGGTCACTTAATAACCATCGAAAGTGAATATTTGGACTTTTTCAAGCAAATTGCCAAAGAACGCAATACAAAAGTGATTGTGGCAGACAATTCCAGAATTTCGGAAGAATTTCTACGCGAATTCGATTATATGGTATTTCCGGATAATGCATCACTGGCATTGGCCGTTGCGGAAGCTTTGGGCATTGATGAAAAAACAGCTTTTCGCGGCATGTTGAATGCGCATCCCGATCCAGGTGCTATGCGGATCACCAAATTCGGAGATCCCATCCAGCCAACTTTCTTTGTCAATGGCTTTGCTGCCAATGACGCGTCATCGACGTTGAACATCTGGGAACGAGTCAATACATTCGGATACAGCACAGAACCTCCTATCGTCATCATGAATTGCCGTCCCGACCGTGTGGACCGTACCGAACAATTTGCTAGAGATGTATTGCCTTACATAAAATCTGAAATCGTCATTTCCATTGGTGAAACCACATCACCGATCACTCGGGCATTCGAGCAAGGTAAATTGGATACAAAAGAATATTGGGATTTGGAAAACTGGTCAACTGAAGAAATCGTGGCCCGCCTCCGCCCAATGATGAAAAATCGCATCGTCTACGGTGTCGGGAATATTCACGGTGCAGCGGAACCATTAATTGAAGCATTCATGAAATCTAAAACGAAGCAAAAAGCGAGTTAAGTAGGAGGAACCTTAATGTTTGGATCGGATTTATATGTAGCCCTAGTGCTAGGAGTTACGCTTAGTCTTATATTTTCAGAAAAAACGGGTGTCGTACCCGCAGGACTTATCGTGCCAGGTTATTTGGCATTGGTATTTGACCAATGGGAAATCATGCTGACCATCCTGATCATCAGTGTCGTAACTTATTTGATCGTCACTCATGGCCTTTCAAGATGGGTGATTTTATATGGAAGAAGAAAATTCGCAGCCATGATGGTGACCGGGATTTGCTTGAAGCTCCTGTTGGACTTAGTCTACCCCGTCATGCCATTTGAAATATTCGAGTTTCGGGGAATCGGTATAATCGTACCTGGATTGATAGCGAATACGATTCAAAGACAAGGAATGCCATTGACACTTGGCAGCACGCTTTTATTATCCGGCTTGACTTTCGGTTTAATGAACGTGTACTACCTATTCTGAGGTGCAAAAAATGAAACGGACTTTAAATGCAAAAGAAAAAACACTTATCTTTATTAAACGCACAAAGAAAAAGAATCTTAAATACTCTGGAATCATACTACCAATATTACTAATCGCTTTGGTCATTACCACTTGGATGGGACGGGCTGAAGAAGTGAAAACAACCGCTCCAAAATCCGATCAACCATTGACGATGACAATGGTCGGTGATGTGATGATGGGACGTTATGTTGAAGAAGTGGCGGAAAGGCATGGGTATGAATACCTCTTCCGGTATATGAAGCCCTATTTTGCCAATTCGGATTATGTCAGTGGGAATTATGAACATACCGCTTTAAAAGAAGAGGTATCTAACTACAAGGAAGCAGATACGCCCATCCGGTTAAACTCCAATACTAGTGGTGTGGAAGCCATTAAAGATGCTGGCTTCTCTGTGATGTCTTTGGCAAATAACCATATGATGGACTATGAAGAACAAGGCCTCCTTGACACGATTGATGAATTCAAAAGTGCAGATATGCACTATATCGGTGTTGGATCGAACACTGCGGAAGCTAAAAATAGCATCGACTATGCGGATGTTAATGGCGTACGTGTCGCAACACTTGGCTTCACAGATGTTTACGGTAAGGATGCCGTGTCAAAAAATGATAAAGCCGGACTATTGAACTCCAACCCTGATTTATTATTTGAAATGATCGGCAAAGCAAGGAATGCCAAGCAAGGCAACGCAGACTTGGTTGTGGTGAATATGCACTGGGGACAAGAGTATTCAACATCAACAACCGCTCGTCAAAAAGACTTGGCTAAAGCTATCATCGATGCGGGGGCTGACATCATCATCGGCCATCACCCCCACGTGCTTCAATCGTTTGATGTTTATAAAGATGGAATCGTTTTCTATAGCTTAGGAAATTTCATATTCGATCAAGGCTGGACACGCACAAAGGATTCGGCCATGGTTCAATACCATTTAGCGGAAGACGGAAAAGCTACAATCGATGTCCTTCCATTGCAAATTGAAGAAGCAACACCAAGGCCAGCTACCTCTTCAATCGACAAATCACGTGTTTACCGGCAGTTGACGAAGGAAACGAGTGAAAAAGTCCATTGGTCGAAAAAAGAGGATCGCATCGAGATTACCTTGGATCACAAAAAGGTAATCGACCATAAGGCACAACGTGAACTAGAGGAAAAGGCAGCAATGGAAAAGAAAGCTGCTCAAGAGAAAAAAGCAGCACAGGCTAAACAACAGGATACGCAGCCCATTCAGTAAGGAACGCTTTGTTACTACTATTTGAAGAATAAAGACACACAACTTAGAAGCTCAACTAAAAGGGGGAACAACCGATGATTAACCGTATGACGGGAAAAGTACTCATATCCCTTAGCATGCTCATATATATTGCTGGATGTTCGAAGACACCCCCTATTTCTGACATGAATGATCCGATAGAGAGTAAAACGGAACAATCATATGGGGTCAGTTCTTCAAACCCAATCGCAATAGATGTCGGGATGGATATATTGGAAAACGGCGGAACGGCGGCGGATGCCGCCATTGCCGTATCTTATGTATTAGGTGTAGTTGAACCTTATGGATCTGGCGTGGGTGGCGGCGGCGGTATGCTGATTGCCCCGGAAACCGGCGATCCCAATTTTATCGATTATCGTGAATCCTCTCCGGAAGACCCAAGTTCAAGACACGATACAGGGATTCCAGGCTTAGTGGCCGGCATGCAGGTTATAAGTGATAAGTATGGGAGCGTACCGATGGAGGATCTTCTTCAGCCGGCGATAGATTTGGCTGAAGACGGATTTAAAGTCGACGAATCGTTATCATCACGCTTAGATGCAGCTCAGCCAAGGATATCTTCCGATGCGACTTCTCTTTTTTATCCTGATGGTGATGCCATTGAACCAGGCAAAACTCTCGTCCAAGAAAGACTTGCTGAAACATTGAAGCAGATTCAAAAGGAAGGTCCTGATGGTTTTTATAAAGGGGAAATTGCGCGTGATATTAAAAGAGAATCAGATATCGACTTGAAGGATTTAAAGCGCTATGAGGTGAAAGAACGTAAGCCGGTCCAAGGAGCATTTGCCGGTTATGATGTTTTTACCGCCCCTCCGCCCTTTTCAGGAATTACAGTTCTTGAAATGTTAAAGCTCGCCGAGGAAATGAACCTAGGTGATTCCTCAAGCAAATCAGCTTATATGAAAATCTTGGGGGGCATCACGGATACTGCTTATCAAGATCGGTCCGCCCATGTTGGAGATGGAATAAGTCACTCTAAGGCGGAAAAATTGCTCTCCCCCATTCACTTGGATAATCTTAAAAATAAGATCAAAAGTGAAAAATGGGAAGATAAAGAATCGAATGGTTCAGAAGAGCATGAAAGTACGACACACTTTGTGATAATGGACAAGTATGGCACTGTCGTTTCCACAACAAATACGCTCAGTAACTTTTTCGGATCTGGGGATTATACGAATGGATTTTTCCTTAACGATCAATTGAAAAATTTCCGGTCCGGCTTGAATTCTCAAGAGGCATATAAACGGTCAAGAACTTTCACCGCTCCGACCATTCTCAAGAAACCAGGGCAGGAATCGATTGGGATCGGCTCACCAGGCGGTGATAGGATTCCGCAAGTATTGATGCAGGTTCTTTATTCTTATACAGAGAATGAAGGCCCATTTCAGGATATCGTCGACCGTAATCGGTTCGTCTTTGATGGAAAGAAGATTTATACAGAATCCAGGCTTTCGGATGAAACAATATCCGACTTGGAAGATTCAGGATATGAAGTCATTCAGAAAATTTCCCCCATGTATTATGGCGGTGTTCAAGTACTCGTTAAAAACGAGAAAAATGGACAAATATCCGGAGCCGGGGATAAAAGAAGAAATGGAAGCTGGAAAGCTCAGCAATAAACGAGAAATCCAGCTCCTCCTTTTCTAAATATCATATGAATTTTAACGATGTATAAGGGGACTTAGAATATGAATATCGCAAAAAAAATAACAAGCTGGGTCATACCCGTTTTTATAATAGCTGCCCTGCTTGTAACCATGAATACGTTTAAACGGACAGAAACTTTAACACCCGACGAGCAAAAAAAGATAGAACAATATACGACTGTCGAAAAATGAAAAAAGCCGGGGCATCCCCGCTTTTTTTATTTTTGCCGTCAACGGGTGAAAGATTAAAACCAGTACAGATACGGAGGATAACCATGAAGGAAAATAACTATACTGATTTTATTGAATTAGAGCAAAATGAACAAGAAGACCTCGATTACCGTATCATCGTTCATCACAGGAATCCTGATATTGCAGTTCTAGCCATACATGGCGGGAACATCGAACCAGGAACTAGCGAGATTGCAGCCGCACTTGGAGAAAGGCTTTGTGCAAGCACCTATCTATTCGAAGGTCTTAAACCAAGGGGCAACCAGGTCCTCCATATAACATCCCCGATTGTTCAATGAACCGGTCGGCGTTTCAATGGCAGCGAACGCACAAACCACCCTTTCCATCCATGGCCACTACGACGTACATAATGCGCTGGTTTACATTGGCGGAAGGAACGAACCCTTTAAGAACCTGATACAGCAATGCCTCAACAAAGCTGGATTTCAAACTGATCATGCACCGCAGCACCTTTCAGGGATGAAAGGAAACAACATCACCAACATATCCAAAACGGGTGCAGGCGTGCAATTAGAACTTTCCACTAAGCTTAGAAAAAGCTTTTTCAAATGTGATGACTTTACCAGTAAAAACAGGGTCAATCACTGTGATCTTTTTAAACGGTTCGTTACTGCCATTGAAAAAGCGACTCTTGAATATAAACAGATTGAATGGCCTTCTTAGTCCATAAGGCTTTCAACTTGACCGAAGCTTTCGAATTTCTCGGCAAAATAACCTGACGAAAGATTGGAGATATGAACGCCCGTGTTTTCCGTTGTATGGAGAAAACGGCCATCACCTAGATAAATACCTACGTGGGTCACCCCCAGCCTTGTTCCTGTGTCCCTAAAAAACACTAAATCCCCTGCCTTTGGATTTTCGATTTTGGGCAGTAATGAGAAGTAATCTGCTGCAGAACCCCGTTTTACTGAAAGGCCCTGTTCCTTCATGACCCAATAAATGAATCCGCTGCAATCCATTCCAATCATCGGATCTTCTCCCCCGAAAACATAGTTGAATCCGCGTAGAGTGTATGCATACTTGATGACATCATATGCTTTATCATATGCAGCCTCCTGGTTTACATAAAACGGATACAACGGGTTGCTGTATAGTTGAAGATACTGCCCTTGCATCAATTCATCCGTACTTAAAGCGTTACGACTTTTGATCGTACTCATGGAAATGCTGTAATTCTCCGATATACTTTTAAGCGTTTCTCCCGTTTGGACGATATGCTCTCCTTTAGGCGTATATGTTTTGTACGCCACTCGGTATTTTGCAAAGTAATCTTCTGTAGTGGATCTCACCTGAACCGTTTCTGCACCATATCCAGAATTGACAAATTGGTTTTTGCCGATATAAATACCCGCAGTCACGACTTTAAAGCTGTCTTTTTCCAGAAAGAATATAATATCCCCGGTTTTCGGAGTGGCTGTATCCATCCCTTGCTTATAAAAACCATCCACTGTCAAACGGTCGACCGGCACATTTTGCTGGGAAAGCACCCAATGAATCAATCCGCTCGAATCAAACCCTTTTTCAGGCGTCTCCTCTCCAGCTGTCTTTTTAAACCCTATAAAAGATTTCGCATAGTTTGAAATTTTTTTTCCTCTCTCCGACCATTGATAGATGGAAGGAGTATACGCCGTTTGAATGATTGTCAACCTTTGGCCCGCAAATAACTTATCATCCGGTAAACCATTCGTTTTCATTAATTGCTCAGCCGATATCTCGTATGTCTTCGCAATCGATTCTACCGTTTCGCCAGTGGTTACAGTATGCACAGGATCTGCTGCCTCGGCCTTAAAGCCAGGTAAAAAAGTGAAATTGACCATTAATACCAATGTAAGTATCATACCGCTTAATTTTCCATTAAACATTTTAACCCTTCCTTTAAAGCTGAAATATTTTTAAATACGATGTTCAAGTAAACTCCATCATATGAATCTTTTATCCTATCACCCATCCAAACAGATGTGCCTTAACTCTCACCACAACAATATTATCGGCGAACCTAATAAAACATTTAGCCTATTTTTTACAAAAAAATTCGTTCGCGGTCAATGAAACACCTTGAAAATAAATCAATATTCCTATACTGTAAATTTTCACCTCATCGAGATAAGTTGGAAATCGAAGAAATCCTAGAGGATTTTATTTTTTTGTGCAGAATGGGTAAAGTTAGATTAGAGGAATCCCGGTCATGATAAAGTCGTGCATATACGGCTTGCCCTTTTTATGAAGTGGATAACGATATAGGAGTGAACATTTTGATAAAAATGACAGAGAAAGCCCAGCAGGCAATTAAAAATATGCAGCATAGTTTGGGAGGGGAAACGTATTTGAGGTTTGGCATAAACAGACCTTGCTGTAACCAGATGAACTATACATTAAGCTTGGCAATCTCTAAAATGGAGCACGAGGAAATACTCGTTTTACATGATATAAAAATGTTGATCGACCCATCGGACTCCCATTTTACAGATCAAACGGAAATTGATTACGAAGGCGATGGTTTTTTGATCAGGAACCCGAATCCATTGGTGTCACCCATCATCTAGCAGAAGTAATTAAGGGGAAAGCATTAATGGCC
The DNA here is from genome assembly GCF_036541465.1 of Bacillus sp. CFBP9009. Lineage (NCBI taxonomy): Bacteria > Bacillati > Bacillota > Bacilli > Caryophanales > Bacillaceae > Bacillus > Bacillus sp. CFBP9009. The sequence continues at coordinate 467,643 of NZ_JAZHFU010000001.1, read as the reverse complement.
TTCCCCTCGTTTCTATGAATCTATGGCATGTACACCGTTTTACTATGTGAAAGCTTCAAAAACACATTATTCATTGGCTGTCGTTAACTCAAGCAAGTTGTTTTCCGCCTTTTATGGACACCATGTTTACATCATCCTGGGAAGCACCATAAGATTTTTAATCTAGTAATCTATCTCAGATTAAATCTTGGATATGCAGCAATGGAAAATGAGGAGATAGTGATGAGTGATGCGATTGCATTACTGGGTGGAGCAGTGTCACCATCGTCGTTATTGGTATGACAACAAAAATAGTCCCGCTTTTTGGGCCTTGAGCCATTGGACCCTACTTGTCCGATTCCTATATATTATTCCCCTTTGTAAAAAAAGCATGGATACTTGACCAGCCCCTCTAAATTTGTACTTTTGTACTTCTAGTGCGATTTTGTCCACTAAAGAGAGATGCCTCGTTAAACGAATCAGGGTCAAGTGCCTGCAGAATGGTAAAATGGCAATACACAAAAAAGGGGAAACCACTTAGTGGCCTCCCCCGTTCCTTTAATTCTTTATCTGGAATTCCCCCAGCGTATGCTCCAAATCATTTATTAACTGTGTAAGATGTTTTGTATATTGAAAAGTTAATTGCAATAGGAGGATCGGATTGGTCTCATCCCGAACCATGGTTTTAAAAGAAGACTTGTTTATCCTTCATGTTTTTTAAACCCTCACTAGATTGAAGAAATTTGCGACACTCCTGCCGAATAACTGGCTAGCCAAGACCCAAAGACGCTTGCTTTGATGAGGCTTGGCAGGCAGCCGGCGGAAAGGGTGCGGATTTCCGAAATCAACTGGAACGTTTTTTAAATATAAAAAACTATAGACCGACAATAGAATATGTCGGTCTTTTTGATTCGAAGCTGATCATTTCCATGAAAAAGGAAAGAAGATACCTCATTTACTTTTTACCTGGCTTGGTGAATTGCTGACCAATTGCACCTATTATTAAAATGATGATCGAAATGAGACTGTAGTCCTTAAAAAAGGTCGTAAATGGAATTTCCAGAAATAAAAACGCCATCGTAAGCAGTCGTCCTATAAGTAGGATCATTCCGATAACTACCATCCAATTAAATAACTTTCTCAAAAAATCCATCTTTTCCTCCTTAGCCAATCTAATGATGACTTTCATGGTGTGACATTAATAAATAACTGGAGTGCTGCCAAATATCCAATACCCTTCAGGCTCCAGTTTTTCATCACACATGGCGTTACGTGTACCATTACTCGAGGGCATCTTTCGAGATTGGTTTTCCGGCTTCGATCAACACTTTGCTGCCCAGCAGGAAAAATCCTTGAATGAACAGCAATATACCAGTTCCTATAAGGAGCCATTCTATTTTAATGATGTCGGATATCGGTCCGAATACAAGCATTCCCAGGGGCATCATGGAAGTCGAGATCATTCCTAAAACACCAAATACCCTCCCAAGAAGATCACCCTCGACCTTCTCCTGTAACAAGACCATGGACGGCGTATTAAAAATGGGCATCGCCAATCCCACTACCCCCATGATGATCAAGTAAATCCAGAAAACGGGGATGATTCCAAGAGCGAAAGTACAGGCACCAATTATAAGGCTTGCAAGTGTCATCGTATGGATCTTGTTTTTAAAGCCTCCCCAGGAAGCCATGAAAATCCCGCCTAGCATCATACCGATGGCAAAGGTGATTTCTATCGCAGTCAACCGCCAAACATCATTCCCGAAAGAGCGTGTGACCTGAAGCGGTGTAAGAAATGCAACAGGTGCGGCAAGCACGAAGAAAAATGCGAAAAACATAAAGAACTTCTTAAGAAAGTCGTGATTCCTGATATAACTGAATCCTTCTTGCAAATCGGTGAAATAGCTGGTTGTTTGCTTTTGTAATGCCTTCGCATGTGCTGGAATTTTCAAAAATGCCAGCAATGTGAAGATGGCAATTGCAGCTGTAATCACATCAATGAAGAAAATGGTTTCGATTGAAGCCATCGTAAGCAGCGCGCCGCTCACCATGGGGGAAACGAGCATCACCAGCGCTTGAATACTTCCATTTGTCCCATTCACCTTCGTAAGCTTATCCTCTGGCACAAGCTGCGGAAGAATGGCCCCGACCGCAGGAGTCTGGATTCCAGTTCCGATCGCCCGGACAGCGGACATGACGAAAAGCAGCCAAAGCTCATCGTAGCCGATTAAAAACAAGATGGCCAATATCAGCGTTGAAATGGCAATCAATGAATCCGAAAGAATGATCAGCATCTTCCGATTATAGCGGTCTGCCCATACCCCCGCGATTGGGGAGAGTATAAAAGTAGGCACGAAACCACAAACGATGGATATCGTCATCATGACACCCGACTGTGTATTCAACGTGATATACCACATGATGGCATACTGAACTAAGGACGAACCAAAGAGGGATATGGTCTGACTGCCTAGAAAAAGAGTGATATTCTTTTTCCAATTGTCTTTTACTTGTTCATTTAATGATTTCATCTCTTAAACACCTCATTCTATTTTCAATATTTTTTTCTTAACGCCCTAAAAAAAAACACAGGCTATCTGCCTGTGTTTAGAGTAAATGGATCAGAACCTATCTAAAGAAACCTGATAGGATAATTATTTTCACGATAAAAAATAATCTCCCACTGGCGTTCGGTTTGGTCAATACAATGGAGAATTCACCACTTTACACGTATCCAAAATGACCACCTTGGATAGGTAAAGTATTTCTCCCCTTAATAATTCTTCTATTTTAAAGTCAACTGGATTAGCGAAAACCTTTGATCCACAAAGGTTCCCGCGGCTTCAGCTGGACAGCAAAAAAAGAGGTTGAAATCGTCTCTTTTTTTCATAAAAGCGTAAAATGAAGGTTTCCTTAAAAATAGACAGACCATTCCCATTTACCCTGCGGACATGCAGAGCCCTTGAACGTATTCAATTAACGGTTCAAAGATTGGAAACGCAGTCTGATAAATGTCACAAGGAAAACCTCCATTTCTTAAAAGTTAAAGTCATCTTAACATGGAGCCAACTGGAATATCAATTAAAAACTTCCTTCATGGCAGAAGCATCACTTCGGCTTTGGCCGAAATTAATTGTTCCGCTTCCTTATGTATCCACCTGCATGCCACACATGTCATTCATCCATCAATTCGTTTGACGGCGGCCGTATATTCCTTATGCCAATTTTCCCATTCATCCATCGGGAAGTCCTGATGATGACCATCAAGTAAATCACTAAACATATCAAGGCATATATGCCAGCCTGCCAAATCTTTTGATGTATGATCATTAACTGGCGTGATGGATTCTTTCAATACTAATGAGCATCCATCCTTTTCAGGGGATACCTCGAAACGAACCCAGCCGTCCCCCCATTCAAAATCTAAAACGGCAGATTCTTGGAAGTCCCTGATCTTCATATCAAAAGATTTCCCTGACCCATCATTGAAATTGAATTTTATGGTCCCGTCTTTTCGAAGGTCCTTCATCTCCAGGTTGGACATCCACTTTTCCACCTTATCATTCTCCGTTAAAGCACTCCATACCTTTTCAACCGAATGATTGAGCAGGCGATCGAATCTTGCGATAATCCCATTACCTTCTTTTTCGATGACAGCTTGCACTTAGATTCACCCCTTTCAATTCGTTACCCAATCTTATTTTTATAATAAAAAATGGTCGGATGTAATTCACCATTTGCCGATTTCGCATAATCAGGAATCCTGCCTGCCTGAATATATCCCAATGATGTATACAGGGAGTTAGAAGGATCCCCTTCCCTTGTATCCAGGACCAATAATGTCCGTCCCTCTTGCTTGACCCTGTTCTCAGCCTCTAGCATGAGTGAACGTCCTATTCCATTTCGTCTATAACCAGTATGTGTCATTAATTTTGCGATTTCCGCTCGATGGCCGCCGTTCCGCTTTGAACATAAATGTAACTGTACACTCCCGACTATCTTACCCTGTAATTTAGCAACTAATAGAATCACCTCAGGATTTATGGCACTACTCCAATAATCAATCGCCTCAGACCGTTCCATGGGAGGTAAAAAACCTATGGACGCGCCAGCATCCACAACCTGCGCCAAAAGGTCGGAAAGTTCATTAAGATGGTATTCGATTGATGTTAATTGTTCGATTTTCACATCGGCGTTCACAGTAATCACACACCTTTCTCCGTCATATTCAACCATCCCTGGCGCTTTGATAAAGAAGTAATATGAGCCAGATGATGGCGTCCGTGCCAGGCATAAACGCCTATATTTTCACCGACAGTTACCTCTCCTGAATCGGGATGGATGAATGTTCGGCTCAGGTCGTCTGAATGAAGACCCGATAAAAGTTTGCCCATGCGGATATGTACAGCTTCGATTAGTGATAGAGAAATTTCAATCGGCAAATCATAATCAGGCAGTTCTGCCCATTGCCCCTCTTCGTATGGTTTAATGACCGGACTTTCTTCCGTAAGGGCCAATTTGAAGCGAATATACGCATTCATATGACTATCAGCAACATGATGCACCACTTGGCGCACCGTCCATCCTCCAGGACGATAAGCCGTATCAAGCTGTTCATCATCCATGTTACCTACCGTATCCCGCAGCATCCGAGGCAAAGCATTAATCTCGTTGAGCCACCCCTCGGCTACACTAGTAATCTCCCCGTCAAACTGAAACTTTCCAATCGGGTATCTTAAATCCATCTTCATTCCTCCTTGATGTTCAATAAAAATAGCATCTATATATATTCTTTATAGATGCTGACAAATCCTTTTTGCCGGTGTACTTTGCTTTGCTCCCATGCTCATCATTAACCAGCAGGAAATTTAATCCATGTTATTAGCACGTATACTATTTCCACATTTAGCAACCATAAACAAATGAATGGCATGTGCATCAATCTAATCTTTAAACAATGGAAATGGGGATAGGATCATCTTGAAGAAAATTAGTTCGATACAAACCCTTGGCATCTTCTTTTTATCAATCGGCCTTCTTAATCACGTTATTTTGATCCCTTTCCTCCTATCCACCGGCGGAAGGGATGCTTGGTTTTTTTCTATCATTACGATTGGGTTGATCCCGATTTGGGTCTACATATTATCGAGGTTAATCAAGAATATGAATAATCAATCCCTGACGGATTGGCTAGAAAATAGATTTGGAAAACTTATTAAAAATATCGCTTTATTCTTTATAGTGATTTACCTGATCAGCCTTGTTTTGGCCACTACAAAGGAAACGATTGATTGGATCACTACAAGCTTTCTTTTTGAAACCCCAAGTTTGGCCATTATCATCCCGTTTACCCTGTTATGCATATTCTTGGCCCATTCAGGCTTGCGATCCATTGCCATCAGTTCTTCCGTATTATTGCCCGCTGTCGTGTTACTTGGTATTTTGGTTGCGACTGGAAATATACCGACTAAAGATTATAGTCATCTTCTTCCCCTTTTTGAGAATGGCTATTTTAACGGTATTAAATCCTTTCAATATGCTGCATATGGTCTTATGGAACTGGTTTTACTCACCTTTTTTCAGGAAAAACTTACGGATACGATTAGTCACAAGACATTGGTTTTCTTATGTATTGGTTTAGTTTTTCTGGTTTTCGGCCCATTAACGGCTGGAATCGCTGAATTCGGACCGACATTAGCCGAAGCCATGAGATACCCTGCCTATGAACAATGGCGTTTGCTGACAATTGGAAAATATATTGAACATACAGATTTCTTTTCCATTTATCAATGGCTTGCTGGGGCCTATATCCGTGTTTCCCTAGCTTTATTCTTAATAACGGAAGTCTTTAATAGAAAAACGAACAAAATGAAGGTAGGAATTCTCTTCGCTGTAGGTTTTCTTATGGTGATCGTCTCCATCGTTCCCTACAGTAATTTCAAGTTCTTGCATATAACTCAAACTTTTTACTACCCTGGCGCTTTATATTTCCTGATCATTTTGTCCACCTTTTTATTTATAGGCACGTTCATTAATTCTAAGGAGGGTAAAAAACATGAGAATGAAACGATCCAAAAATGAGCCAACCCTGCCTGAATTAAAGGAAGAGACTTTTCGGGAGTTATTCAGTTCAAGTTCAGATATCATGTTTGACACGATTTATATCGGAGAAACCGAAAGACCCATTCCTGTCCTTATTTTTTATTGCTCGGGTATGGCTAATATCAGTTTATTGAACGAGGGAATTTTGGAAAAGTTAAATAAAATGATGGAATTGGATGAGAGGATCGATGCGGAAGAGGCAATCAACAAGCTAAAACCATTGGTAGATTTGACGAAAGTGACTATTGATAGTGAATTTATTAGTGTCCAACAGGAGATTTTCTCTGGGAATGCCCTATTGTTCATACCGTCAAGCCAAAATTTATATTCACTAAATTTGTCCAAAGTTCCGAACCGGCAGCCTGAGGAGTCTTCTTTCGAGGTCTCGGTAAGGGGTCCAAGAGATGGATTTGTCGAGGATTTATCAATGAATACCGCTTTAATCAGAAAACGTCTGAAAACGAAATCGCTTGTCTATGAAGACTTTATCGTTGGCAGGCGCAGTCAAACGAAAGTCGCTCTAATGTACATGGATGACATTATTGACATCGAACTGGTCAAAAATGTAAGGTCCAAGCTTAACTCCATTGATATTGATATATTGGTGAGCAGTCAACAACTGGAGGAATTGATTTCAAATGCTAAATATAGTATATTCCCACTCACTCATTACACGAGCCGCCCTGATTTTGCAGTGGAAGCACTCAATCAAGGAAGATTCATTCTGATCATCGACGGTATGCCTACCATAATAGTGGCTCCTTCTACCTTACTATTGCAAATAAAAACTGCAGAAGATTCGAATCTCCCATATCTATTTGTAAGCCTTGAGCGACTTCTTCGTGTTTTAGGGATTGGGATAACGATTTTATTGCCCGGGTTTTGGATATCCATTTCCGCTTTCAATATTGAACAGGTGCCGTTTCCGTTACTAGCCACCATAACCCTTTCAAGGCTGGGACTCCCCTTATCTGCCACGATGGAATTCATTCTCATGCTCATTTTATTTGAATTATTCCGTGAATCCGGAGTCAGGTTACCTAAAGCGGTTGGGCAGACAGTTGCCGTTGTAGGCGGTCTCATTGTCGGTGATGCCGCGATAAGGGCAGGACTGACCTCACAAACCATGCTTGTGGTCACTGCCGTAACCTCTGTCGCATCTTATACACTTGTAAACCAGTCTTTAACATCTGCCGTCACTGTACTCCGTATGTTTGTTTTGTTACTAAGCTGTATTTATGGAATCTACGGCATGATAATCGGTTTACTCACCATTGTCACTTTATTATCCAGACTGGATTCCTTCGGGGTTGCTTATCTTGATGGGCTAAACCCACCAAGATTCATTAAAATACTGGATTCATTAGTAATGAGGCCATGGAACTCCCTTAGCAAGCGATCCTTGGCAGCTCAAGATAAGACTAGAAAGGGGCAGTAGCGTCATGTTCCGCATCTGTAACTTTTTGTTGACCCTTCCTTTAATCTTTTTACTTTCGGGTTGCTGGGACGAAAAAACGATCCAGGATTTTCATTATATAACAGCTATAGGGATAGATTACAAAGATGGGGAATACGTTGTATATACGCAACTTGTAGACTTCGCTGCTGTAGCTAAAACGGAATCGAAGCCGACTCAAGCCCCTCCCGTATATGTAGGGAAACAAAAAGGACGGTCCATTTCAATCGCCATTAATCAACTAATGCGCAATACTCAACAGTCTCTCTATATAGGGCATGTATCCACATTTGTAATCAGTGAAAATGTTTTGAATCGGCAAAGCACAGAAATAGTGGATTATATTTACAGAAACCAATTGCTTAGATACTCAGCCAATATTTTTGCCACAAAAAGTTCAATGGATGAGCTATTCTCCATTAACGGCTTTTTTAATTTGTCGCCTTTATACACGACATTATATTTTCCGGATGATGTATACCGGATTAGATCATTCATCCAACCCATTACGGTCCAAAGGTATTATTCCAATCAGCGGGAAAAAGCATCTACAACCATTTTACCCTCCATTTCCTGGAACGATAAAGTTTGGAAGGAAAAAGATAAAAATCGAAAAAGTCTCTATATGGATGGTGCATTTGTCATTTACTATAAAGTGTCCCAGCCCTGGTTCTCTGAAAAAGAATTGAGCGGTGTCCGCTGGCTCACTAAAAGGACCAACAAAACTCCAGTGAACATTACCATGAATAAGCAAGACATCTATGCCTCTTTCTCCCATCCGGATCATAAAGTAAAACCAGTTTTCAAGAATGGGAAATATAAGTTTGTGATTGAAATTGATGTATCCGGCATAATCCAAGGACTGGACACACAAATAGAAATGGATAAATTAAAAAGAAAATTTGAAAATGAAATAAAAAAAGAAATCCAAACAACGTTTAAAACAGGGCTCCAAAAGAACGCAGACCCTTTAAACTTAGGCAACACCCTTTATATCAAAGAAACAAAATACTGGCAAAAGAATCATTTAAAAGAGCCGAAGGATTATTTAGATAAGGATTCAATACATGATATAAACGTAAATGTTCATATCCTTAACACAGGCGGATTAGAAGCTAAACCACTCGAGTAAAGTTGGCTTAATTCACGAATAAACGCCTATATATCGTGAGGTTGCTGCTGCATTCTATGGATAATGCTCCATTCACGAGTAAATTGGCTAAACTCACGAGTATTTGCTTCAATTTCACGAGTAAATCAACCAAACTCACGAGTAAACGCTTATATCTCATGAGGTTGCTGCTACCTTCGACGAGTATTGCTCCATTCACGAGTATTTGCTCCAATTCCACGAGTAAATTGCCCAAACTCACGAGTATTTGCTCTAAACTCACGAATAAATCGCACAATCTCACGAGTAAACGCCTATATATCGTGAGTTGCTGCTGCATTCTATGGATAAACGCTGATATCTCATAAGTTTGCTGCTCATCTTGGGTTTAATAGCCCTCTACATGATGAAAAAAATCAGGATGGTCCCTTTTTGAGCTCCATCCAGATTTTTGGTGCTGGAAAATGTGGTCCGGAATTTGTCGGATAGCATGATTAAATGGTAAATTTAGATTATTCTAACATTTGGGGGTCCATTTATGAGCATACAGAAGGCTACATTACATGAGCTGGAATCACTGACGGAACTTTTTGATTTATACAGGGTGTTTTATGAGCAAACCTCTGATCCTGGTCGTGCAAGGGAGTTTTTAAGAGAAAGGCTGACAAATGGGGATTCTGTGGTTTTTATGGCCTATGATGAAGGAAATCCTATTGGTTTTGTACAATTATACCCTTCTTTTTCATCTGTCAGTATGATGCGTTCATGGGTATTGAATGATTTATTCGTGAGGGAGTCCGCCCGCAAAAAGGGATTTGGCGAGGAGTTATTGAACGCGGCCATCACTTTTGCACGGGAAACAGGTGCCAAAGGGGTTTCACTGGAGACAGGTAAGGATAATGTTAAAGCACAGAAGCTTTATGAAAAGAATGGTTTCGTCCGTGAATCGAATCATTTTTATTATTTCACCATTTAATATAAAAAAGTGTAGGGAAAACCTCCCTACACTTGGATGCTATTTATCTAGCATATTAATTATTTAGCAGTTTCCATGCTGGCTTGAATTTCTTTAATTAGAAGTTCGGCACCTTCAGGGCTAAGTATTAATTTACCGTCAACAAGTTTCATATTGTCATCGGAAACTTCACCTGTAACCTGACAAGTCATGTTTGGTTTATATTTTTGAAGGATGATGCGCTCTTGTTCTACATAAATCTCCAGAGCGTCTTTCTCATTAATTCCTAATGTTCGGCGTAGTTCAATTGGAATGACTACCCGTCCTAATTCGTCAACTTTACGTACAATACCTGTAGATTTCATTTAATTTACCCCACTAACTTTCTTGCGAATGTTGCATCTATATATTTCGTCACCATTCGACATTATTTGCACTTCTATAAAGATACCACTCCTTCCCATATTCGTCAATTCTCGTATCTTCGTATATTATCTGCCTCTATATGATTTTTATATAAAATATTAGTAATTCCTTTATAACACGCGTCATAACAATATTTCCTGCTTGTTTTGTTGGTACATTTTGTTAATTAAAATATTAAAATGGAAACGTCTTCATTTAATTCCAACTAGCATTCTTTTCATTCCATGTCGAATTATAGTGAATGAATTTCGCTAGCCTAAAAGAATCCTGTTGATTTTCTTTTGCTTTTGATGGACAATTTAAATTGATCGCTTATAATATTGCGAAAATTGACACAGTAGATATTTCTGATAAATCTTCCAGAAAGCCGAAACGATTGCCATCCTTCCAGAGTCTTACTGACTCATAAAACAGATTGAGGTGAGTCAATTGCGTCCGATTATATTAGGTATTTGTTCTGCTTTCTTTTTTGCATTTACTTTTGTTTTGAATCAGGCCATGGAGTTGTCTGGCGGCAGTTGGATATGGAGTGCTTCGCTGCGTTATTTCTTTATGGTGCCTTTTCTGTTTTGTATCGTATTAAGCAGAAAAAATCTGCGTCCCCTTTTACGAGTGATGAGAGAAAAACCAGGTCCTTGGCTGCTTTGGAGTTTTGTCGGTTTTGGGTTATTTTATGCTCCTTTATGCTTTGCATCCGCCTACTCACCTGGCTGGCTAATCGCCGGCACTTGGCAAATCACGATCATTTCGGGTGCATTACTTGCGCCGCTGTTTTTTGAAAATGTGCAAACGAAAGATGGGCTCGAAAGGCAAAGAGGAAAGGTTTCGGTGAAAGGTCTCCTCATGTCCATGATCATCCTGCTAGGAATCACCCTGATGCAACTGGAACACACCAAGCATATTTCTATGGCCAATCTTTGGCTGGGAGTGATTCCAATCGTAATCGCCTCGTTTGCATATCCTTTGGGAAATCGCAAAATGATGGAAGTATCCGAAGGACGTTTGGATGCTTACCAGCGTGTATTGGGAATGACTTTGGCGAGTTTGCCATTCTGGTTCCTGCTTTCACTGTACGGTTTCTTTACAGTAGGGGCGCCGACGAAGATGCAGAGTTTCCAATCCCTTTTGGTCGCACTATTTTCAGGTGTCATTGCCACGGTCCTTTTTTTCAAAGCGACCGATTTGGTAAGTGGAAATATGCAGAAATTAGCTTCAGTCGAAGCTACACAATCGATGGAGGTCCTTTTTGCCCTAGCCGGCGAATTGCTATTCCTATCTTTACCGATCCCTTCTCCGTTATCGTGGTTCGGTATCTTTATCGTCATCATAGGAATGATCCTGCATAGCTATGTATCACATAAAAAACAAGGTTCATCCCGGAAACGGACAGTGAGTGCCTAAAGAGCAAGTCAAAAAAGCCCCGGATAAGATTTCGGGGCTTTTTCGACCTGAAAACAGAAACTGACTACGTTCTTTTTTTCCATTGACAGGTCATGATTAATTGATGATTTTTTAAAGTGGCAAAAAGCTCACCATCCATTTTTTCATTAAACTTTTACCTTGAGTAAGTTCAAAAAGTATGTATAATGAAAGGTAATTGCATATGTCAAAGGTTTTCTAGGGTTCCGCAGTGCGTCTTATTGCTGGTCTGGTCCGAGAGAAAACTCACAGCATGCTGTGTCACGGAAGGATAAAAGCCTGGGAGAAACTGTTTAACAGTTATCTCTTGGGCTTTTTTTGTTTTTTTGGTAAAGAATAAAATCGGAGGTGCGATATTTCATGAGCACAAACTGGATTAAAGTATTCATTGCAGCTTTTTTTGAAGTATTTTGGGTGATTGGCTTAAAACATGCAGATGACTTTTGGACTTGGTCTGGAACGGTCATTTCGATCATCATCAGTTTTTACTTGATGATAATGGCTGGCAGGAAGCTTCCTGTCGGAACGGTATATGCCGTTTTTGTCGGTATGGGGACAGCCGGTACCGTTTTTTCCGAAATCATTTTCTTTGGGGAATCCTTCAAGCTGAGCAAAACGCTATTGATCCTCCTCTTATTATCAGGGGTGATCGGTTTGAAGCTAGTGACTGATGATAAGGCTGAGAAAGGGGATGAATCATAATGGCTTGGGTCTCTTTAATCTTAGCGGGGCTATTTGAAATGTTTGGGGTAGCGATGATAAATAAATTGCACAAAGACCGTAATTGGCAATCCTTGCTGCTGTTATTCATCGGATTTGGAGCAAGTTTCCTTTTTCTTGCTTATGCCATGAAAACCTTGCCGATGGGGACGGCTTATGCTATCTGGACAGGAATCGGCGCATCAGGCGGAGCGATAATCGGGATGCTATTATATGGGGAATCCAAAGATTGGCGAAGGGTCGTTTTTATAGCCATGGTCCTTGGCGCAGCAGTGGGATTAAAACTTGTTTCATAGGAATGAGTGAAGGTGATTTTACTTTTGTAGAAATTCGGAATATGACACCGCATTACCATTATGTGATCAAGTATATAAAAGCATAGAAAAACAAAGACGACACAATTTATATATCGATTAATGTGTCGTCTTTACTTATTTATTTTCTTGGTGTGAAGTCATTTTATAAAAAATGATTAGCATCCATCTTAGTGGAATCTTTCCCCTTAACCTGCTTTAGCGTCGCTACTATAAGAAAACTAACAATCACTAATAAGAGCCATGAGCTTACCTTTCCTAGATGAACGAGACTCCATGCGTCGGTTTGGTTTGGATATTCCCAAGCTCCAAAGAACGTTGCGATATTTTCGGCTATCCATATAAAAAATCCGATGAGCACAAAAGAAAGCGCGATTGGCATACGATATCGAGTTCCACCAACCTCGTATGTGACCCATGACCGCCAAAAGACGATGATGACAAGTCCAGATAACCACCAACGAACATCAATCCAATAATGGTGGGTGAAAAAATTCAAATAAATCGCAGCTGCAAGAGATACAACGACCAAAAACGGCGGCCACTTGACCAGTTCAACCTTTAACCTCCTCCACGCCTGGCAAAGATAACTCGCTACACTTGCGTACATGAATCCGCTATACAGAGGCACTCCAAAGATTTTAAAAATACCTTCCTCTGGATAAGTCCAAGAGCCCATATGTACCTTGAAAAGTTCAAGAGCAAGTCCAATAAGGTGGAACAATGTGATAACCTTTAGTTCATCCCGTGTTTCAAGCCCGGAACGCACCATCCACCATTGCATCAGAAGGCAGATGATGAGTAGCCAGTCATACCGCGGCAGGAAGGGAAGCGGAATGAATTTTGTAATAGCCAAAGAGGCAAAAATAACGGCAGGAAACAAACATGATAGGGCCTGCTCCCAACCAAACCGAACGAGTTGCTTTAGTGCTCGCATGATTGGTGTCTCCATTTTTTTTTGGTTAAATTCATGTTTTACTCCCCTTTACCATTATCCTTGGGTGTCTTCATCATTCCGGTATTCTAAAATATCTCCTGGCTGACATTCTAACGCCTTGCAAATCGCCTCTAAAGTTGATAATCGAATCGCTTTTGCCTTGCCGTTTTTCAATATGGAAAGGTTAGCCATCGTTATTCCAACCCTCTCAGAAAGCTCTGTAACACTCATTTTCCTTTTAGCCAGCATCACATCAATATTGATTATAATTGCCATGTTATTCACCTCAGACTATTAAGTCATTTTCTGATTTTATATCGATGGCCTCTTGCAAAAGCCTTTGAAGAACAGCAGCAAAGACTGCAATCACCATTGAAGCAAAAATGACGACCAATCCGATTACTATGATGCCTGGGGCGTCGTCCATCTCCGCCATGAGATAAAAGAGCGGCATTCCTACCACATACAAGCTGCTGATTGTGATTGCACAATTTTTTATAGTCTTTAAAGCTCTTACAGATAATTCCGAGAAAGCTTTGTTCTTGTCAATATAGCTTAAAAGTTTAAAGGCTTGATATAGAGCAAAGTAAAAAGGTATCGCCGATGCATACAAATCGATTAAAACGAGATATTTCAAATAAGTCATATCCGGATATAATTCTGCTGCAAAATTCGCAATCTTAGGCACCACAAAGATGCACAAAGCAAGAACCGGCATTCCAATAAGAATAACGGCTATCTTCAAAAAGATCGTTGACACTTGTTTCATAAAAAGCACCTCATTTATTTTTTATCAATTTGAATTTAACACACATTTTATCGTTTTACAATAAAACATTGTTGTTTTTTATTATATTATTATTGTTACCTAAATATCCTTTTCTTTTTTAAAAATAAAAGAAACATTCCTCATTACAAAGGAATGCTCCATAATTAAACTATTCAATTCATTACTAAGATTACCTTCAGCTGATCCCTTATATCATCAATATTTCCCTGATATCCTCTTCTGTAAGTGCAGACGACGATTTGTCTCCAGGGTCGATGATTTCTTCAATAAGATGTCTCTTTTTCTCTTGAAGTTCATTCATTTTTTCTTCGATTGTGCCACGGGCAATAAGTTTGATGACTTGAACCGCATTCTTCTGTCCCATTCGATGGGCACGGTCCGCAGCTTGTTCTTCAACTGCCGGATTCCACCAAAGGTCATATAGAATGACTGTATCGGCACCCGTCAGGTTGAGACCCGTACCTCCCGCTTTCAATGAAATGAGGAATATATCCCGCTCTCCTGCATTAAATCGATTGCAGATTTCCACACGTTCCTTTGATGGGGTTTGTCCATCCAGGTAGAAAAAAGGTTGTCCCTTCATGGCCAAATCCCTGCCGATAATTTGAAGCATTTTTGTAAATTGCGAGAAAATCAGCACCCGTCTTCCAGAATGCTTCGATTCCTCGACAATTTGCATCAGTTGCTCATATTTAGCTGAACTGCCTTTATATCCGTCCACAAACAAGGCGGGGTGACAGCATATTTGCCGAAGCCGGGTCAAGCCAGCGAGGATCCTGATCCGATTTTTCCGGAGGGTGTCCTTATCCAGGTGTTTCAGCGTATCATGCCGCAGCTTCGCCAGATAGGCGCCGTACAGTTTCTTCTGATCAGGAAGCAGTTCCATCGATTCCAGCGACTCGATTTTTTCCGGAAGTTCACCTAGCACGTCCTCTTTCATTCTCCGCAGCAAAAATGGGCGGATCCTGCGGGAAATCTGCTTCCTTGAGAGATTGCTATACTCCTTTAACCCCATGAATAGTTCAGGGAATACGACGTGGAAAAGGGACCAGAGCTCTTCTAGTGAATTCTCGATAGGCGTACCAGTCAACGCGAAGCGATGTGCCGCTTTGATCTTCTTGGCCGCTCGTGCCGTTTGTGTCACTGGGTTCTTAAAGGCCTGTGCCTCATCGAAAAACACCGTATGGAAGTTCTGCTTTTCAAACGACGCGATGTCTTTCCGGAGCAATGGATAAGAGGTGATCACTACATCCACATCCTTCGCTTCCTTAAGCAGCTTCGTCCTTTCCGTCTTGTCGCCATCAACGACGACGGCTTGTATATCAGGAGCGAATTTAGTAAATTCGCTCAGCCAATTGTAGGTCAATGATGATGGGCAGACAATAAGCGCCGGAACCCTTTTCTCACGGATGTCAGGCAGCTCGGATAAAATGAACGCGATGCTTTGCAGTGTTTTTCCCAGTCCCATATCATCAGCAAGAATTCCGCCAAAACCGTATTGGGCAAGTATTTTCATCCATTTATAGCCGTTTTTTTGATACTCGCGCAAGATCGGGACTAGACTATTTGGCACCGTGAACTCCAAGGAGCCCGGATTCCCAATGTTATCCAAAAACTGACGGAATGACTCCTCAATTGTGAATGTCTGGCTGTCATTCACGGAATCAAGGAGCTGAAGCCCTTTTACGATTGGCATGTTCAGCGTGCTCTCCAGGTCTTCATCCTGTACAGGCAATGCATTCAGAAAACGATTGATTTCCTCGTATTCCCTTGTTTCAAGGGAAAGCAGCGATCCATTCCTTAAACGAAAGTACTTCCTCTTTTCTTCAAGCGCTGCTAAGACCTCACGAATTTGTTTATCTGGGATATTATCCATTTCAAATTTGAATTCGAGCCAATTAGTACGTTCTTTTTTGATATTCACCCTAATCCTCGGTGCAGCATTTCCACGGGAAATCCGGTTTCTTACTGCCGTCGTGGCATAGATTTGTACCAGCTTTTGGAGTTTCGGAACGATGTGGTACAAAAACTCATACTCCAACTCTTCATTATGCAAGAAATAGCCGCCGTCCGTCTTGGCAAACTGGCTATCCTCCATCAGCTTCAGTATCTCCGACTCCTTATCCACATCCCTAATAAGCATGGATACTGCCTTGGATTCCTGTTTTTCCAAAGGGTTGATCACGATATTTTCATAAATGAATTCCAGCCCCGCTAGCAGCCTGTTTTTTACTCGATCCAAGTATAGCTTTGCAACCAGCGGAGTCTTCAAAAACAATTCGGTGATGGATCTTGCTATATGGACTTCACCGAGTCTTTTCAAACCTGGTACCACTTTGTCCAGGAATAATTCCAGCTGGTCATGATGGATTGGAATTTGATCCATCCCCGAATCCTCCATCATTTGCTTTAACTCAGAAAGGCGCTGGAAATCCTCATTTTCGAGCTGAACCAATTTCCCTTCAAATAGAATCAATGTGTATGCATTCATGACGATCATCTCGTGCAGCCTTTTAATATTCAGTTGATAACCTTTGACCTCGCTTTCGGTAAAGTCAAACTGTAAAGGAAGCGGTCCGTTTGATAAACGAAAGCTATTGAATGTAAGGCCACCATGGGCAAGCTTCACCAATGGCGCTACTTCAAGGATGGGGACAAGCCTTCGAAAAGAAGATGGAGGCAAAAGTAATAAGTGATTGTCCAATGTATATTCAGATTTATCCGTCATGGCGTCAACATAGACTTTTTCATCCGATATTACTGTTATGAGCTCCTGAAGCACGAAATCATTTTCATTCTGAAAACAATGCAATACCGGGTCATATATAAATGAATGGGACACTTCGGCAGGTTTTCCGTCTTTAACGCGCTTCAGGAAATCCCGAACATTCGACACATTGTAAGAACCGATTTTCATTTCCAGTCCTAACATATATTGTTCCGTGCCCATCCATACTGGTTTGCACGTAAACTCTGCTTCAAGCACTTTTCTTTTTTCAAAGTGGCGCTGATGACCGCTTTTGCGGACAGGCTGATTATCGAAAAGGGTAAGCAAGCCCTCTGACAATTTCTTATTGGCTGAAGCTTCAGAAACGGTTGAATTCAGGCCCTCAGGGATCGTTCCACCTTGCTGATGGTCGTAAACCGACAGCAGGACGGCTGCAATATGCTGGCAATCCTGATGGAAGGAAGTTAGCGTAGGACAGCTGCATTTTGTCTGAAAACCGCCGACAGCATCCTCCTCAATCGTGACATGAAAGTCTTCCTTGCCTTTAACCGTTGCTTCACAACCATCATGACGGTAGCTTTCAAATTTCACTTTATTTGCACGCTGAAAAGCTTCCCCTCTTTTGAAGGAGACGGCCCCGCACATGTCTTTTATGATTTTTTGATTCAATTTGATATCCAAATTGCCGTCCACCTCCCGGGGGTTTTTTGTTGAGTGATTTTACATTACGCTAAAAATTAAGCTCATTTTATCATCATACTATGAAATGGGTTTGCAGGGTTGAAAAAAGCAAAAAGACAAACTCCCATATTTGGAGTTCATCTCTATTTCAGCAAGGGGAATTGCACCATCATTGTTGTCCTTTGGTGTTGCCTTGCTTTTTTTTTCGATAAAAGAAGCTGAACAAAAGGAATACAAGAAGAATGAGAAAAAGGATCAGTTCAGCGGGGTCCTTCACCAAAAAAGGATTAAAGGCATGTTTGATTGAATTATCCAAATCAAATCCTAATAGAATATCCATACCTAATGATATGACCACTAAAGGGATCAGAATCAAAACCGTAATACCGAAGAATTTCATTTTTGATCAACTCAACCTTTCAGGAACTTATTTTGGTGCCGGCCTTTCTTTTTTTTCGATTCTTAAAAAAGGCAATGATCAAGAGAAGCAATGGAATGATCACCTGAAATGGGAGGTGGATGTATATCGGTACGGCTACTAGCCCTTCATGCATATGTTCCGTATAGCTGCTTGCTATTATTATGGAAATCAGTAAAATGACAAAGCCAACAGGGTATGCAAGTCTGGAGGGCTGTTTAACATTGAAAATATTCGCCGTACCCGTTACCGCCACATAAGTAAATACACTTATCTTGATGAACCCGCCAATCATCAACAAAAACAAAAAGTACACATCGAGACGTTCGAGAAAGCCCGCGACCTCTATGGACTGAATAAGGGTAAGAAGAGGGTATTGCGAACGTGTTGTAAGGTCCACCCCAAGTACAGCAACATTCACAGCCATTATTATCGCGAGAAAAATACCGCTTGTCGCCAAGCTCCATATCCCAATTTTTTTCAGTCGCTGAGGTTCATTTAAATAAGGAAAAATCATTAAAAACACTATGATCTCGCCAAATGGAAAGAATACGGTTTTAGTGAAACCCATTTTCATCATCTCTGTCCCACTCATTTCAAAAATGGGTTTTAAGTTGTTTAAATGGATCATGCCTGAAGCAATAATCAGAAGCATGAAGGTCATTAAAAGTAAATTCTCCAAGACAAAGAATAGTTCCCCCGTCCTCGTCAATACTTCTATCCCTTTACGGACCGTATACACCACGACTAAAATGAATACAGCGTTCGCAACAAATAACGGAATACGAGGATAGGCAAAAGTAAGCAGCGTATCTCCGAAATCCCTCAGCACCCTTGCAGCAAGATAGATGAAATAAAGGATGTATAGAAAAGCTACGATCCTGCCTAGAAAATTCCCCAATATATTTCGTACAAATTCCGTTAACAACTGATCAGGGTAGTATTGAAAAAGGCCATAATAAATGAAAAATAATAAAAATCCGCCTATCATCGCGATAAGGATGACTAGCCAAGCAGCCTGCTTGGCTTCACCTGCAAGCCCAACCAAAAGTGCACTGCCCATTTCAAACAGGAAAATAAGGACGAACAGCTGGTAACCGCTGATATTTGCCTTTTCCATAAGGATGCCACTTCCTTTCCTTTATTGATCATCCTTTTTTAAATTCGAAAGATACGGTTTATTACGTAATCCGGTACGGCGAATGAAAGTTTCTACCTGCACATCAACTTCCAGTTTAGGAAAAGAATCATCGTCCCAATTTTTCTCCAACTTCTTCCATTCTTTCGGATGGGATTCGTGCATGAGCTCCCCAAAGCCAAAAATATCGGATTTATTTTTTTGTGCCCGAACGATCGCATCTTCCATCTCCTTCTTCAATTCTTTCGCTAACTTCTTTTCAATATCTATCAGAACATGCATATCGGTTAGATTTAAAGGAACATTCACCTCCCGGATATCTCCCTCTGCATGGACCTTTATCGATATTTTCGGTTTGCCGTTTACCAATTTTGCCCCGACGTTGGTTTTTTGGCGAATAACTGAATAGGTGATTGCGTCTTTTTTCCCCTCCCAATCAATGTTTAAATGGGTATTTTCAATCCTATCCAATACCCACATTGATCCTATTGCCTTATCGCCATCCAGCCAGTCAATCAATTTCCCATCTTTAAAAACACCTATCCCTGCTGCATTAGGGTTTGCCTCAATATCCGAGGACATGGTATTCTCCATTTTATCCTCTTTACCTGTGTTTCCTTTCACGGTAAAACCGCTTATTATCGGTTCTTTTCCGGTACTAAGCAGATTCTTGATCACTTCTTGGAGATTGATGCTAATATTTTTCCCCTGGGTTTTTTCAGTGGTTTCAATCGTCCTAATGACTTTCTCAGCAGATACCTTATCGATTGCGGTTAACGTTTCGACAATATCCCTTGCTTTCACACCCCGGGCAATCACGATCCTCGTAGTTGCCCTGAATTCCGGTGAGCGCTCAAATGCGTCGAAAATATCGTTGAGGCCCTCTTCTTTTGCTAGTTCCTCACTGATGACAATCAAGTTGGCATGGGCAAAATACATATCTCGGGAGATTTTAGTTGAAGCGATATTATCCAGTTCAAGTATATTATTTCCAGCGGCCCTATAAATGGATATCGGTGGATTCGTTCCGCCTCCGCCCTGAAGAGCTCCCGCTACATTGCTTGGATTAATGATTTGGAACGTTCCCACTAACTTTCCTTCTTTATTTCTATCGAGTCCAACCGCCGAGACGATGGCCATTTCGTTTAACTCTGTTTTATCCCAGCAGCCAGTAGTGAATGTGGTGGCGATCAACATCATCAAGAGCGGAACTAATCTTTTACGATTCATTGCCTTCACCTTTTTTCTCGTCAGAAGTTTTCATTCCGCGTGATTCAGGAGGCAATGGTCTTTGATTTTCGCCTTCCCTTATCAGATTACTTTCGTTGGTTAATAATTTTGGCCTTTCCTTAAAGGCCCACATAGGTCTTCTGAAGAATGTGTCGCCCAGCCCTTCAGGATTCAGAGGGGCGAGCGGTGTCATATAAGGAACTCCAAGTGAACGGAGGCTGCATAAATGGACAATAAGGACGATAAAAGCTAAAATCATCCCATAAAAACCTAATGTGCCGGCACAAATGATGAATCCGAACCGCACAATGCGGGCAGAAATTGCTATGGCATAAGAAGGGGTTGCAAAACTGGCAATCGCCGTGATCGAGACGATGATGACCATTGCCGGCGATACGATACCAGCCTGGACGGCCGCCTGCCCGATGACCAATGCTCCGACAATGGACATCGTCGAACCAACGGCCTTTGGCATCCGAAGACTTGCTTCCCGTAATATTTCAAAGGTCATTTCCATAAGAATCGCTTCAACGACGGCAGGCAAAGGAACCGTTTCCCTTTGGGCCGCTACAATGACCAGCAGCTTAGTTGGAATCATTTCCTGATGAAAAGTCGTGGCTGCAACATAGACAGCCGGTCCGACTATCGAGATGATGAAAACGATGATTCGTAAAAAACGTGTCGCTGAAGCAATGTCAAAGCGATTATAGTAGTCTTCGACAGATTGAAAAAACTGTACGAATATTGCCGGGGCCACCAAGACGAAAGGCGTTCCATTAACGAATATCGCCACTCTTCCTTCCAGAAGATTTCCCGCAACCATATCCGGTCTTTCTGTATGGTTAAGGGTTGGGAATGGGGTCATGACCTGGTCTTCTATCAATTGTTCAATATATCCTGATTCAAGAATGCTATCGATGTTAATTCGATTTAAGCGCTTCTTGACCTCCTCGACAATCCCTTCCTTGACAATTCCATTTATATACATGATGGAAACGTCCGTTTTTGTCACCGTGCCTATTTTCATCGACTCTATCCATAAATCCGGGGTATTGATGATGCGGCGTAACATGGCGATGTTCGTTCCATTCGATTCCGTAAACCCTTCTCTCGATCCCCGGACAGTCAAATGCGTGCTTGGCTCCTGAATCGAGCGCTTCTCTCCTCCTCTTGTACTGGCAACCAGGGCGGTGTTTACTCCATCAACAAAAATGATGCTGTCCCCTGATAATAATGACAAAAATAGTTTTTCCCAGTCCGTGACGGTTTCTACCCCACCGAGGGAGACTACGTCCTCAGAGATAATATCCAATGCTTCTTGTGGAAGTATGTTTTTTGATAGGTGAGGATTTTTCATGATTGATTCAATTATAAAGTCCGTAACGCTTGGATTATCGATCAGACCTTGCACATAAACAATAGTTGTTTTTATCTCCGGATCTTTCCCGATTTTCAACGTTCGGATAATGATGTCCGGACTGTTTCCCGTTTTTTTCTTCACTTTTTCCAGATTGGCCGAAATGGAACTTTCGATATAATCAGGCGTTTTGCTTTTGGATTGACTTTCATCTTCCTTTTTCTTTTCACGTTGCTTTACTTGTCTCTTTTGTTTGAAAAAAGAAGCCATAGCACCGAACCTCATTCCTTTTTCGTTTCACT
This sequence comes from Bacillus sp. CFBP9009, assembly GCF_036541465.1. Taxonomy (NCBI): domain Bacteria; kingdom Bacillati; phylum Bacillota; class Bacilli; order Caryophanales; family Bacillaceae; genus Bacillus; species Bacillus sp. CFBP9009. Next base: position 445,580 of record NZ_JAZHFU010000001.1, on the reverse strand, counting down.
CATTTTGTCCAAAGCACTCCCCCTTTATTCTGGGTACAGCCTTCTTCCTTCCATAAGAAAAAGGCTGTCGCAATGACAGCCTTTGGCGGTTATTTTCCGTTATGTAATGAAGTGCCGATTATAACGGCCCAATCAACTAAACTCTAAATTATACTTTGCCTTTATTCCTTCTAAAAATCAAAACAACGAAAATAATCAATAACAAAGCCAATATCGCATAAACGATGTTTGAATAAATGTCCATATATCCTACTATATCTTCCCAGGAAGACCCAACAGCTGCCCCGATATTGACTAAGATGATGTTCCAAATTAATGTTCCGGATGTTGTGTAAAGCAGAAAGAGCCAAAAGCTCATATGGGACATGCCTGCAGGAATTGAGATCAAGCTTCTGATCAACGGAACCAACCTGCAGAAAAACACGGTCCATGCCCCGTACTTGTCAAACCATGAATTCGCCTTATGGACGTCCGATACCGTTAACCGAAGAATATGGCCCCATCTTTCCACGAACTTTTCAATGACCTTAACATCAAGAAGTAAACCAATTCCATAAAGGACGACTGCCCCTGCCACTGACCCTATAGTCGCAGCAATCACGACGCCGATAATCGTCATATCCGCTTTTGTTGTCATGTAGCCGCCAAAAGTAAGAATGACCTCTGACGGGATAGGCGGGAAAATATTTTCCAATGCTATTAATAGAAAGATTCCTATATACCCAAAATCATTCATGAATTCCGTAATCCAGTTTTCCATTTAATACGCTCCTAACTTTCTTGAATCAACAGCTTACTTGTTACCCGTCGGCTGCTTATCTTGCAATAATCTTGCTCCCTTTATTAACGATCTTTGTTCTTCCGGCGGTCTTGATACCTTTGGAAAAACCAAATGGCAATCGCGATCCAACAACCACCCGCCAAATATCCGGCAATGATATCACTAGGATAATGGACCCCCAAGTATATACGGCTAATACCTATCGAAAGAATCATCATCATGCTGATCAGAATCAATAGAATCCTTGCCCACCTAGCCGTAATGTGACGCCATAGCAAAAATGTAAGAATACCGTATAAAGAAAATGCATTCATGGCATGTCCACTAGGGAAACTGTACCCCCCTATATCGATGAGTCGATGTAAATCGGGCCGGGCGCGTTGAAACAATAGCTTAACCATCAAATTGAGAAGAGGTGAACCAACCATGACTGCAGTGAATAAGACCAGTTCCAAACGATGCTTCAAAACCCTATATAAGAAAAACAAAATGATCAAGGAAAGGATGATCAGGGAAGCAGTTGAACCTATGTAGGTAAAGAACTTCATGATGTCCGTGAGAAGTGGAGACTCCCATCCCTGCACCAAGGAAATCACATCTTCATCAAATTTCAGGTATTCATTTGCACTTATGGTAAATGCCATGAAACTGAACCCGATTAAAGAAAGTACACTTACTATAAAGGCAATGGTTAATTGCTGCTTTAATTTCATAATAACATCCTTTCACTTTATAAAACCGTTTCATATGGAAATTTCTATTTTATCATATCTTCTTCATTGCATGGTGAGTGTAATTGCTTCATCGCCTGCCAACCTAATTCGGGGAACATGCCTGGGCACAAAATTTTCTACTTTATCATACTACTCCATTCTTCATTGTCACCTCAACTTCGGGTTACTATAAGATTTCCTGACGACTTCAGGAACATCAATTCGATTTTACGGGTGCCATTCAACATGTATGCCATGCTTCCCTACTAAAAAGAAAAAAACCTTATGCAGGTTAGTGCAAAAGGTTTTTTCGTTTTTTAAACTGTACGGAATGCCTTAAGCGGTAGTGATGTCAATGTTTGCCCGGTCGCTGAATCGGTAAGATTCTCTTCTAACTGGAACGATGGCACCGCTTCAATATGCTTGAATTTCTTCAGGAATGCAGTAAGCGCAATCTTTGCCTCCAGCCTGGCTAGCGGCGCTCCCAGGCAGAAATGGGGGCCATTTCCGAAGGTTAGATGTTTCTTATTGTTAGGGCGGTGGATATTAAGGGTGAAGGCGTCTTCAAACATCTCTTCGTCCAAATTAGCTGCACTCATCCAAACAACCACGTTATCCCCTTCTTTCAATTCCACTCCCAATAGATCGTTATCTTCCTTTACGGTGCGATCCAATTTAATAAGGTTGAATCGAAAACGAAGCATTTCCTCGACCGCCTGCGGAACCAAATCCAGGTTTTCATGTAACTCTTGATAAACTTCCTTGTCATCATATAGCAGGGAATAAAAGCTATTGGCCAGTAAATGACTTGTTGTCTCGACCCCAGCTCCTAAAATCAGCATGGTCGTCCGGACAACCTCATCATCCGTAAACATTTCCCCATCCACTTCTGACTTCAATAGATCTGAAATGATATCATCTGCCGGGTTTAATCGTTTTTGCACAACAATCGGATACAAATACTGATAGTATTCTTTTGCTGCCACTTGCTTCAATTCATTTACTTCTTCTTGTTTTTCTTTATCAAAGGGGAGGAATAAGGTATCAACCCATTTCTTAAACAATAAACGATCTTTCGAGGGAACGCCCATCAAATCCGACATGACAATGATCGGAAGCGGACTCGCCAATGATTGCACAATATCGATTTCCGTTTCCTCATCCATTTGTCCAATCAACTCATCTGTAATTTCCTGAATGCGAGGTTCCCAGTTTTGAAGACTTCTAGGTGTGAATGCTGCGGCCAGCAGTGAACGGCGTTTTCTATGCTCAGGTGGATCCGCTTCAGTGATTTTGATTTTATCAGGCACAGAGCCTTCATCACTATCCGTTCCAACCGATATGGTAGTCCGTTTCCGTACACTTGAAAAATGTTTATAATCACTGAGAACCCGCTTCACATCTTCATATTTAAAAACATTCCACGTATCCGTTCCTTCGTGATAACTCACCGGGTCATTTTCTAACATCCGTTTACACCATGCGTACGGACTAAATTCCTCCGTCCGGGTTTTAAATCTAGTAATTTCTTTTACTGCAATAATTTCTTTCATGATACCGACTCCTCCCACTTTTCAAAAGTTACCTAACAAAAGGATCGAATGTTCAGCATTACCATCTCAGTCGATTTGTTAAAGGGTCGAGCATTCCTGATAGACTTTTTCACCAAATCCTTAAATACACATCTATTCCATTATAGGGTAAAATCCCGCAACAAACCATGCATCTTCCATACCAGCAGCCTTACATGAAATTTGCCCCACAATCCCAACAACCCTATGTAAAACTGCTTATTTTTTACAATTCCCTTTCTTTTTCTATTTTTTTATGTCTCTCAATTGAAGCTTAAAATCCAATCCTCATTTTCAAATTCGGTGAAAGTCCTTTCACCAAGTTATTTCAGTATAAATTATTTTTATAATTGCCGGAGTTTGAATCGGAATGACTCCACTGCATAGAAAAACGGCTGCACATGCAGCCGTCCGGATAGTTAAGCCCTCACTGGATTTAAGAAAATTTGTGACACTCCTGCCGAATAACTGGGCTAGCCGAGGAAGCTTGACAGACTATCGGCGGAAAGAGCTCTGAAATTAACTGGAACGTTTTTCAAATAAAAAAACTGCAGGCAAGCTCGCTTTTCTTCGAGTTTGTCTACAAAAGGGATTTTGGAACGGTCCATCCCGAACCATGATTTTAAAACAAGACTAGATTATCCTTCATGTTTTTTTACTTTAATCCTTACTATTGGATTGAAGAAATTTGCGACACTCCTGCCGAAAAACTGGCTAGCCGAGACCCCACAGCCGCTTGCGGTGAGGAGGCTTGGCAGACAGTCGGCGGAAAGGGAGCGGATTTCTGAAATCAAGCTGGAACGTTTTTCAAATAAAAAAACTGCAGGCAAACTCGCTTTTCTTCGAGTTGGTCTACAGTCTGTACGGCTGCACTGTAGCCGTCAATTTTTGCCCCTTTTAATCAATTCATGCAAATCATCCATCTTCTTTTCCATGATATCCAGTCTGGTTTTACGGTGCTTGATTGAACGGAAAAGGGATACGGTTCCCACGATGATCAGGATTAGAAATACAAGGCAAAACAATTGGTATACCAGATCCGCAATATTATACCCACTCACTATGTAATCCCCCTAAATGGCATTCTCAATATTCTATTATACACCAGGCAAAATGAACAATTTAACCTTTTTAAGGGGAATCGGGAATAAAAAAACCGATAGCCAGTTGCTATCGGTTGATCTTTTATACCTCTAATTGTTGATCGTCATCTTGAGGCACAATTAATTCATTATAAAATGCAGCCATTGTTGTTCCTGCATAAGGAATCAACCATAGTAAACCAATTCCCAGCGTGAACATGCAAAGGATGCCCCATCCGATGAAGCTTAGGTGCATAAGGAAATACTTCCATTTCAAGCCCTTCATCCTTTTTCTGCTTTCTGTAATGCCTTCAAGCACCGTGTATTCAGGATGATCCTTCAATAAGAAAAACAGCTGCGAATAGGCGATGCCTTTAATGATACCCGGAATGATTAATAATAATGACCATAAAAAAATGAAAATACCTTGTAAGATGGATGCACCAATAAGCTTGAAAGAGGTTTTTCCTTCTTTATAGATAGCAAATACTTCTGGAATATCAGGGTTTTCTTCCCTAACCAAATTCAGGTAGAACCAAGTGGTTGAAATGGTAAGCGGGATTAAGGCAATGGTAAAGACGAGGCTGAAGATATCAGACCATATCGGTGTTTCTTCCTGCATGAGCCATTGTGAAAACCCACCGCTTCCGATCACTTCGACAATAAAAGGCAACATGATGTTGATCAAGAACAGAAGCAACATTAGCGATACAGTTACTCCCCATTTACCTCCCAAAGACTGAAGGGCGTTCCTTTTTAATTCTGAAATTCTCATACTCCTATTTAACTCCCCTTTTTTAAACAGCGGAATTCTGAATATTCACCATTTTATTGTCAAATCTGGTTGAATTAAGAAAAACCACTATTTTTTTGATGTTTAAATCTCATGTTGTATTTTAACATAATATTTCTAGCCGTGGGCTTAATTTCCTAGAAAGCACACACGGATAAAGAAAAGCGGTTGAATCGGTTTCGAGCAACCATGATCAACTCCTTTCTGGCCTTGGTTATTGGCTTGTAACAGTTTATGAAAGCGAATATGACAATATGCCATCAATCATTTTCAGTGCCACAAAACCATTTAATTCCTTCCAATTGAAAAAACCTTCGCGTAACCATACCCAATTAAGCGTACGGTCAGCGAAGGTGCTTTCATAAATCTTGGGTAATGTACATTCTAGTTCTTTTTTCCTTCCAGGCAAGGATTTCTAATGTTCTCCAGTGATTTCCCCCTTGGATTCTATCCTAAAATCTTACGAACAGCATGGATAAAAATATTAACACCGTACTCCATGGCATCTTCGTCAAAAGTAAAACGCGGATGATGGTGGGGATGGGTTATTCCCTTTTCCTTATTCCCAGCTCCTATCAAGAAATAATTGCTAGGTGCCTTCTGTTGGAACGCCGAAAAGTCCTCAGCCCCCATCATCGGTTTCTGATGGTCGACAGCCTTTTCTCCATAAACTTCACGGACAGTTTCTTCAATGAGCTTGGTCACTTCGTTGTCATTTATGACTGGTCGATATCCAGTTAGATAGTTAAATTCATACGTGGCACCATGTGCTTCCGTAATGCCTTTGATGACCCTTTCCATAAGAATTGGCATGGATTCACGGAATTTCAAATCAAAACTACGAACCGTCCCGCTAATCTCCACGGAGTTTGCAATGACATTGGCTGCTTCCCCTCCAACGAACTTTCCGATGGACAGAACCAAGTTGTCGAGCGGATCCGTATTGCGGGACACGATATATTGAAGATTCGTAACGACCTGGGCACCGATCGCGATGCTGTCAATCGTTTCATGAGGTGCCGAACCATGGCCACCCTTTCCTTTAATGGTCAGAAAGAAACCATCAGGCGCTGCCATCATCGGTCCATACACGATGCCAACTTTCCCGACTTCAAAGGTGGACATGAGGTGGGCACCAATCACGATATCCACACCTTCCATAACGCCTGCATCGACCATTTCCTGCGCTCCCCCAGGAAAATACTCTTCGGCATGCTGAAAAAAGAAGCGGACTTCACCTTTCAGGCTATCTTTCATTCCGGAAAGAATTTTCGCCGTACCAAGAAGCATCGCCGTATGTCCATCATGACCGCAAGCATGCATGACACCTGGTGTTCGGGATTTAAAATCGAAAGAATTCTCTTCCTCAATCGGCAGCGCATCCATATCTGCACGGATGCCCAATGTTTTCCCCGGTTGGGAACCAATCAAGCGGGCCATCACACTGTATTTTGTCGGACGTGTAACTTCCAGGTTTCCAAATGACAACAGAGTTTCGTATACGAATTGCGATGTCTTCTCTTCTTGATAAGATAATTCCGGATGCTGGTGAAGATGACGTCTCCAAGAAATCACATCTTCCCTTACACTTTTTATTTCCGGATATAATTTCAAACTTTGCATGACCATTTCCTCCTCGAATATGAACTATAAGATCTCTCTATCTAGTAATCAGCAAGTTATGTGCCAATTATTAATTTTCCGGATTACCCTTCCCGCTCCTTGAAAAATAGGATTACAGCAAACTATTTGAGCCTTATACACCATGGAAGTGTAAATTTTTTACCCTCTAGCGTAAAATATTTTTTACTACTTTTGAACACCGTACCAAGAAACGAAAGGGACGAAAAGGAAATCCCGCTCCCTTTTCGTCCCTATTTCTTCTATTTATTTATCGTCTTTTCTTTTTGATAAACCAAAGAACCGCCCATATAGGTTTCTTCCACTGTAATCCTATCGATTTCCTCCGGTCTTATCGCCAAAATATCCTGGTCAAGCACAATGAAATCTGCATGATAGCCGGGAGTGAGCTGCCCGACATCCGGGATTCTCGTTATCTCCTGAGCTGCCCGCGTGTAGAGTGTAATCGCGGTAGGTACATCCACACGCTGATCCTGACCGGTGTCCGTACCGTCATAGGCAATTCGCGTGACGGCTGCCTTGATTCCAACGAACGGATTGACCGGATCAACCCATGCTGTTGCAGGTGCATCGGAAGAGAATGCCAGCTTAATGCCTGCCTTTAACATGGATTGGATGGGGTAGGTTTGCCTTGTGCGTTCTGCACCTAGATTATTAAGGTAGCTTTCGATTTCGGCATATAAGAAGATTGGTTGGGGAACAAAAGCGATACCCGTTTCAGCTGCTCGCTGAAGTGCTTGCTTTGTAGGCATGGCTGCATGTTCGATTCTTATTGATGGACCATCCGCGATCCATCCCGTTTTTCCGTAAAAGGTATTCACGATCATATCGATCGCTTGCTCCCCCATTGCATGTATGACCAATTGTATATTGTTTTCCCTGGCTGCCTCAGCTGCACTTAACAACTCCGCCTCTGAGGTCATCTGTATGCCCTGGTTCTTTTCTTCTCCTAAAAATGGCGGGTCGACCCACGCGGTTTGCCCCGACACGCTGCCATCCGAGAATAACTTAACCCCACCGATATGATTCTGGCTTTCTCTGTTTGTTTTACTCTTATCCAGGATCATATCATTCTTCATATCTTCCCAAATATAGTATAAAACTGTACGTTGCTTTAAGCCCTTTTCGCTCGCAGCCCTATACATATCCAAGTAATCGATCGGCTTGGTCCTTGCCAGGAGTTCAGTGATTGCAGTAATCCCATGTGCTAATAATTGGGGACTCAGTTCGGCGAGAGTATCTGTTTCTTCTTCGAATGTTTGAACCGGCATCACTTTATTGACCAGTTCTTTTGCATTTTCCCGTAATATTCCGGTCGGCTCCCCTTCTGAATCCCTGTCAATCTCTCCCCCTGCTGGATTTGGCGTGTCCTTTGTGATTCCCGCCAATTCCAATGCCTTGCTGTTCACGACAATTATATGGCCGCAGGTCCGGGTTATGACCACAGGGACTTCCGTCGTCGCCCTATCCAGATCGTAGCGTGAAGGGGACCGTCCTTCCATCAATTTCCCTTCATCATATCCCCAGCTTTCAATCCAATCCCCCGAATTTTGGGATTCACACTGTTCACGAACGGCCTTGATCAAATCCTCAATCGATTCAACGACAGGAGGCATACATGGAATTTGCTTGGCTGCCTTAGCTAAAAATAGCGGATGCAGATGTGCATCAATTAGTCCGGGAAGCACCCGCCGCCCTTGTAGATCAATCCGTTCCCCATTCATTCCATCTGTCTCTGACTGTTCTCCAACCCATTCGATGCGCCCATTACGAACAACCATGGCACTCGCATAAGGTTGTTTTGGATTCGATGTAAATATTTTTCCATTTATATAAATAAAATTCATATTTCGTTTATTTTCATTCATACTTTCCCTCTCCTTAATAAGTAAAATCCAACATGATAAGTGCAGACTTCACTTCATCCTTCCATATTTAATCCTTATGCCGTTTCACAACATTTAAGATGAATGGTTTTCGCCATTCATGGCGCTTGAAGGAATTTCATGAGCCTGTTTTCCGTGAATGAACGTTCCCACGATGAACCCCAGTACGGCTGGAATCAGCCATGCAAACCCATTTGCACTGAATGGTATGATGGAAATGAAATCATTCATGAATCCCATATGGATACCGATGCTATCCAATGTTTCGCATAAACTGATGATGAAAGTGGCCAGGACCGACCCCTTATAGGCACCCGCGTTTGGGATGTACCTGCGGAAAACGCCAAGTAAAACAATCACGATCGAAACAGGGTAAATTCCCATGAATAAAGGTACCGAATAGTCGATGATCTTTTCGACACCCATTAGCCCCATCAACACTCCAGTGGTACAAACGACGATTACCCAATTGCGGTAACTCACTTTCTGTTTTGTCAGCCCGCTAAGGAAATCTGCTATTGAAGCGGTTATTCCAATTGAGGTGGTAAGGCAGGCTAATGAAACCGCTATAGCCAATGCAACGGTGCCGTAATCCCCAAGCAGTTTATAAACCAGGCCCGTCACCAGCTGCGCACTCTCCATTTCATTTGGAAATAATCCGCTTCCTGTAGCACCGATATATAGAAGCCCTCCGTATATGATGAGCAATCCCAAACCAGCCACAATGGTTCCATTCATGACCACTTGCTTCATTTTGGAAGGTTCCGCATATCCTTTAGCTGCAATCGAGCCAATGAAAACCGAGGCACAAAGAAGGCCCGTAAACACGTCACCGGTCTGATAAGCACTAAAAAACGAGTGGCCAAACGGATTTTGGATTTCCGTATTTACTGGCGCCCCCAATGGATCGAATGTGCCTTTGATGACGATAAAAAGAAGAATGGCGAACAGAGCAGGCGTTAGCACTTGTCCGACTTTATCAATGAGATTGGATCGATCGCTGGCAAAATAAAAATTCAATCCAAAGAAAACGACCATCGTCACGAAAGAAGGTACATTCGGGAATAACGTATGAACCCCCATCTCATGGGTTGTGGCGGCCGTCCTGGGTACAGTGACGAGCATCGCAATCCCAATCATGACGACCAGATTGAATACCTTATAAAACCAGGGGCTGATCGGCCTTGTCAGTTCTTCAAATTTCCCTTTTGAATTCAGGACCGCCACAACACCCAGTATAGGGAGTACAATTCCCGTAAGAATGAAGCCCGCTAGCGCCAGAAGCCAATCCGACCCTGATGCAAGTCCGATCGACGGAGGAAAAATGAGATTGCCAGCCCCAAAAAACACCGCAAATAAAGCAAAACCAAAAATAAGGCTGTCACGTACTATCTTATTTGTATTCATCCATTCACCTCTATTTTTTTATCACTCAATGAAACCATCTATTAATACGCCTATCAGTTATGAAAGCAAATTCCGTGCCAATCTTAACAATATTTTAATAACTTTTAACATTCCTGGCATATGCCCTTGCACACAAGGCAAAAAAGGGGCACGATTCTATTTAGCATATAGAATCATGACCCTTTGATTATCCAAATCCATTAAGAGGTGGTGAAAAATTTCCCTCTAGCGTAAAAAAATTTTTACCGCAATTTATGTTTTTCCATTTTATATTTCAATAATTGTTTGGAGATACCAAGCTGTCTGGCAGATTCCGCCATTTTCCCATTCGTATTTTTCAATTGACGCACAATGATCTCTTTTTCATATTGCTGAACCGCATCTTTTAAGGAATCCACATTAAGACTGTTGTTATCAGCCATTGGAGCTTCCGTATAATCTCTTATTCTTCCAGGTATATCATCAAGGGTGATTCTACTGGACTGGACATGATTATATGCCGTCTCGACCGCATTTTTCAATTCCCTGATATTCCCTGGCCATGGATATCTTTTGAAACACTCCAGCACTTCATCCTGAACACCGTCAATATATATATTCATCGTATTGTTGTAAAAATTCAGATAATGATCAACAAGGACTTCTATATCCTCTTTTCTTTCCATCAAGTTTGGCAAGTCAATCTGCACGACACCAATTCTATAGAATAAATCTTCCCGCAACCGTTTCTCCGCCAGTAAAATATCCGGTACCTCATTCGTTGCTGAAATCACCCTGATGTCCAAGCGGATATTTTTCTTCCCGCCCAGTCTCCTGATTGTTTTCTCTTCAATCGCCTTCAGAAGCTTCACCTGAAGATTCATATCCAGGGAATTGATTTCATCCAGAAATAAAGTTCCGCCTTCCGACTGTTCGAATAGACCCGGCATGTCTTCCGATCCGGTGAAGCTCCCCTTATTCGTACCAAACAAAGTGCTTTCCCATAAACTAGCAGGGACCGCACTGCAGTTAAGTGAAATGAAGGGCTTTCCAAATCGATCGCTTAAATTATGGATCGCCTGAGCGATAAGTTCTTTCCCAGTGCCTGTTTCCCCAACGATCAAAACATTTGAGGTCGTTAGCGCAATTCTTCCAAGTTTATCTTTAATGCTTTCCATTTTAGGGTTAACCGTGATAATATCATCGACCGTATAAACGGTATTATTTCTCCTGAAGATTTTATGGCTCGAATATTTGTCCAAATATTGGATGGCATCCTTGGAAAAGAAACGCTTAGAGAATTCTACGGCTCCAATTATTTTACCGTTTTCGGCTATCGGAAATGTGGAATTTATCGTTTCGATGACCTCTCCCGTTTTGGTGATCATCTCTTGTTTTATATTACATAACGGTTTTCCCGTCCTTAACACATTCATCAGCGTACTATTTTCGTTCGTGATGTTTTTATAAAAGGAAGTGACACTCTTCCCCATGAATTCTTCCGGCCTTATCCCAAGCTCTATAAGGACATTTAAATCTGCCATATCATAAAAAATGATAATCCCTTTATCATCTACGACCAAAACATTATCAAAATCGGATAATCTCCTGAATATATCCACATTCATATTCACCCTTCCAGCCTCCTCTCAACTTTACATATTCAAACCCTGACAATCCCTGCAGATCGGTCCATTCACTTTGTAGCTTCTTGGTTTGGAACTGCTCGGTGCATTGTCCAATCATTCTGATATTTTACCATGAAACAGGGCGTTTTTTCTTTTCAAACTTTTTCCTGGCTTTGTCATACCATATAAATGATCACAACAAAAAAAGAGCATCCCAAAGCAGAAATCGCTTCCGCCTTTGGAACACCCTCTTTCCTATAATCAATCAGAGCCAGTTATAACAAAATCGTCTTGGAGCAAAGCTAAAGGAAGCTTTCTATTTATAGGATCCCCTGCCGAAACATTAATTTCAGTAATGTGACCACTGGCACCTATTGAAACATCAATCAATTTCCCATCCTCCGTTTTCACTAAAAAGAGCCTCTCCCATTCATAAACATAGGAATTCTTTTGAACGTAAACTTGTTCGACGGTCCCATCCTGAGCACACTCGATGGTATGAATCGGTTTTAACACGGAATCACTCCTCCACTCTCCATTATTTGGCTAGCTTATACCCAGCCACGGAATATCGAGGCTTCTGCCATTTTTCTGACACCCACCATATACGCTGCCAGCCTCATATCCACTTTTCTCGTCTCGGACATTTCATATATTTGATTAAATGAGTTGACCAATAACGCTTTTAATTTGGTTTGGACCTCTTCATCTTCCCAATAATAACCTTGATTATTTTGAACCCATTCGAAGTAAGAAACTGTCACACCGCCTGAACTTGCCAATACATCAGGTACGAGAAGCACATTGCGTTCCGTCAAGATTTTGGTTGCCTCCAATGTGGTAGGTCCATTCGCGGCCTCGACGACAATTTGGGCTTTGATAAGATGTGCATTTTCTTTGGTGATTTGATTGGAAATGGCAGCAGGCACTAAAATATCACAATCTTGTTCCAGAAGCTCCTGGTTGGTGATTGTATGATCGAATAGTGTCGTTACCGTTCCAAAGCTATCCCTTTTATCAAGTAAGTAATCGATATCCAGACCCTCAGGTTTATAGATGGCACCATATGCGTCCGATATGCCAATCACTTTCGCACCTGCATCATGCATGAATTTGGCCAAAAAGCTTCCTGCATTCCCAAATCCTTGGACGATGATGCGTGCACCTTTCAATTCTATGCCCTTACGCTTTGCCGCTTCCTCGATACAGATGGTGACACCTTGTGCAGTCGCCTTTTCCCTGCCGTGTGAACCGCCCAGTACCAGTGGCTTACCTGTAATGAAACCAGGAGAATCGTGTTCTCTTATTCTACTGTACTCGTCCATCATCCATGCCATGATTTGTGAATTCGTATAAACATCCGGGGCCGGAATATCTTTAGTCGGCCCCACTATTTGGCTGATTGCCCGAACGTATCCACGGCTAAGCCTTTCCAATTCACCGATGGACATTTGGCGCGGATCACAGATGATGCCGCCTTTTCCTCCGCCATATGGCAGATTCACGATTCCGCATTTCAAACTCATCCACATTGAAAGTGCCTTGACTTCTTCCTCATCGACTTCGGGATGAAAACGGATTCCGCCTTTCGTCGGACCGACAGCATCGTTGTGCTGTGCACGGTATCCAGTGAAAATCTTCGTTGAATTGTCATCCATCTTGATTGGAATCCGGACGGTCAGCATCCGAAGAGGTTCCTTCAAAAGCTCGAACACTTCTTCAGAATAGCCAAGCTTATCCAGCGCCTCCTTGATTACGACCTGTGTTGAATCAAGCAAGCTGGCAGTTTCTTTTTCTTCTTTGACTGTTGTACTCAATGGAATTCACCTCATAGGTATATTAGGATAAAACTTTTTTAATGCGTTCGATTGCCCAATCCAAGTCTTCTTTTGTAATCACTAATGGCGGAGCAAAACGGATAACTGTATCATGTGTTTCTTTACATAGCAATTTTTCTTCTTTAAGCTGCTCACAATAAGGTCTTGCTGCTTCCGTTAATTCGACTCCGATGAATAAGCCTCTGCCGCGGATATCTTTAATCATTGGATTCTTGATTTCTTTTAAACTATCCATAAAGTATTGTCCAAGCTCCAATGAACGTTCAGCAAGCTTCTCTTCTTCAAGGACTTCCAATGATGCGATGGAAACCGCACATGCCAATGGATTGCCGCCGAATGTAGAACCATGGGAACCAGGATTGAATACGCCAAGGATTTCACGGTTTGCAGCTACGCAAGAGATTGGGAAAACCCCGCCGCCCAGCGCTTTACCTAAAATGTACATATCCGGAACTACTCCATCCCAGTCAGAGGCGAACATTTTACCTGAACGTCCAAGTCCTGACTGAATTTCATCAGAAACGAATAGGACATTATTTTCTTTACATAAGTCGTAAGCTTCTTTTAAGAATCCTTGTGGCGGTATGATGATTCCCGCTTCACCTTGAATCGGTTCGATTAAAAATCCAGCCGTTTGCGGTGTAATCGCTTCTTTCAATGCATCAAGGTCGCCGTAAGGGATAAGCTTGATTCCTGGCAGCATCGGTCCAAAGCCCCTTCTATATTCATCATCGGATGACAAGGACACTGCTGCCATCGTCCGGCCATGGAAGTTCCCGATACATGCAATGATTTCAGCTTGGTTTTCTGCGATTCCCTTAACATCATAACCCCAGCGTCTAACAGCTTTGATTGCAGTTTCAACAGCTTCAGCACCTGTATTCATAGGCAGTGCCATGTCTTTTTGCGTAATGCGTGAAACCATTTCATACCATGGTCCTAATTTATCACTATGGAATGCACGGGACGTTAATGTTACGCGATCAGCTTGTTTTTTTAATTCGTCGATGATTTTCGGATGCCTGTGGCCTTGGTTCACTGCTGAATAGGCACTAAGCATATCCATATATTTGTTGCCTTCAGGATCTTCCACCCAAACTCCTTCTGCCTTCGAAATGACGATTGGAAGTGGATTATAATTGTTTGCACCATATTGTTCTGTTTGCTCGATTAATTTTTCCGTTAAAGTTGTCATGTTGATTCCCCCTAAAATTTATAGCGTTTCAGATGTTGTTTTTCCTTGAAGGTGAAGAACTAAATAATCAGGACCGCCCGCTTTTGAATCTGTACCCGACATATTGAATCCGCCAAATGGCTGGTATCCTACAATGGCACCAGTACAGCCGCGATTGAAGTACAAGTTACCTACGTGGAAATCCTCACGCGCTTGCTCGATATGTTCAATGTTGTTAGAGATGACCGCACCCGTTAATCCATAATCCGTGTTATTGGCAATCTCGATTGCATGATTGAAATCTTTTGCCTTACAGAATGCAACCACTGGTCCAAAAATTTCTTCTTTCATGACACGTGCGTTCTCATCCACATCGGCAATGATAGTTGGCTGGATGAAGAAACCTTTTGAATTGTCTCCTTCTCCCCCTGTAACAATTTTCCCTTCTTCTTTACCGATTTCAACGTAGCTCATGACTTTGTCGTAAGCTGCTTGATCGATAACCGGACCCATGAAGTTGTTTAGGTCTGTTGGTTCCCCGACTGTTTTTTCTTTCGTTAATTCAATGGCACGATTCAAGACTTGGTCATATACATCTTCCACTATTACGGCACGTGAACAAGCAGAACATTTTTGACCGGAGAATCCGAATGCAGAAGCGACGATTGATTGTGCCGCCAATTCCAGATCAGCCTCTTTATCAACAACGATCGTATCTTTACCGCCCATTTCAGCGATGACACGTTTTAACCAGATTTGGCCTTCATGAACTTTTGACGCACGCTCATAAATACGGATTCCAACATCACGAGATCCGGTAAAGCTGATGAAACGTGTACGAGGATGATCTACCAAATAATCGCCAACCTCGGCACCGCTTCCTGGAATGAAGTTCACAACTCCTGCAGGCATGCCCGCTTCTTCCAGCACTTCAATGAATTTAGCTGCAATGACCGGTGTTGTACTGGCCGGTTTCAATAAGACCGTATTACCTGAAACAAGAGCTGCCGTCGTCATGCCTGCCATGATCGCAAACGGGAAGTTCCAAGGTGAGATGATGACACCGACACCAAGCGGAATATAATTGAAAGCATTGTGTTCAATCGGACGGCTTTCCACTGGCATGCCGTCTTTAAGCTTCAGCATTTGACGTGCATAGTATTCCATGAAGTCGATCGCTTCCGCTGTATCTGCATCCGCTTCATTCCAAGGCTTTCCTGCTTCTTTCACCAATAGAGCCGAGAAATAGTGTTTTCTTCTCCGTACGATGGCTGCAGCCCTGAATAAAATATTTGCACGCACTTCCGCTTTCGTTTTTCTCCAAGTTTGGAATGTCTTATCTGCCGCTTGCATCGCTTGCTCAGCAAGATCCTTATTCGCTTTGGATACGATTCCAATAACTTCTTCTTTATTTGCTGGGTTTACAGAGGTAATGACTTCATCAGTAAACACTTTTTCACCATTAATGATCAGCGGATATTTCTTCCCTAAATCATTAGCTACATCATTCAATGCCGCTTGAAAAGCTTTATTGTTTTCTTCGATTTTAAAATTAGTAAATGGTTCGTGTTTATATGTTTGGACCATTATAGCTCATCTCCCTAAAATTTTATGTTTTTTTCTTCACCCTTACTTAACAAGCAAGTTCCGTGCCAACTTTTCATTTTTTTGAAAAAATAATGATATTTCATTAAATATGCAATGAAATTCAGCACTTTTGGGGCGAAATTGACATAGTATGCCATTATTTTTTGCTCTAATCCCTATTTTTGTCGCTTAAACCTTACACTTTTTATTAATGCAAGATTCATGCCAACTATAAAAAACATAAAAAACAGCGTTTTTCCACTTTTTCCGCAAAATATTTTTGCACTTCGATGCAAAATAATCTTGCTGTGCAAATTTTATTTGCGCCTTTACTTCAATTCCTCTACAATAGCTCTAAGAAAAGAAGAAAAACGGGAGGCATTCATGAATTTAGATCAAATCATTAAAATAGATGGTTTCCAATCCATCCTCTATTCGCTTGTGGATGTAATCGATACAGGGATACATATAATCGATATAAAAGGGCGGACCATTGTATATAACAAGAAAATGGCAGAAATTGAAGGAATGGATTCAGAAGAAGTGTTAGGGAAGAAGATTCACGAAATCTTTAAATTCAAGGAAGAAACGGAGAGTACATTAATAAGGGCACTTCATTCGGGTAAGACAACCGAGAACTCGAAGCAGACCTACTTCAATAATCTTGGACAGGAAATTACCACAATCAATAATACGTTTCCGATTTTGGATCAGAAGCAAAATATCATCGGAGCAATTGAAGTGGCAAAGGATATAACGAATCTGGAAAGAATCATTAAAGATAATATCTTAAATAAAGGCGATACCAAATATACGTTTGACAGCATCATCGGAACGAGTGAAAATTTCCTGGAAGTCATAGAAAAGAGCAAGCGCTCGACCAGAACGGCATCCTCCATCCTAATCGTCGGGGAAACGGGCACAGGAAAAGAGCTCTTCGCCCAAAGCATCCATAATGGCAGCAGCCGTTCGACACATCCTTTCATCAGCCAAAACTGTGCTGCTCTGCCGGATAGTCTAATTGAAGGAATACTCTTCGGCACAAAGAAAGGCGCCTTCACCGGATCGATTGAAAGGCCTGGATTATTCGAACAGGCACAGGGCGGTACCATCCTGCTAGATGAAATCAACTCATTAAATCCGAACATGCAAGCGAAATTATTACGGGCCCTTCAAGAAAGGACGATTCGCCGTGTTGGGGATACAAAGGATAAAAAAATTGACGTTAGGGTCATTGCAACGATAAATGAAGATCCGATAGATGCCATTGCAAATGATCATTTACGAAAGGATTTATACTACCGATTAAGTGTCGTTTCGTTATTCATCCCGCCTCTTCGTGAACGGAAAGAGGATATTCCTTTGCTGGCGCAATCCTTCATCGAAAAATTCAATGCGCTGTTCGAATTGAATATAGAAGGAATCAGCGAAGAGGTCTACTCGCTTTTTTATGATTACGACTGGCCCGGGAACGTAAGGGAACTTGAACATATCATTGAGGGGGCCATGAATTTAATGGAACCTGGCGATACAAAGATTGCCATCACCCACCTTCCGGCTCTATTTAGGAAGAAAGCCCATTTGGAAGACATTCGTCCCGATAGAAAAGAAAATCATGAAAATGGAGATATACAGGAGTCGACCTTATCTCTTGATGATTATATCGCCCATACTGAAAAGCAATACTTGGAGAAGATTTTAAAGGAACATGGGATGAATATCTCCAAAGCAGCCAAGGCCCTGAATATTAGCCGCCAAAGTCTTCAATACCGCTTGAAAAAGTATCAAGTCAAATAACACAAAAAAGGCCCCCATTATATGGAGTGCCTTCAGTTTATCGGCGGAAAGGGAGCGGATTTCTGAAATCCACTGGAACGTTTTTCAAATAAAAAAACTGCAGCCAAACTCACTTTCTACGAATTTGTCTACAGTCTGAAAGCCCTCATTGATAATGAGGGCCTTTTTTGCTTCTATTCATTTCACTTCGCAATCAGAATGCTTCAGCCGCTTTTACAACGTTTTCCAAACCATCCGCGATGATTTTTTGTGTCCGATCCGAATACTGATTATGTCCTTCAATGACCACGACATCCGGATTGTTAATTCCCCATAGGCCAATGATATTTTTCACTAAATTCACGGCCATTTCAGCAGAAGCCATTCCTTCTAATGAATAATCAGAACCGCGGGCATTCAATAGCATGACTTTTTTATCACCAGCATACCCGACAGGACCTTCCGCCGTATAATTGAACATTTTACCTGCTTGTGCCAAATAGGACAGATATGTGATAAGCGGCGCAGGAACCGTTGAGTTCCATAGAGGGAAAGCGAATACCACTTTATCCATCCCCATGAATTGATTTAAATATTGGTCAACCCGTTCGGCCGCCTTTTCCTCTTCGGCTGTCAGTTCAAGACCTTGGTTACGTTTATACAAACCGGTAATTGCCGTATTTCCATAGTAAGGAAGTTCTTCTTTAAATAAATCCAGCTCTGTCACTTCATCTGTACGGTGTGTCTCTTTATATGCTTTTAAGAAGGTGTCATACATTTTCGAGCTGATTGCCTGTTCTGCAGGACGATCGTTCACTTTTACGAATAATACTTTTGTCATTTTTCCATTCTCCCCTGCCGCGGTTTCTTTATTTCTAAATAATCTACTTAAGAATCCCATTATCCTCTCACCATTGCTTTCTGCTTTATAATATTTAGACGACTAAATGAATCTCATTGCCTGATGGATCTGTTACAGCGAAAAACCCTTCTTTTTCCGTGACGACAGCCCCGATTCCTTTCAGTTGTTCCGTTACTTTTTTTCTCGCTTCTTCGTCTGCAAAAACGAGAGTATACCAGTTTAGCCCCACACTATTTTCCTTAGGAGCAGGGGCGCCAACGCCATTCCAAGTGTTCAATCCTATGTGATGATGATATCCACCGGTTGAAGTAAAGAGCGCTCCTCCATATCGATTCACGACGCTAAACCCAAGACCTTGCATGTAAAACTCCTCCGTTTTACGTAAATCCGCTACATGCAGATGTATATGCCCCATTAAGGTACCTGCAGGCAGTTTGCTCCACTCACCATCGCTTTCTTTCAGAAGGTCATTCCCATCCAGCGGATCCGTGCCCATTGCGACTTCCCCTCCGGCCCATCTCCATTCAGTGGATGGCCGGTCAGAGTATACTTCAATCCCATTGCCATCCGGATCGGTAATGTACAGCGCTTCACTCACTTCATGATCAGCCGCTCCAAATGGATATTTCGTTTGAAGTAAATGGCGTAAAAAAATCGATAAGTCAGCACGACTTGGCAGTAAAAGGGCAAAATGATATAAGCCCGTCGTCCGCCCTTCTTTCGGAATCACATCAGCAGGCTGCTCAAGTGTCAGCAACGGGGTTTTACCGTCTGTCGTCAAAACAGCTTGCCGATCGGTTTTCCTCAATACTTTAAGACCGATGATTTCTTGATAAAACAGAATGGCCTTATTCAAATCCAAAACATTTATACTGACTTCGCCAACAAAGGTAATTGGTTTTTGATGAAAATTTTTATCCATATTGTCACTTCCCTTTTTTATTGAAAATCACATGATCCAAAGAAAGAACCGTGCGGTTTGCACACGCTAGATAGACAGACATGGCAAGCAGTGCCAAGTCCAGTTCGTAACCCGCCGCTTGCCCGTTTCCAAGAAAACCAGCAGGTAATTTAGCCGTGAAAATCGCCCCCGCCATAATGACCGCAAATAGGACGGATACGATTCGTGTTCCCAAACCCAGTATAACCGCAATTCCCCCGATCAATTCGATTCCTGCAACGATGTACGCCATGAAGCCAGGAATGCCAAGGCTATCGAAAAATCCCTCCGTATTTCCTATGCCCCCTTGAAACTTTGAAACGCCGTGAATGAAAAAAGTAAGACCTAAAATCACCCTTAAAAAAACTTGACCTGCATCATTTTTATTCATTATGAATTCTCCTTTTTGTTGGTTACTTTATGTAAGTAATTATATTTTCATAAGCTTATAATGTCAAGTAAGTTTATTGGGATTTCTTTTTTCCCAAAATAAAAACGAATTGCCGAAGCAACTCGTTCATTGCGATTAACCAAATTAACACAACCTCATTATTCAAACATCGAAATCAGTTCTTTTGTGTATGAATGGCGATCGCTGCAAAAAAGCCGTTCATTTTCGAAAGAATCCACAATTACACCACCTTTCATCACCATGATCCGATGGCTCATCTCCTGTACTGCCGACAGATCATGAGAAATAAAAAGGTAAGAAATGTCCAAAGTCTCCCTCAGCCCGCCTAACAATTTCAGAACCGCCGCTTGAGAAAGAACGTCCAGGCTTGAAGCCGGTTCATCCAATATAATGAGGGCAGGTTCAATGCTGATTGCGCGTGCAATGGTCACACGCTGCTTTTGTCCGCCGCTTAGCTCATGCGGGTAACGTTCAGCAAAACTCCTTGGAAGCTCCACAGATTCCAGCAGCTGACCGATAAAGTTCGCTTCACTTGTATACGAAAAATGTTTCAGATTGACCTGGCTGCCAAATTGAAGATATGGATCCATTAGTGAATCTTTTATCTTTAGTTTTGGATTCAAAGCCGATGCAGGATTCTGCAAAACGGCCTGGATGTTCTTGCGATACGGTTTTAAACTACGTTCGCTTTTATTCTGCAGCGCGGTTCCTTCAAATAAGATGCTGCCCTGGTCAAAGGATTCAATTTGAAGGATGAGTCTTGCCAGTGTGCTTTTTCCGCAGCCGCTCTCTCCCACTAATCCGAGGCATTCCTTCCTTTCGATGCTGAAATTCACGTTCCTTAGTATTTCCACTCCGTTATCATAGCTTTTATGGACATTTCGTACGTCTAATAAACTCATCCTGACACTCCTTCAAGCTTAAATGGAATTCTGCTCAATGATGGCGATGATTGAATCAGTTCATTCGTATAAGCGTGCTGCGGATGATTCAATACCTGATTTTTATCACCGGTCTCAATGATGGCCCCGTCTTTCATGACCGCAATGCGATCCGCATACTTCCTGACATGACGTAAATCATGGGTAATGAACAAGATCGCACATCCGGTTTCTTTTTGGAGCCTTGATAACAGCTGTAAGACCTTAAAGGAAGATACACTGTCCAAGGCTGTGGTCGGTTCATCCGCTATCAATATATCCGGCTCAAGCAGCAGGGCTATTGAAATGGATACGCGTTGAAGCTGCCCCCCGCTTAATTGAAAAGGGTATCTGCTGTAGATATCTTCATTCAGGCCCACCGAAATGAGCGCCTTGACCGCTTGCTTGCGCCTTTCCTTTTTGGAAAGGTTCAAATGTGTTCGCTGATATTCGTCGAAATGTTGACCGATGGTAAGGAACGGTGTAAATGAACCCTGGTAATCTTGAAAAATATAAGCCAGGCGCTTTCCTCGAATCTTCCTGATTTCTGAGGAAGATAGCGTTAATAAATTCTTTTCCCCGTACCATATTTCCCCCTTCGCTTGGAGATTGGGTGCAAGCAGCTGACATATTGCCATGGCAGTCATGCTTTTGCCGCTCCCGCTTTGTCCGACAAGTGCGAACCATTCACCTTCCTGCACATCCAATGAAACATCCTTGACGATATGATTTTGCTTCCCCATGATATGCAACTGCCTCACGGATAAAATGCTCATGATCCCACCTCCTTTTTCACATCGAATGCATCGCGCAAATAATCACCGAGTATGTTGGATAGAAGGACGACAAATACGATGGCGAGCCCCGGGTAAATCATCAGCAACATATTAGATTGAAAGAATGGACGGGCATCATTCAGCATGGCTCCCCACTCTGGTGCCGGCGGCTGCGCCCCGAGCCCGATATATGATAAGGAAGATATGAGCAAAATGATTTTTCCTAAATCGAGGCTAGCCAATACAAGCACGTTGCCGACCAGGTGCGGAAATAGATGCTTCCGCATGATCCTAAATGAACTTAATCCATTGATTTTAGCAGCTGTGACATAATCCTTCTGACGTTCGGTGATCACAGTACTTCGCACAAGCCGGGCATAATTCACCCATTTCACTAGAACGATTGCCAACAGGAGATTTTCGATTCCTGGTCCTAATAAACCACTAAGCACAATGGCAACGATCGTATCAGGGAATGCGAGAAACGCGTCTGCAATGCGCATGAAAATCCGATCGATCAGACCTCCTTTAAAACCGGCAATCACCCCGAACGGGACGCCGATGATAACCGCGGCAAACAAAGATAAGAGACCGTAGCCAACCGTCAGCTGTGCGCCAAGCAGAAGACGTGTCAATACATCACGCCCTAGATGATCCGTCCCTAACGGATGTTCCATGCTTGCCGGCCGTAGCCTTTCTCCCAGATTGACCAGTGCCGGATCATGTTCCAGAATAAGAAAGGTGTAAGCCGAAACGGCAAGGACTGTAGCCATCACCGTAAAAAGGAATGTCATTCTCCAGCGCCTTTTGGATTTTTTTTTGATAACTAACTCCATTTTCCATGCTTCCTTTCCTTCAGTCTTAGCTCCGGATTTAAATACCGATAAGATAAATCCACGGCACTATTAACCATGAATACAATGATGGCCATGACCAACAGGTACCCTTGGATGACTGGATAATCCCGTGACCGAATCGAGTCCACGACCATCTTACCTATGCCTGGATAGGCAAAAATCACTTCGATCACCACTACACCGCCGATCAGGCTGCCAAGGCTGACACCGAATACGGTAATGACCGGGGGCAAGCTATAACGAAATGCATGGGCAAAGAATATCCGTATTTCTGATATCCCCCTAGATCGGGCAGCCCTGATGAAATCATGACTGAGGGAATCTATTAAACTCGAACGCAGCAAACGTACGTACACACTTGTGATGGCCAGCCCCAGCGTGACTGACGGCAGAATCAAAGAACGAAATCCGTCCCTGCCCATTGTTGGAAGGGCCCCCCATCGTACCGCAAATAAATCTATCAAGAGCAGCCCCAGCCAAAAGCTAGGAATGGCTGCGCCCAACAAAGAAACGGCACGGCTTAACTGATCAATCCAGCTTCCCCTGTACAAGGCAGCAAGCGAACCTAATGGAATGGCTGTACCAAGCATGACAAGCAATGCGCCAATCGCCAGCTCAAGTGTTGCAGGCAGCCCGCTCATGATCATCTCCATCACAGGCTGATTCGTCAGATAGGAATGCCCGAAATCCAATTGGATAAAGTCCATAAACCAATCGCCATACTGCACTAACAGCGGATCATTGAACCCCAATTCTTCACGAAGTTCATTGACTTGCTCGTTTGTGATCGACACATCATCCACTTGAAGTATCGAGAGAACCGGGTCCCCTGGAGCAAGCCGAACAAAAAGGAAAGAGATGAATGTAATCACAAGGACAAAAATCACGACCTCAATGAATCGCCGGACTAAGATTCGCAACATTCACTTCACATCCAGTTCATTCGTCAGCATGTAGTATTCGCTTCTCGAAGTGATCCAGTTTTCAACTTTATCGGCATCATAAGCAACAAGTGTATTCGGATGTAAAATGAATGAATTATACACCTGTTTATCCACATACATCGCAATCCCCTCAGCTAAATCCGAGCGCTTCTCCTGTCCGACCGTTACATTCAGCTCATCAATCAGGGACGTCAGGTGATCATCATCGGCCCCACTGAAGTTCAAGGCTCCCTTTGGATGATAAGTAGCATTTAAATAATAACCGGCATCCCCGCGCGGAGCCGTTAAATTGCTGTAGGTCGTTAAATCCCAATCGCGATTGGCAGCCATATACTCTTCAGGGATTTCTATTTGCTTGATTTTCACATCAATCCCCAACTGGCCGGCATCCGATTGAAAAACTTGGGCAATTAACGGCAGATCGGCACGTGAACTGTATGTAAGAAGTGTAAACGTTAACGGTTTGCCGTCTTTTTGCATGACACCATCCACTTTCTTATATCCCGCCTGATCAAGAAACCCCTTAGCCGCTTCCATTCCATTCTCTTTTTTCGGATAGTCCGGAGCAAAAGAGAATGTGGATGGAAATGGCCCTGTTGCCACTTCTGCATGACCATGTAAAATCGTATCCGCAATGGATGATCGGTCGATCAAGGCATCTATCGCCTTTCGGACGTGTATGTCCTGCAATGCTTTACGTTCCAAATTCATCGTCATTTGATGTACACGGAAAGTGGATGTCGATTCAACCTTCACACCATCTATGGCCTTTAAATTTTCCAGGCTTTCCACTTCCGGACGGAAAACAATATCGGCGTCTCCCGATTCAAGGGCAAGAGACCGTGCATTGGCATCTTCATTAAACGAAAACCTGGCGCTCTCAAGCTTTGCGGCTCCATCCCAGTAAGACTCATAACGGATTAAATCAACAGCCGTACCTGGTATGAATTTCGAAACGGCAAATGGCCCTGTTCCTATTGGCTTGTTTATATAGTCACTTTCCTTCACGTCAATAATCGATGTATTTGGATGAACCAATTCAGAAGGAAACTCAGGAAAAGGAACCTCCGTCTTAATCGTCAGCGCATTTCCGTCCGCTTCAATCGATTCAATGCGCAAGGCACTCTTGATCGCAGGACTATCTTTCATCGCCCTCTCCAACGAAGCCTTCACCGCTTTGCCATCCATCGGCTTTCCATTCTGAAAAGTCACACCCTCCCTTAACTCGAAATTCCATAATTGACCATCCTTGCTATCCCAGCTTTTCGCCAGCCAAGGTTCGATGGTCAAATCCTCATCATTGAGATGCACCAATGTCTCAGTGATCCCAGCCCTTAGTGAGACATAACTAGTATCGACATTCGGATCAAGCGAGCTAGTCGCAAAATTAAAAAGCAAGTTCACTTCCTTCTCCCCTCCAACTTGATCTTTCGAAGACTTGGTGGAACAGGCAGCCAAAAGAAAGAATGATAAACAAACAATAAAAATCGATTTACATTTTCTGAACACGATATATTTCCTCCATTACCTCAACTATTTTTATTAGCCGCTTTAAAATCGTATTGATTACGATTTATAATGCAGCTTTACTTTACTATCATGACAAACACGTAACGCATTGCCGAATGCAAATCCGATATCAAACTATGTAATGCTCCTCGACGAGAGTAAACACCAATTCACGAGTATTTGCTTCAAACTCACGAGTATTTGTGCCAAATTCACGAGTATTTGCTCCAAACTCACGAGTATTTGCTCCAAACTCACGAGTATTTGCTCCAAACTCACGAGTATTTGCTTCAAACTTACGAGTAAATGCGCCAAACTCACGATTATTTGCTTCAATTTCACGAGTAAATGCTCTAAACTCACGAGTAAATGCTCTAAACTCACGAGTAAATGCTCTAAGTCTCGTGCAATAGCACCAAAATTTTAAGGTAAATGCACCAAACTCTCGATTTATTGCACTAATCCGACTTTTTTCAAGCATTTCCCCATATTTTCAACATATAAAGCTCCTTTCACCAAAATCAAAACGATTACGATTTACACTTTAAAAAACCCCTCTTGTCTTGACTGCCTTTCATTATAAAACGTAATGATTACTGTTTACAAGGTTTTTTTGAGTTTTAAAGATTATCGGATGCCAGTTCCTTCTTTTTGATTAAGAAAAAACTCCTGAAAAAAGATTTCAGGAGTTCTCGGCTTTTACTTCAAGTTGTTGTAGTGGTTGATAACTTCTTTAGTTATTTCGCTATTTTCATCCAATCCGCTAACTTCCTTAAGTGCTGAAGCTACACCGTGTTCTTTGATCATCGTTTGCAGTTTAAGGGCTTCTTCATCTTCGTTAAAATCAAAGAGTAAAGCAGCTGCTATCGCTTTCGCCAGATTAGTATAGGAAAGTCCGGCTTTCTTTGCTTCTACGGCAGGGCGCACGAGACGGTCGTTTGGCCCGAGCTTACGCAGCGGTGAACGTCCGACTCTATTCACCGAGTCATTCAGGTAGGAGTTTTTAAAACGATTAATGATTTTTTCGATATACTGCTGATGCTCATCTGCGTCCAAACCGTATTGCTTTATTAAATAAGCGCCCGTTTCCCCTAGGGTTTTCCTGACTTGCTCTACAATGCCTGCGTCCTCCAATGACTGGTCAATCGTAGATTTTTTATTTTTGAGATAACCGAGGTAAGCAATGACGGCGTGTCCTGTATTAACGGTAAACAGTTTTCTCTCAATGAATGGAGCGAGTTCTTTTACAATGGTCATCCCTTCAATGACAGGAATGCTTTCCTTCGTTTCAACGACCCATTCATAATAAGGTTCCACCAAAACATCGAGTGATCCTTCGTTATTTTGGATAGGAACGATGCGATCGACTGCTGAGTTAAAGAAGTAGACTTTATCGGCTAGTTTTTCTTTTGTATCTTGATCCAAGTTTTCTAGAATGTAGCCTTCTAAAAGGTCTGTTGCCGATATTTGGTTTTCACAAGCGATCACATATAGTTTTTCATCGGTTTCCTTCACTCTTGACGCTAACCCTTTTGCAATTAAAGGAGCGATATGAGGCAAAATATTGGGACCGATAGCAGTGGTGAGGTAGGTTGCTTCGGAAATTGCTTTTATGATTTCCTCTTCCTGCTTTAAACTGTTTAAACCCGAAACATTTTCTACTGTGACGGATTCTTGTTGATCAGTGGCAAGTTTGACTTGATATTGCTTTTTATCATTTAACTGGTCGATTATTTGATCAGCTATATCTACAAATGTCACATGATATCCAGATTGTGAAAAGAGCGCTCCGATAAAGCCTCTTCCAATGTTTCCTGCACCGAAATGTACTGCTTGTTTCATTACAATCATCCCTTTATCAAGTTAGTATATAAATAATCCAAAAATATGGCTTCCAGCCTTCTGTTAATCATTTCTTCGTCCGAAGATGAAAAAATCATGATGGATTCATTGCTTTCAATTAAGCTTGAACTTATTAAACTGACGATTTCCTGCTGCTTCACACTTAATTCTTCAGGTGCCAGCATCAGCAGTAAATTTTTCATATGGACGTCATTTCCGTCCATACCTTTGACCAGACGATATTCCTCCAGGTGGGCCACCTGGAATATCAGTTCTTTTACATTCTTATGTCTAGTATGGAAAAGGCCCATTCCAGTGCCAGGAATGCCTAAACCGCCTTTTTTTTCCCGTTCCTTCAAGGATCGGACCACATCATCCGCACCTATTAGCAGTTCTTCCGCTTCTGCCATCCTGACCATTTCTTCAATGATCTCTGGATGTCCTTTCAGATGCGGCAGCCGATAAAACCGGAAATTATCCATGATTGACTCGATGCTCTGCTGGGCATCCTTCAATTCCTGCAGCACTTCTTTCAATTCGCCATCCTCTTTTTTTGTCACGGTATCCTTATGGGCTGAATGACTGCCATAACGCTTATTCTTCGTGAAGTTTTCGATATTCTTCCTTAAATAATTCCTGATGTTCAATATATTCTCTTCACTCAAAAGAGGGGATACAAGGATATAATCACTATCGATATACGGAAGCCGGACGGTAGAAATGATCACATCATAGTTTTTCAGACTGCCCTGCTGCTGGATGTCTTTGATCGTCTTGATTTCAACAGTCTCGATTTCGATGATTTCTTTTTTGATCCGGCTTGCAAGCATCTTCGACGTACCGATACCTGTCGGGCAAACGATGAGTGCCCTTATTGATATTTCTTCCTCCCGGAGCACTAATGCAGATCCGAAATGAAGGACGATGAAGGCTATTTCATCTTCAGGAAATTCTTTTATTTCTTTGAATCCCTTTTCCAGACTTGTCTTCACTGCCAAAAAGAGAACCGGATACTTTCGCTTAATATCTTCGGTTAAGGGGTTGTACAATCCCATTTCCTGTTTGATCCGAAAAAGCGATGGTTCCATATGGGCAAGGAGCCCTTGATACAATGGGAAATCCTTGGTCAAATCGATTTGCAGTTGTGCCGAAACATCTTTTATCAGGTTTCTTATCAGCTGGCCAAGCAACACACTGTCATATGGAACGGCATCCGCCGCATGAAGCTTGGAGCCTTTAAGGATGGCTGCCAGGTAGCTTATATCATCAATGGTAAAAGAGACTTCCAGCATTGTGCTGAGTTCCTTGCCTATTTTATTCATGAGATTATTCTCATCAGAAAGTTCGCTTATTTTCTTGAAGTCCTTCTCCAAAAAAAATTGGCTTTCATTCCTTTGCAGGGTTACATAAATATGTATAATTAACCCTATATACCCGCTATCCGCCAAACGAGAATGGACACGGTTAAAAGTTGAATTCAGCACCCCATCGATAGCCAGAAGATATTCGGGATCGAAATAGTCGAGGATTTTCGCTTCTGGAAATTTTCCTTCTTGCAGCAAAAATAAACTTTCAATCAGCTCTTCATTAAAGAAGTGCAAGAAATAGGCTGCCTGGGCTTTCCGTTTATTTTCTTCGGTGCCCGCAAGCTCTATTCCGACTCCCCTTTTTCTGGTAATCACGATATTAAAATTCTTTAACCATTCAGTCAGTTCGTCCAAATAGGTTGTAAGAGTCGTAATGCTTATACCGAGATCTCCCGCAAGAACTTGAGTTTTATATGATTCTTCCTGCAGTAAAGCTAAAAGGAGATGCAGCTTTCTTTCTTGTGGCGTTTGATCAATCGGATGGTTGCCCATCAGGTGCTGTACAAGCCGAAAGACTTGTTCATTCTTTCCGTCGATGGACAGGCCCTCATGTGTATTGCGTGTTAAATGCAACTCAAATGATTGCAGGATTTTTTCTATGGACTTCAGATCACGTTGAACCGTCCGGACACTAACATTCAATTGTGTCGCAATGGATAAGGCTGTATGTTTTCCTGAAGTTTTTATGATCAATTCTATGATTGATTTTTCCCTTGAAGTAATATACATGCTACCAACTCATTTCAGGTGGAGTAACACGAGAAAATACTGAATAGAAAAGCGTAAAACGCTTTTCTATTCTTGATTAAGAGTATTTAATTATTTTCGACATTTATAATATCCATCAATTCCCTGGCTGATGTGGCTTTAACCATCTTTTCAATATTCTCCATCTCAGAGCAGGTAACTGCAATGCCAGATAGAATTTCAAGATGTGTCCCGTCCTTGCCGGCAATACCGAATATCAATCGTGCCTTTTGGCCGTCAAAGTCGACACCATCAGGAATTTGTAAAACGGTAAATCCAGATTTAAGGACATCTTTCTTAGCTTCCTCGGTTCCGTGCGGAATGGCTACATCATTCCCCATATAGGTTGAAGTCAATTCATCACGGGCAATCATTGCTTCAATATAGCTTTCCTTAACGTAACCTGCATTAACCAAAGCTCTTCCCGCAAAGCGGATCGCTTCTTCCTTATTGGCGAATTGTTGATTAAGGAAGACGTTTTCTTCGCGAAGCAATTCATTATCATCCTGCTCATCCTCGTTGATGCCAGGCTCGATTGAATGTTCACGAACACCGGGAACCTTCTCTTCAGCATCTTCGACGATTTCATGCAGCTCATCGGTACCGTCATCCTGAAGCCTTGCAAGCAATGAATCGTATTCAGGGCTCGATAGGAAATTATCGACAGATACATGATAAGCATTCGGCACTTTATTCTGTGCTCTTGGTGTTAACTCTTCCTGTGTTATGACGATTTGTGCATCTGCAGGAATGTTTGAGATCGCCGTATTGGTAACAGTGATATTCAATCCGGCTTCCTTCACCTTTTTGCGAAGCAGCGAAGCCCCCATCGCACTTGATCCCATCCCGGCATCGCAGGCAAATATTATTTTGCTGACGTTTGCTGGCATCGTACCCGGATCTGAAGCGAATACATCGGCAACAGAGCTTTTCTTGCCTTTCATTTCTTGCATTTTTTTCGCGGCATCTTCAATATTCTCTTCAGATTGCTTTCCTGTTTTCAGGATGAAAGCACCGACGATGAATGAAACGATGGCAGCTACGATCACGCCTGCAAAGTTAGCAATATATGCGCCCGCATTATGCGGAGTTACCGCTGTAATGGCAAGAATGCTTCCTGGAGATGCTGGAGCGAACAATCCTCCGCCTAGTAGGACCAAAGTGAAGACTCCACTCATGCCTCCAAGAATGACCGCTAAGAATAACATCGGCTTCATTAGGATATAAGGGAAATAAATTTCATGGATCCCGCCGAAGAAATGAATGATGGCAGCTCCTGGCGCCGATTTCTTCGCAGTTCCCTTTCCAAAAAAGCAATAAGCAAGCAGTACGCCGATACCTGGTCCAGGATTCGATTCCAGAAGGAACAGGATTGAAGCCCCTGTTTGTTTAACTTGCTCCACACCGATTGGTGATAGTACACCATGATTGATGGCATTGTTCAAGAACAATACCTTGGCAGGCTCGATCAGGATACTAGTCAACGGCAGTAAACCTGTACCGACAAGCCAATCGACTCCTGCTACAAGCCAGCCAGTAAATACGTCTACAGCAGGTCCGATGGCCAAGAAGGATAGAATGGACAATAGGCCGCCAATAATCCCTGCTGAGAAATTATTAACAAGCATTTCAAATCCGGCTTTTATTTTCCCTTCAATCAATTGATCGAATTTCTTGATGACATAACCGCCGAACGGTCCCATTATCATGGCTCCAAGGAACATCGGGATGTCAGATCCGACGATGACGCCCATTGTCGCAATGGCACCGACTACGCCGCCCCGGTGGTCATGGATTAGCTTACCACCCGTATACCCAATTAAAAGCGGCAGTAAAAACGTAACCATCGGTGTAACCATTTTGGCAAGGCTTTCATTTGGCAGGAAACCAGATGGGATGAATAGGGCAGTGATTAGCCCCCATGCTATGAAAGCTGATATATTCGGCATGACCATTGAACTTAGAAAGTTACCGAACTTTTGAACTGCAACTTTTATATTAAAGTGAGCCATTTTGCTCTCTTCCCTTCATATTAATATAGTTTCCTCTAATCTTAAGGTACGTACCTTCCGCATTCAATAAAAGAAAAAGCTAATTTTGTCGCGAAGGAGAAGACAAACATAATGTATCTCACTTTTCCAGATTTATTCAGCGCTTGATGCAGACAGAAAAGAGCCCCGTTCGCACTTGACGAACGGGACTCTTTAGAACCTTATAGTGGGATGATTCCCAATAGGACACATACCACTATCATGACAAGCGTCGATCCGCATGCCCATTTCAGGAAAGTGCGCTGCAATGCACCGAAATCCTCCCCTACCATTCCAACCAAAAGATAGGTGGATGGAACAAGCGGGCTTAATAGATGGACGGGCAACCCTAATAGTGAAGCTCTACCGATTAGGGCAGGGTCAATTCCATAAGCAGCTCCCGCTTTAGCAAGTAATGGGAGCACACCATAATAAAATGCGTCATTAGACATGAAGAACGTAAAAGGTGCTGAGATGATGGCTGTGATGACAGCAAAATGTGCGCCCATTTGATCTGGAATATGCTGAATCAAAGAGTTTGCCATGGCATCGACCATTTCCGTACCGGCAAGGATTCCAGTGAAGACACCTGCTGCAAAAATCATCGAAATTACAGATAAAGCATTGTCCGCATAGTTTGCCACACGCTCCTTCTGATCACTAAGTTTCGGATAATTAACCGTAATGGCAATTGCGAAACCTACCATGAACAGAACCGCTGAAGGCATAAGTTCCATAATCAACGCAACCAGCAGTGTAAGAGTCA
The DNA here is from genome assembly GCF_036541465.1 of Bacillus sp. CFBP9009. Taxonomy (NCBI): domain Bacteria; kingdom Bacillati; phylum Bacillota; class Bacilli; order Caryophanales; family Bacillaceae; genus Bacillus; species Bacillus sp. CFBP9009. The sequence goes on along the minus strand of NZ_JAZHFU010000001.1, from coordinate 413,752 downwards.
ATGCGTAATTGAATATTATCAATTTAGGACGCTTAAGATAAGCATCTTCTGTTGCAGCCGCGTGCTGTGCCACAGCACGATAATCGACTTCAATGATCCCAATTCTCTTTCTTTCTTTTTTACCCAGGCAATATGCCATGAAAAGGACGAATAGGACTCCGCCAATCATCGCAGGAATGACAGGAGTGAAAACATCGGACATTTCAAGTTTTAAAGCGGTCATCACCCGTGCTGTAGGGCCTCCCCAAGGAAGTAGATTCATGACTCCAGATGACGAAACAGCAATACCGGCCAATACTAGCGGTCTCATTCCAATCCGTTTATATAGCGGAAGCATGGCTGAAATCGTTATCATATATGTCGTCGTACCATCTCCATCCAAGGAAATCAGCAAGGCCAGGACTGCCGTGCCGATGGCAATTTTCACCGGATCTCCTTTTACAACCTTAAGAATCGTATTGATGATCGGGTCAAAAACCCCAGCATCAATCAAAATGCCAAAGAAAAGGATCGCAAATAAAATCATGATTCCCGTTGGCGCGACGTCTTTGATTCCTTCCAACGCCATCTCACCCATTTTACCGCCAAACCCGCCAATAAGTGCAAAGGCACTTGGTACTGCAATCAAAGCTATCATGGCTGAAAGTCGCCCTGTCATAATTAAAATCATAAACACTAATATCATCAAGTATCCTAATAAAGCGAGCATATCTATCACTCCTATCTTCTAATAAGATAAAGTGTATATGAAACCGCTTCATTTGTAAGCGTTCTCAATTTATTGTGTTTTAAAACTATTTTGTTAATTGTGTTCATTGTGTTCACGGAAGCGTTTTTTCGAGGCTGAACCGGACGCCACTCCCCGGGATGAATGGCGGGTTCTTTAAGGAAATGAGCGAATATTAAGCAAACAATCCGCGCATTTATTCTTCAAATGATAAATTTGCCGGTCCATCCCAAAGGTCACAGCCGTAATCTATATTGGTCGTTGGTGTATCGGTACTGACTTCCTCGAATTCCAGTTCATCGATCCATACTTGGCCACGCCCTGAAAGGAGGACCCCGAATGAAATGATGGCACTGTTTTCGGGTACATCCAAGACGATATAATAATGGTTCCATTCCGTATCGTTAACGACGGGCCGATTCCCCATATTGTCGAATTGCAAAACATCAAGAAGCGCATTATCCACCCTCATCCATAAACCACAAAATCCATCAACATCTTGTGATTTTAAAAAACCCGACAGTTTCATTCTTTTGCCAAGGTAATTTTCCGCCTTGAATTGCTGCATCATCGTTGCAAATTCCTCCTTGGATTCCGCAGTGACGGATTTCAGGAAACCTGATGCCTGGCCTTTATGGAATGTCTCCCGGTCAATTCCCATTTTATAATTGAATGGATGACTCCCGCTTAAATTCCATCCTTTTAATAATTGTTCGTTTTTCATCGTCATTTCCTCCTTTTGCAAGGTTAGTTTACTTACGAGTTTCCGGTATTACCCTGGCGGCAGGTCATAATATTTCTTAAATGAACGAGTAAAGGATTCTTGTGTTTCAAAGCGGTAATATAAAGCAATATCGATTATTTTTTCATCGGTATAAAGCAGCATGTTTGCTGCATTGGCGATCCTCCGATATCGAATATATTCATATACGGTCACGCCAACCTCCTTGTGAAAAATACGATGATAATGAAACTTCGAAAAACCTGCGAATCGTGCGATGTTCTCTAAAGATAATTCATCTTGTAAGCTATTCTCTATATATTCAATCGTTTTTTGGATGATGGGACTGTATCTCATTTCCGAACCTCCTTAAGAAAAGGATAACAGAAAAAAATATCGTTTTTTTTGACATATATTGCTTTTTTTAAATTCTTAAAAACCATGCATGCATAAAAAAACACCTCCATAATGAAGGTGTTTCACTTAATTCAATCTCTATTGAATTTTATAATATCTTCGCTCAGGTCTCCCCACTACCCCGTATACGACTTCCGCTTTACATTTCTTAACGGATATCAAGTATTCCAGATAGCGTCTCGCGGTTGTCCTGGAAGCTCCGATCTGTCCGCTCACTTGCTCAGCCGACAAACCGATATCGCTTGCTTCGAGTACCTCGATCACTTTCGCCAAAGTGATTTCGTCGACCCCTTTCGGCAAGGATTGTCCATCGTTCGTTTCCGAAGCGGAAGAACCCTTTTTCAAAATGAGGTCAACAAAATCCTGATCTATTTCTTGTTTGGATTTCATCAGATGGACTTTCTTCAGATACTCTTCGATAACTTGGTTGAAGCGCTTCATTTCCACTGGTTTAATTAAATAATTCTCTACACCATAGTGAAGCGCCTTTTCAAGTAGTTCTTTATCCGTTGCCGCTGTAATCATGATGATATCCACATTCGGGAATTTTTGCCGTATGTCCGGAAGGAGGTCTGTACCAAGCTGATCTGGCATATAAACATCAAGCAAAAGCAGATCCGGGCTTTTTTGTTCCAAGATCCGAAGCGTTTTTTTGGCATTGACAGCTTTTCCGACCACTTCTATTTCATCAAAGTTTTTCAGGAATTTTTCATGGATATCCGCTACACGAAAATCATCTTCTGCAATGACTGCTCTTATCTTCAGCATTCTTTCCCTCCTCTCTGTTCTTTAGGAAGATACACTGTGAATATGGTGTTGCCATCCTCGCTGTGGACTTCGATGATGCCGCCTAGCTCTTTTACAACATGATCAGCATTCGAAAGTCCATAACCACTCGGACTTCCGCTGTTTTTCGAAGTGAAACCCCGATCGAAAATATGGGCGATCGCATCCTCTGGTATTCCTTTTCCGTTATCACTCACTTCAAATACCATATCATTTCCGATATCTGTGGCGAAAAATTTCACGAGTGGCTCTTCCATGCTTGAAACCGCTTCTAGTGCATTATCGATAATATTGCCTAGAATCAATGTTAGTTGCGACAATTTTATATGATCAGGCAGTTTCTCTAGGTAACTTTGTGCGTCTATTTCAAAGATGATCTTCTTCTCCGATGCTTTCCCTATCTTGCCTAGTAACAGGGCTTGTACCTTTGTATCCTTTATCTGTTCGAACACGACACGGTTCAGGGAATGCAATTCGGATGTTTCGCTTTGAATCATCTCTATTGCTTCATCATATTCCCCTAATTGTATCAATCCCGAAAGGACGTATAGTTTATTGGTGAATTCATGGGTTTGTGCCCTTAAATCCTCTGAATGCATCTTCACTTCAGATAATGTGTTGACCATTTCCTCAATTTCCGTTCGATCACGGAACGAAGCTACAACGCCGCTTACCCCTTCACTATCGAAGATTGGCGTACAATTAACAATGATGGATTTGTCTTTCCATGAAATCTCCTTATCCATTTGCGGTTCACCGGACTTCAGCACTTCGAATAAATATTTCGAAGGAAATAGTCCGTCCACGTTCAAATGGCGAACGGATTCTTTAATATCCAGCAATTTTTTCGCCGGCTGATTCATCGAGGTAATCAGCCCATTTTGGTCAATGGCCAGAATACCTTCTTTCACCGATTGAAGGACTGCATTTTTTTCTTTATATAAATTGGCGATTTCAAATGGTTCCAGCCCCAGTGTATCTTTACGGATGCTTCTTGCCAGCATATAACTGCCAATGATCGATATCATGATGGCCACTAAAGATACAACCATCTCTTTGGACAAATCCTTGAAAATTTGGGCGCGGACATCGTCCACTAAAAAACCGACGGAGACGATTCCAATTATTTTTCCATCCTCATTGAATACCGGTGACTTCCCCCGAATGGAAAGACCGAGTGATCCTGCCGCTTCGGAGACATAATATTCGCCTTCCCTAATGGCCCTGCTATTATCCCCGCCTTCCATCCGCTTCCCAATTTCGGAAACCAGCGGATGGGAATAGCGAATTCCCTCTGCATTCCCTACAACGATGAACTCAGCACCTGTTTCCCTGCGGATCTTTTCGACAATCGGCTGGATTATGCCAGCGGGATCATCCGTTTCAAAGGCCTCTGTAACGGTAGGCATGAAGCTAATCGTCTTTGAAAGTTCTAACGCCAATTGACCTTTATCCTTAGCTATTTGCCTTCCTTCCATATAGGAAAAAGTAGTCGTCAATAAAAGAATCAAAAACAGGCTCAACGATAAGACTAACCCGAGAATCTTGGTTTCTAGCGATACTTTCCTCATATTCAACAGCATCCTCTATTTTCATTTTCATTCACTAAATTTTATAGGAGCATAATGATTTTACCATTTCTATTAAATATTGAACATTGTTGGCCGTTTATTTCGCCACATTCAAAAATGATAAGATTTAAGCAACAAAAAAGGGAGTGCGAAATGAATTTCTTGAATCCTTTTCAAATGATTTATATGACATCATCACCCTTTTGCTGATTTACGATTTTTTCCAGAATTTTTTCTTTCTGGATAACGTTTCACCTGAGGTACTATCGGTTTATTTCTCAGTGTCCTATTTAAGTTGTTTTACACCTTGTATCTCCTTTCCCTAGTCGGAATGTTGACCGCTTTAGGGCGACGATCCACGGTATGCATTTCTCTTAAAGATGTTTTTCTTCAGATAGTGCTGCTTCTGTCTTGCTACCATATCTTTTCTTATTGGAAGAAAGCAAAACAAGCTGAAACATAAAATGCTCAAAGGAAACATCTCCTTTGAGCATTTTTTCAAAAACAGCTAAATGAATTGATTTGTCTTGTATCGATGCCAAAAATCGTCCAGAACCTGCCATTCCACCTGAAGCCGGCAACAGAACGCGGACCGACGAAGATGGGGCTGGAAATGAAATTTATCTCCGAAAATGGAGATATATCGACGATACTTACAAGTTTATCTCCGAAATTAGAGATATATCGTCGATACTTGCTGTTTTATCTCCGAAATTAGAGATATATCGACGATACTTGCTGTTTTATCTCCGAAAATAGAATTAAATCGACGATACTTGCTGTTTTATCTCCGAAAATTGAATTATATCAACGATACTTGCTGTTTTATCTCCGAAAATAGAATTATATCGACGATACTTGCTGTTTTATCTCCGAAAATTGAATTATATCAACGATACTTGCTGTTTTATCTCCGAAATTAGAATTATATCGACGATACTTGCTGTTTTATCTCCGAAATTAGAATTATATCGTCGATACTTGCTGTTTTATCTCCGAAATTAGAATTATATCGTCGATACTTGCTGTTTTATCTCCGAAAATAGAATTATATCGTCGATACTTGCTGTTTTATCTCCGAAAATGGAGATATATCGACGATACTTGCTGTTTTATCTCCGAAAATAGGAATCAATATAGCAATCTCCATAAATAGAAGGTCGCATAGGATTCCCAATCGGCCCACGCTTCCGAAAGTTTCAGGATTTCCGTTTTCGTTGGTTTTGCTTCCGTTTGCATGACCAGTTTAATGGAATTATGCAGCCCGACGTCATCGATGGGAAAGGCTGCTGGAAAACGCAAACAGCGCATCAAGACATAGTTCGCTGTCCACGGACCGATTCCCCGTATTTTGGTCAGCATTTTTTCAGCCTCTTTTACATTCTTTGCATTCAACAGCTTTTCTTTAGTAAGTTCCCCTTCTGCAATCAGTTGAGCAACACCTATTAAATATTCACACTTCTTCACCGTCATCCTCAAATCGGCAAAATCTTCGACCGTCAATTTCGCGATCACCTCAGGCGCCGGAAACAGCCAATATTGCTTTCCCTCAAATTCAACAAAATCACCAAATCCCTCCACAAGCCTCCGTTTCAAGGTATAGGCATAGGTCAAGTTTATCTGCTGACCAAGTATTCCCCAGGCAATCGCTTCAAATAAATCAGGGATGCCCATATTTCTCAAACCGAAGAATTGGCTTACCGGCTTTTGCAATATAGGGTCATTATGGGCGAGCTCATAGAAAGGAAGCAGATTTGTCTCAAGATCGAACCAGTGACGAATGTATTGGAAAACAGCATCCTTTACCTTATTATCCATCGTTGCAGTTCGTCCTGGAAACCGAACGGTCAGCTCCGTTTCATTCATCGCACTGATTTCTATTAAAAGAGTCTCGTTTTCGACAACAAGTGCTCGATAAATTTTTTGATCAACAATATCGAAAAGACATTCATTGGAGGATCTTGATAAGTATTTAAGATTTTCCGAAAAACTGAACTCTTTTGGTGCATGAATTCTCAATTCAGTCTTGCCTTCATCATTTGATAATGTCTCTTTCATTCCGCTCCTCCTTTAGCTTTATTCTAATGAAAAGTGAGTACGTTATCTTGCTCTTTCCTTCATCCAACTCCATTATTTTAACAGACCAATAGTGATCTCCCCTAACTCGAACAATTACTTTATCTTGCTTTTATATTATCAAAATGTTTGTATATCAACCCTTTCTTGTATACTAAATGAAGAGGTGAATGTAGTGAATCCTTTCCCGAATGAATATTGGAAAGCTATTATAGATTGTGATGCAGCATATGATGATCATTTTTTATACGGAGTAATTACGACAGGCATCTTTTGCAGGCCCTCCTGTAAATCCAGGGTGCCGAATAAGGAAAATGTGAAGATTTTCAAAAATGCCATGATGGCTTTGGAAGAAGATTTCCGGCCTTGTAAACGATGTAAACCGGAAGGACTGAATTTGCCGACGGAAGAATGGGTTGAACAAATAGCCGAATGGATCGACACCCATTACAGCGAACCCCTCACTTTGAACAAATTGGCGGATATTTCTCACGGCAGTCCCTATCATTTACAACGATCATTCAAGCGCGTGAAGGGGATATCGCCCACTGAATACATTCAACGGCTTCGCCTTGAAAAAGCAACGATGCTGCTGGAAAACTCCGAACAGCCGATAACTGAAATAGGCTTGGCTGTCGGTTTCTCTAGTACACCCTATTTCATGACGCTCTTCAAAAGGAAAATGGGGAATACCCCTTCAGGATATCGGAATGCTTATCTCAAAACTCAAGCTTTGGAGCGTGAAGGAAATGAAGAATGATAAAAAACAAACCATTGACTGGGCCATATTGCATTATGATAAGTGGCAATTATATGTGGCCAAGACGGAAAAAGGGCTTTGCTATGTAGGCTCTCCGGGTCAAACGTATGAAGAACTGAAGTCTTGGCTACAAAAACGCTTTCCAATGGCAAGCCTTGTTGAAAATGAAACAGCATTAAATCCCTATCTAAAAGAACTACAAGAATATTTCGAAGGAACCAGGCAGGCTTTCTCTCTTCCCGCAGATGTAAAAGGCACGCCCTTTCAACAAGAAATTTGGGCAGCGCTGAATCAAATCCCCTATGGAAAAACCTGTTCCTATTCCGATATTGCCCAAATCATCCAAAGACCTGCAGCTGTTCGGGCGGTTGGTACGGCCATTGGTGCCAATCCTATTCTGATCACGGTGCCATGTCACCGGGTTATCGGAAAAAACGGGGCCATTACCGGTTACCGGGGAGGTACGGAGATGAAAAAATATCTACTTCAATTGGAAGCAGAAATGAAAGCGTGAGTACAATCTGACCGCAAAAAAAAAGCATCCGACTATAAGGATGCTTTTTTTTGCCTTTGTTTTTCAGTACCAAATGGTCACCGCTTTTTTATATGCATCACTATTAGGTATCGCATGTATCCCTTGGGCCTGTGCCTTTCGCGGATCATAATCATATACCATTGGTGTATAGCACGAGGTCTGCCCAATATTCACAACACCATTGCCCCCAGAACTGGCGCATGTATAGGCCTTACCATCAGTACTTCGGACGATCCTGGCATCCGCTTCATGGTTGTATACCGCGGGGCGTGTTACGGTCACTTTTGCCCATGCGGTTTTACAGACAGTGCTGAATTTCAATTCTACGTACGAATTGGAATCGATCCATTTTTTATCCTTCGTTACCGCCGAACTTGCACAACTATTATAGTATGGACTTTTTCCATCATAGGTGTGTGTTTCGGCCAGTGCTTGATTTTTTCCAAAACCAAAGTCGACAAGAAACATCGACAGTGTCATCACCATGGATAAACCTATCATTTTAAGCTTTTTATTCAATACATTCATCCTTTCTTTGCAAAAATATAGATGAAGGTTTTTCCTTTTTCATTAATACCAATCGGTTTCACCTGCTGTATATGGCCAAAAAGCGACCGCTTTTGCTTTTCGCGGATCTAAATCATATACCATTGGTGTATAGCAAGTCGTTTGACCTTTATTTATTTCTCCATTTCCTCCAGGAGATGCACAGCTATATTGTTTATTATCAGTATTTCGGACAACCAATGCCGTTGCCTCCCCATCCGTTTTAGCCGGTCTGCTTAGGGTCATCTTTGCCCAAGCCGTTTTGCAAGTTGTGCTGAATTTCAACTCCAAATTGGCAGAAGCCCCGTTGGCATAAATTTTCACGGACTTCTTCGTGACTGCACTATTCGCACAACCATTATAGTAAGGACTTTTTCCATCATAGGTATGTGTTTCTGCTGATGCTTTGCTCGCAAAAGAATCAAGGGAGCCAAAAAGGACTAAAGAAGCTACAAAAAATGAAATGCATAAAACCATTTTTTTCATTATTTCACTCATCCCCTTAACAAAATTTATACACTGTTCATCTTACAATTTTGTAATATTCTTACAAGTGATAAATTCCCTAGTTCATGAAAATTACAGGCTCTCCTTTAACTTGCAGCCTGCCATCACTATTACATTCTGGTATGTCTCGCTTTATCAATTGAATCAGCACAGAGACAAAGTCATTATCCCTATGAGCAATTCAGGACAAATAAGGTAACAACTAAGGACATATGCGTATCGAGCTGAGACAAAACGAGCCAATAGGCTGCCGTTGATCGGTAAGGATACAGGTCAATGTACTTAAAGTTTTTTTCAAGAAAAAGAAAAGCCCCAACAAAACTCGAATCGTTTTGTCGGGACTTTATTTTCATTAAGCGAGGTTTTCTCTGATCAATCTAATGGTGCTTTCATAATAGGAAAGATCATGCGGAACGAACTCATCCCGTCCAACAAATCGATCGATCTTCATCCTACGGCCTTCGTGATTTATTTCAAATCCCTTAATATTCACTTTGTCCTTCGCTCCGGTCCAAAGCTCTTCGAAGTCATTCAGCACAACCTTCACTATCCCGGAAACCTCTTCTGGCTGCAGGTTGAAATCATCGAAGCTATGTGCACTTTCATATAGAAAGACGTTTGCCAGTTCTTTGTCGATGAAATCCTCTTTCGTTTGATGGTATTCAAAAATCCCTAATGGAACCAACTCGTCAAAGGAAACGTCAATGCCTATTTCTTCTTTAATCTCCCTGACTCCGTCGTATACCGTTTCATGAGCCAGCAAATGACCGGCAGCCGTAATATCCAATAGATTCGGATAATCTTTTTTCAGCGCACAACGATGCTGAAGATATAGGTAATCCACGCCCGCTTCCCTACTCACGAACCAGCAATGGAAAACCTCATGCCAATGTCCCAATCTATGTACTTCCTCACGCGAAGCCACGCCGGTTTGAATGCGATTGGAATCGAAAACTTTCAACAACTCAGTTTCCAATGGAGCTTCACTCCTAGCCCTTTTTTATAAAAAACAGCTTCATCCTTTTTCTTTTCTCCAATTTTTCGGGTTTAAATAACCTTTATATTTAGCAGCCACTTCTTTCCCGACCAAAAGTGCGCCTGCCCAAAACATGACTTCCGCAAAGACGATCGCACCTGTTATGACCCCTGCTTTAACCGCAGTCGAAAATGGCGTAAAAGGAGCTACGACAGGAATGATCCAAGTGAGAAGGGAAATGATCAGGAACCCCATCCCTACTTTGTAAAACCTCGATTTCTTTATTTCCTTACTTTCTTTATCCAATTAAATAACCTCCGTCATGATGATTTTCATTTAATTACCCTGCCGAACATTCCACTTTCAAATATACCATTGAATATATTCTTTTTTTATACGTTTGAATGTTCATTTCGTTTCATAAATAGTGAAATAAAGATATTCCATTTGAGGAAAGCTAGGGAAAACTATCTATTAATGAATTGACTTTACTATTCTTAATGGATTTAATAATCTTATAACACTTGCATGCAGGAAAGGATAATCCAATGTACATTGAATTCATTGCCACAACGATAGAGGATGCCATTATTATCGAAGAATCGGGCGCTGACCGAATCGAGCTTGTCAGTTCTCTAGCCGAGGGGGGATTAACTCCCAGCCACGCCCTGATAGAAGCTGTCGTCAATTCAGTAAAGATACCAGTCAACGTGATGGTAAGGCCTCATAGCCAGTCGTTTTGTTATACGCAAAATGATTTTGAAATCATGAAAAAAGATATCGAAATCATTCGATCACTGGGAGCGAACGGGGTTGTATTGGGTGCATTAAATGAAAATAATGAAATCAATCGACCATATCTCGAAGAATTATTGACGGTATGTGAAGGTTTGGAGATTACATTCCACCGAGCCATCGATGAAACAAACGACCCAGTCATTTCAGCTAAAATGCTAGCACAATATCCAGAAATCACAACGATATTGACCTCAGGAGGTCATGGGGATTTCCCCAGCCGCATGAAAATCATTCAACAAATGAAAAGAGTCTGCGGCGACATAGCGATACTGGTTGGAAGCGGCTTAAATAAGGATAATATCCTTTCTATCCATTCCGAACTGCATACCGGTCACTATCATTTCGGTACGGCTGTTCGAAAAAATAACAGTATCATTGAAGGAGTTACATTAGAAAAAGCTAAAGAAATCGTAAACTTGCTAAAGAAATAATGTCGGGAAGGGACCATTTCCTTGGTCCCTTTTATGATGCAGATCTCTTTTTTTGCAAAAAGACTTTGTCCCAAAACCAAAAAATCAATGCCGCAGAAAGGCTTATTGCATAGTAATTCTTTATAGTTAAAACTTCCATGCTGAAGTCAAAATTAAGCACCGAACTATAAATGAATACAGCCAGCAAAGAGAAAAAAATATAAAGGAAAAAAAAATTAAACTGAATTTTTTAGGATGTTTATTGAAAAGGACCTGTACCGGAACAGCAAATAATAAATAAGGGATAATGATATAAAAAGAAAACACGATAATGCCAAGCATCCCCCAGGAACCCTCGCTAAACATAACCATCACCGTGGAAAGCGATAGACAGGATGAGACTAGACTAAAAAAATAATAAGGAATCACATCGCTTAGCTCCGATACCTTTTGACTCATTTTCCAAAGTTCCATTTTAACCCATACCTCGAGATGACTTGATTTTTTTATTTCTGGATTGCCCCATTTTGTTGAAAAAAAATTTGATTTTTGAAGGTCACGGTTTTTCCTTGACATAACTTCTTTGTTCCAAACGTTATAAGAAAAAGCGCCTCCGAAACATTTCTTTAGAGTGCGGGCCTGGTTCCAATTACGACAGTGGCGTCCAGTTCTTCACACTTTACCACCCGTGGCATCACCCCGTATCTAGCAAAGATTTCTACGGTCTGCATCGCTTGCCGCTCACTGGTCTCGACTAACAAATGGGAGCCCGGTGCCAGCCAAAGTGTTGCCGAAGCCGCCACCCTTCGCTGGACATCAAGCCCGTCCGCCCCGCCGTCTAATGCGACCCTCGCCTCATGCATGCGCGCTTCATGGGGTAGTAGACCGATTCCATCAGTAGGGACGTATGGTGCGTTTGCGACCAGTACGTCAACACGTCCCCTTAAATTGGCTGGAAGCGGTTCATAGAGGTCCCCTTCGTATACCTGACCATTGACTGAAGTGACGTTACGACGTGCGCACCGCACCGCGGCTGGGTCAATGTCGACGGCGTACAACTCGATATCTTCGAGAACATCGCCCACAGCGGAGCCAACCGCGCCCGTGCCGCAGCACAAGTCCACCACGACGGCTCCTGGCATAGCGAGTGCTGCCGCTTGGCGGACTAAAAACTCGGTCCGTCGGCGCGGTACGAAGACTCCGAGATCAACTTCTATCCGGTTACCGCAAAATTCCGCCCACCCGATGACGTGTTCAAGAGGCAAACCCGCTATCCTTCTATCCACCATCCCGGCCAGTTCGGCCGTTGTCCCTGCCGCGATGATGAGCAACCGGGCCTCTTCCTCGGCGAAAACACAACCTGCGGCCCGAAGTTTAGTGACGATGCTTGTATAAATGGCATCTCCATTAAAAACAGCCACTTTACTTCCATTAACATTATTGATTTTCCCGAGGTTAAAGGAGGCATTCCTAAATTCCATAAGTTTCCCCCTATTCTCTATAAAGAATATTGTAAATATTAACATAACTATAGTATACAACTTCTTAAACTGACCGTCCCTTTAGCTCCAAAATAAGAAGGTTGCCGGAGCAACCTTCCATCATGAAATTTCTCAATCTAGAGATTTAATTTTTGTTAGCGTCAGCAAAATGCCCCATCGCATCACACATGAATTTTGCCAATCCTTCACCATATTGGTCGATATTTTTGGTGAAGCGTTGATCGTCCACGTACATTTGACCTAATCCTTTGAAAGCATCCAGCGAGTATGTGCCGAAGTTATTGTTCAAACAATCATACCATTCTTTAATGGCCTCTTGTGCCTCCTCCGACTTGGGCGAAGCATTTCGGATTGACGCAAGTTTTAAATAGATCTCCGATACAACTTTCTGTGCATCTTTGGACATGCCCGCCACTTTAGCCTTCGACTCATCGACAGCTTTATCCCCCCAAAGCTTGCGAGCTTCTTCTTCATATGGATTCTGACTGAAGTCAAATCCTTCAAATTTTTCTTTATTCGTCATTTGAATTTCCCCTTTCATATGCTTAATCGATTTTTCGACCGTCTTAATTAATTTATCGAGCTGACTGCGTTTCTCCAGTAACATTTTTTGATGTTGCTTTAACGCATCATGTTTATCAAACGAAGAGCTGCTTATCATTTGTTTTATTTCCTTTAATGGCATGCCAAGTTCCCTGAAAAACAGGATTTGCTGCAAAATCTCAAGATTATCATTCGAATAAAGGCGATAACCTGCATCGGTTATTTCCTCTGGTGATAATAACCCGATTTCATCATAATAATGCAGTGTCCGCACACTAATGCCAACTAAATCTGCTAGCTCTTTCACTTTCATTGCCACTGCTTCCCTCCTTTCGATATCAATTACTTTAAGGTATTACGCAACGTCAGAGTCAAATGAAAAAATGAAAATTTTCCGCCCAATTTGAAAAGACGATCCTTCCTAATGAAGAATCGCATGTTAGTCAGAATTCACTCTTTGTAAAAGCTTCGGATTAAAGCCAAAACTAATTTACTTGAAAGATTATTGTTTCTGCTCTATTGATGTTCAATACACTATGTATTAAAATTTCCCATTACTCGTGAGTTTGGGTCTTTTACTCGTGAGTTTGACGCTTTTACTCGCGAGTTTCGGCCTTTTACTCGTGAGTTTGACGCTTTTACTCGTGAGTTTCGGAGTTTTACTCGTGAATTAAACAATTTTCTTATTCATGAGGGGATTGCTCTGCATGAAGTTCGCTTTGATCTTAGTTATCCTTTTTTCTCCAATGATCGGGAATACTTAGAGAAGGCGGTAATTTTGTCTTCATATCGCCTTTAGCCGAGTTTATTTGTGCTTGTGTGATAAAGAAACTTCCGGTAAGATCGGCACCGCTTAAATCAGCATCCCTAAGGTCTGCACCGATAAGATCCGTCACTCTCATGTCAGCTTCTCTGAGGTCGGATGCAATAAACAAAGCTCCTCTTAAGTTCGCTCCCCTAAGGTCTGCACCTCTCAACTTTGCTCCGATAAGGTCACTTCCCCTACCTATTTTGTTCAGTTTTTTTTGTTTTTTCTTAAATGAAACCTTTGCACGTACCAATTCACTTGTGCGCAAAAGTAAATCGTTAACGATCGCTCTATGAGCTGTTACATTCAGGTCTATGATAGACTTTGCACTTTGTTTAGTGAGATATTCAGTGTCTTCAAAAGCAGCCTGCAATTCTCGATGAAGAGGTTTCGCATCTTCTAAATTCAGTGCTTCATTTAAGTAACAAAGCATTTCATGAAGTTGTTGCATTATAGGAAATACATCGAACATTTCCTTTGCTGACGCTGGGTTGTTCCTCCAATCGTTTCCATCATAAGTAAGTTGGGATACCTTTTGACCGGCACCATAGCATTCATATACCGTACAGCCTCGAAAGCCTTTTGCTCTGAGATTTTTATGGATGCCGCAACGATAATTTGATTGCAGGTTTGAACATGGTGTACCTCCATCTTTATCAAATGCAAAATCAGCAGATTTTGCATAAGGCAAAGCTACACAGCACAAACCAAAACAATTCTCACAGTCTGCCCGTAAATGATTAAGAATACTATCGTTATTCGTTAATTGATTAAACAATACTTACACTTCCTTCTATTAAAAATTGGTTCTATAAAACCAATCGTTTCATACTAGTAGATTTTTTTGTTTTCTACTATAAGATGGACTTTAGTTCTTCCCATTCTTCAAGTGAAAGTTTTTCGGTCATATGCTTATATGCATCAGGGACTTTTATCGAACACATAAGTTCCAGACTATTTCCATCAGGATCATTGAAGTAGACGGAAGCGTTTCCTTGGTTCGGACGCACAAAAGGTTCAATCGATGTCCTTTTTCCAAAAGGGACGACTTCTATTTTTAGAGATTGGAGCCAATTTAATGCATTTTTCATATTTTCATAGGATACCCGAAAGGCGATATGCCTTAGTGAAGGGTGGTATGGAGTTTGATATTCTTTCCCTTCCCATAAGCCGACCCAGCTTTTGTTTTCCTCAATCCAAAAGAAGGCAGTATCTTCATCCCTCCAAGCTAGTTTCAAGCCTATTTTCTTATAAAAATCCATTGAGATGGTCAGGTCCTTGACGGGTAAATGGGCTTCATATAAACCTTCTATCATATTATATTCTCCTTTCTCCTTTTAAGTAAATGAGCTCTTTTGCCGGGAAAATATCTCGCGGTCATTTCTTCATTGCTTCATCTCTTAAATCCTTTGCAATTTAAAATATGGTTTAATGCGGTCTATTATATAGAAGAAAATGGATTTATAAGTTCTTACTATAATGGTAGAATGTTAGCTTTTGACACGTATCCGCACTAATTTCCTCATTAATCGAAATCCGTTCAAAACCGTTTTTCACTAATACCTTTTGGGAGGCATAATTGTCGCTTGTCGTTTTGGCATGTATTTGAGTCACATTTAATTCCGGCGCTAGATTAACCAAAAGCTTTAAAGCTTCGTTCGCAATCCCTTTTTGCGTAAACGCTTCACCGATTCTATAACCGACATGAGCCGTACCATTAATCGGGTCGATATCCACAAGATTAATCCTGCCGACGATTATGCCTGAACCATCCTTAATCAAATAAAAAGAGGAGATAGCATCTTCCTGCTCTTTTAATAATGCCTTATGCCTAATTTCAAACGTTCCAAAGCTATAATAATCATCTCCCCGGCCTGGGACCGTTTGCTCGAAAAACCTTCTATTATTACATTCAAATGCAAATAACGCTTGTGCATCCTGTTCATTAAGCCAGTCAATGTATATATCCATCATTCTTCCATCCTTTCAAAAACGCTAAGCATATGCAGCCTGATATATCATTCAAGAAAACCAAGCGCATATCCTTCCTGATAAAATGTATATAATGGAAGATTTGTACTTAGCTTGTTCCAGTCCTCCCTTTTTTGTTCCCTCTAATCCAGTTCCAGAATAGAGATAAATACATGAATTACTTGAAAAGTCAAAAATAAATTATTTTCTTCTGGTAAAAAATCAACGGATGATGTATTATAGTCTTCAGATATTCATTATTCTCATTTGGTTAATCGGAATTAGGAGGAATATATATGATTGGTTATGTGTTTTTAAATCTTGCCATAATGCTCGTTCTTTTAGGCGTTTTATTTTACATGAATAAGAAGCATGTTTCCTTTACAAAAAGGGTCTTTACTGGACTTGGTTTAGGGATCGTATTCGGACTTCTTTTGCAATATTTCTATGAACCTCAGTCAGAGGCGATCGTTAAATCAGTCGATTGGTTTAACATTGTAGGTTCCGGCTATGTCAAGTTCCTGCAAATGATCGTCATGCCGCTTGTCTTCATTTCGATCTTATCCGCATTCACAAGATTGAAACTGACTAGCAATATTGGAAAGATCAGTGTCCTGATCATCGGAATCCTGCTTGGAACGACTGCGATTGCAGCAGCTGTCGGGATCACCTCGGCAACTGTATTCAATTTGGAAGCCGTTCAAATTGAGCAAGGGGAAGCGGAGTTAAGCCGCGGGGATCAAATATCGGAAACATACGGTACGATTCAGGATAAAACGATGCCGCAGCAAATTCTTGAGTTGATTCCGTCCAATCCGTTCCTTGATTTAACGGGAGCACGTCCGACATCAACCATTTCCGTTGTAATTTTTGCTGCATTCCTTGGGATTGCCTATTTAGGGGTCAAAAGGAAACAGCCTGAACATGCTGAATTTTTTGCTAAAATAGTAGATACATTGCACAGCATCATCATGCGTGTCGTAACATTGATCCTGCGTTTAACACCTTACGGGATCTTGGCGATCATGACGAAGACGGTAGCTACGAGTGATTTGGATGCCATCTTGAAATTGGGGAAATTCGTTGGTGCCTCTTATGTCGCACTGATTGTCATGTTCCTCATCCATTTGCTATTGCTGATGCTTGCAGGATTGAATCCAATCGTGTATTTGAGAAAAGCTTTCCCGGTATTATCGTTTGCCTTCACTTCAAGAACAAGTGCAGGAGCTCTGCCATTGAACATCCAAACACAGAAACAACTAGGGGTGTCCGAAGGTATTGCCAACTTTGCCGGATCCTTCGGCTTGTCGATCGGTCAAAACGGCTGTGCCGGAATCTATCCGGCCATGTTAGCGGTCATGATCGCTCCAACGGTTGGAATCAACCCACTAGAGCCTTCATTTATAGCCATGTTGATTGCTATCGTGGCCATTAGCTCTTTCGGGGTTGCAGGTGTAGGCGGAGGAGCAACATTCGCTGCCATCCTAGTATTATCTGCAATGAACTTGCCAATCGCCTTGGCCGGACTGTTGATTTCCGTCGAGCCTTTGATCGATATGGGAAGAACGGCTGTGAATGTCAGCGGAAGCATGACTTCCGGTATTCTGACTAGTAAAATAACGGGCGACCTGGATAAGGAACAGTTCAGCGTAGAATCATCTTTGAAAATTGAAGCTGAAATGTAAAAGAAAAAAGCATCGGACCTCCTGTCATAGGAGGTTCGATGCTTTTTTTCATAGGCTTAACATTAACTTTATCCACTTTTGGTTTTCCTGATGGTATATCCACAATAAAGAAGGATACCCAGCATGGTTATGATACTGCTCAGTATCAAATTTACGTTTTCTTGATAATGGGTCTGGCCCAATTAAGGTCTTGGTGCAAAAAGTAATATGGGAATGATGATTGAAACCCAATTTAATTTGAAATTCATTTTAAATAAGTACATGTAAGATATTTTCTTGTTTCTTATATCTTCCCTTTAATTCTCCAACACCAGCAATTGTAAGCGAATCAATGTTTTCAATGGGTCTTTCCTCTAATATCAGGTGTAATTTATTTATGTTTTGAATTCCATTATCAATATGGGCAATAACAGGTTGTTGAATAAAAAAATCTTGATTGTTCATTCTTACTTTTATAAAGCTCTTATGTAAAAGTCTATCTTCTAATGGGATGATATTCATCGGGTCAAAGGATACAGCAGTTATTTCCCCTTCAATATATAGATGAATTCCTGCTTGTTTATTAAACTCTTCAAATGCTTTAATTCTCTTTTCTATAGCAAAATTAATGACTTCCTCTGTTTCAGAACTTATTTTCACATCAGCTATTGAATGCTCCATATAATCACCGGACTGCTGTTTTAGTAGGTCATATAATATATCTTCTCTATCAAAAAAACCTTCCATCCAGCCTGGTGAAAGCTCCTCCAGTAACAAACACATAAACAAACCGGAACTATAACAACTTCTTCTTATACTAGAAGTAGATTCATATTTGTTTATTAGTTGTTGTGCATACTTTTTTAAAACTGAATGGTAATCAAGCGGGCTTTTTTCCGAGTAAGCCCTCAATTCGACATACCACGCAGGACCCTCAATGGTTTCAACCAATTTTTCATATGTTAGGTACTCTTCAATCTTGGCTGCTCTTTTTTCCCTTAGGGCAATGAAAGCATTAAGGTATTGTTTCTTCTTAATTATGTTATTTTCCAACAACGCACGATAAAGATTTGTTCGTTCCTGATTTCGTAATTCCACATTTTCTTTTGACACCGGATATGTGATTCCCATCATTTCATCGGGAAACCGTTTTTCATCCTTTATATACTGATAGCCGTGAAATATTTCATGAACCAGTATTGAATACAAATCTTCATATTCCTCATACGAATCCATATTAACAATTGCAGTGGGATATTCTTCATACATAATGATTGTGTCACCAGTAAACTGTACATCCCAGCTTAAAGTATGATATGTACATTGTGGATTGTTGCTGAATTTAGGATGATTGAATACATAAACATTTTTCTTATCATATAATGCATACGCAACAAGTTCAAAACCCGGCCAATAATTTTCTAACCTTGCTTTAACCAAGTCTTCAACAATTCGATTAAGATGATGAGGCATTCTTTTCCTCCCCTCCACTGTTACATTAGGTTAAAAACATAATACCATATATAATTTAACATAAATATCCAATTTTTTGATTGAAACAAAAAAGCCACTGTAACATATCAGCTCATGGGAGCGAATATTCTTACGGTGGCTTTTTTCATATGGTCACTTTTTAATTTGCCTCGCTGTGTAATGATTGGCCTGAAAAGCCGATAGCGCTTGGAACATATACTGGACAGCTGCATATACGCCACATGCAAGGAGTATTCCTGCGAGTACATCCAATACAGCATGCTGTTTCGTAAATAGCGTGGAGAGGATGATCAGTGTTCCGAATGCAGTGACACTGGCATACTCCCATTTGTGCTGTTCTTTCCGCTTATGGGCGACGATCATCATGATGAATGTAGTCAGTACATGTATGCTGGGAAGACAGTTGACAGGTTGATCATGACTATAGACGAATCGCATTAAATGGGCAAAGATATCGTTACCCACCACTTCTGGACGCGGAACTGTCGTTTGCCAAAGGCAATATACAAGAAAACAGAAAAGTTTCCCCGATATCAAACTGCCTAATCCTAAGAAATAGTGCTTTCGGTCAACAAAACAGTAGTAAATCAGCAATCCATAAATATACGGATACCAAAGTAAATAAGGAACGACAAATTCTTTAATAAAGGGAATCTCCCCATCTATTATAGTCGTAACATCGACAGCATGACCTGAAGATTGATTGATGATTGAATAGATGGAACTAGTAATCACCAAAAGTATTAAATAATATAACGGGTGAAAGGATAGTAAGGAATTGTTTTTCATAGCTCGCTCCGACTTTCAATATATTGGTTTTTTTCCAAAGATTATTATACAACATTTTTCACTAGATTAACTCTTTAATTGCTAAAGTTAATGATTCCCATGAACTAGTAAAATGGATATCTCTTACTTTTCATCAGACCATGAATACATAACGAAAGCCATGGCATATACCACGGCTTGAAACGGAAACTTATATGTGAGAAGGCAAAAGTGATATCTCCGCCTTCTCTAGATTTTGTTATGGCGTTTTTTCCATACAAACGTTAAGGAGATGAAGATGTAGATGCAAAGTGTAATGACCGTAACGATTATGGAAGTCGTGAAAATGATTCCGATCAGGATCGTTATTAAAGCGATGATCGCAGCCCAAGTCGTATAAGGGAACCATTTTACCGAATAGGCACTTGTTTTTCCGGAATGTTGTTTACGTGATTTCAAATGGGCGAAAGCAATGATCAACCAGATGAATAATACGGTATATCCCAGCGAACCCATTAGGAATTCGAAGGTTTTGCTTCCAGCAAATAAGGAAATCAGTACACCGCCATATAAAGCGGAAGTACACATTAATATTGCCGGAACAGGTACTTTCTTCTTGGATAAACGGGAAAAGATTTTCGGAACGCGACCATCCACGGCTTGTGTATACAGAACGCGGGATGAACCATACAACCCGGAGTTCATCGATGAAATGATCGCTAATAGAACAACGGCGTTCATGATATGGTCGGCACCTGGAATCCCGATCATTTGAAAGACCATTACAAACGGACTTTCCTTCACCCCGTTTACTTCGTTCCAAGGAATTAAGCTAACGATGATGAAAAAAGGAATAATATAGAAAGAAATGATCCTGACCAATGTACTGCGAACGGCCTTTGGAACCACTTTTTCAGGATTTTTCGTTTCAGCTAATGTGACCCCGATGATTTCCGTACCGCCATATGAATAGATTACCACCAGCATCGCCGTGATCAAACCTGTCGATCCATTCGGAAAGAAACCGCCATGCTCAGTCAAATTAGAAAAACCGACGGCTGTATGATCACCAAAAGTAACGAGCAACAACAATAATCCAGCCATGATGAACACAATGATGACGGTAATTTTAATTAAAGCAAGCCAGTACTCCGTTTCAGCAAAAACCTTTACCGACAGCAAGTTAACCGCAGTAACTAAAACCGAAACAGCTAATGCCAGTATCCAGATTGGATATCCAGGCAGCCAATATTGAATGAAAATCGCCGCAACCACTGATTCCGCCGCGATATTCAATACCCACATTTTCCAATAGATCCAATCCAGGAAATAGGCAGGATATTTTCCTAAAATCGATTGGACCAAATCCCTGAATGTTCGTGCACCGCTATTGCGGACCGCCATTTCAGCTAAACCTTGCATTATGAATAATAGGATGATGCCTCCTATCAAGTACGCAATGATTACGGAAGGGCCTGCCATATCAATGGCCGAACTGCTTCCTTTAAATAAACCTGCCCCGATGGCACCGCCTAATGCCATCATCGTAATATGCCTTGAAGTCATTGTCCTCTGTAAATTCCGTTTGTCCGTTTCCATATCCTTACCTCCCCAAAATCAAAAAAAGCATATCGTCTCTTCCTTCATAATCAAATGAAGAAAGAGACGATATGCCTTAAGCTTACCGCGGTACCACTCTTATTGGCTCTTTTTTAGAACCCTGCTTTAAAAACCTTGTAACGAAGGTCAATCGTTAAAACAAAAGAATGGAATCATTCCTATCTTTCGCTTTACCACTCCCAGGCAAGTTCAAAGTATCATTGGACTGCGTTGCACCAACCCGCAGCTCTCTTCACCGAATAATGAGCTTTTACTACTCCTGTTCATTGCGTTTCAAAAATTATATCTGAATATTTTTAATAATATCCCATACTATACGGACTCAAGGTAAATTTGTCAATAACTTTCTTAGGATAATATTTTCAAAGAAACAAATTAGGGGAAATCGTGTTGAGCCAGCATTATGAAAATTGTAAAATACTATATAAAATAAAGTTGATGCTCTATCACAGCAACTTCACTAGAATTTTGATCATTTCTACCTTAGGTAATTATTTTCTTCAGTTTAATTATGCACCCCAATGTGACTCACTGCTCATTTCTTTTTATGAACCTTCTAAAGTTACTTACAAATCACAGATTAATCCTATATCAAATCTCTATATCCTATAAGAAAAATTCATCGGAAATTCAAATATAAAATTCACCACATATTCTAATTTTTAAATTCCTAAATTTATTAAATTTTAAGAATTTTTTTAAAAAACTTAACTAGTTAAATAGACCTATATTATTATGTAGTTGAAGTAAAAATTCTACAGGGAGGTAATAGAATGAGGATTGGTCATGAACCTAAAGAGTTATTAAGAACTCTGCTAAATGATTATAAAATGCCTGCAGCATCATTAAGTAAAATTACCGGAATATCTGAGCAAGTCATACTAGATTTTGCAAATGGTGAAAATATTCAACCCGCGATAACTCAAACAGAAATGATGGACCTAATAGATTTAGTGGGCCTTTTAGTCATCGGCGTGCCCTCAACCGATGCAAATGAAAGGGTCTCCGCCATAACTCAAGCACTGACCGATGAATTTGGTATACCAGTGGAGACGATTTCCTTATTCTCTAATCTTGAATGTGAAGATATCGAAGAATTCATGAAAGAAAATGCTTCTCTGTCAATTGAGAAAAGATACAGCCTTGCAGTAACCGTCCTTTTTTTGCATTATATATTTAAAAGATGATTATTTTATTTATGAAACACCACCTGGATTTGGCTTTAATTTATGCAACGAAGCTTTTCCAAGGCTAACAAAACGTTTGAGCAACCATGCTTCAGTAACACCCCCATGCTGGAGACATGAGGGTGACAACTCCAAGAGTGAAGAACCACTACGATCTTGTGAGGATGAGTGGTTCTTTTTCCGTTTCTTGGCGAACGTAAACAGGATGAGACTGGTTGCTACTGCAATAAATATCTCTTTACCATTTCCATATTTAAGTTCAATACCTTCCCCATCTATAATTAGATGGAAAGGCCAAACCATGACCTTCTCCCTATCCATCATCAATAATTCCCACTGGAATAACCGAACACTTCTCCTGTTCACCTAATCAAATCAATCTATTCATAAAAGCCCAGACTCTCCTAAACGTTTAAAATTCCATCCCTAACCATGATGCAGCCACCATCAGAACCCCAACGACAATCACTATAACCGGTCCTACAACAATTAATCCAAATAGCAGTGAGCCTACTGCGTCCAGGAAGATTCGAAATGGTCCTGCTTTTTCCTTTTTATTCTGTTGCTGCGTTAATAAGTCTTCAAGATGACCTACTTTTTGCTTCAATTGCTGCAACTCTTGAATCACTTTTGTGTCCTGGTCCATGAATTACCACCCTCTTTAATTAACAATAAGTGTTAATTCTATCATTTACATCCATTTTCAAAAAGTGAAATTTATGCTCGAAACCAACTCTTTCATTCTATATCCATCCATAAATATTAAAACTATTTTTTCAAATTCTGTCATCAATGTTACAATAACAAGGTTGAAATCAATTCAATCTATAGAACACGTGAGGTATCATACTTTTTATGAAAGCATTACGATTATTAAAGAGTTTTAACTTTTTATATTTTGGACTGCTTGCCATTTTCATTCCGTTTCTCCCAGTCTATCTGGCTGATCAAGGTTTGCGTCCAGCCCAAATCGGATTCATCATCGGTACAGGTGGTTTTGTCACCCTCATCACCCAGCCTTTATGGGGAATGATCAGCGACAAAACAAGGACTATACGAAAAGTCCTGTTGTTACTCATCTTTTTCTCGAGCGTAATCGGTTATTTCCTCTATGATTCAAGCAGTTATCTTCAGCTTATCCTGTTTGCCATGCTGCTATATTTCTTTCTGATGCCGATCGATCCCCTGACGGAAAGCCTCAATTTTACGATTGCAGAGAAATCCGGGATCAGTTACGGTTCCATCCGGACATATGGTGCATTGGGTTATGCAGTCATATCGCTGATCACCGGCTATGTTATGTCATATTTCGGAGCGAACAGCCTTGCCTTCCTTTTTGCGGGCATAGGTTTGATCAGTTTCATTGTCAGCTGGATGATGCCTGATGCACCCGTTTCAGGGAAACCTGTCACCTTAAGCAGCCTTAAGCATTTTTTCAGCAATAAAGAGACGCTTCTCTTTCTGTTATTGGTTTTTATCTGTGCTGTTCCAGCAAGGATGAACGATACTTTCCTCGGAGTGTATATCCGGGAACTTGGAGGAAGTGCCAAGCTTGTAGGCTTGACCTGGTTCTTAGCGGCGGGAAGTGAAATCGTTGTATTCGCCCTAAGCTTCTGGTGGCTGCGCAAAGGTAAGGAAATCATCATCATTTCGTTTGCAGCAGCGTTTTTCTTTATCCGTTATTTCGTCTCTGCCTGGATTACCGATCCACAGCTATTAGCTTATTTGCAAGTCATGCAGCTATTGACTTTCCCGATTTTTTACTCGGCGGCCATCCAATATCTGTATCGGATCGTTCCGGTGGAATGGCGTGCCACAGGCCAGACCGTACTGGCGCTGCTATTCTTCGGGGTTTCGGGAATCATTGCTTCTTATATAGGCGGAGCCATATATGGAGCTTACGGCGGGAAGACCCTTTACTTGTTCATTTCCTCCATCTCCTTTATAGGAATGGTATTCGCTTTGGTTCTTTATCGGATATACGGCAAGAGGATCGATACTGCAGAGGACGCTGTATAATCCAAAAAACGGTATTAAAAAGAGCATGTTTTAATCAAAACATGCTCTTTTTGCATTCCGTTAGCGAAATAAAGGGGCAACCGTTAACATTAGCACGGAGAAGCAAAGCAGTATAGTAGTGGTCCTGTTTGAGAGTTTTACTTGTTTGCCATTTTTATAGAACCCTGAAAATTGAAGCCGATTTTTATAGAGTACATAAAGTAATGGAAAAATTGCCATACCAACAATCCATCCGCCCGTGGTATTCTCTACGGTTATACCAAAAATCGCATAGATTGAATTAATGATGAACCCAACTATCATTCCTATAACAAAAATAATGATGATTATACGAAATAATTCTAAGATAACTCTTAACATCATTTCACCTGCCTTTTTCCCGTTATCCGTAAAAAAAAGGCTGCAATCAGCAACCTTGAAAGAACTTTTACAGGACGGGATATTTCCCTAAATATAACAAACTTTCCTCTTTTGGTAAATAGACGCTCTTTACTGCTCTTCTTGAACGAGCGAATGCTTAAATGCGTAAATCACTGCTTGCGTGCGGTCCTGCACGGCAAGCTTACTTAAAATATTGCTGACATGCACTTTGGCTGTTTTCAGGGCTATGTATAGTTCATCGGCAATTTCCTGATTCGTTTTCCCTTGTGTCATCAGCAGCAAAATTTCCATTTCACGGTTTGTTAATTGATCATGAAGCTGGGTAATTTTTGGGCGACGCAGCTTTTCCATCATTTTTCCCGTCACTTCCGGTTCAAGTACACTTTGACCCTGGAAAGTGGAACGGACCGCTCTCGCAATCTCACTGGCCTTTGATGTTTTCAGCATATAGCTCGTCGCTCCGGCTTCCAATGCCGGGTACACTTTTTCATCATCCAGGAAGCTTGTCACAATGATGATTTTTGCTTCTGGCCATTTTTCAATAATTCGTTTCGTCGCTTCTATGCCGTCCATTTCCGGCATCACCAAATCCATCAAAATGATATCCGGACGCAATTCCATTGCCAGTTCTACAGCTTTCAAACCATTGTCCGCTTCCCCGATCACTCCGATATCCGACTGTGCGGATAAATAAGCCGATACCCCTATCCTTACCATTTCATGGTCATCGACAAATAATACTTTAATCATGATGATCACCTCCAGCATTTAATAATGGGATTTTCACTTCAAGTTTCGTTCCTTTATTCGGAACGCTTACAATTTGCATCGTTCCGCCTAATTCAACAGCCCGTTCATGCATGTTTTGAAGACCATATGATCCCGTTTTTGACTCCTCGACGTTAAAACCGATGCCGTCATCCGTTATTCGTAAAATGATCATTCCATCTCGAACGATCAATAGCACTTCAAGCGAATTCGCTTTTGCATGTCTCAGCGTATTGGAAATCGATTCTTGTAAAATCCGAAACAGATGGTCCTCAATCCCCTTATCCAGAGTGACAGGCTCCATCTTCCAATTTATATCCATCGTCACTTTTTGGGCCAATTCCAAAAGAAGCTCCTTCATTCCTTCATGTAAAGATTTTCCCTTTAATGCAACAGGTCTCAAGTGAAGCAATAACGCCCTCATCTCAAGCTGGGATTGATTGATCATTTCTTCCACTACCTTGAATTGTTTCATTTCCGTTTTTTCCATATCTGATTGTGATTCGGTGATGGCCGACATGAACATCGAAGCGGCAAACAATTGCTGGCTCACCGAATCATGCAGCTCCCGCGCCAAACGGTTTCGTTCCTGGGAAACGATTTCCTGGATCTGTTTCTCCTGATCAATGGCCTTTTCATTCGCCATTTTTTGCGATAATTTTGTCTGCTCATTGATTTGCTTATGGATCAGTTGCATCCGTTCCGCCATTTTAGCCATCTCTTGAATTGGATACGTTTCCTGTTGCGAGGGTAAGCGGCCCTGTTCAAGGAAATGCAGACCTTCATCCACCCTTTCAAGTTGTCTCTTCCAAAACATCCCCGAAACGACTCCATAAATCAGCCCTACCGTCATGACCAGGCTTGGCAGGAATATGACGAAGGGTAATCCCATGACCACTTTCTCCCACAATAAACTCCAGTCGGATAAAGGAAAAATGAAGAAAACCGCCGCCGGCAAAGCAAGGGAAAGAACGAAAGTAACACCAAGGGCAGTCAATATCTGCCGTGTCAGTATGCTCATATCCGCTTCACCTCTAAATCCCCAACTAAGATTGAAGTGATGATATGAACCTTGTGATCCGTTTCATTGAACCCTTCCGTTTGGTAGGAATAAATTTGATTAAAGACCCTGGATTCAGCCTTATTTTCAAAGATCCGCGCTCTGCCTGCAATGACAGAATGATGGACCCTGATTTCGATGCCATACGGTACAAGCACAGTTATATTGCCAATGATATTCCTGATGGAAATGACAGCGTCACCTTTCGGTAAAATCGTTTTGCTTAAATCGATAACCGTATCACCGACCCCGCCCTGAACATTCACGGAATTCCATTCATATACATGTTCGGCCGTTTGTTGATGACCAAATAACTTATTTTTAAATAGATAATCGGTTTTCAGCAGTGGCTCCTTATTGATCTTTTCTTCGTCCGAATCATCATTGGTTAAAATGGGACTGACCCAATCAGGATTCTTTTTGGACTGATAATATAAAAGTAAAAGATAAATGAGGATTGCCATTAGGAAAAATCTAAAGACGAACATATTCAAGACAGTGATGATAAGGGAAATCAAACCTATAAAAAATAGGATTTTCCCGATTGTCCGTTTTGTGAATTTCCTGCCTAAATAGATACATCCTATTGAAAAAGCGATGGAAAAAAAGAGACCTCCACCCGTAAATGAAATCTCTAAAAAAAGCAGGACGACTCCGATGAGAAGTATCCATCCCATATAGTCCGTCTTCATCTTGTTCAACATCGGTTCGCCTCCCCTGTATATGTTCATGATATTCTTAAAAGGCACAGGAACCCGTGCCTTTTAAGAATACCATGAAATTATCACGTTCTGACAGCCTGTTTTCCCCAGCCCTCCATTCCAAAAGGTCAGGGGATAACAGCGATGCCTTAAAAAGCCTTTACGCTTCTTTCTGTTCCAATTCTTTTTCAAGCTGGACAATCCTGGAATCGATCGTATGCCGATTATAATCAGTATGGACCTGGTGCTCGATGCGATCGATATAATGCTCCATTTCTTCAAACATCGCTACAGGTTTGGCTTCGGAACTGCCTCCGTCCAAAACCCGATTGATCCGGTTGTTTGCCCGGGCAATATTTTCCCTGCCCATCAGTTCCAGTCGCTTTAGATGCATATCCTTCAGCTTATGCTTCATTTCTTCATATTTCCGCTCCAGTTCAGCCAGCTGAACCTCTGCACTTTTATGCGCCTCCTTCAAACTTAGCGCCCGATCTTCATAGTGCAGGCTTTCCTTTACAGCAAATTCCATTAACTCTGTTTCTCCCGACTGCTTAGCAATCTCAGCCTGATGCTTACGTTTTTCAGCTAGATTTTGCGCTTGATTATATTCACGCGTAAACTCTTCTTTCAAAAGATATTGACGTTCAAGCAGCTTACCGACCTTTTCTGTCTCCTGCTCACATTGACGCAAATATTGATTTAACATTCCAATTGGATTTTTTTGCTCCTTTTTATCCAACAAATCGTGAAAATCCGCTGAAATCGTTTGTTTCATTCTTGAAAATAAATTACCCATTCCAATTACATCCCTTCTATTAGTTCTTATTCAACTCTTTCCACTCTCTTTCAAAATTTGAGAATGGGTCATTTTCTTTCGATGATGCACTTTCATCATTTTCATTCCATTTTTTATAAACCAGGTAAAGAACATAAGCTGCCACCAATCCCAATATTGCCGGGATATGGGAAATAGAAACGATCAGCACGATAATGGAGACTGATCCCCACGCAATCTTGGCTCCTGTCGATTCGGACTTCATGAACTGTTTGAATCCAAAGTATAGGATCGCCAAGCAAATCGCCAGGCTGATCAATGGGCCAACATTCGCCAGTAACAGGAATAATGCGATCAGTCCTACAATAAATAAACCAAATTTCTTCATTGTTTTCGTCCTCCTTTCTATGTTTATATCTTATCTACTTTTACAAGTTCGTATAATGAGCCTTAGCTATATTTTCTAGTAAGACTTAAGGCGTAGACGCTGTAAGTCCGATGATGCTAATGAGGGTGTTTTAATCGTGAGTTTGGGTAGTTTACTCGTAAGTTTGCGATTTACTCGTGAATTCTGCTAGTTTACTCGTGAGTTTTAGCGTTTTACTCGTGAATTTGCGCTTTACTCGTGAATTCTGCTGGTTTACTCGTGAATTCTGCGACTTTACTCGTGAGTTTTAGCGTTTTACTCGTGAATTCTGCGGTTTTACTCGTGAGTTTTAGCGTTTTACTCATGAATTTGCGCTTTACTCGTGAATTCTGCGACTTTACTCGTGAGTTTTAGCAGTTTACTCGTGAATTCTGCTAGTTTACTCGTGAGTTTTAGCGTTTTACTCGTGAGTTTGCGCTTTACTCGTGAGTTTGGGCAGTTTACTCGTGAATTCTGCGACTTTACTCGTGAGTTTTAGCGTTTTACTCGTGAATTCTGCGGTTTTACTTGTGAGTTTGCGCTTTACTCGTGAGTTTGGGCAGTTTACTCGTGAATTCTACAACTTTACTCGTGAATTTTGAAATAAAAAAATCTTCCGATAAAACCGGAAGATTGGTGAACTGCTTTATCATTACAAATACAAGCCTTCGACGTAAACTGAGATGATGGTTTGAGCAATTTCTTCAACAGAGCTTTGATGTTCGTTCCGGACAATTTCCCACAGATACATTTCATTTGTGAAAAACCACCCTCTTGCCACAAGCTCATGGTTTAAGTCAGCTCTTGCCAGCCCATTTTTCTGTGCATAGGCGACGTCCTTTGAAATTCGCTGAATGAACTTCATGCGGATCGCTTTCCATTTATCTGAAATAATGGTTGATATCCCAATGGCCTGTTCGAAAACTTGCATCATATTGCGTTCAGCTTCTGCCATTTTCAAAAAAGCATTAGCTTGTCTGTTTATGATATGTTTTGCTTCGTCTTTTGATTTTGGAAAGAAAGAGGTTTCGGCAATTTCATAAAATTGCTCCATTACATTTTCCATTAATACGATTAACAGATCCTCTTTCCCTTTAAAATGAACATAGGCCGTTCCGTATCCGATGTTTGCCCTTTTGATCATTTGGGAAATAAGCGCAGCTTGATAACCTTCTTCAAGAAATATTTCCTTTGCAGCTTCTAATAACTTTTGTCGTGTCATGATCGAGCGTAAATGCCGTTTATCCCCTACTTTGCCATTCTCCATGCTTATTCCTCCCCTTATCTTCTAGCATAAAGGATATCCATAAAATAAAAAACATTTGTTGGAAAGATTGATTCAATGTTTATAATTTTCTGAATCAACTTATTGACATCATGTCATATTCTTTGGTACGATTCTCCTAGAATTATTAAAAAAACTAATATAGGAGGATGATTATGGTTTCTGAATATACATTGGATCACGCTAAACAAATGGATGAGAATGATACGCTTAAAGGTTTTCGAGAAGAGTTTTATTTAAAGCCGGATTCCATCTATATGGATGGGAACTCATTAGGGCTTCTTTCGAAAAGAGCTGAACGCACTCTTTTGGAATCTTTGGAAGATTGGAAAGAGCATGGGATTGATGGATGGACGCAAGGGAATCACCCATGGTTTTTCATGGCTGAGAAATTGGGCGCGAAGATGGCCCAATTGGTCGGAGCTTCTCCAGAGGAAGTTATCGTAACTGGCTCCACAACTGTAAACCTGCATCAGCTTGTAGCTACCTTTTATAAGCCTGAAGGAATGCGCACAAAAATTTTGGCAGATGAATTAACCTTTCCGACTGATATTTATGCTCTTCAAAGTCAGTTGCGTACACATGGATACGATCCGGAAACCGATCTCATTCGCGTGAAAAGCCGCGATGGCAGATTTCTTGAAGAGGATGACATTATCGAAGCAATGACTGATGACATCGCTTTGATCATCTTGCCAACGGTCCTGTATCGCAGCGGTCAAATATTGGATATGAAACGATTAACTGATGAAGCTCATAAAAGAGGAATTGTAATCGGATTTGACGGATGTCATTCTATCGGTGCCATCCCGCATTCATTCAGCGAATGGGATGTGGATTTTGCGTATTGGTGCAATTATAAACATTTAAATGGCGGCCCTGGCGGTGTTGGCGGTTTATATGTAAATCGAAAACATTTTGGAACGATGCCTGGATTGGCTGGATGGTTCGGCTCCAAAAAAGAAAAACAATTCGATATGGAACATACCTTAACACCAGCTGAATCAGCAGGTGCGTATCAAATTGGCACGCCGCATGTGTTAAGTTGTGCGCCTTTGATTGGGTCTTTGGACATTTTTATAGAAGCAGGAATTGAGAATATTCGCGAAAAATCCCTGAAAATCAATCAATATTTAATGGATTTAGTCGAATTCGAATTGGAAGACATGGGATTTTTCATTGGAACTCCTAAAGAAGACATACGCCGCGGAGGTCATGTAAGCCTCGAGCATAAAGAAGCTGCACGGATATGCAAGGCATTGAAAGAGAACGGTGTCATTCCGGATTTCCGAGCACCTAACATCATTCGTCTCGCTCCGGTTGCACTATATACTTCCTACGCAGAAGTTTGGGAAGTTGTACAAATACTCAAGAAAATTATGTCAGAAAAACAATATGAAAAATTCAAGAATGAGCGGGAAGTGGTCGCATAACATGGAATCCTCCAGATGGGGCTCATCCCTCAAATGGTTAGTTAATAAGGGCAGGATAAAATCTTTTTTGATAAAAAGGGGATGAACTATGGAGAACAAAAATACTCAATCGAACTTTAAAGATGAGCCAGAAAAAGGATTAAAACGTGAGCTGGAAACAAATCAGCTTTCCATGATCGCAATGGGCTGTGCCATCGGGACGGGGCTATTCCTTGGCAGCGGGCTTGCGATTCAAGCTGCAGGGCCAAGTGTATTGCTCAGTTATGCTCTTGGGGCGTTCATTGTTTTACTGTTGATGGGCTGTTTAGCGGAAATGACGGTTGCCCATCCTACTTCCGGATCTTTTGGGGCCATTGCTGAAAAGTACATGTCTCCAATGGCAGGCTATCTTGTCCGCTATTCTTATTGGATTGCCAATGTTTTGGCTGTTGGGGTTGAAGTAAGTGCAGTCAGCGTGTATATGAAATATTGGTTTCCGACCGTACCGGGAATCGTATGGATTTTGCTGTTTGCAGGTGCCCTGATTTATGTAAATGCTACTAGCGTGAATACATTCGCTACATTTGAGTATTGGTTCTCCTTTATTAAAATAAGTGCCATTGTTGGGTTTATCCTTCTTGGATCCTATGTACTATTCGGTTCATCCGATCAGCCACATATAGGACCTGAGAACTTTGTAAATGAAGGCGGTTTTTTCCCATTTGGTTGGTGGGGAATGTGGGTAGCCGTATTTATTTCTTTATTCAGCTTTCTTGGAACCGAAATGATAGCGGTTACATCAGGGGAAGCAAAAGATCCGGATGCAGCAGTTCCAAAAGCATTAAAAGCGACCGTGTTCCGTTTATCCACCTTCTATGTGTTGACAATCGGCATCATGCTGATGATCGTTCCGTGGAAAACAGCTGGGATCGAGGAAAGTCCATTCGTAAAAGTAATGGAAATCTTGAACATTCCAGGTGCATCCGGGATCATGAACTTTATTATTTTAACGGCTGCTTTATCTGCCATGAATGCCCAGCTATATGCTTCAACACGTATGATGTTTTCATTGGCTCGCGGAAAACATGCACCTAGCTTTTTAGGAAAGTTAAACAAAAGGGGCGTTCCGGGAAAAGCGCTTGCTGTCTCTACAACGGGGATTTTCATTGCTGCAGGCGTTCATGCGTTACTTCCTGGATCATCCTATGCATTCATGATGGGGATTTCCATGTTCGGTGCTATGTTCACTTGGTTCATGATCTTCATTTCCCATTTGTTTTTCAGGGTTAAATGGGAGAAAACCGGCGGACGCAAATTACCTGTAAGGATGATTGGTTTTCCCTATTTAACGATACTAGGAGCCGTTCTTCTATTCAGCTTAATGATTACAACATGGTTTACAGATTTCAAGATCATGCTTCAATTCGGGATACCTTGGTTACTATTTTTAGCTGTTGCTTATTCTGTTTCAAAAAGAAGAAATATTAACCATAATGTAATGGAAGAATCTCTGGAAAAGAAGATAGAATAGAATGACGGAATAAATAATTTTGTGCATATGGAAAAGTGAGGAGATTGCGGAATGAAGAATATGGATAACAATGAACAAACAATAACGGGTCTAGAGAAAGAAATTCAAACCGACTTTCAAAAATCGATGTCTTACGGAGATTACCTCCACCTTGATAAGATTTTAACCAGTCAACATAGATGTTCCGATCATCATGATGAAATGCTATTTATCATTATCCATCAAGCGAGTGAGCTATGGATGAAGCTCATTTTACATGAGTTGACAGCAGCAACTGAGTCCATCCGCCAAAACAAGTTGGAACCTTCGTTTAAAATGTTGTCTCGCGTTTCGAGGATCCAGCAGCAATTGATCCAGTCATGGAATGTCCTTTCAACTTTAACGCCGGCTGAATACATGGAGTTCAGGGATAAACTGGGACAATCTTCCGGATTCCAATCTTATCAGAATCGTTTGATTGAATTTGCATTAGGAAATAAAAATGTCCATACGCTATCAGTCTATCAGCACCAAACAGATTTATACGAGCAAATGCAGCAGGCCCTTCATGAGCCAAGTATTTATGACGCGGCGATCAATGCTCTTGTAGCGCGCGGATTACCTATTGATCAAGAAGCCATCAGCAGGGATTGGTCACAAAGATATGAACCAAATGCAAGTGTAGAAGAGGCGTGGCTGACAGTTTACCGCGATGTTGAGCAATATTGGGACTTATATGAGCTGGGCGAAAAGTTAGTGGACATTGGCCACCAACAGCAATTATGGCGTTTTAATCATATGACCACAGTGGAAAGGATTATTGGTAATAAGCAAGGTACTGGCGGATCATCAGGTGTAACGTATTTAAAAAGAGCACTGGATCAACACTTTTTCCCAGAACTATGGAGTTTAAGAACGAAGCTATGATGAAATAAGTAGCAAAGAAACAGCCAGAAGAAATGGAGGTAAATGCATGGGGACATGGATTGATATTTCACAACGTCTGGATGATAACGTTGCAGTCTGGCCTGGAGATACACCTTTCTCTTATAAAGTAAATTGGAGTAAAGAAGAAAGTGGATCTGTCAATGTAGGTCAAATCAATATGAGTATCCATACCGGTACCCATATTGATGCACCTTTTCATTTTGATGACGATGGAAAAAGAGTGATTGATTTGGATCTCGACTTATATATGGGAAATGCCCGAGTTATCCATTTAACAAACAAGACAAGCATCGGAGTCGATGAATTATCCAGTATAGATCTACAAGGCGCTACCCGTCTGTTAATTCGGACGGATGCATGGCAGGATCGAAGTGTGTTTCCACAAACGATTCCTCATATCCAGCCAGAATTAGCGGCATATCTTTCAGAAATCGGCGTCCGTCTTATTGGACTTGATTTACCATCAGTAGATCCACTGGATAGTAAAGAACTGTCTGCCCACCATGAACTTGCCGGTCATGGAATTCACATTTTGGAAGGACTTGTATTAGACGATATAGGACCAGGTAATTATGAGCTGGCAGCGCTCCCACTTCCTTTAGTTGAAGCAGATGGAAGTCCGGTACGTGCTGTGTTGAAAAAGTTACCCTAACAAAATTTTTCAAAAAAACGAGCCAAATCAAAAAATGATTTGGCTTGTTTTTTTATTGCCTCCCTTTCTATTGAGGTAATCATTAACTATCAAATTTATCTCCCTAAACCAAGTACATCTATGTTATAATTTTCAGAATTCATCACTAAGAGTGGAGGTCCGAATATGGAAAACTTTTATTTGTTCATCATCATGTGCATCCTTCTCATCATCTTACCCGGTCCAGATACAGCAATAGCCACAAGGAACACCGTTACCGTGGGGACGTCGGGAGGTTTTAAAACGATGTTCGGCACGTGCTGTGCCCTGCTTATTCATACATCAGCTGCCGTGTTCGGACTTTCGGCAATCATTGTGAAATCCGCTTTATTATTTTCCATCTTCAAATATGTCGGTGCCGTTTACTTGGTATATCTAGGCTTCAAGACCCTATGGGGATTAAGGAATAAACAAGTGGCCGCAGCGGCGGAAACGTCAGTCAAAAGTAAGTACGAAAACCAGTCTTGCTTTAAGCAAGGGTTCCTTACAAATCTGCTGAACCCTAAAGTGGCTGTCTTCTTTTTAACGTTTCTGCCTCAGTTCGTGAATCCGGGAAATGATACGTTTTTACCGTTCCTGATCATGGGCATAACGTATACCGTTTTAACTGCGTTGTGGTTTGTATTTTATATCTATCTGCTGAACCAGATCAGTGCTTTCATGAAAAAGCCTAGAACCCAAGCGATTTTCGAGGGGATAACCGGGACGGTCTTGATTGGCTTCGGGATAAAGCTAGCTTTGGAAAAAGCTCATAATTAATTTGAACTGCACCCTAATTGTTAGACACCACCTAACAATTGGAGGTGCAGTTTTTATATATTGGGGATCTGTTACAGGTGTAGGGATTTAAGTACTTGAGTTATGTTACAATATAAAAAAACCATAATTTGGTTTTTTATATAAGAAGAAAAAGAACATGACAACTATTGAAGTTAAGAAAACAAAAGATATCGGATTAGGTTCACTTTCTTTCGTGCTATGTTTAATCGGAATATTGTTTACCTTTGAATTTGGTGATAAATCTTGCATTGGAGATAATATTTTAATTACTATCGGACTTAGCTTCTTGTCAAATGGAAATTCAGGCATTCATTATACAATGTTCTATTCGGCTATATTTTTCATCCCCTCCTTTATTATTGGTCATATATATCCCGATAACAGAGGAGCAAAAGCAGGGAATATTATATCAGGTATCCTATCAGTTCTTATAGTTTCAGCACTAATAACGCTTATTATCGATTTTGTGTAGGACTGTTGCTGAAAAAGGTGAAATTAAAGGGATGAGCCCCATAATACCGAACTCATCCCCCACCTATACCTTTATAATAAACGTGTTTAACTTTTTGTGTTCTTTAGCGTTTAGATCACTCAACATACCCATTCACGAAAAATCCAATTGTTTCGAGCTCGTCCTCAGTTAAATCCCGCTTTAAATCCTTAGCCAATTCCTGCTCCATTGAAGTTCGGTTTCCCCGATGTTTCACCACCGCTCTGGCACATTCTTTCATTAGCTTAAGCTCCGCCTCCATCTCCAGTCTCGTGCGAGGCTGATCATGATGGGAGAGTATATATGTTTCGGCATCATAGGCTTCAATTTTCTTAATGAGCAACAAAGCCTGTTCAGACGTATAATTCCATTTTTCAGCATAAAGATTGGCATAAAGGCAGTCTCCCAGAAATAATGTTTTTTCCTCTTGTACATAAATGATGCAGGAATCTTTGGCATGGTCGCCGCCAACATGTTCAATGACACAGGTTATATTGCCGAGATCGATCGTCATCGTTTTTTCAAAGATGATATCAGGCAGGGGGAAGGTAATCTCTCTATTCGACCCATGTTCCAATTTGATTGCATCGGCGCAAAATGGAATCTCCGTCCCTTCTTCGACCCGTTGATCAAGGGCCTGATCTTCCCATGAAAGCTGCTGCATATCTTTAATGTTAGTGTATGTTTTTTCCTGACAAATCACCGGAATCCCGATAATCTCCAGTCCGAATACATGGTCCCAGTGTGAATGGGTAAGAACGAGGAAATTCCCGCTAATATCATTCCGAAGCAATTCGTCCTTAAAGAGCTGTGCATGCCTGACAGAGTTACCGGCATCGATGATGATCGTTTTCTTGTTTCCCGTCACGGCGGCAAGAACCGGGCGATCCGTTTCTTGAACTGGCGGCAGGTAGACAATATGTTTCGATAGGTGCTGTAATGTTTGCATGTTTCTGTCTCCTTACGATTGTTGTGGTCAGCTTGCTCAAGTATAGCAAATTACACATGTATTCATAAGATAATCTCCGCAAAAGGCCAAAAAGACAACAATCACTGAGATTGCTGTCTTTTTAGTCATCATTCAAATGAACCTATTCCAATATACCGTAATTTTCGAGAGGGCATTTAAAAAGGTGGCTTTAAAAAAAGACTCTTCCCTTTTCTGATCTTCAGGCGGTTGCATATATTTTCTATTGTCCGCAATGAGTGTACTATTTTTGATTTTCGAATCGATCGCATCTATCAACTGCGCTGCAAATCTTTCACTATCGATGACCACCATCGATTCTGTATTTAAAAAGGCAGATCGAGAATCCAAATTGTAGGATCCCACTGCACTTAATCGTTGATCATATACAACCGATTTACCATGCAAAGAATAAGGCTTTGAATATTCATAAAGCCTTGCCCCCGTCTCAACGACGCTATCCCTACGAGCCAAGTAACCGGAAAAAGCGATCATATTCGGGGTTGATGCAGCCGAGTTGGTAAGTATGGTCCAATCAGCCTTTGAATCCATTTGCTTCGGTACATATTCCTTCAAGGCATCCGCAGGGACAATATA
The DNA here is from genome assembly GCF_036541465.1 of Bacillus sp. CFBP9009. Taxonomy (NCBI): domain Bacteria; kingdom Bacillati; phylum Bacillota; class Bacilli; order Caryophanales; family Bacillaceae; genus Bacillus; species Bacillus sp. CFBP9009. The sequence continues at coordinate 376,575 of NZ_JAZHFU010000001.1, read as the reverse complement.
GGGACTTTGGATGTATATCGATTGATTGGCGTTCGCAGCCATATCCAATAGAGATCTCCACACAATAGGGTACTTGTTGAAACGTTCGATTGGATTATGAATGAAGGACACTTTTTTAGTAGGTGTTGTAGCCTTGCTCCAATCGACGACTGGGTTCACGAAATCGGTTTCAGTGCGCAATGCTTTGCTGTATTGTTTCGCTAATGCATCTCTTTCACGTTTTCCTTTTTCCGTTTGCCTTTTCGAGAGGTCCGAAAAAATATCGCTCGTATACGGATGGGTCCATAATTCATTCAAATAGTCCTTCATTTCAACGATTACACTATCCTTCTCCTCTTTAGCATTGAAAATGAGTACATCCCTGTCATAGACAAAATTCCTCGGCGGCTTGCTTGCTAAGTACTTATCGGCAATATTTCTCCCTCCGATGATGCCTAACTTTCCATCTACAGTGATGATCTTGTCATGAAGGCGATTATGCCAGGTCCACGGCTTAAATGGCTTAAAGGTTTCGTAATATCTTAATTCAATGTTTTCATGCGAAGCCAATGCATAACGGGCACTGCTTAATTGACCTCTGAGTCCATGAGATATTCCATCCAGAAGGACTCGGACTTTGACACCTCGGTCAGCCGCATCGATCAAGGCTCCAAGAAAAAGCTCGGTTGATTTGCCTTTTCCAAAAGCATAGTAGGCGATATCGATTGAATGCTGGGCTTCCTGGATCATTCGCATTCGGGCGAGTCCCGACTCATAACCGTCTTCGAAAAGCAGGACACGATCCACGGTGGCTTCCTTCTCTCCCATATATTCACTTACCTGTTTAATCGGCCTGTTTTCTTCTTTTTCTGCTTTAGGGAAAAGAACGACAGCCGTCACAACTACATAAAGGAAATATAATAGAAGAACAAGCAAAAATCCTTTAATTGCCGTTTTTACAGTCATTGAGCACTCCCCCCTTTAAGCGATATTTTATTACTATTCGTAATACGCAAAGACTCTATTCAACATCTCCAGGCTTGATACATCTGACTAGGTAGCGAGCGGTGCCATTTACCCATCTGCTTGATCCCGGGTGGAACTGGGATCATTTATTTTCCTTTTAGATGTGACAAAGTGGTGAACATGAAAGCAGTTGCATAATATGATATAGAAGGAGGGATTTTATGCTTAAACAACCTGATAGAATAAGTATCTTCAATTATTGTTTTGCATTAGGGGTATCAGAAGTTTTCTTTTTATCCAGCTTTTATCTTTCCATTCTTGACGTTTCATTATTTGCAATCGCTTTACCATTTTCCGCTTTATTTCTAATGTTCTCCTTGTACCTATTCCTTCGAACGCACAAAGCAGCAAAGACCTTACCCAACCAAGATGAACGAAGAAGGGAAATTCATGCATTCTATCATCAATCTTTCGGGATTTTCACGATCATTTTTTTCACTTTACTTCTTGTTGCTTTAGCCTATATTCCCTTGCTGGAAAACGGAGGGCATTTCTATCTTCTTTATTGTTTACCGATGGCCTTGCTTTGTATGATTCCTATGATTTTATCTTATAAAGGAATGAAATTATTCAAACTGGAGTCCGGCAGGAATTTAACGAAAATCTAATTGGTTTTACCAAAAGCTTCGTTAATCCAAGAGCTCACCCAGGAAACTCTTGAAAGAACGTAAGAAACGAATCGATGCTCTTTCCATGTTTTTTAGTTGAATGTATAGGTAAAATGAGGATATAATAATGATAACTAACACATAAAAAAAAGACACTGGTTAAAACCAGCGTCTTAATGAACAGCAAAACTGCATAAAGAGCAGCGGCTTTCTGTGGTAAGTCAGTAGCTACTCGATCATGAAAGTAACCCTTTTCCTACATACATCTGGCCGGATGGTATGGAGGGGGTTACTTTTTTAATGTAACCGCGATTACTGCGACGATTAAAGAGGCGAATGAAATCATTAGCATCAGTCCGTCCATAATAGAAATCACCAGCGACACCCCCTTTCTGAAAAGGAGTGACCGCTGCCCACTATACCAAATTGCTGTCCATTTACTATTATATCTGTATTTACTTGTTATTTATAGCCAAAAATAGATGTATTTAGTCTTCTTAAATATCCATAAAAAAAATCCCACATATAGTGAGAACATTCTTTGCATGTATATCCCTTTATTGTTCCACTACACGGCCATCTTTATAAATGTGGAACCACCCAATCGTTCCTGTGCCGCCTTGATCGATCCAATCTTTATTAGCTGCTTTATAATTGTAATATGATTTTCCTTTGCCATCTTTCAGCAATCTGCCATCACCGCTGAATACGATCTTGTTACCCAGCTTCTTCTTCCCTAACGCGATTGCGTCTTTCTCCGTGAACTGTTTTCTTTCCACCTTATTTTCATCTAAAGCAGCCCATGTCAGCGGCCCGACGATACCATCTGAACTCAAGTTATGATCCACTTGAAACTCCCTTACCACATTTTGTGTTTGGGTACCGAAAATCCCATCAACGCCTACATTATATTTAACATCTTTAAGGCTTTGCTGTAAGTCTCTTACATAACTCGAACGTGAGCCTTTCCTGAGGGTCGGGCGTGTTTCCGCCTTCGTTTCGATTTTCTGGATTTGACTGCCCTTTGATGCTGCGTGGGAAATTGAAGTTCCCATTCCTAGAGGGGCCAACATGAGGGTAACTGTTGGAATAATGACCAATAATTTTTTCTTCAACACATATAACCTCCATTCATATGATCACTCCTGCAGGTTTCTGACACTTTCCTTGGAGCCCATTCATTATAACGTAAGGAGTTATTTTATTGGTGTTTTATTACTTTAATTATAAAAAATGGTAAATATGATTCGTGGTGTCATTTCCAAAAATCAGCATATGACGGAAGTCCCGTTTCTTGAATAAAAACAAAATCATCCCCTAATGGGGATGATTTTGTTTTTATTGATTTTCCGGCTGTTGTTGATTCTGCCCTTGCATCCCAGTCCCCATTCCCATCAAGTTAGTGGCAAGCGGCACCATATTATTCATTTTCCCGCCATTGCCACTCAACATTTGATAAGTGGCAATACCTACTCCGACCGAAGCGACAACTGGTAAAATTTTATCCATGTTTGCCTTCATTTACATCACCTTATTTTATATATTTTTGTTCATTTCCTGAACTCTAATATCTTGTTCAAAAAAAACCAAAAAATTCAAAATGTTTGTTACCAAAATAATTAGTAATAAAAACGTGTTATTTAGGGAAAATTCTTTCAGGAGGGTTATTATGCAAATACTCATTTTCATGTCGCTAAAATCCAAACGCTTATCATCAAGTTTTTAATTCAATAGCATAGCCAGTCAATGATTGAAAAAGATTTAAGATTATTGAGGTGAATATTCATGCCAATGTTAGATATGGACGGTATTAGCTTGTATTATTCTGTTAGGGGAGAAGGGGTTCCTATTGTTTTTATTCATCCTCCTGTACTGACTAGTGTGAATTTCCAATACCAAATGGAGGAATTATCCGAAGAATTCAAAGTTATCACTTTTGATATTAGGGGTCACGGAAGAAGTCAGTATTCAAAACAGCCAGTAACTTATCCCCTGATTATAGAAGATATCAAACATCTGTTGGATCATTTGAAAATTAAAAAAGCAATCATATGCGGATACTCGACCGGCGGCTCTATCGTATTGGAATATTTGCTGAGTTGTGCCGATAAGGCTCTAGGTGGCATTGTAATAGGCGGAATGTCTGAAGTGAGGGATAAATATTTAAAGCAAAAGATTTCTTTAGGAATATCACTTGCCAATAAAGACGCAGTTCCAATTCTTGCGCTTTCCATCTCATGGAGCAATTCAAATACCATAAAACTGTTCAACAAAATGTTTAATGAAGCCCTAAAAGGAGATGCCCGAAATATCGAGCAGTATTACCGTTATAGTTTGCATTATAACTGTACCCATCAGCTTGAGAAAATCAATCTTCCAACTTTACTGATTTATGGTAAAAAAGATAAACCATTGTATCGCTATGCCAATTTATTGCATGAAAAATTGCCATGTACGGAACTAAAATTCATTGATCATGTAAAGCATCAGATTCCTACAAAAGCGGCTAATGATTTAAATGAAAGTATTAAGCATTTTATCCATTCACAATCTGATTGATTTTTCCGATTGCAAATTTCAATCTTTTACTATGTACATATCATAAATTTATGGAGTGAAAAAATTGGGAAGAGATAAAAGTATACTGATTCATTTATTATTACTATTGCTAGTCACTGCAGTTTTTATTTGGTCAGTTATTAAGCCTGAAGGATACTTGATATGGACAATGGAAGTACTTCCTGCCGTTGTGTTTCTGATTTATGTAATGGCTACATATAATAAATTCCGCCTCACTACATTATCCTATTTCATTATTGCCGTTCTTTCAATCACCATGTTCATCGGTGCCCATTATACGTACACAAAAGTTCCTCTATTTAATTGGATAAAAGATCATTACGATCTAAACCGGAACCACTATGATCGGTTTGGGCATTTCATAAAAGGTTTATTTGCGATTGTGATTAGAGAAATAGTAATACGTAAAACCCCTCTAACAAAAGGACCGTGGTTATTTGCTGTCACATTAAGTTTTGCGCTTGCCATTGGAGCACTATATGAAATCATCGAATGGATAGCTGCCATCATTTCAAAAGGCAAAAAAGCTTCAAAGGACTTTTTAGGAACACAGGGTGATATTTGGGACGCACAATGGGATATGTCGTTAACTTTAATCGCCTCTATCATTGTATTGTTCACCTTGTCCAAACTTCATGACAAGCTGTTACGAAAAGTGAAAAATTGATGAAGAAAAAAGCTGTCCTCTGAAAAAAGATAAAAAATAGTGACCTTTATAGATCACTATTTTAGAATTTGATTGTTAATATGATGTTCCATATGTTCTAGATAATCCTTTATTAGCCATTCCAATGATTTTTGTTGATTATTTCCTATATCACAAAGATTAGATAATCTATCATTTGGTGTATTCGTTATTATATGTATGATTTGCTTATTTAAAGCACAAAAAAGGTTTACGATCTCATCCAATGGTCGCTCTTGATAATTCTGAACCAATACCCATTGGTCTTGATTATATGGTTGTATAACATATGGCTGTTCTTCGTACTGAATCTTGATAAACCTATTCATATTGTTCAATGCAGAATCGCATAGATGTCCTAAAATCTCTTTTTTGGACCATTTGTGTGGCATTGGTCGATGATTTAAATCTTTTTCTGTCATCCGGGTGAACTCTTCAGGTATAAAACCTATCCAATGATTGATTCCATCTATTACATTTTTCAATTTGCACTCCCCCTAAGTTTTACCTAAAGGATTTTTATTCGGCAACCAACCGGAAAATACCTTCTTCTTCAACTAACTGCACTGTTTGTTGAAGAAGGAAATCAACAGCATTCAATAACAGACCCAAAAGAAAAAACCGAAATCAAAAATGGATTTCGGTTCAGACTGCAGGCAAACTTGAAGAAAAGTCAGTTTGCCTGCAGTTTTAAAAAAGTTCTAGTTGATTTTCAGAAATCCGCTCCCTTTCCGCCGACTGTCTGCCAAGCCTCCTCGACGCAAGCGTCTCCGGGGTCTCGGCTAGCCAGTTTTTCGACAGGAGTGTCGCAAATTTCTTCAATCTAGTGAGGGTTTCATAAAAGACCCACAGGCGCAAAGAGCTCCGAGGGCGGGACCGCCCAAGGAAAGGGAGTGCCCTCCGTTTTCAATCAACGTTCAAATTTTAACCAATCATGATTGTACTTGCTTACTGCCCTTTTTTTCATTGATGGCTTTTTGATCGATTTTTGTATAGATGCGTTCCACTTCGATTTTGTCATGCAACAGAAGTTCGCGGTTTTCTTTTAGCAGTTCAGTATAAGATTTCCTTCTCCTAGACATTTTTTAATTCACCTCTCAAGTGATTGAATTCCTTCTGTAAAACTACTATCGGTAGCTCGTATAGTTGTTTATTATATTTTTTAAAAATCCCGAATTTCAGAAGCTCTTGTATAAGTTCCTCTTTTTTTGCTTCCCCATTTGCACTTAATTGGGTAATCATCAAGGACCCTCCTTAACAAAAATACAGACTTTTGGTATTTGGGGCTGCCTAGCATCCGATCCCACATGAAGAATCTCCACTTCTTCCTATTGCTTCCCCATATAAGGGCATGCTCTGCAAAGTCTTCGCATTTCCTTAATTGTTCGTATGTACTGCTTTCATGGTGTATTTTCAATACTTGATCATATACATCAAATCCAAATTGCTTCATTTTATCGGAAAGGATATCTATCGCGGCGCAGGGTATCGAATGGGTCAGGTCGCCGGCACCAAAGAATGCAACTTTCACTCCAGCAAAGTCCACTTGGTCAATATCTTCATAAAACTCGTTTGCTTCATACGGTAAATCTTCAAGATTCCATGTATATAAACCAATAAAGGCCAAATCAAAATCCTTTAAAGCATCAACTTCAACAGTATCCAATCTTTCCATATATACTTCACAGCCGACAGCCTTCATTCTATTCTTTATGTTTATAGCCATTTTCTCGGTATTACCGGATAAACTGACATAACCAATGAATACCTTCATCTATATCACCTTCCTAATTGAGAATTAATTTCATTACACATCTCACTATAAATGAAAATGATTCTCATTGTCAATTATTTACCTCCGCTAATTATATGAAGGATGAATCAGGAATGCATATTTCAGCTTCACTTTCCCTGTTTCCGTAATGCTGCTGGAAAGTTCAAGTTCATTCTTCCAAAAAAAAGAGCCCGTTTTACTCATTAAGAGTAAACGGGCCCTTGGTTAGTCTATTATTTTAATCTTTGAATTAATAAAATTTCACAATATTTTTGAAAGGCAGGAACGTTTTGTCGCCTGGTTGTTCATTCGGCTCACCAAATGGCATTTGAGCTATCAACGACCATTTTCCTGGAAGATCCCAAGTCTTCTTCACTTCTTCATCAATGATCGGATTATAATGTTGTAAAGATGCCCCTATGCCTTCCGCTGATAAAGTCATCCATATGGCATACTGCAGCATAGCACTTCCTTGATGGGACCAATATGGAAACTGTTCTTTATAGGAGGGTGCTTTTTCTTGCATTTGTTCTATCGTTTCTTGATTTTCAAAGAATAGTATAGTGCCCACTCCATCACGAAATCCTTGTAGTCGTTCTACAGTAGCCGCGAAGCTCTCTTCCGGAACTCGGAAACGAAGTGTTTCTTTTACAATATCCCAGAACTTTTCATGCTCGTCATCCATCACTACCACCAATCGACCGCTTTGCATATTAAATGAAGTTGGTGCATGTAAAGCGGTTTTTAACACTTCATTAATTCTTTCTTTCGTAATATTTTCGTTCTTTTTCACCTTACGGATGGAACGACGGTTGATGATTGCTTCTTTTACATTTGTAGTAGTTGCTGACATTTTGACTCCTCCAAATGATGTTTTCATTTAATTTTATTTAATAACTCATAAGACATTTAGCAATTCCCCTTGCCATCACATTGCAAGCCATCAAATTCATTCCGTTTATTTTTTGCTTCTTCCTTCTCGATGACTTGCGCTAACCTTTCTTTGCTGGCTAGTCCTTGAATGATTTCATCACCAATAATAAACGTCGGAACTGCCCTGATATCTGCTTCTTCATAAGCATGTTTTAGTGCTTCTTGGTGCACTTCCCGATACTTTCGTGACACTAACGCTTCTCTAAAAGCATCTACAGGAAGCTCAACTTCACCCGCTAATTTTGTCAATACTTCAATATCTTCAATATTTTGTTCCTCTTGAAAAAACGCTGTAAATACTCTGTTGTGGAATTCGTTCCCTTTTCCGTGCTCCTTTGCAAAATGGCACCCTTCGAACGCCAAATGTGTATATGGATGCGGAGAAACACGGGGTAAACGCATATCAACTCCTAGCTTTTTCGCAACAGGAAGAATGTAAGAATCCCATGAATTCAACTTATCGGGTTCTTTCCATGGATCAATTTTGGAATATGGACTCGGACGCAATTCAAATGGCATCCATTCCACTTCTACATCCTTTTCCTTTACGATTTCGTCCAAAGGACCTTTACCTAAAAAACAAAATGGACAAATAAAATCAGAATACGCTTTAATTTTCACTGTCATAATATATTCCCTCACTTTTCATTATTAGCTCAACTTGTAACCAAAACAGTTACAACATAGAGTAAAAAAAATATCAATATAAGAACATTGCATTTAGTAACTACGAAGCGATTGTTCCATTTGCTGTAATCATTTTAGTTACAGGTTAAAGGAAAGTCAACCATTATTTAAAAAAACTATAGAAAAAAAGTTTGTAGAGAAAGCGTTGCTTCCTCTACAAACTTTTTTATTAAGCTTCCTTACATCTCGATTTGTTCGTTAACGGGTTCTCTCTTTTTCTTTCTCTGTTTTTTAGATTTTTTATAGTACAGCAATTCGTATATACATGGAATGACGATAAGTGTGAGCAGTGTAGACACAGCTAGCCCGCCAATGACAACGATCGCTAAGCTTTGTGAAACCAAACTTCCTGTTTCCGCTTTTTTATATAAAAGCGGCAGCATGGCACAAATCGTTGCTACAGCCGTCATTATGATCGGACGGAATCTTGTAGCAGTCGCTTCGACGATTGCATCACGGATGATCATTTTTTCTTCGTTTTGTTTGACTCGATCCAGAAGAACAATCGCGTTTGTCACCACAATTCCAATCAACATGAGAGCACCCAGCAGTGCTGTAATATCCACTGGAATTCGACTGATAACCAATCCTAATACCGCTCCAATAGCAGCGAATGGCAAGGAAAATAGAATGGCGATCGGTGCTTTGATCGATTTAAATGTTATAACCATGATTAAAAAGACAATGCCGATCGATATTAACATCGTAAGGAACAAATCGGAAAAATCATCTGTCTGCTGAGCACTCGCTCCCCCGACTAAAATGTCTACATCATTCGGAATATCAAGGCCTTTATTCTCTTTATCTCCAAATATCTCAAGATTTATTTTGCTTGCAATATCGGAAAGCTTAGTCGGATCAACCGTTGCCGTTAATTGAAGATACGTTTCTCCATCTTTATGGAACTGCGTTGTTGCACTCTCTTCGCTATTTAAAGATGCAACCTTAGACACCGGAGCTAGACCGCCGTCTGTCATAATCGGAATACTTTTTAAATCCTCTGGTTTTTTAGGATCCAAGATGGGTTCAAGGACGACAGGTGTCTGCTTATCCTGCAAAGTTATATGGCCGATAGGCGTTTTATTAAGCATGATACCTAATTGTTGACCGATTTGTTCTGTATTGCCTTTAGCTGGATCTACCTTGAATGAATAAATCGTTTTCTTTTCGTCTTGGTTTGTTGTAACATCTTCAATTCCTTTAATATCCTGAATACTTTCCTTGACCTTATTGGCCGTCAGTTCCAAATCTTCAACATTACTGCCGATCACATCTATCGTAATGTTCGTCTTTGATGCCCCCATCATAAACGAGGAAGCGGTGGCCGTAAGCTTCGCATCAGGATAGTTTTCTTGTTCCTTTTCCATTTTTTCTAGGATTGAATCTACATTTGCTTTATCCTTCACGAGGATGCCGAAAGTTGCTTCTGTAGGTGATGTGACTGCTCCATATTGGGCCGTCTCGGCTGAGTTTCCTAATTGCATGAAAATATTATCCACTTCAGTCATATCCTGCATCGATTCCTCAAGTTCAATCGCTTTTTCCTTTACTTTCTCATAAGGCTGATCATTTGGATAAGTTAATGTCACGGAGACATAGTCTGCAGAAGAATTATCAATCGCCCCTTTTGGCATGGAAAAATATGTACCAACGGAACCGACAAACAATAGCAAAGCAACAATCAAGACTACCCATTTATGATTTAATGACCAAGTAACCAGTTTGGTAAAACGCTTGGCCGGTCGATGTTTTGGCAGCTCCGTTCTTTTCAGCAATCCTGCGCTCATTAACGGAACAACCGTTAATGCCACAATTAACGAAGCCAGCAAAGAATAAGTGACCGTCAAAGCGAAAGGAAGAAGAAACTCCTGAAGCCCTCCATTCAATAAAGCAACCGGCAAGAAAACGGCTACAGTAGTAAGGGTTGAAGCTGTTATCGCCACTCCCACCTCTTTAGTTGCATCCATCACCAATTCGACTGAAATCTTCTCCTGCTGCATTTTCCGGAAAATATTTTCAATAACAACTATACTATCGTCCACCAAGCGCCCGATTGCTACAGCGACACCGCCCAGCGTCAAAATATTCAGCGTCACACCCGACAATGACAGCAAAAATAACGTAAAGCCAAGAGATAACGGTATGGAAACGATTGTAATGAATGTGGATCGTACATTCCGTAAGAAGACCATGATTACAATCGTAGCGAATAGCGCACCTAGCAGAACTTCTTTTACCATCGTCTGAACGGAAGTCTCCACCATATCAGCTGTGGATAAATAAATGGTCGATTTCTGGTCACTATACTTTTCATTAATTTCTTTTGCTACTTTTTCAACCTCTTTACTGATTGTGACAGCATTTGATTGACTGTCCTTGATAATGCTTAAGTCAATGCTTTCCTTACCGTTAAAACGACTGATGAGGTTGCCATCCTTCGCTTCTTCAACTTTTGCTATCTCTCCAAGTGCGACATTTGGAGTTACCTTTAACGCTTTTAATTTTTCAATACTTGTTAAATCCCCGATAACCTTGATGTTACTTGCCTTCCCATCAATCACTTTTTCGCCAACGGCCAGAGCTGCATTCTGACCGTTAAGGACGCTCATGACATCTTGAATGGAGACTTTCTTTTTCGCCAATTCTTCATTATCCACTTTGACTGAAAGAACGGATTGCGAAATTCCAAATGTCTGTACATCCGAAACCCCTTTAATATCTTTATACAGAGGCTCTAATTCTTTCTTGGTAAAGTCTATATTTTCAGCTGTTAATCCATCCTTAAAAGTAACAGCTACAAATGAAATGGGAATCATAGATGTATTTAACTGTGTAACAGTAGGCTTTGCCATGCTTTGCGGCAATGCTACACTGCCTAAAGCCTCTTGAACATCAAGTTTCGCTTGTTTCATATCCGATCCTGCTTCAAAGAATAGATCTACTTTTGAAAATCCATCTCCGGTGGTGGAGTATATTGAACTCTTTCCTTTAACTCCCGTAACTGCTCTTTCAATTGGATCTGTAACTTGTGCTTCCATTGTCTTCGAATCAGTGCCCTGCCCCATTGTGATAATCGTAACTTGAGGATTATCGGCGGATGGTAAAAATTCCATCGGCAGTTTAAAATAACTGACAACTCCTATCAACAAAATAAATATGGTTACCAATGAAACGGCAGCCTTGTTCTTAAACGACCACTTAGTAAAAAACTCCACGTACATATCACCCCTGATTATAATTTATAAGAAAATAATCCCATTTCAAATATTACCATATATTACTAATGGCGGAGTGTTAATTTTTTATTGATTTTTATATTTTTTTATGTATAACTATGAAGAGAACTTTTTCCACATAAAAAAGGCTGCACAGCAGCCTCAAAGAAACAAACTCGATTATTTATATCCTTTGAAAAAAAGCATAACGATAGCAAAAACCATTACCCCGATAAGCAATAACGGGCCGATACCCGAGCTATACACGAAGTATACCGTGATGTGGCGAAAAATGAGCACGACAAGAAATAGGAATAACAGGAAACACAAAATCATGATCAGAGCGGTATTTTTATTCCGATACAAGTAACCAGCCCCATTTTAATAGCTTTATTTACCCTAAGGAAAAAATCATGCGAATGCATGCTAATATCAACATTCCGTTAAGAAACAATATGCAGCACACGTTTTGTACTATTCTGTATATCAAAAAAAGGGCTGCCGCAGCAACCCGATTTTTCGAAAATCGTTCGGAAGGTAAAAAATGAAACTACATTTCCTGAAGTTCATTGACCGTTACAAACCTATACCCTTTGTTCGTTAACTCTTTTAAGATCCCTTCAATCGCTTGAAGTTCTTTACCCGTATCATCATACATCGGATGCATCAGGATGATCGAACCTGGTTTTATATTTTCCTTCACATACTTCACTTTGTCAGAAGCGGTAGTGTAATAGCTATCTGGTTTCAGATTCCAGGTAATGGTCTCTCTATCATTTTTATTTAAATAATAAGGCAAACCTAAGATTTTTTTCCCGTTTGGCGGCCGAACATCAATTTCACCCTTATATCCGGAGTTTTGAATTAATTTATCCGTTTTCTCGATTTCCGCCTTGATATAAGAGGGCGATTTAAAAACCATTCGCCTGTGGGAATACGTGTGATTGCCAATCTGATGTCCTGCTTCCGCTATTTTCCCCGCTTCCTCTGGATACTTTTCGATTTCGTTACCAATCAGGAAGAATGTAGCCTTTACATCGTATTTATCCAATAACGGAAGGATTTGATTTACATTGTTCGATGGGCCATCATCAAAAGTCAAAGCGACCACTTTTTCATTCGTCTCGACATTATCCGTTAATCCACCGAATACCTGATATGTTCTTGAATTCATTAATTTATACGTACCAAACAATAGCAGGAAAACAACCAGGATTCCCAATCCAATGAATATCAGTTTCTTTTTCATGCAAATACCTATCTTTCTATAAGTTTTTTAATCCAATGACCTATTATAGCAAATCACTGAAAGAAAACACTTATTGCTCTATTCCGAACGAGCCGTCTACACTCACTTTACATGTATCAATTCAAAACGCTCACACACTAGTAGCATATCTACTTGAAAGGTGTGTCCGATTTTGTCCAGTTCTTCTTTAAAAAATTTTTCATGTGCGTCCCACCAGAATGTATATGTTCGATCGCCTTCCCCTTCTGCAATCGCAAACTCTTCGCTCACTTCATTCATGGGCAATACTTCGACTTTCACTGTTTGGATGATCGCTAAGGGCTCATCCTCACTACTTAAAATAATGCTGTAATCACCCACGGATGGTAATGGTTCATTTTCCTCTTCATAAAAAACATACCCAGAGCATGTAGCCGTTTTTATCCCATCCATCACTAATTGAGCCAATTGATCGGGATCGGCCCCGAATTGCCACGCACTGACTGACTGGGGTTTTTCTTCTTCTTTCCCCTGCCAAAATGCATTCCAATATAATTCCGCTTTGACATTCATTCTATGATTCTCCCATTCTTATTCTTAAAATTTCCGCCCATTTATCATTCGTTTTTTTCACTTCTGTATTCATGTTCCCATTCACTTAAATACATACGATTCTTGATTTTTTTTGGATTCTCCAGTTTACTAATTAACTCCAAACTGTTCCCATCTGGATCATTAAAGTGAATTTTAGCGTGGGCATATTCCCCGTGAGGCATCACGAAAGGTTCAATTGGTAGAAATCCAAAAGCCTCTCTTGGCGCATAGCCTCTATCTTCAAGCCATGCGACTGAGCACTTTAAATCTTTCAATGATACTTGAAAAGCGATATGCCGTAAGGAGGGATGATACTCAACTTTCACTTTTTCCGTTTCCCAAAGCCCCAACCAACTTTTATCCTTTTCAATCCATAGAAAAGCCTGGTTGTCTTCAACCTTATGATCTAACTGCAAACCAAGCCCCTCATAGAATTCGATGGAACGTTTCAAATCACGAACCGGTAAATGTGCTTCATATAAACCTCTTATCATTGAACCGCCCCTTTATAGTCAGACCCCATTAGCTTAGACCTACATACAACCCCTTTATCTAATTTGTTCTACGGGGCAATTCTATTTCACCAGTTAACAGCAAAGTGATGACGATAACCCAAAATATAAAGAAAGATGAGGAAAAAACCAAAGAAATGATAGAAATCACTTTTTTCTCCGTTTTCTTCAAAATTCCCATGACAGATAGGACGATACCGGTAATCGTAAGGAAAAATGTTATATAATCACCCGTCAGACTCCCGATATTTGCCATTCTAATAGGTGTAATAAAAACAGTAAAAAAGCAAATGATTCCAATGATGAATGAAGTAAAACTGATTACACCGTACCTCTTCTGAATACATGCTTCGTTTTCCATCGAGCACACCCTTTCATCAGATCCTGCACATCTATTAATATCTCACAAATAATTTTAACATATAATACCAGAGAAAAAGGGGTCAAAAGACGGTAAATTAAAGCTTCATTTTCATGCCTTCATGAGTGGCTTTAAATCCTAAACGTTCATAAAATCGGAGCGTTTCTTCCCGTTTTTTATCGGTCGTCAGCTGAATGATATGGCAGCCCCGCTTCCTGGCACGGTCAATCGCAAATTGAATCAACTTGCTCCCAATGCCTTTCCCTCGTTCTGAAGATGCCGTCCGAACTCCTTCGATCGTAGCTCTCAAACCTCCTTGATAGGTAATGTAAGGAGTGAACGTGATTTGCTGCACCCCAACGATTTCCTCACCAAGACATGCTACGATCAATTCATTATTTCCATCTGCATCAATGGATTCAAATGCTTTTAGATAGCTTTCAGGAAGGGGATTTTCATAGCGCTCCCTTTCCCTCCCCAAAACATCATCCGCAAGCATCTGTACTATTTCACTTAAATCTTTTGCCGTCGCATTCCTGAATGTGACCATGCTATCCCTCCTGATATGTACTTTTAGTATCACCCTTTTTTCGTCATGATAAAAACCAAACGTTCATTAATAACTTCTGCTAATAGTCCAGCGGTCCTCTTTTCTGGAAGAAAAAAGGACGGACTTCCTCTATTAAAAGGAAGTCCGTCCAGTAAATCATTATTAAGTAATTGGCGCAGGATTGAACAGTGCCAAATCATTATGCAGGCCCCAATGCTCTGCCCAGGTTTTCTTTTTACCGCTGGCCACTTCCAAGATAAGGTGAAATATTTCCCATCCAACATCCTCTATCGTTGCTTCACCAGTAGCGATAGTTCCAGCATTTATATCGATCAGATCTTTCCATTGCTCTGTCAATGTATTTCGTGTAGATACTTTGATGACGGAAGCCATTGCGAGATTATAAGGTGTGCCTCTTCCAGTTGAAAAAACTTGAAGGTGCATACCGGAAGCGAGCTGCAGTGTTCCGCAAACAAAGTCACTAGCTGGTGTAGCTGCAAAAATCAGCCCTTTTTCCGTTGCTTTTTCACCTGGAGCCAATACGCCTGAAATGGGGCTGCCTCCGGATTTGGCAATGGAGCCTAATGATTTTTCCACTACATTGGCCAATCCGCCTTTTTTGTTTCCAGGCGACGGATTGGCACTTCGATCAGCATCACCTAAAGCAAGGTAGTTATCATACCAATCCATTTCCTTTATTAAGGCTCTTCCTACTTCTTCATTCACCGCTCGAGGCGTCAATAGATGAATCGCATCCCGTACTTCTGTGACTTCAGAGAATAGAACAGTTGCCCCTGCCCTAACTAACAGATCTGTAGCATATCCTACTGCAGGGTTAGCTGTCACACCAGAAAAGGCATCACTTCCTCCGCACTGCGTACCGATGACTAATTCGGAAACCGGAAATGTCTCCCGCTGCCTGCTATTCAACTTGATTAAACGTTCCTCGGCCATTTCCATAATGGATTGGACCATTCCCGCAAATCCCTGCTGATCCTGAAGTGAAATGATATCTGAATCATCCCCGCTTGGATTTATTCTCATTGGAGAAAGTTTTTCACACCCTAATCCAACTACCAAGGCTTCCCCGCCGAAATTCGGGTGTTTCGCAAGGTTCTGTATCGTGCGAATGGGAATAACCGCTTCCGGTGCATTGATAGCGACTCCGCACCCATAGTTGTGATTTATGGCGAAAACATCATCAACATTGGGATACTTCGGGAGTAGCTCTTTTTTTATCCGGTTCACGACAAAATCCAGAACGCCCACTACACATTGAACGCTAGTTGTAATGCCTAATATATTCTTGGTTCCAACACTGCCATCTTCATTGCGGAATCCTTGAAATGTATACCCTTCAATTGGAGGTAAAGTTTTCGGTATATCATTTGCTACCGGTAATGCCTTTAAATCTGGAGAAGCCGGCAGTATCACCAACGACTCGTCAATCCAACTGCCCTTACTGATTGATTCAGCCGCATAACCGATAACTTCCCCATAGCGTATGATGGCTTCATTCTCGTCTATATCCATTAAAGCCACTTTGTGACCTTGTGGTACTCTTTCTATCAATTCAAGCCCACAAGGGAAAACGGTTCCTTGATCCAAGCCCCCTGTATTAACCACGATGGCGACATTATCAATCTTATTTACCTTAATATAAAGCGGTACCTCCGTCAGTTGCGTTTTCGTATCCACTTTACCACTCCTTCATTCTAAAAAAGCAAACAGTCATCACTAAAGATACACGAGAGGGTTATTATTTTACAAACACCGTTTTAATGGATGTAAAAAACTCTTTTGCTGCTTCTCCTTGTTCCCTGGAGTGGGAGCTGGAGTTTTTCATGCCGCCAAATGGTGCCTGCAATTCAACGCCTGCGCTCTCAGCGTTAACCCTGATCAAACCCGCTTCCATATCGTTAACAAATGAAAGCAAATGTTTGATATTCGCTGTGAAAATTGAAGCACTTAGGCCGTATTCCACGCTGTTCGCAAGTTGCAGGGCCTCTTCAACTGAATCAGCTTTCAATAAAGCAATCACCGGACCAAAAATTTCTTCCTGTACAATCGTCATATCTGACGTGCAGTTATCAAAAATAGTAGGTTCTACATAAAAGCCATTTGCCTGAGGGCCTTCTTCAGCACGCTTCCCGCCAATTAGAAGTTCAGCGCCTTCTTCCACTCCTTTTTTAATATAGGAAAGAACCGTATTCAATTGATTTTCGCTAGCACATGGTCCCATCCATGTCCCGCTGTCCAATCCATCCCCGATGGAAATGCCTTTCGTTTCTTTCACCAGCAGCTGCTTGAACTCTTCATAAACTTCAGCTGCAACGATGACACGGCTTGTCGCGGTACATTTTTGCCCCGTTGAACGGAACGCACCTGTAATGACAGCTTCTACAGCCAGATTAAGATCCGCATCCGCTGCAACGATGACCGGGTTTTTCCCGCCCATTTCAAGCTGGTATTTCGCTCCGCGTGCTAACGCCGCTTGTCCAATCCTTTTTCCAACGCCGTTTGAGCCAGTGAAGGTAATGCCGTTTACATCTTCGTGATCAGCGATGCCCTGCCCGATGACACTGCCCGGTCCTGTGACCATATTGATTACACCCGCCGGTAAACCGGCTTCTTCAAAACACTCCATGATCTTCGCACAGGTGATGGCCGTCTCGGTGGCTGGCTTGACCACAATCGTATTCCCATATACGAGAGCCGGAGCCATCTTCCAAATTGGGATGGCGATTGGGAAATTCCAAGGTGTTATGACGCCCACAACGCCAAGCGGGACTCGCGTCGTGAACATAAGCGCTGAACTGTCGGTGGATGGAATGACATCCCCCACTTTACGCATTCCTTCTCCTGCATAGTATTTCAGGATCGCAATGCCGCGTGCCGTTTCCCCTTTTGTTTCAGCAAAGGTCTTTCCCATTTCCCGTGTTGCACATTCTGCGATTTCATCAATCCGCTTTTCAAGAATTTGCGCTGCTTTATATAGATACTCCCCGCGCTCTGAACCAGCTAGTTTGCGCCATTTTTCTTTCGCCTTTTTCGCAGCTTCCACAGCCAGGTTCAAGTCATCCTTGGTAGATTTTTGTACATATCCGACAATTGCCTGTTTATCTGCTGGGTTTAAACTTTTTTCAACTTCATTTGAAATAGAAGCAACCCATTCACCGTTAATATAGTTAAGATACGTTTTTGTTTGAACTGTAGTTATCATATATAATCCCCACCCTTATTAGATTGATTGAATTGGTGTTTCTTTTGGAAAACGATTTAAAGCATTCTCTAATATCGTTTTCATTTCTGCATAATGTTCTTTTTCCACCGGAAGAATTGGTAATCTGACTGTTTGCCCAACCGGCATTCCCATAATCTCCATACCTGCTTTAATGAGCGAAACGGCATATCCCTTTCTCTGACGGCGAATATTGTTGATTGGCATGATGACCTGTTGGTAAATTTCATTGACCGTTTCCTGATCTCCGCTCAAAATGCCATTATAGAATTTTCGTGAGATATGCGGGATGTAATTGGATATCGCCGATGAATATGAGTCAAAGCCAAGTGGAACGTAGGCCGACATGGTAACTTCCGCAAGCGGCATTCCGTTCAGCCAGCCGAAACGTTTTCCGAAGGTTTGTGTAAGGAGTCCATTCAACTCCATATTGCCCAGGCCGTCTTTGACGCCGACCACCTGCGGGACCTCAGCAAGCGCTTCCAAAGTTGAAAGTGAAAATGAAACATTATCACGCTGATATACTATGGAATTTAAGTCTGTACTTTCTGCGATGGTTTTGAAATAAGCAGCCAGACCTGCCTGTTCTCCAGTAACGAGATATGGAGGTAATATTAAATAACCGTCTGCCCCTCTATCCGCTGATATTCTGGCAAGTTCGAGGGAAGTTTGAATATTCCCGCCTACCCCTGTGTATACAGGTACTTTTCCAGCCGTGACGGATACGGCTACCTCTACCATCGCTTCATATTCCCCTTTACTTAACGAAGGATATTCCGCTGCTGCACATGCCACGAAAATAGCCTCGAGTCCCTCATCTAATAAAAATTGGATATTTTGGGCGAGTGCTTGTTCATCAAGCTTATTACTCGTTGTGAATGGTGCCACGGGAAATCCGAGTATTCCTTTAGGTGCCTTGCGAGTCTTATTCATTATTTATTCCCCCTTGTGTATTATTGTTTTATTGTAAGACAAATAGACCTTCTGGTCAATCGTATTTTTTTTATTTTCTGAAAAAACCAACATTACCTTAAACCTCAATATTTTCACTTCTACTATAGACAAAAAAACACGATAATTAAGGAGCTAAAATGAAAAATGATTTACGAAAAAAAGCCATTGACAAACAATTTTATTTGTCTTACCATTGGACAAAACTAAATATTAAGAATTTTCACGAAGGAGGAAACAGTTAACATTGTAAGCGGTATCAAATGAAAATATAATTAAATACGATTAAGGAAGTGAGTATATGAACGCTGAAGAAAAAGTTTTTCAACCATCTCCTAAACTACCAAGTGCCCAGAAAAAAACACGCACACGATGGTTCATTGTCTTTATGCTCTTTTTGGTCACTGCTCTGAATTATGCGGATCGTGCGACGCTATCAATTGCGGGTACGGACATGTCTGGTCAGCTTGGTCTCGATTCAGTCATGATGGGCTACGTTTTCTCCGCTTTCGCTTGGTCTTATGTAGCAGGACAAATTCCAGGCGGATGGCTTTTAGACCGTTTTGGCTCAAAAAAGGTTTACTTTTGGAGTATCACGTTATGGTCTACCTTTACGCTTTTACAAGGGTTTCTCGGTTTTTTCGGTTCTGCCGGAACAGCTGTCATGGTATTGTTCGGCCTGCGTTTTTTAGTTGGATTGGCAGAAGCGCCTTCCTTCCCGGCCAACAGCCGCATCGTCGCTACCTGGTTCCCAAGCCATGAACGCGGAACCGCGGCTGCCACTTTCAATTCCGCCCAGTATTTTGCAACCGTTCTCTTTGCACCGATTATGGGGTACATTACGTATAAATTTGGTTGGGAATATGTCTTCTTCTTTATGGGTGGTTTAGGAATTATCGTTGCTTTCATCTGGCTGAAAACGATTTATGGCCCGAAGGAACATCCTCGTATCAACAAAGCTGAGCTTGAATATATCGAAGCGGGCGGCGCTTTGATCAATATGGATCAAACCATTACAAATAAGGAGGAAAAGAAAGGCGTCAACTGGAATCATATTAAGCAGCTTTTATCAAACCGCATGCTGTTAGGTGTTTATCTCGGACAATATTGCATTACAACGTTAACGTACTTTTTCCTGACATGGTTTCCTGTGTACCTTGTACAAGAAAGAGGCATGACCATTCTTGAAGTTGGATTCGTCGCTTCCCTTCCCGCCATTTGTGGATTTTTTGGCGGCATTCTCGGAGGGACATTCTCGGATTTCTTGTTACGGAAGGGATTCTCATTGACTGTCGCCCGAAAAGTGCCAATTGTTGTTGGGATGATTCTATCGATGAGCTTGGTAGCAGCAAACTATGTAGATACGGAATGGGTTGTCATTTTCGTTATGGCCCTTGCGTTTTTCGGTAAAGGATTTGGGGCACTCGGCTGGGCGGTAGTGGCCGATACCTCACCAAAAGAAATGTCCGGTGTCAGCGGGGGACTTTTCAACACATTCGGTAACATTGCCGGCATTACAACACCAATTATCATCGGATATATCATTGCCACGACAGGGTCGTTCAATGGGGCGCTAGTCTTCGTATGTGCCAATGCTCTTGTCGCTATTTTAAGTTATTTATTCCTGGTTGGTGAAATTAAACGTGTAGAGTTAAAGTCATAGTCAACTAAATATTCTAGTAGGGGGAAAAATTATGAACAATCAATTACTTAAGGATAATGTAAAAATCGGCACACCGGTAATTTCTGAAATGAGCGTTATTCCAGTTGCGGGCCATGACGGCATGCTGCTGAACTTGAGTGGTGCCCATGCTCCATATTTCACCCGGAACATTGTCATTCTAAAAGACAATGCGGGTAATACAGGTGTAGGTGAAGTTCCCGGGGGCGAAAAAATCCGCCAAACACTCGAAGATGCCAAACAATTGGTTGTCGGCCAGTCCATTGGGACATACAACAACATTCTGAATACCATCCGTAAGCAGTTTGCGGACCGCGATGCTGGAGGGCGCGGCCTTCAGACGTTCGATCTCCGTATTGCCATTCATGCCGTAACAGCATTGGAAGCGGCACTTCTTGATTTAGTTGGCCAATATTTAGGTGTTCCTGTCGCAGCCCTTCTCGGTGAAGGACAGCAGCGTGATAAGGTGGAAATGCTGGGCTACTTATTTTATGTAGGTAACCGCAATAAAACAGATCTTGGTTATTTAAGCGAACCGGAAGCGGAAGATGACTGGCTTCGCCTCCGTCATGAGGAAGCGCTGACACCCGAATCGATTGTCAGCTTGGCAGAAGCCGCCCACTCTCGCTATGGATTCAATGATTTTAAATTGAAAGGCGGGGTTTTACGCGGGGAGGAAGAAATCGAAGCGGTGACGGCACTTGCGGAACGCTTCCCTGAAGCCAGGATCACGCTTGATCCAAATGGCGGCTGGCTGCTTGAGGATGCGATTAAACTTTGCAGGGATCAGCATCATGTTTTAGCTTATGCGGAAGATCCATGCGGAGCGGAAAATGGTTTTTCCGCCCGGGAAATCATGACGGAATTCAGGCGCGCAACGGGCCTTCCAACCGCTACGAATATGATTGCAACGGACTGGAGGCAAATGGGGCACTCCATTCAACTTCAATCCGTGGACATCCCTCTTGCCGATCCGCATTTTTGGACGATGCAGGGATCCGTCCGTGTCGCTCAAATGTGCAACGACTGGGGATTGACATGGGGATCACACTCCAATAATCACTTTGACATTTCACTTGCCATGTTTACACACGTTGCAGCAGCCGCACCAGGAAAAATCACTGCAATCGATACCCACTGGATTTGGCAGGATGGGCAGCGTTTGACGAAAGAACCTTTTAAAATTGTCGGCGGAATGGTCGATGTCCCTTCCAAACCCGGACTTGGAATTGAAGTGGATATGGAACAAATCGAGAAGGCACATCAGCTTTATAAACAAAAAGGACTTGGTGCCCGTGATGATTCAATGGCTATGCAATACCTGGTTTCCGGATGGAAGTTCAATCCAAAATCTCCTTGCCTTGTCAGATGATTTTTTTCCAACAATGCGTGCGTCTCTCTCTTTAGAGGGGCGCATTTTACTTTTTTTGGACATAGGTCTTCTTATCCTCACATGCAAATAAGTGTATTATATTATATAATTAGTCTTACAGTATGAATACATATAGGATTTAACAGAAAAGGGGTTACACAATGGAAGAATCGTCAAAGAAATTAGGTGTACAATCGGTACATCGCAACACTCTTTCACAACAAGTCGTGGATCAAATTGTGCATCTGCTCGTCAGCGGACAAATGAAAGCGGGCGACAAACTGCCTCCTGAAATGGAACTTATGAAAGAACTTGAAGTAAGCCGGCCTGTTTTACGTGAGGCGCTCAGTGCACTTGATACACTAGGTGTCATTACACGGAAAACACGTGAAGGAACCTTTTTTAACGATAAAATCGGTACACATCCATTCTCTGTCATGCTGGCGCTTGCTACGGATAATTTACCAGCGATCATCGAAGCGCGAATGGCATTGGAGTTGGGATTAGTAACAATGGCTGCAGAGAAAATCACAGACGAACAACTGGAGAAACTGCAAGTTACGATTGACACGATTGCCAATAGTGAAGACAACGATTATGGAGAGGCCGATAAAGAATTCCACAAGATCATCGCTTTAAGTGCGAACAATCCCATTATTGAAGGCATGATCGATTCTTTATTGATTACCCATAATAAAATTAATAGCCTGATTCAATTCAGAGAACGGGAACTGACTGTAAAGTATCATAAAGCCATCTATGCGGCACTTGCAGCACATGATCCGCATGAAGCATTTAGCCAAATGTACAAGCACCTTGATTACGTCCGTCAGAAAGTCCTTCAATATTCTCACGCCAATTAATCGTTTGAGAGTTATCGCAGCAAACTAATGGATCACTCAATGATCCTTTTCATAGGGAAAGTGGATTTTTTCTGGAAACCTATTTTGCTTCCGGGATTTCAGAGTTCAACTTATCTTTTAAATCCAATTGATAGCATAATTCTTTTTGAGAGAAAAACTGGATAGTAGTTGAACTATCCAGCCCCCACTTATCCACTTTCAATTGAAATGACAATGTCAGGACTACCGAATGAAGTTGAAACTTCCTCTAGCAAATTGTCTGGCTAACCAAATTCCCCATCCAATGAACCTGCCAATGCTTCACTCAAAAAAAATGCATCCCTGCTTACTGGCAGGAATGCATATATCAGTCACCAAGTTCTTGACCATTCTTTTTAATTTACGGGCTTAATATGCACTCCAACCAGCATCTGCGTTGATGACTGTACCATTAACAAAACTGGAATCGTCTGAAGCAAGGAATAATGCCACTTTAGCGATTTCCTCAGGTTTGCCATTGCGTGGATTGATAGCCATACCCAATTGTTGGCGAGAGAAGCCAAACTCATTGATATTCGTCATGCTGGAACCAATATTGGTTTCAACTCCGCCTGGTGCTATTGCATTGCAGCGAATCCCTTTATTGGCATACATGAAGCCCGTGTTTTTTGTGAACCCGACCACTGCGTGTTTAGAGGCAGTGTATGCTGCTCCAGCTCGAGCACCGTACAAACCGCCAGCAGAAGCAATATTGATGATGACCCCTTTTTGTTTTTCTAAAAAGATCGGCAACACCTTTCTAGTCGAACGCATGACGCTTGTCGTGTTAATGGCAAAAATCCGATCCCATTTAGAATCTTCAATGTCTCCAGCAGGTTCCATGCCATCCATGATACCCGCGTTATTCACCAAAATATCCACCGTACCGTAAGTACTGACCGTGGTATCGATCAAATGTTGAATATCTTCCTCCATCGCAACGTTCGTTTTAATGGCAAAGGCCATTCCGCCATTCGCTTTTATTTCTTCTACCGTCTCGTTCGCACCATCAAGATTTAAATCCGATACGACGACTTTAGCTCCTTCTCTAGCGTAATCTATAGCAATTTGTTTTCCCATGCCTGATGCTGCTCCTGTCACAACTGCAACTTTGTCTTGTAATTTCATTTGAACTCCCCCATTCATTCTAGTGAAGTGATACTTATTGTACAGATGTTCATTAACTACCTTCCTTTATAGTATAATTAGTTTCAGTAGGCTTATACAATCAGCAAATGATGACCTCGATGTTGAACAATGAACAGAAAGTGGTCATTATGTTTATTAAAAGCACGATAACGAACAAAGGGTGAAGAAAATGACTGATAATAACACTGGGATTGATAGAAGGATCAGGAAGTCCAAAATGGCTTTGAAAGAATCCCTCATATCATTAATGCAAAATAAGGATTTCAGGGATATATCGATTACTGACATTGTAGAACTCGCCGACCTTAATCGGGGTACATTTTATAAACACTATCAGTACAAAGAGGAACTGCTTGAAGAGGTCATGGAGGACGTGATTGCCGATTTGATCATATCTTACCGGGAACCTTATAAGAACGTTGAAACTTTCACCATCAATGAACTAACGGCTTCAGTCATCAAAATATTTGAACATGTAGCTAACTATGCAAACATTTATACCCTCATCCTAAAGTCGAATGCATGGCCTACATTACTGGAACGGATTTGTAATGAGTTAAAGAAACTTCCATTGGAGGACCTGGAAGATTACCGGCCGAACCCTAAGATCAATATAGAACTTGCCTCCAGTTACCAAGCATATGCGATATTAGGCATGATCATCGAATGGGTCAACACTGGCTTTAAATATAGCGCTGGCTATATGGCTGAACAGTTGCTTGAAATCCTGAATAATAAATCGGTAAATTCCGTCTTTAAAATAAACCATACATTTTAAAGCAGGAATAAGAGGGCTGCATCGGCAACCCTCTTATTTCTGCTTTAAAGCGCCTGTCCTTTGGAAAGAAAACTTGTTACGGCAGCCAAGAAAGCTGGTAAATTATCTTCATGGACAAAGTGTCCGGCACCCTCTATCGTCACCAATTCGCAATTCGGAATAAGCTCGGATACCTCCTGCAATTTATTTTGGGGAATATGACTCGACCCGCCCCCTATAACAAGCGTCGGCATCATAATATCGGTAAGGCGCGCCCACCATTTGGGATCGGGTTCATTAAGCTGCTGTAGAATCGAAGGCACTACCTGCCAATCAAACGGCAGAGGTACAGAAGGTTTGGACGGAACCTCCATTGGCTTATCCGAAAAAGGAGGAGGCGTGTCTTCGACAATCAATCTATCTATCCTCGAAGGAAAAGTTTGCGAGAATAGATAGGAAACTGTTCCCCCCATGGAATGCCCCATCAGCGAAAACCTTCCCAAATTAAGCGCATCCGCAAAATGAAGCAAATCATCGCACATCAATTCAAAAGTATATGTATTAGTTCTTGCACTCCCACCGTGGCCCCGTAGATCTAAAGCTAAAACACGATAATTTTCTCCTAATGCGGAAGCCGCTTGATCCCATGATTCCGAACTTTTTCCCAGCGCGTGAAGAACAACAAGCGACGGTGAAGAAACATCCCCGCTCTCCCGATATTGAAACGTGAGTCCATTCAATTCAATTTGATTAACCCGTATTTCCATCTCCGCTCATCTCCCAGGATCAGATTCATCATTTTGAACCCGATCTATTTTAAAAAAACCTCCTAAAATACTATGTTCACTATAATTAAATTATACTTTTTATGCCTTCACCCATTTATTCGTCCCAACGCAATTTAATCCTGTCTTCATCCGATTATTTCGGCCTTCACACAATTTAATTCGACCTAACTGAGATTTATTCCAACCTCCATCCCATTATTAATCCTTTAGCCTAGCGGAATTGACGGCAGCGAAGTAATCCATGACAAATAACCGAAATTGCTTGGCTACTGGGGTGAAGTAGCGTTTTTCTGACCAGCCGAGCCCTATTGTTCTTTGACAAGCAGGTTCTGTTATTCGGATTTTATGGGATAATGATCCGGTTTGATGAAGCCATGTCAATTCGGATACGAAGGCGACCCCCAACCCTTTCCTGACAAGGTCCGAGATGACAGCTGGTTCATCTCCTTCGAAGGCGATGTTCTGGACGAATCCCGCTTCGAGGCAAAATTGGTCGGTTAGGCGGCGGAACCCGAAGCCTGTATTCATACTGATGAATGGTTCATCTTTCACTTCTTGGAGTGTAATGCTTTCCCTGCCTGCCAGCCGATGATTGGGAGGCACGATCAAGTATATTTCTTCGGTGATCAGCGGTTCCCACTTTAAGTCTGGTCCTTCGATCGGAACGGATGATATGCAATAATCGATTTCCCCTTCAAGTAGTAGCTGCTTCATTGATGATATGGATTTTAGGAATTGTTGAAAACGGACATCCGGGTATTGAGATAAAAATGTACCCAATAAATCAGGCAGGACCCTGGGAATGGTAACGGCCAAAGTGATGTTCTTTTGGTCTTGATCTGCTAATTCCACTATTTCGCGCCTTCCTTCATTCAGTTCCGCAAAAGCGCGTTCGACCCGGTTCAAGAATATTCGGCCGGCTGCATTGAGCTTGATTTTCCGGTGTTCCCTATCGAACAGTGCGACACCCAAATCCTCTTCAAGCCGGGAGATGGTTTTACTGAGGGATGGCTGAGCTATTTGAAGTTGTTCCGCAGCCTTCGTCATATGTTCCAGTCGTGCTACGGTTTGAAAGTACTGCAGCTGTAATATTTCCATTTTCCCACTCTTTTCACATAGATTTAAATCTATTATTACATAATCAATTATGTATTATACAGTATCTAAAAAAGCCATTATCATGAAATAATCTCTTAGTTAGAAAGGGCAGGCTCAATAATGAAAGGTTTACAACTTGTATTTCAAGATATAAAAGCAATGTGGAAACATAAACACGGGAGAATCGCCTTGATTTTCCTTTTGGTCGTTCCATTGATTTACTCTGGTTTTTTCTTGGCAGGATATTGGAATCCTTATGGACAGTTGGATCAGCTCCCTGTAGCAATGGTCAATCTCGATAATGGTTCGGAAATGGGTGATAAGCCAGTCCAAGCTGGAGATGATTTCGTTAAACAATTAAAGAAGCAAAAAGAATTGGACTTTCACTTTGTCACGGCAAAGAAGGCCAATATAGGTCTTGAAGAAGGTACCTATTATATGGTTGTCACGATCCCGGAGGATTTTTCTGAAAATGTCACGACTTTAATGGATGAAAAACCGGAAAGAGCTAAACTTTTGTATACTGTTAATCCAGGTAAAAACTTCGTTGCCTCACAGATCAGCTCAACTGCTGTTGAAAAGATGACTGCAAAAATCAACGCAAGCATTACAAAAGTCTATTCTGAAGGCATCCTTTCAAAATTCCAGGAGGTTTCTAAAGGCTTGGCGGATGCCGGGGATGGAGCGGAAGAGCTTCATCAAGGAACGGCGGATGCGAAAAGCGGCAGTGAGAAATTGGATGATGGCATTCAAGATTTGAATGATGGCGCCCAGAAACTGCAAACAGGAAGCACCAAGCTCTTGGATGGACAAGAAGCCTTAGCTGATGGTGCGAAAGGATTAACATCAGGTTCCCAGAACTTGTATTCCGGCATGAAGCAGCTATCGGATGGACATCACTCATTGGAAAATGGGATGAATGAAGTAAGTCAGGGTGTTGAGGACTGGTCATCCGGAAATGCAAAATTGATGCAAGGGCAAGAACAGGCTGCCGATACAGCGAATACTCTTAAGAAACAATTGGATTCCTATATGAAAAGTCATCCTGATGCAATAAAGGATCAAGACTTCAAGCAAATCATTGCCCTATCAGAAGGTTTATCCAAAACAGCCGCCACTTTAAATGCCGGTCAAAGGCAATTGGGCGAAGGTGCTGAAAAAGTGGCTGATGGACAAGAGACCATTCAAACCGGGATGATTACCTTTGGTGATAGAATGGCACAAGCTACCTCAGGTGCTAAGCAATTAAACGAGGGATCTGAAGAATTCGCGAATGGTTTCTCTAAATGGACAAATGGTTTCTCCACTTTAAATGCCGGAATCGTTTCGCTAGCTGGCGGAAGCAGCCAGCTAGCCAGTGGATCGACGGAACTACAAGACGGAATGGCTTCGCTGGAAACGGGCTCAAGCAAGTTATCCTCCAAGCTTAATGAAGCTGCCGATAAAACGGCTAGTCTTCAGTACGACGATTCGACCACTTCAATGTTCTCTGAACCCGTGCAATTGGTCCAATCCAATTTATCTGAAGTTCCTAACTATGGAACCGGAATTGCCCCTTATTTTCTGTCATTGGCCTTTTATGTAGGCGGCATCATGGCTTCCAATATCTTGCCGCTTGGCCGCAGGCAGAATCTTAGGGTTACCGGAACCGTTCATTTTACGAATAAATTAATGCTGGTATATGTAATCGGCTTGATTCAGGCACTTCTAGTGGATGCAGTGGTCCTGCTTGGATTCCATTTACATGTAGCAAGTGTCCCTGTATTCATTCTATCTAGCATCATCGTTTCATTTACCTTCATGACGTTCATTCTTATGCTGGTGACCGTATTCGGAGTGGTCGGAAAATTCGCAGCCGTGACCCTTCTCGTGTTCCAATTGGCTACGTGCGGCGGAACATTCCCAGGCGAACTGGGCATGTCGATATTGACGAAAATCGGTCAATTTTTACCTATGGCCCACTCACTAAAGGAACTTCAAGAGGTCATCTCCTTAGGCGGCTGGGAAAACTTGCAGGCGCAGATTTGGATCTTACTTGCCTATCTCGTTTCTGCGGCAATCATTGGCTGGATAGCCAGTCATATCCAGCATGCAAAAGTAACTTCAGAGGAAGTGACATCTTGATGTAAAAAAAGCGCAGTGCAAATGGCACTGCGCTTTTTTTATACAAGTGAAATCACCGGGTAAAACATACTTGATTCATGGGTCGAATTAAATCGGTGTTAAATCGAATAATTCCGCTGTAAATCAAACTAGATGGCTGAAGTTATAAAAAAATGCCCTATGCTTCCTGACGATTCAGGTGGCATAGGGCTTTTTATTGTTTCATTTAAGCGGTTTGATCTTTTTTCATAGCTGGTTTTTCTTCAGCTGGCCATGCACGCTTAATGAATAATGCCAGAATCAGCGCCACAGCAGCAATGAAGGTAGATACAAAGAAGGAGAAGTTAATTCCATCGAGCATCGCCTGCATTCCGATTTGGGCTTGCATTTGTTCCATCATTTCAGCAGTGGGCTGGCTTGTTAATTTGCTCATCGCTTTGGTCATTAAACTCTCACCTGAAGATGCTGCATGGTTAGACATGACCGTAACAAGCAATGCAGTACCGATAGCGCCTGAAATCTGGTTCAGCGTGTTATTCATCGCTGTTCCATGCGGGTTCATACGGGCTGGCAGCGAGTTCAACCCATTTGTCATGATCGGCATCATTGCCATCGACAGTCCGAATGAACGAACGGAAAACAGGATCACAATATGTGTATAAGAAGTGTCCATTGATAATTTACTGAAGAAATACGTTGTGACCACGGTAATAAGCAAACCGATCGAAGCAAGCACGCGAGCACCGAACTTATCGAAGAGCTTTCCAGTGACCGGAGACATGATGGCCATTAATAGTGCCCCAGGAAGCATCAGCAATCCTGAATCAAATGGTGAAATGCCACGGACGGTTTGTATATACAGCGGCATCAAGATCATTCCCGAGAACATGGCCATATTCAGCACGATTGAAATCGTAGCAGATAAAGCGAACATCGGATGTTTGAAGATCTTGAATTCAAGCATCGGTGTTTCCATTTTAAGCTGGCGTGAAATGAAAAGGATCAGGGAAATGGCACCGACAATCAATGTTCCATAAACCCAAGGGCTATCCCAACCCTTGCTGCCTGCCGAACTGAACCCGTAAAGCAGGCCGCCAAAGCCCAAGCTTGATAGGATGACCGATAATTTATCGATTTTAATATCGACTTTTTCCTTTTTGTCTTTAAGTTTAAAGAAGCCGAAAATAAGCACTAGTAAAGCTAACGGAGTAATGAAATGGAATAGCATTCTCCAATCATAATGTTCGATGATCCAGCCTGAAAGCGTCGGCCCGATTGCAGGGGCAAACATCATGACTAAACCGAATAGTCCCATTGCCGAGCCCCGTTTTTCAACAGGGAAAGCAGTTAAAAGTACGTTCATTAATAATGGCATCATAATTGCCGAACCGGCAGCCTGAACCATACGTGCGCTCAATAATAGCGGGAATGCATGCGCTACACCTGCAACGATCGTCCCTATTGAGAATAGGAGCATGGCTGTCAGGAACAGATTACGTACCGAATATTTTCTTATTAAAAAGGCAGTTGTCGGAATCATGATTCCATTCACGAGCATGTAGCCCGTTGTCAGCCATTGGACTGTGGAAGTCTCTATTCCCAGGTCTATTTGGATTGATGGCAGTGCAATATTTAAAAGGGTTGAATTCAGTATCGATATAAACGCCCCGACCATCAGTATGGCCAAAATGCCATACGACCCCTTTTTTTCAGTTGATTGTGCAGTACTCACTTTTTATCTATTCCTCCATTCAAACTATTGGTTCATTTAATTGTACGAGAGGTATAACCCAATCTCATAAAATCAATAATATACCCCTAGTTCATTTTTTGCAATAAAAATTTACTGGTTTAAATAAGGGTTTGTGCTGTGATGGAATATAGAGTACGATTACATTTATACAAGCAGTATAATGAAAATTAGGTGATATGATGAATAATCGAAGGCAGAATGTCATCGATACGGCTCATAAGCTGTTTATTGATAAAGGCTACCAAGCCACGTCCATTCAGGACATTCTAGACGGCAGCGGTATTTCAAAAGGTACATTTTATAATTATTTCCCTTCGAAGGGTGAATTATTTATAGCCATTTTCCGCTCCGTATATACAAAGATTCGCCACGACCGGGAAAAACTGTTGATTGGTCAAGATTCAGCCGATATTGAAATTTTCATCCAGCAGCTCGAACTGCAGATGACGGTGAACAAGCAAAGTAAATTGCTAATCCTGATCGAAGAAGTCCGTGTTTCCAACGATGATGAATTAAAACAATTCATCAATCAGACCCTATTGTTGAGCATACGCTGGATGTATACCCGTTTTCTCGATATTTTCGGGGAAAGCAAAAAACCCTATCTTTTAGATAGCGTCATTATCTTTCATGCGATGATGACCCACATGAATCATTTTAGTTATCGTGCTAATCCGGTCGGTACACCGGAAATACAGCTTATCCGCTATTGCATGAACCGAATTGTCCATTTAGTCAATGAATTGGCTGAAAGTGGGGAACAGATCCTTGATCCGGAACTAATGGACACGTGGTTTCCCAACTTTAAAAACCATCTTGATCCTTGCCATAATGATTTGCTGAACTCCACCACGGAATTGAAAAAAGCGATAAACAAAGCTTTTCCTTGCGGTGAAGAACGAACAAGGGCAATGGAATTGGTCGATTTTATCCAGGATGAGCTGATGCAGTCAGACAAACCGCGAAAATTCTTGATTGAAAGTTTGCTGAACACTTTAAGGACTCAATATGCAGCGCAGGTTCAGGCATACATTGAGACTTTTGAAGAAAGCATCAATTCTTGCTTGAGCCGATGAAGATTGAAGATACACGCACCTACCGAAAACGGTAGGTGTTTTTTTATGGCTTTTTGAATTGCCGTGATTTTATAAAAAGAGTTGGTTTTATAAATGGGACCTAAGGAAACACTATCCTTATCATAATAAAGGGAGGTCTATCTACTTGAGTGTGAAAGAGAATGCTTTGTCCATACTGGCTCTGGGCGGAGTGAATGAAATCGGTAAAAACATGTATGTGGTTCAATATTCTAACGATATCGTCATTATTGACTGTGGTGCAAAGTTTCCTGATGAAAGTTTATTAGGAGTCGATTTGATCATTCCTGATATTTCCTTTCTTCAGGAGAATAAGGAGAAGATCCACGCTTTGATTGTGACTCATGGGCATGAAGATCATATTGGCGGTATCCCCTATTTCTTAAAAAAATTGAATGTACCCATTTATGCCACACGTTTAACACTTGGTTTGATTGAATTGAAGTTAAAAGAACATAACCTTTTGGGTGATACGGAATTAATCCAGATCGATTCGGATTCAAGGTTGGAATTTGGGGAGATGGTTCTGGACTTTTTCAAAACGAATCATAGTATACCCGATTGCCTTGGAGTCACCATGCATACGCCAGAAGGCACGGTCGTTCATACAGGGGACTTTAAGTTTGACTTGACTCCCATGAATGATCAGTATCCCGATATTCATAAAATGGCCAAGATCGGGAGTGAAGGTGTCTTGGTTTTATTATCTGAAAGCACGAACGCAGAACGTCCCGGCTCCAGTCCCTCGGAGCATCTCGTTGGCAGCCATATTGAAGAGGCCTTCATGCAGGCAAAACAGAAAGTCATTCTTTCGACCTTCGCTTCAAATGTCAATCGCGTTCAACAAGTTGTGAACGCTGCACAGAAGACAAACCGGAAACTCGCCTTAATTGGACGTAGCATGGTGAACGTCGTATCCGTTGCCATTGAACGCGGTTACCTCGAGGTACCTGATGGGATGCTTATCCAACCACATGAAGTCGATAATTATGCTCCTGAAAGGGTCGCGGTTTTATGTACAGGAAGTCAAGGAGAGCCGTTTGCTGCCCTTTCCCGCCTTTCCAGTTCAAATTATCGGGATATGAGTATATTGCCTGATGATACAGTGATTCTTGCCTCCACTCCAATACCCGGAAATGAACGGGATGTTTCACGAATCATCGACAACCTGTTTCAACTTGGTGCCAAAGTCATTTACGGTTCTGGGACTGTAACAGGCATGCATGTATCCGGACATGCCTATCAGGAAGAGTTGAAGCTCATGCTTACCCTGATGAAACCGAAGTATTTCATTCCCATTCACGGTGAATATCGGATGTTACACCAGCATCGATTACTAGCTGAGTCTGTCGGGGTAGAGCAGGGCAATACTTTCATTATCAGTAATGGCGATGTGGTGGATATTGAAAACTCCGTTGCCCGTCAAACGAGAAAGGTGGCTGCCGGCAATACCTTTGTTGACGGTGTCGGTGTTGGTGATGTTGGAGAAATCGTTCTGCGGGACCGTAAGCAGCTTTCCGAAGATGGCATGCTCGTAATCGTCATAACACTAAGCAAGACGGAACGAAAAATAGTATCAGGACCCGATACCATTTCCCGTGGATTTGTATATGTTCAAAATTCCGAGGACCTCCTTAAACATGTGAATCGTCTTGTCACGAAAACAGTCAACGACTTACAAAGTGAAAAAATATACCGTTGGAACATCATCAAACAAACCATAAAGAAGGAATTGGGGCACTATCTCTTTACTCAAACTAAGAAAAAACCAATGATCCTTCCGATCATCATTGAAATTTAGCACCAAATCGAAAGCACACAAAAAGGAACTCGACTTCGTATAGTCGGGTTCCTTTTTTTCAATCAAGTTCTGATTTACTGGCTTTTGCGGCCATCGCCTTGTTTCTATTCCAAACCTTGAATTTCATGAAAACGGCGGCAAGACCGATGATCACGATGAATAAAAGGCTGATGAAAAAACCTGGACGTATCTCTTTTTCAAGCAGAGTGCCACTGACCGCCGCTAAAATTAAAAGAAGTCCGAAAACGGCTGTAATCTTACTCCAAATCTTATTTTCCAAGATTTTGAATGAAGAAAGAATGATGAATGCCCAGTTATACAAAAGTAATATTCCAGCAGATGTTGTAATGTATTCATAAATCTTGCCTGGCAGGAGCAAGGCAGTGATGATTGACCCTAAAAGTCCTAAGGCTCCAAGACCCAGTGAAGGAAGTGGAAGGTCCTTGAATTTCTTGATCTTTTGCATGAATAATGAGGGTGCGTTTCCGTCATTGGAGAGCGTTACCAATAGATTGGTTACACCAAATAGTGAAGCGGTCATCGTCGAGAAACCGGCAATGATGATCGCACCATTAAAAACGTGCGGGAAAAATGTCAGATGATAACTGTCCAATGCCGAAACGAATGGACTTTCTTTTTCACTGAATGCCCCTAACGAAATCATGGTTACGGCTAACCCCAATGAAATCACATATATGATGGTAAGAACCAAGAGCATGATCGTCCCTGCCTTTGGCGCATCTTCTTTCTTTTTAAGCTGCATCGCCATCAGTCCAATGACCTCAATGCCGCCAAACGCATAAAAAGCATAGATAAGTGATGTCCAAAACCCTTTTAGCCCTTTTGGGAATAATTCATTGAACTTATTCGGAAAGGATGGCAGTTTCCCTCCATCAAGACCAAACCAGCCGAGAACGGCACATATTGCTATAATGATAAACATGACGATTGCTGCTGTCTTAATTACCGCAAGGATGTTTTCCACCCTGTCAAACCCTTTTGTTCCCAACAATACCACCACGATTGAAACAATTGCGAATCCGGATGCAAATAGCCACAGCGGTACTTTCGGGAACCAAAATTGAGATAATAACGAAAGCGCAGTAAGCTGGCTTCCCATGATCAATATATTGGAGGACCAATAATTCCAGCCACAGCTAAAGCCAGCCCATCGTCCAAATGCTTTATTGGCATAATAACAAAAAGAACCCTCTTGAGGATCGGCAGCCGTCATCTTGGCAAGCAGATTATAAACGATGTAGGTACCTAGTGCAGCCAATACAAATGAAAATACGATGGATGGCCCCGTCGTTTTAATCCCTATAGTCGATCCGAGGAAATACCCTGTCCCGATCGTACAGCCTACACCGACTAATGATAGCTGCCACCATTTCATATCGCCTTGTTGTTCACCTGATGCATTAGAATCTTGGACAGCCTTCCCTTTCGCTGAACTGCATTTGGCTTTTGTCGTCATGACATTACCCCTCCTTCCATCATTCATAGTGTTGATAATGCCACAATGAATTATGCAAGGAAGAAGTTTTCAAATACCCTACCTTATGTAATAAACTAAAGCATTCTGCTTTATGATATGATGGCAGAAATACCTTGATAAGCAAAATAAACCCCAAAGCCTACCAATGATAATCCAGAGATGATCGAAATTGCCATTAAGCTTTTTTCATTTAAGAACCTGCGAAACCCATTCGTTAATGCCGCTACAAAAAAATCCCAACAGGTAAGCCCAAGGAAGATCATCCCGCTATAGATGAAAAGTTGGGATGTCCCATAACTTGAAGCTGTTTTAGCTAAAACAGATCCATATATCCCCAACCAAAATAAAATGGATAATGGACTGGTCACAGACATGATGAACCCAGTCAAAAAACAGGAAATTAATGAATCTTTATTTCTATATTCATTTAATAATATCGTATTAACCCGTAAAACACTTTCGACCCCAGAATAAATAAGCACGAATCCCCCAAAAAGCCACAGAAAAATCTGGACGATTGGAATTTCTAAAAACCGTACCATACCTACATACACTAAAATCATGAACAAGGCATCTGCAATCATTGACCCTGCCCCAACGATCCAGGCATGCCAAAACCCGTTCTTGATTCCTTTATCGATACGAGCAGAGTTCACCGGACCGATCGGTGCTGCTAGGGTAAGTCCCAAGAAAAAGTAACTCAGCAGTAAATGTACACTCAAAAAGCATCACTCCTTCGAGCTAGTTCATGACTTGTACATTTTATGTGACAACCCCTAGCCTATAACCACATGTCAAAAAAATTTCCCGAGTTACAAACAAAAAAAGCCGTGGGAAAGCCCGGCTTTTTCGGAGAATTTCTATAGAAACTATTAGGCAGCAGCTTCTTTTTTGTCTGAACTAATGAATTTCATAACAATCAATACGATGCCTATACCAATGATCCCTGAAATGATATAGGTCAAGTTGATATGATTTTTCATGACAAGGGACATGACCGGAGGGCCTGCCGCAACTCCGATGAACCTTGATGACATATAGAAGGAGGTAATTGTCCCCCGCTGTTCCTTTTTTATATTTTGAGTGATGATTGCGTCGAGTGTCGGCAATAACGCACCAATCGCTATGCCCACCAAACTCGTTACAAGTAATAAAAGGAAAACCGTGTTTTTTGTAAAACCGACAAATACAAGGCTGATTGAAAGGACAGCTAAACTGGTCATGATGATTTTTTTCATGATTGGTAACTCACCCTTGATTTTTTTCCCGGCAACATAAGAAGATACACAAAGGAAAAACAGCGGGATCGCTATCACTAAACCTTTTTTAACTCCATGCAAATCATGTATTTTTTCCAGATTATCAGACAAAAAGAAAAGAACACCGAACAAAACCAACATGACAAATACACCAATCAGGAAAACTGTATATAACCATTTTCCTTCCTGCTTGAATATTTTTTTCGTATCATGCCAGAATTCTTTGAATTTCTTCGGATCATCCTTCTCCTTTGGTACCTTTATAAAGAAAAAGACCAAGACAATAGATATTAAACTGAAGAATGAAATCGAGAAGAATGGTAAAAACCAGATAAATGCAGCAAACAGGGAACCCAGTATTGGACTCAGTACTTTCCCAAATGTATTCGAAGTTTCTATGATTCCTAAACAAGAACTGGTTTTTTCATCATCATCCTTGTATAGATCCCCCACCAGAGGCAAAATGATGGGCGAGGCCCCAGACGCCCCAATCCCCTGCAATACCCTCCCAATGATGATCCATGTGTATGGATTCTCCATTTTCCATGATGCATAACCTGCGATCAAGCCGCCGATAAGGGCTAGGATCAGGCTTGGCAGAATCACCATTTTTCGTCCAAATCGATCTGATAAATAACCCGCTATGGGAATTAAAAAAATGGATGCTACGGAATAGCTTGTTATCACCATGCTTGATTGAAATGAAGATATCCCCACCTTTTCCTCGAAAATGGGCAAAACCGGGATAAGCATTGAATTTCCAAGTGTCATTACCAATGGAATCGATGCCATACTGATCAGGCACCACACGCTTACATCTTTATTTTGCTTCTCATGACCCTCCATACTTACACTCCTCATCCATTATAA
This sequence comes from Bacillus sp. CFBP9009, assembly GCF_036541465.1. Taxonomy (NCBI): domain Bacteria; kingdom Bacillati; phylum Bacillota; class Bacilli; order Caryophanales; family Bacillaceae; genus Bacillus; species Bacillus sp. CFBP9009. Next base: position 339,547 of record NZ_JAZHFU010000001.1, on the reverse strand, counting down.
AAAGCAACTTATTGCATAAAAGGTAATTGTTAAACCAATTTGTTTTGCATCATTATTAGATGTCTTCAATTATTATGTTATAGCGCAGAAAGATTTATTCAGTAGCGCTTCACCCAAAATTACCCCTTTTGACCGTTAAAACAAAAAAACCATTCTTTTTAAGAATGGGTTTCCCGCTTTCGTCTATAAGAGAATAATATTCCTCTTTTTACAGTCGTTTAATATTTGGTCATTCCATACCGAAACCTGAACCTCGCCAATATGTGCTTTCTTCAGCAAAAACATGCATAATCTGGATTGCCCTATTCCTCCGCCTATTGAATAGGGAAGCTTTCCTTCCAATACGGCCTTATGATAATCGAGCACCTTACGATTTTCGTTTTTGGATAATCTTAATTGTTTTAACAGTGACTTTTCATCTACTCGAATTCCCATTGAAGAAACTTCAAAAGCACATTCCAAGAGTGGATTCCATAAAACGATATCTCCATTTAGGTCCCAATCATCATAATCCGGTGAACGTCCATCATGCTTTTCCCCCGATTGTAACTCTCCGCCAATTTTCATGATGAAAATCGCACCATATTTCTTCGTTATGACATTTTCTCTTTCCTTCGGAGTCAGGTTCGGGTATAAATCCTCCAACTCCTGGGTCGTAATGAAGTGAATGTCATCAGGTAACACAGGCTTAAGCAGATGATGGAATTCAAACATATAACGTTCGGTCGATTTAATGGCTCTATATATTTTTTTCACTTCAGATTTTAATGTATCTACGTTACGTTGTTCTTTCGTTATGACTTTCTCCCAGTCCCATTGATCCACAAATAACGAGTGTAAATGATCCAGTTTTTCATCACGTCTTATCGCATTCATATTTGTGTAAATGCCTTCATCACACGCCAAACCATACCTAGAAAGAGTGATTCTTTTCCACTTTGCCAAAGATTGAACCACTTCGATTTGTTTATTCTTAATATCCAGAGCTTCAAAGGTAAGAATCCGCTCTACACCATTTAAATTGTCATTTATACCATTACCTTCATTTAAAATGATAGGTGCTGATACTTTAATCAGGTTTAACGCATTTGAAATTCCTTTTTCAAAATGATCCTTAATTTCATTTATTGCAATATCCGTATGCATGATATCAAGAATTGTTTTGTATTTATTTGGCATCGATAATTCAGGCATAATTATCCTCCAATTCCGCTTTGAATAGCGCATGCATTAAAATTGGCGTCTTTCCAATTGACTAAATTACATTATGAAGGAGTTTTCTGTGTTGTTACAAAAACATGGTCACGACCAGGTACATCCATAAGCGCCAAACCGGACAATGATTCACCATATCCACTCAAAAAAAGGGTCAAAAATGTGGTACAAGTCCAATTGTCTGAATACATTCAAATAAGTGAAGATGTAACAAACGATGAGGTGATGAATTGGGTGTTTTTTTCAGCTATGTATTATTAGGCTTATCACTGGCGGCTCCTATCGGTCCCATAAATGCTGCTCAATTGGACAAAGGAATCAAAAAGGGTTTTTGGCATGCCTGGGTTTTTGGCTGGGGTGCCATTTTAGCGGATTTTGTATTTATAGCCCTCGTCTTTTTCGGTGTCGTCCACTTTTTGGACAACTCCTTCATGAAAACATTTTTATGGCTTTTTGGATTTTTCGTCCTGACCTATACTGGAATTGAAAGTCTGTTAAGTGCAGGTAAGATTGAAGTGAATGCACGAAAAGCGAAAGATTCCCTTCTTTCTTCATTCCTGACAGGATTCATCATGTCCCTTTCGAATCCTTTATCCATTTTGTTTTGGCTGGGGATTTATGGATCCATTCTCGCAAACTCCGCTTCAAAATATGATATGGATCAATTACTTTTATACAGTTCAGGGATCCTTGTCGGCCTCTTAACCTGGGATTTCGCAATGGCCATCATCGCCAGCACCTTCAGACGCTTTTTATCCAAACCCATTCTAATGGGCATCTCGATCATTTCAGGAATATCCCTTATAGGGATCGGCATTTACTTTGCCATCCAAGCAGCCAAGGTTTTATTTACATAAAGAGTTTAGGAGATGTAAGAGTTTACTCGTAAATTCGTATAAAATAGGCCGCCCATTTTGGTCCATGTCGGACACTTATCCCCCTTTGTTCATAGCCTGAAAGGGTAAACACACAGGGAGGATTTCTTAAATGTATAATAATTACGGTTATTACTCTTATAATGTTCCATATTATTACGATAATTCTTATGCCAATTTGCCTTATTATGATGACAGAATGCCAGTACAAACACTGGTTCCATTAGCCACTATTCAGAGCCATTTAAACGCAGGCCGACAAGGTCATTGTTTCAGAGGTTTTTGGGGTAACAGCCAGCACACCTTTGTTTTGATGGGGTTCAATGCTGCTACTGGTATGGTACAGATACTCGAAGGTGGCATCCCTAATGAGATTCATCATACAGATTAGTCGGATTACAATATCTAGGATTAACTTGCCCTGTCGGTGGCGGCGGCCAGGGCGGCGGTCAAGGTGGACCGGGCGGTAACTGTTTCCAGCAGTTCATTCCTGTGTTGGCTGGGTATGGATTTGTAGATAGAAAAAAGACAGCCAGTTATTTCGGCTGTCTTTTTTTATCCAAACCTAATCCAATGGGCATTTACTCGTGAGTTTCGCACATTTACTCGTGAGTTCCGCGTATTTACTCGTGAATTTTGTACATTTACTCGTGAGTTTCGCGCTTTTACTCGTGAATTCAGGATTAAGCTGCTTTTTTGTTAGATGCTGCGTTCTTTTATTTGCTGGACGATTTTCTTGATGAACGTTGCTATTGCGACATTTTCAACTTCTTGTTCCCCGTATTTCCGGACATTTACTTTATTTTCTTTCTCTTCTTTATCTCCAAGAACCAGCATATATGGGATTTTCCCCATCTGTGCTTCCCTGACTTTATACCCCAGCTTTTCATTCCGATCATCAATTTTCACTCTTATGCCTTGATTCTTCAGTTCTTTTTGAACCTTTAAACAATAGTTCAAATGAACTTGTGAGACAGGGATGATCTGTACTTGCACCGGGGCAAGCCATACCGGAAAAGCACCGGCAAAATGTTCTATCAGAATTCCAAAAAAACGATCGATCGATCCAAAAATGGCACGATGAATGACGACCGGACGAACTTTTTCATTATTTTCATCAATGTAAGTCAGATCAAATTTATCAGGCATTTGAAAATCAAGCTGGATTGTTGCACATTGATGGCTTCGTTTTAATGCATCTTTAATATGAAAATCAATTTTCGGTCCATAAAATGCCCCGTCCCCTTCATTTACTTGATAATGTATCCCGATGCTTTCCAGAACATTTTTCAAGGCTGTTTCAGAAGATTGCCAAAGGGAATCATCGCCCATTGAATCCTCTGGACGAGTGGAGAGCTCCACGGAATACTCGAATCCAAAAGTGCGATACACCTTATCAATCAGATGAAACACTTGTTTAATTTCACTTTCGATTTGATCCTGCCGAACATAAATGTGGGCATCATCCTGGCAAAATGTACGGACACGCAGCATCCCGTTCAATGCACCGCTATATTCATGACGATGGACTTGACCGAATTCAGCCATCCGGATCGGTAAATCCCTGTATGAATAAAGACTGTTTTTGAAAATAAGCATATGACCCGGACAGTTCATTGGCTTCATCGCGAATTTTGTTTGATCCACCTCAGTGAAGTACATATTCTCATGGTAATGATCCCAGTGACCCGATTGTTCCCATAACCGCTGATTCATCATGAAAGGAGTCCGAACTTCGTCGTAATCAGCTTCAGTCTGAAGCTCCCGCGAGAACTTCTCCAATTCATTTCTAATGCTTTGTCCTTTAGGTAAATAAAACGGCATTCCAGGGGCTTCCTCCGAAAACATGAATAACTCCAACTGCTTCCCTAATTTACGGTGATCGCGTTTGGCCGCTTCTTCCAGGAATTTAAAATGATCCTGTAAATCTTTTTTCTTTCGGAAAGCCACGCCATATACCCTTTGAAGAACTTCATTTTGATTGTCTCCCCGCCAATAGGCACCAGATACGCGAGTCAATTTGAACGATTTTACAAATGATGTGGATGGAAGGTGCGGCCCTCTGCAAAGATCGACGAATTCCCCCTGTTGATAGAGCGTTAATTTTTCACCATTAGGGATGTTCTTTGCTATATCCAACTTGAATGACTCCCCTCTGCCCTCGAATAAATTCACAGCTTCTTCATAAGTCACTTCGATCCTTTTAATTTCCAGATTTTCACTTATGATATGTTCCATCTCTTTTTCAATGACTTGTAGATCTTCTGAGCTCAAAGGATGGTCTAACTTAAAATCATAGTAAAAACCATCTTCCACGACTGGCCCCATCCCTAATTCCACGTTTTGGTATAACCTTTTCACAGCCTGTGCCAAAACATGCGCCGATGTATGTCGTAATACTTGTAATCCTTCATCCGAATCCAGAGTCAAGATCGACAGTTCGGCATCCTTATTAAGCTTGTGACTTAGATCAACCAGTTGCTTATCCAGTTTTCCTGCTACTGCCTTTTTCCTTAAACTTGAGCTGATGGACCCTGCCACACTTTCCACTGTCACCCCTTGCGGATATTCCCTTTGCTGCCCATCCTGGAATTGAACTTTAATCATTTTTTCACCCATCACATAAACACCCCTTTTTTTAATAATAAAAAAACGCACTCATCCCTATGCGAGGGACGAGTGCGTTTACCCGTGGTTCCACCCAATTTCCCATAAGCAAAAAACACTCATGGCTCTGGAGCTTGTAACGCGGCTTAGACGATATCAGTTACTCTTGTTCACCGATATAGCTCAAAGGCGGTAAATCAGTTTCCTAAGCCAGGAAGTTCGCAGCTGCCCTTCCCTCTCTGCAGACCGTAAAAATGATTCATGTCCTTATCATGGCAATATTTTTATATATAAAAAAACGCACCCATCCCTATATAAGGGACGAGTGCGTTTACCCGTGGTTCCACCCAATTTCCCATAAGCAAAAAACACTCATGGCTCTGGAGCTTGTAACGCAGCTTAGACGATATCAGTTACTCTTGTTCACCGATATAGCTCAAAGGCGGTAAATCAGTTTCCTAAGTCAGGAAGTTCGCAGCTGCCCTTCCCTCTCTGCAGACCGTAAAAATGATTCATGTCCTTATCATGGCAATAATTATAATAATAAAAAACGCACTCATCCCTAAGTAAGGGACGAGTGCGTTACCCGTGATTCCACCCAATTTCCCATAAGCAAAAAAACACTCATGGCTCTGGAGCTTGTAACGCAGCTTAGACGATATCAGTTACTCTTGTTCACCGATATAACTCAAAGGCGGTAAATCAGTTTCCTAAGCCAGGAAGTTCGCAGCTGCCCTTCCCTCTCTGCAGACCGTAAAAATGATTCATGTCCTTATCAATGCTTCTAAAATGTAAATGGATTTTTATATTGTTATATATATTACAATATATTCCCATAAGTGACAACCAATAATTTATTAATTTCATTATAAACACCAAATTGGTATAATTAGTAAAAAGGAGTCTCTATGAAAAGTTTAAGCAATTGGTCTATCGTATTTGCAGTGATTGGTACACTATCATTTTGCTGTTCCCTTGCTTTACCAAAAGCCTCCGAGCTGCTTATGATTTCAGGATTCGGTGCGTTACTAATTGGTATGTTATGCAGTTTCGGGGCCATCTATAAAAATGAAAAAGGCAAGTCGAAATTTTTGGCTGTGGCTGCATTCTTTCTTTTAAGTTTCATTCTCGTTTGGAATGAACCATTTCAAATTGTCAGGCTCTTGACCTGGATGAAAAATTAATCGAAATGAAAAACCCGTTCATCATGACGGGTTTTTTGATGAGTTCAATCTTCATCGGCTATCGTTCGACTTGAATTCTTTATTCCAAGCCATAGCGTAAGTCCAGTGGTCCAGAGAATTAGCGAACATCCGAAGCCGAGCAATGATAACGGTGCAAGGATTTGATGCTCCCCAAACATGACGGTGTCTGGCACAATAAGCAATGTGATAAGCGCCAATAAACAGAGAAGCACTCCTGTTGAATAGTAGATCTTGATTTGGAAAAGTGACGCCAAAGGTAAAAAATGAATCCCAACAATAATGGCGATGACGCCCGGTATAAGATCAATCTGATCTATCAAGTTACAGATGGCAATGGCAATTCCAATCAGCAAACCTTCGGCAATGAAGACCATATTAAACAAAAATCCGATACGCTTCATACGCCTAGCCCCATTTTCTGAAACTTGATTGGACATTTTTTGTGATGCATGAATTAATGATATGCCTCCGATAACCATTATGATTCCGACCAATATGGCTGCGAGTTCCACGTAGGGAAACCCCCACCCCTGCAATCCCATTACACCGGTACCTGCCCACACTGTACCGAAGAACGCCATGAAAATGACTCCAATTCCAGAACCGCGAAACGCCTCTTTCATCATCAGTTTCCTTTCATCCAAAGATTATCATACATAGAATAATAGTATTGCGCACCCTCCCCAATTATTCAGCTATAAAAAATGATTTATTGCAAAAATTACCATACTGCGAACTTTAATGAGATAATTGCCGCTTTCGTCGATATATTCTTATTTTCGGAGATATAACTGGATTTTCGGAGATATATTTCTATTTTCGGAGATATAACTGGATTTTCGGAGATATAACTGGATTTCCGGAGATATATCTCTATTTTCGAAGATATAACTGGATTTTCGGAGATATATTTATTTTCGAAGATATAACTGGATTTTCGGAGATATATTTCTATTTTCGAAGATATAATTGGATTTTCGGAGATATATTCCTGTTTTCGGAGATATAACTGGATTTTCATACAAATCCTCAAAAAAAAACCTGAGTTCCCAAAGGGGAGCTCAGGTTTTTTCCATTGGTATCAAGCCACATCTGATTTATCGAATTGACAATCTTTTAATGCTATTAATTTGGTCTTGTGATAAAACTTATATCCTAACCAGACTACCAGGAATATCGGTAATCCGATATAGGAGACGGCGACGCCATACCAGTCGATGCTGCCGCTTAGGAATGCTCCATAATTCTGTCCTGCTATGACGAGCATGCACAGGGTGAATGAAAGAATCGGACCGAATGGAAACCATTTTGCTTTATATTTCAATTCGTTTAGGTCACCACCCTGTGCAACATAGGCACGTCTAAAGCGATAGTGGCTTATGGCGATTCCAATCCAGGCGATGAAGCCGGTCAGCCCGGATGCATTCAATAGCCATGTAAATACATGGTCCCCGAAAATGGAGGTCAAGAAGGCGAGTCCTCCAATTAAGGATGTCATGATCAAAGCATTCATCGGAATTCCCCTGCGGTTGACTTTAGCCAGGAATTTGGGAGCTTGTTTATCTTTTGCCATCGACCATAACATCCGCGTTGATGCATATAGCCCCGAGTTCCCTGCGGATAGTAAGGAGGTTAACACGACCGCATTCATGACGGATGCCGCGAATGCCAGTCCTGCCCGTTCAAAGACAAGCGTGAAAGGGCTCACAGAAATGTTTTCAACATCTCCGTTCAACAAACTTGGACTTGTATACGGGATTAAGAGGCCGAGTATCAGGATGGCCCCGATGTAAAATAAGAGGATGCGCCAAAATACTTGGCGGATCGCATTCGGAACATTTTTTTCGGGTTCTTCACTTTCTCCGGCAGCAATACCAACAAGTTCAGTTCCTTGAAAAGAAAATCCCGCGATTAGAAAGATTGAGATGATCGATAAAAATCCTCCCTTGAATGGTGCCTCATCCATGGTGAAGTTTTCAAATCCGATCACCTTTCCGCCAAAAACCCCCAATATGGTCAATAGACCAATAATGATAAAGAAAATGATGGCGACGACTTTTATTAGTGCAAACCAATATTCAGATTCACCATAGCTTTTAATGGATAGGGCGTTGAGGGTGAAGACGATTCCAAGAAACAATGCGCTCCATATAAGGCTAGGTACATCAGGGAGCCAAAATTTCATGATGATGGCTGCTGCAGCTATTTCCACGGCAAGGGTGACTGCCCAGTTAAACCAATAATTCCAGCCAAGTGCAAAGCCGAATGCGGGATCAACAAAGCGTGTGGCGTAGGTGGAAAATGATCCCGACACAGGCATATATGTCGCCATTTCCCCTAAGCTCGTCATCAGGAAATAAACCATGATTCCAATGCAGGCATATGCAGCCAGGGCACCACCAGGCCCTGCGCTCTGAATGGTTGCCCCGCTTGCCAGGAATAATCCGGTTCCTATTGAACCGCCAATGGCAATCATGGTCATATGCCTTGCTTTCAGTTGCCTTTTAACTGTCGGTTCTTGATTATCGGGATGCCTTTTAACTGTCGGTTCTTGATTATCAATGAGATTCATATCCATATGGTTCCTACCTCATTTTCTTTTATAGTTAAAAGTTCAAGAAATATAAGAGTTTTTAACAACCGCTTTGTGAAAGACTGAAATATTTCGCTTTACTTGCTGGGATGCTTTCCAGTTTAATTGCCATTGCCTGGTATCGTCTCCCTATTCCCGGCCTGGGTGACCCCATCCTGCTCAGTCTCCATTCCACACCATTGAATTAAAGTAAGAGCAATGATCTCCGCTGTGGAGAAAACGTTGTCGAGCAGGATGTATTCATTTGGATAGTGGGCAACCTCGGTTACTCCTGGCCCGAACACGATTGCAGGCGTTTCACCGACATGTGTCAGCAATCCCCCATCCGTTCCCCAAGGGGATGCTTCAATGACAGGGTCCTGTCCGGCTACTTGCCGATATTGATGAACAAGCGCATTCATCAATTCATGCTCTACGTCGATTGCTCCCGGAACCCAACGTGCCCCGAACCATTCCAATACTGGTGGGTTTTCCTTGAACCATTGGTCCACTTCCACCAGCTGCACTAACCAGGCAGCCATTTCGTCTTTCGCCTGCTCCATCGTTTCCTCCGGCGCAACGCCCATCCTTCCTTCGATTTTCACAAGGTCGGGAACGGATGACGGCCAATTACCGCCTTCAATGACACCTAGATTGATAGGAATCGGAATAGGCGTGTTCTGATAAAGCGGATCACTGATACGTGCATTTCGCTTGTCTTCCAAGGCACGAATATGATTGATGACAGCCATACTTTTTTCAATCGCACTAACGCCTTCATACCTTGTTCCGCCATGTGCTGACCGTCCTTTTACATGGATCCGGAACCACATCGAACCCTGCTGTTTCGGAAAGATCCTCATATTCGTCGGTTCAGGGATCAGGGCGGCATCGGCTTTATATCCCCTCAGGACGGCCGCTAATGTTCCGGCTCCGCCGCTTTCTTCTTCAATCACACTTTGAAATATGACATCTCCCTTTAATTGGATGCCATTTTCCTTCAATGCCTGCATCGCAAGGATCAGCGATACATTTCCACCCTTCATATCGGTTACTCCGCGTCCAAACATTCTTCCATTCTTAATCGCTCCGCTATATGGGTCGTCGTCCCACTGATCCCGGTCTCCATCCGGGACCACATCGATGTGTCCGTTCAAAATGATGGAACGTCCGCCTCCAGTCCCTTTCATGATACCTACCACATTGGGGCTGTTGGAAAATTCACTGCGTGGAGAATAGAAATAAGAATGCTTTTTCAGCTCTCCGCCGTCAGGTTCCCAACTATCGATCTGCAAACCCATTTCCTGCAGCTTTTGTACGACGATGGCCTGTGCCCCTGCTTCATTTCCTTGCGTACTCGGGGCTTGTACCATTTTTTGCAATAGGTTTGTTCCTTCTTCCCGATGATCCTCTATCCATTGGTTTATCCGTTTTTTTATATCCGGCACATTTATCCTCCTTAAATACACATATTCTCATAGATTACTGAAAGTCCCATTCCACCTGCCATACACAACGTTACCATTCCGTACTTAACTTGTGAACGCAACATTTCATGCATCAGTGTGACTGTCAATTTTGCACCTGTTGCTCCTACAGGGTGACCAAGTGCAATTGCCCCTCCGTTGACATTGACAATATCCTGATCCAAATCTAACTCCTTGATCACTGCAAGTGCTTGGGCAGCAAAGGCTTCATTAAGTTCAATCAGTCCGATATCCTCTAACGATAGACCTGCTTTTGCCAATGCCTTTCGAGTCGCTGGTACGGGTCCAATCCCCATAACTCCAGGTTCAACTCCTGCACTGGCGAAAGCCTTTATTTTCAAGAGCGGTTTTAATCCCTTTTCTTCTGCTTGCTGTTTGGACATTAATAGTACAGCTGCAGCTCCATCATTCATAGGACAGGCATTTCCTGCCGTAATGGTTCCTTCATTTTTGAATACTGCTGGAAGACTGGCTAGTTGATCTAGATGAATGTCCTCGCGTACCCCTTCGTCATGGTTGAAGATTTGAAGTCCTTTTCGATCCTTGATTTTAAGCGAAATAATTTCTCTATCAAAGCGACCCTCTACCATAGCTTTCCAAGCCTTCTTGTGGCTTTGATAAGCAAATTGATCCTGTTCTTCACGACGGATACCGTATTTTTCAGCCAAGCGCTCGGCAGTTATTCCCATATGTTCATTTCCCAAGGAACATATTAATCCATCTGCCAGCAGAGCATCCTCCATCGTTACGTTTCCAAATTTACCGCCCCATCTATTTTTCACGATATATGGCACATTGCTCATGCTCTCCACTCCGCCGGCAATGATTACGTCTTCTTGACCAGCAGCGATAGTTAAAGCGGCGTTGGTAATGGCCTTTAAACCTGATCCACATGCTTTGATTACAACGTGGCCTGGGACACTGTGTGGGAAACATGCCATCTGCGACGAAATTCTGGCCGAGTTAAGTCCGCCTCCGTGGACATAGCCATGTCCGAAAATCACTTCATTTACCTTTTCTTTAACTAACCCAGAATTATCCATTAAACCTTCCAATACTTGACGGCCCAATTCGGTAGCTTTAACATTCCGTAGTGATTTGCCAAAGGATCCAACTGCAGTTCGCGCTCCAGCAACGATGACAACCTCATTCATGCTTTTTTCCTCCTCTTACCTATTCAATGGTGTTGACAGCAGCATGGATTTTCAACGTTGCCTCCGTATTCCTTAGCACATCATCCACTGTATATGGCGCCATGACTTCCTTTAGCACCAATCCCTCTTCAGTAACTTCCATGACTGCCATATCCGTAATGATTAAATCCACACTCTGCCTTGCCGTCAATGGAAGCGTACAAGTCTTCAATATCTTCGATTCACCCTGCTTATTCACGTGATTCATCAGGACGATCACCTTTTTGGCTTTCTGGGCAAGTTCCATTGCCCCGCCCATCCCCGGCACCCGCTTTCCTGGGACGATCCAATTCGCCAAATCCCCTTTTTCACTGACTTCCAAGGCTCCAAGGATGGTGATGTCGATGTATCCTTTCCTGATCATTCCAAATGCCATTGCACTGTCAAAGTATGAAGCGCCCATTACAGTGGTGATTGGAAACCCTCCCGCGTTACAGAGGGCAGGATCTTCTTTCCCTGGATCAGGACTTGGACCTGTACCGAGAACTCCGTTTTCCGCATGGAACATCACAGAGATATCTTGAGGAATATGGTCCGCCACCAGGGTAGGGATGCCGATGCCTAAGTTGACGATCAATCCGTCATGAATTTCCTTGGCGGCGCGTTTCGCGATGCGATTTCGTAGATCTACTGCCATGCCCATTTCCAATTCACCCCTTTAGTCGGAATCACCATATCTACATAAATGCCTGGTGTGGCAATACATTCCGGATCCAATTCGCCTGCAGGAACGATTTCATCCACTTCCGCAATCGTGAAGGCTCCAGCCATCGCTACGAGCGGATTGAAGTTACATGCAGTCTTGTCGTACACTAAATTCCCAAGCGAATCTGCCTTTTTGGCATGGACGATGCTTACTTCAGCCGTCAAAGCGGTTTCCACCAAATATTCTTTTCCTTCTATCTTAATCTTGTTCTTGCCTTCTTCGGCTATCGTACCAATCCCGACATCGACAAAAATCCCGCCTAAGCCTACACCGCCAGCACGAATCCGTTCGGCCAATGTCCCTTGCGGTGAAAATTCGACTTGCAGCTTTCCTTCAGTCATGAGCCTGCCAGCATTAGGATTGGATCCGATATGCGAGGCGATCACTTTCTTTGCCCTTTCAGCAGTCACAAGCCGGCCTATGCCAATGTCAGGAAATCCAGTATCATTGCCAATCAAGGTCAATTCCTTAACGCCCTTGGCAAGGATACCCTGTACGAGCGTAGGAGGAGTTCCCACCCCTCCAAATCCGCCATACATGAGTGTGCATCCATCGGAAATATGCTCCAGTGCTTCTTCTAAGGTCACAATTTTGTTTTTCTTCGTAATGACCTGCTTCATATCGTTCCTCCTAAATAGCCTGCATGTCCTCAATCAAACCTTCCGCGTACAATTCTTGCTGCAACTCTGCGAGGGAAGCTTCGAGTATCTTGACGAGGCGATCGATTTCTTCATTCGTAATGATTAATGGCGGAGATAAAATAACCGCATCGCCAGCGATTCCTTCAATCGCACCTGCAGCAGGATAGATTAACAACCCCTTCGCAAAAGCCTTATTGACAAGCCTTGTAGTCAGGCCGATTTGCAAGTCGAATGGAGTTTTTGAAATCCGATCGGAGACAAACTCAAGCCCAAGGAGCAGCCCTTTCCCTCTTACGTCACCAATGATGTCGAATTTCTCAGCCAATCCTTGCAGCTTCTTAAACAGATATTGACCTTTCTTTTCCGCTGCCTGAACCAGGTCATTTCCCTCAATGTAGGAAAGCACTTCCAATGAAACGGCAGCAGATAAAGGGTTTGCACTATATGTGTGTCCAGCCATGATTGATTTCGAGCCTTTTAAAATGGGCTCCATGACACGGTCAGTAACCATTGTGGCTGCCATTGGAGTATAGCCTGCGCTCATTCCTTTACCCAATGCGATGATATCCGGAGTGACTCCCCAGTGTTCCATCGCGAACATTTTTCCTGTCCGTCCGATTCCCGTCATTACCTCATCGGCAATAAAAAGAATGTCATAGTTTTCGCAGATTTCCTTAATCCTTTGATAGTAGCCATCCGGCGGTGTTACAGCACCAGCGGATGCTCCGATTATGGGTTCTGCGATGAAGGCGGCGATATTCTCGGATCCGACCCTTTGAATGGCTGTCTCCAGTTCATTTGCACACTGAAGCTTGCATCCGGAAGTTTCATTATTATAAGGACAGCGATAACAGTATGGAGCCGAAATGCTAGGGAAATCCTCCAATAGCGGCACAAAACGCTTTCTTCTTGGTACATGGCCGGACATCGATAAAGCGCCCATCGTGATCCCGTGATAACTCGTCCACCTGGAGACGATGCGGTTTTTTCGCTCAAACCCTTTTTCTTGCCAATGTTGAATCGCGATCTTCATCGCCGTTTCGGTCGCTTCCGATCCACTATTCACGAAAAATGACCAATTCAAATCCCCTGGAGCCAACTCACTTAGCTTTTTGGCCAATGCCTCTGCGGCTTCACTCGTAAAATGAGACCTATATGCAAAAGAAACTTTGCGGGCCTGCTCCGTCATTGCCTCGACAACATCCAATACGCCATGGCCAATACTTGCTGTGACCGCTCCTGATGATCCATCTATATACTGATTTCCATCTATATCATAAAGATAAATTCCATTCCCATGAGAGATAGTGGGATAGTCATGATCTAAAGTAGGCTTAATCAAATAATTGCGTGTCATGTCATCTCTCCTTTTAACGTTCGTACCCACTGTGCAATATCTATTAATCAATTAAGTTCTTAAAAGGAACCGATCCTAAAAGGCTCATCCTGAATCAGGATGGATTCTGTAGGGCAGCCTTCCATAGCATCTTGCATGTCATCATGCAAGGTTTCAGGAACCTCGGCAATTCCTTGATTATCGTCCAAGATGACGAAAGCGATCCCTTGATCGTCATAGTCATAAATCTCAGGACCTGTTGAACCGCATGCCCCGCACGCAATACAGGTTTCTTTATCAACCCATGTGTATTTAGCCATAAAAACAATCCTCCTACTTGAGGGATAAATCTTTACCCCAAATATTCATGTCCTCATACTTATCCCAAATATTGCAATTCTTCGTTAATCTGCCACCATATTCATATCCCAGCTGATGAAAGACGGCGTTCATGCCCATTGACAATGAACGCGCTAATGAATAAGAGCAATAAATGTTTTTCCTGAACAATTCTTGTTCCAAGGCGGAGATGAGCACCTTCATGAAACCATGCTTCCGATGCTGGGGAATTGTTGCACAGTCCGTTAATTCAGCATTGTGATACATCTCATTCACTTCCGCGGATGCAGCACTCACGATGGTTCCTTCATATTCGATAACACTAAAGATCGTACCTTCCTCCATCACTTTCTTGATATATCGCTCATCATTCATCGGTGTAGGATAGGTTTCAAAGATGGCACCATATAAATTCGCCAGCTCTTTTGCATCTTCAACCGTAGCAAACCGGAGGATATAATCCTTAGGTATTTGCTGAGATTCAATCAGTCTAGGAATCTGACTGACATCTTGGATGACTTTATCTTCCTTGACCCAAAAGTCGCTTGTTCGCCTTTCATCCGTTAAATAGAAGGCCATGCAATAGGCATCATTCCCTTTGAAATACTTGCTCAATATTCCTTCCAGCATGAATCCCTGACTCAATGCAGCGGATAAATCTTCATTCCTGGCTTTAAGTATCACTTTAGTTAAGCCCTGCTCCTTTGCGATGGCAAGGGCCCGATCGATCGCTTTGTTGATATTTCCCCGATAATCATCCATGCGTAAGCGCTGATTGGCATGATCATGATAGAGTTCCATCGTATAACAATCCCCAGTCTCCATTTGGGTGAAAAAAGGCAGCTTTTGAACAGGCATTATGTACCCCCCTTATTTAAAGAATTCGGGAGAAGAGATGCATATCATCCGCTTCTCCCGGCATTCTATTTCCAATTAAATAATTTTTTGACAGGTGCCTGAAGAAGCTGATCATACGTAAACTCATCAGGATATTCACTCACATCATAGATGGATAAGGCTTCATCCACCTTTTGATTCATCGAATCAGACACATAGATTCCACATTCAGGACAGTTCAAGGCTGGAACTTGAAGGACTTTTATTGAGCGTTTCCCGTCAGGCATGATCCAGTAACAGTCCTTCTTTTCACTTTCTTCTACGTTTGGGGTATTGCACCACAAGCAGTCCATCTTCATTCCTCCTTGCCATCAGATTTCACCGAGCCACTGGCGGCCATGGCGTTCTTTTTTTCTTGGGCTAACCTTAATTTTTCCTTCATTTCATCCCGTTTATCACGGCGATCCTTCAAGGAAGCATGTTCATCAGTGCTTTCATAAGCTTTTCTCTTGTCAAGACGACGAAGGCCCTCCGGCACCAAGTTGAATTTCTCGTCCGTCATGAGAGCGGAAATCCCGACGGCTTCTTTCCTATCCGCAGTACCATACACATCATCAAAGTAAGCATCCGCACTGCCGGCAACATAATTCTTCGGCTCCGGATAGCTTGTGATTACTCCTTCAAAGTTCCGTAAAACGACTTTATCCGGACTTTGCGAAAGAAGGTAATTCGGAGTCAAGGCAATCTTTCCGCCACCGCCAGGAGCATCCACCACAAAGGTTGGCACTGCATATCCTGATGTATGGCCCCGCAGCGCTTCAATGATTTCCAGTCCTTTTGAAACCGGCGCCCGGAAATGGCCAATCCCTTCAGATAGATCACATTGATAAATGTAATAAGGTCTTACCCTTGCTTTAACACAGTCATGCATAAGCTTTTTCATGATATGTACACTATCGTTGATACCAGCCAGGATGACTGCCTGATTACCAAGCGGCACTCCTGCCATCGACAGCATATCACATGCTTTTTTCGCTTCATCCGTCAGTTCAAGTGAATGATTGAAATGCGTATTTAACCAAACCGGATGATATTTTTTCAGAATATTACATAAATTTTCAGTAATCCTCTGCGGGAAAACGACCGGTGCACGTGTGCCGATCCGAATGATTTCCACATGCGGGATGGCACGTAAGTTACTCAATACGTATTCAAGGATCTTATCATTGATCAACAGGCCGTCTCCTCCAGAGATCAGTACGTCCCTCACTTCCGGAGTGTTCCGGATATATTCAATCGCCCCGTCAAGCTGCTTCTTTGGAACACCCATGCCGACCTGACCTGAAAAGCGGCGTCGCGTACAATATCTGCAGTACATGGAGCATTGGTTCGTTACAAGGAACAGAACGCGATCCGGATAACGATGCGTCAATCCTGGAACTGGGGAATCCTCATCCTCATGCAGCGGATCCTCCAAATCATATCTTGTCTTGTTCATTTCTGCCGAAAGCGGTACCGACTGTAAACGAATCGGACAGCGAGGATCATCGGGATTCATCAAAGAAGCATAATAAGGTGTAATGTTCAATGGAATCGTTTGAGTCGAAATCCGGACTCCTTCTTCTTCTTCCGGTGTCAGGTTGACGACCTTTTTCAGATCATCCAGTGTTTTAATCGTATTGGTCAACTGCCAGATCCAATCATTCCACTGCTCTTCCGTTACATCCTTCCACAATTCGATATCATTATAATGCCTGCGTCCACCTAGGTATTCTTTATGTTTTACATCCATTCCCATCAAATTCATTAATAATGCCCCCCTTATTATAAGAACTTATCTATATACTCTCGCAAGAATGATGCCAACATTGATAACAAGGAAAACATAAGCAAAAGGGGGCAAACCAAGCTTAAAATCGCAAGATATTTTTCATTACGCATAATTTTTTGCAGCCAAATTCTTTGCGCTAAAAAAAAAAACAAAAAAAGAGGATCTCTTTTACAAGAGAACCCTCTTCAAGTTACATCATTACCAAGATAGTGATAGCGTTTCCAAAAAAAACTGAATTTACTTGGATTCCTTCGATCCTGCCGTATAAACTTTTTCAATGCCGTACTTGTTTAACTTATATTGCAGTCCCTGTCTTTTAATATTGAGGGCTTCTGCCGTTTTGCTGATATTCCCGTTATATTTCTCAAACATGTTGATGATCATTTCCCTTTCCATTTCTTCAAGAACAACAGGTAAATCAATCCTGCTTTTCAATGGGGTAGGATGGCTCTGCTCATTTGCTATTGCGTAATTTCCTGAAGGGAAAAGATAGGCAGGAAGATGATGTTCATCAATCATATCTTCCCCTGCGTCCATGACGTTAAAGGTCAACTCGATGGCATGTCCCAGTTCACGAATGTTCCCTGGCCATGGATATTGAAGAAGCCGCTGCATCGCCTTATGACTGATCCCGCGCACTTCCGTAAAAAATGATTTGTTGAATTTTTGAATAAAGTGATTGACGATTTCCGGAATATCCGTTTTACGCTCCGAAAGAGAAGGCATCTGGATCGTCACGACATTGAGGCGAAAGAATAAATCAGAGCGAATGATTCCCCGCTCCAACGCCTCTTCCGGAGAAATGTTCATCGCAGCAATGATCTTCACATTAATCTTTTGCTCCTTCGAACCTCCAACACGGCGCACCTCACCTTCCTGAAGCACTCGCAGCAATTTTGCCTGCAGGCCGAGGTCGAGGCTATTCAGCTCATCAAGGAAAAGGGTACCGCCATTTGCCTGCTCAAAAATGCCCATGCGATCCATCGCTCCGGTAAAAGCCCCTTTCGTCGTGCCGAACAGCAGCCCCTCCATCAATTCCTTGGGAACAGCCGCACAGTTTTGCGCGATAAAAGGCTGATTTCGCTGAGCACTTACATTATGTATACTTTGCGCGACAAGTTCCTTCCCTGTCCCTGTTGGTCCATAAATCATGACTGGGGAATGTGTACGGGCCGCTTTTTTCGCCAATGAAATCGCTTGCTGAAAAGCAGGGCTATTTCCGATTAAATCACTAAAATGATAGGTCGCCGTCCCTTCAGAGAACTTATTTTTCCTATGGGTCTCGGCCAGCTGGGAACGCAAATCGACAATTTGGTCATACATATTCATGACCTTCGTAATATCCTTTGCGATTTCCACTGCCCCAATAATTTCACCATCCTCATACAAAGGATACGTACTATTGATGGAAGTTATCTTTTTCTCCTTTAAGTTGACATATGTTTGAATGGACTCAATCGTTTCATTGCCTTTTTCCAATGCTACATGCAGCGTACTGGATTCATCAGTCAATGAAGGATAAAGCTGAAAAATATTCTCCCCCAGCACCTGCTCACGATCAAGCCCGTCGATATGTGCCATCATTTCATTGTAAAAAACCGTATCCCCATCTTTATTCACAATATGGACCCCCACATTGATCACATTCAATATCCATTCAAATTGAGTGGAAAACTGATTTACTGAAGATTTCATTTCTTCATCTCCGTTCTCTGTCATTTGATAGAATCACCTGTAAATTATAGCATTTAATGGGAAACATTCATCTCTTTATTCTTATTAAAATCAAACTTCAACACAAAGGCAATAGAATACTAAGGTCAAATAAAGGAATATCGCATTTAGCCAAGAAGATTATATAAGAAAATATAAAATTCTAGGGGTGAGTCGGATTACAGAACGAAGCAAAGAAACGAAAATAGAAATTAAACCGTGGGAAGATAAAGACCTTGAATTACTATTTCAACTAAATGCCCCAGAAATGATGGAACATCTTGGCGGACCAGAAAGTAATGAACAAATCCTGAAACGCCATCAACGGTATCTACAGATTGGAGAAAAAGGATGCATGTATAGCATCAACTCATTTCCAGAGGCAGAGGCGGCCGGTTCCGTTGGCTACTGGCAAACAGTGTGGAACGATGAAAATGTGTATGAAATCGGTTGGAGCGTCCTCCCTTCCTTCCAAGGAAAAGGAATCGCATCCCATGCCGTTAAGACACTGATAGAGAAAATCAAAGCCGAACGAAAATACAAATATATTCACGCTTTCCCTTCCATCAATAATCCTGCATCAAACGCGATTTGCCGCAAGCTCGGCTTCACCCTCATCTCCGAATGTGAATTCGAATACCCGCCGGGGAGCTTTATGCGATGCAATGATTGGTGCTTGGAACTTGAATGAATTCTTTAGGATTTTTCCGGGGGAAGTCGAATTATGCCGGGTTTAGGTGAATTATTTCCCGGGAAAGTCGAATTATTCCCGGGTAGGACGGATTACATCCCATCCGCTAACATACTGCTGAACTCCGCTTCTTTTAGAATTTCTTCAGTGTCTGTCTAAATGGATAAAACCTGAATATGAAGTTTTATATCTTAATGTTGGTTAGGTTGATTCTCTGATTTTAAGTTTGGTAGGCAATTTAATAACGTCGCGCTTTAATTTCAAATCATTACTTAAATATTTAATCAATTCTATTACAGTGCGTTGTCCTAATTCCATAATTGGTATATCGATTGTGGTTATGGTGGGGGTTGTGACTTGGCAAATAGATTGATTATCATAACCAACTATAGCTAGGTATTCCGGTATTTTATAGCCCAACATAGTTGCCTTTTTAATAATTCCTGCTGCGACCTGATCATTTCCAGTAAATAAGGCAGTAGGTTTTTCTTTTAATTTTAATATTTCATCACAAATACGAAATCCATCTTCAATATTAAATCCATGTCCAAATATCCAGTCTTCATTATGTAGTATATTATTATCTGCTAAAGCTTTTAAAAACCCCTCTTTTCTTTGAATCTGAGCCTGACTATAAGAAGTATCGTAGCAAAAACCTATCTTCCTATGGCCTTTTTTTATTAAATGATTGACAGCTTTGTATGTCGCTTCGAATTCGTCATAACCAATAATTGGTATAGAGGCGAAATCATGGTATTCATTACACAGTAAAATTGGGCCGTATTTCAAATAAGGCTTTATTAAAATCCATTCATTTTCTAACGCTCCTAAAATAACCCCATCTACTTCTCTATTCTTTAATTTTCCCATAACATCTAATTCATTTTTCGAATCATAAAAGGTTTGAAATATAAGAACTTTATAATCATTTTCCAATGCTGCTAGAGATACTCCTTTAACCAATTGTGCAAAGAATGGATGATCAAATCTTGGGACTAATATTGCAATCGTTTTGGTTTTATTTGTCCTAAAATTCCGGGCAAGTGAACTTGGTGCATAATCAAGCTCTTCAATGACCTTTAAGATTTGTTCCCTTTTTTCTTTTGATACATATGGATGATTATTTAAGACTCTAGATACCGTTGTTTTTGAGACGTTACATATCTTGGCAATCTCGCTAATTTTCGTCATTTAATCCCATCCTTGTAATAAGTGGTTGACATGTTATCGATTTCAGAAGTTATTATTAAACCGTTCCTAACATATCAAATAATATCAATATTTTCCTGAAATGTATTTTCAAAAAGTTATTGAAGCGATATTTTCAGCTAATGGAGGGATTGTTTTGTTATTGAATAAAAAGGGCGGGTTTCAGTTATTGCCAAATGTTGATGACCCAAAATACATTGTATTCTGTGATTTTGATGAAACCTATTATCCTCACTCCATGAGTCACGAGAGACAGAAAGATTTATATGAACTTGAAAATTACTTAGAAGCAAAAAGTAATGATGAAGAACTTGTCTTTGGCTGGGTCACTGGGAGTAGTATCGAATCAATATTACATAAAATGGAACATGGTGGATTCAGATTTTTCCCGCATTTTATTGCAAGTGACTTAGGTACCGAAATCACCTATTTCTCAGAAAATAACTTTTTGGAAAAGGATCCAGATTGGCATTCACAGATTAATATCGAAGAATTTAATAAACGGAAAGTCGATGAAATTTATAATGTTCTACTCAACGGCAATATACCATTGATTCCTCAGACTCAAATGGGAAGTTCTCGCTATAAAAGAAATTATTATTATCAAATACAACATGAATCTGTCGACAAGAAGAACTTATCCACTATCCAGAGGGTGGCCAAAGAGTACGGGATAGGGGTAAATATCAATCGTTGTAATCCCCTTGCCGGCGATCCTGAAGATAGTTATGATATAGACTTTATTCCATTAGGTACTGGTAAAAATGAGATTGTACGATTTATGCTAGACAAATTCGGGCTGAGTCGGGAGCATGCCTTTGCTTTCGGGGATAGCGGAAATGATCTGCTCATGTTAAAAAGTGTTAAACATGGTTACCTTGTAGAGAATGCAACTCAAGAAGCCAAGGAAGCTCATACTAAAATAGCGACAGGTACGTACTCTAAAGGAATACTAACAACTTTGCAATCCATAATTAATATTTGAAAGTATAAGTAATGAAAAAAGGTAGTTGGTGCACTTTAACTTTCTGCTAACAGTATGGATTCTCTATCAAGCAAACAAATCATTCCATGTTTCTTTACCTGCAAGCTTATCAGCGGATATCTTGCTTGCTCTTTGGAATTTGAATAATGCTGCCTCGGTTTCCCCTCCGAATTCTCCGTCAAGGGGCCCAGGGTTAAATCCTTTCATATAGAGCGCTGCTTGCAGGATCCATGTAATATTGCAGCTAGCGCCTTTTTTTATGGTGACGATCGCATTCTTGGTTTTAGGTCCCCATTTCCCATCGACAACAAGCTTTTTATTGAATTGCTTATTCAATTCCGTTTGTAAACCTTTTATAAGGGCCGATCGAGTTTTGGGGCCATAAAACCCATCACCCTCAATAGCCGTTTTATATCGGCCATTTAACGTTTTTTGGATGGAAATTATAAGACTATCTCCTTTGCTGGTCTTCGGTATATCCGTTTTTTCTAATTTACAGGCAAGGTGAGGTTTCTTTCCTGCTTGTAACTGAGTATAAGATAACCCGCCTGTCATCTCCAAATGGGGATAATCCTTGAATGAGCTCCAATCCCCGCCCCATTTGAATCCTAAATCCTTACCTATGGCAGCCACGCGTTGCCAATTTGCATTCACTGTCCATATCGCTCTCTTGCCATCATCACTCACAATGAAGAAATCAATAGCCAGTCCGAAATTATGATAAGACTGCCCTGGCTTAGCGTTCGTCACAATAGGTTTAGCTAAATTACTATAGTTTTTTCTATTGTAGCTGTAAACTCGTCCTTGACCATAAAGCGCGGCTTGTTCTTCCAAAGAGCGATAACCTGCACTTATCTGTACAGTTATCCCTTCATTATAAGCACGTTCCACCATTTCCAATGCTGATGCCTTCACAACAGGATTCATCCCTTTGCCCATCTTTTTCACTGATCGATCCAATAACGTTCGTAATGCTACTTTCACTATAATCCCTCCTTTTAAATTCCCATCAGACTTTATATAAGCCTTTTAAACGGAAAAGTAGCAGAGATGGAAAATTTCAATCTCATTTATTAGAGAATAGAGGTAATATGTTATTTATTTAACAAAAGTTCCAGTTGATTTCAGAAATCAGCTCTCTTTCCGCCCCCCTTTTGTAGACATTGATTTCCACTCCAATCACTTTGAGTTAAAATTATGAGAGCCTTAACATAAAATAATATTATCCAAAAACACGACAAAAAAATTAGACTGCTTCCGTTCGCCCGTTTGCGAATGAAAGCAGTCTAATAATGTATTATTTTATTAATCTCTTTAACTTACGCTCTAATTTCAATAGAGGGACTTATTGTAAAGTCAGCCTCTGTTTTACTTTTCACTTCATCAAGTGTTACGCCATTTTGCAATTCAATCAATTCCATGCCGGCGTCTGTAAATTGAAAAACAGCCAATTCGGTAATCAGGCAATGGACGACTTTTTCTCCCGTCAATGGCAATGTACAGCTTTTTTTCACTTTGGATTCACCATGCTTGTTCACATGGTCCATAATGACAACAATTCGTTTTGCGCCTTGGACCAGGTCCATCGCTCCTCCCATTCCTTTTACCATCTTCCCTGGAATCATCCAGTTTGCCAAGTCCCCATTTTCGGAAACTTCCATCCCGCCTAAAATGGCTAGATCGATATGGCCGCCGCGAATCATCGCGAATGATTCAGCGCTATCAAAAAATGATGCCCCCGATTTTGCGGTTACTGTTTCTTTTCCTGCATTGATCAAATCCGGATCGACTTCATCCTTTTGGGGATAAGGCCCGATTCCCAGTAAGCCATTTTCCGATTGAAGCATGACATTAAAGTCATTTGGAATCATGTTGGCAATCAAGGTCGGCATTCCAATCCCTAAATTCACACACATACCATCTTGGATTTCTTTAACGGCCCGTTCTAAAATTAGTTGTCTAGTCATTCGAATACTCCTCCTTTTTATGCGTTAGCAGTTGTAAGTCTTTCAATTCGTTTTTCATAGTCATTTCCTACAAGCACTTTTTGTACATATACCCCTGAAGTATGAATTTCATCTGGATCGAGCTCTCCTGTGCCCACAAGCTCCTCCACTTCGACAATCGTGACTTTCCCTGCGGTGGCAACGACAGGGTTAAAATTCCTAGCGGTTTTCCGATATACAAGATTACCGAAATGATCTGCTTTCCAGGCTTTTACAAAGGCAAAATCTCCGACTATTCCTTTTTCCATAATGTATGTGCGGCCATCAAACTCTTTATGTTCTTTACCTTTTGCGACTTCCGTTCCTACTCCTGTAGCTGTATAAAAGGCAGGAATTCCCGCTCCGCCCGCTCTTAAACGCTCTGCCAGCGTTCCTTGGGGAACTAGCTCGACCTCCAGCTCGCCACTTAAAAATTGCTGTTCAAATAACTTATTTTCCCCTACATAAGAAGCGATCATTTTTTTGATTTGTTTATTTTCAAGCAATAGGCCTAGACCCCAATCATCGACACCACAATTGTTGCTGACAATCGTCAAATCCTTTACACCTTTGTTACGCAAAGCAATGATTAGTTTTTCTGGTATTCCGCTTAATCCGAACCCGCCAACGATAATGGTTGCTCCATCCTCGATTTGTTGAATAGCGCTATCAAAAGATGTTAATAATTTACTCATTTTCCATCATCTCCATTCTTAATACTATTCTATTAAATAAACAGTGAAGTTGCAAAAGCTATGATGAACACGGTCACTGTTTTCAAAATCGTAATCGCAAAGATATCTTTGTAAGATTGACGATGTGTCAGTCCAGTAATGGCAAGTAAGGTAATGACGGCACCATTATGCGGCAGCGTATCCATTCCGCCAGAAGCCATGGATGCAATTCGATGAAGCATTTCCGGAGTGATTCCGACACTTTGGGCCACCTGCAAATAGTGTCCTCCCATTACTTCTAACGCAATCGAAAGTCCACCAGATGCAGATCCGGTAATCCCTGCCAGCACATTAACGGCAATAGCTTCGGATACAAGCGGATTACCGCTTGCATTGAACACCCAGTTTTGAATGACCGAGAATCCAGGAAGCGTTTTCACCACATTCCCAAAACCAACTTCAGATGCAGTATTGAATATCGCAAGCAATGATCCCATTGCCGCAGCTGTTAATCCACTTGCCAATTTGACCTTGATACGTCCAACATTCAGAAGCATCGCTGCAATGATACCGATTGTCAATGCGACAATCAAAGACCAGGATGAAGTGACTGTGCTTACATCGGCAATGTTGAAAGTTTCCTTCAACATCGATGTATCATACCAGTGCTTAACCGAAATGGCACTGCGGCTGAAAGCAAAATTAAATGCTACGACAAGGATGAGCGGTACGATGGACAGCCAAAAGTTAGGCAGGTTTTGCTGTTCTGCACTTTCTGGTTCATTAATATGTCCTTCCCCATAGCCTTCACCATTTGCCAACGCTTGTTTACGACGACGCTCTAACCAGAGCATTCCTCCAGTGAATACCATGATCGCGCCAATAATCCCCATTATTGGAGCTGCATAGGTATCTGTTCCGAAATAATTCGTTGGAATGATATTTTGAATCTGAGGTGTTCCAGGAAGGGCATCCATCGTATAAGTGAAAGCGCCCAATGCTATCGTTCCCGGCAATAATCTCTTTGGAATGTCTGCTTCTTTAAAAATTGCCGCTGCGAATGGATAAACGGCGAATGCCACTACAAACAATGAAACCCCGCCATATGTCAGCGCCGAACACGCCAGCACTACAGCAAGAATGGCCTGCTTTGAGCCTAGTGATTTTACGATGGTCTTGGCAATGGATGCAGCTGCACCGCTCATCTCCATGACTTTTCCAAATACGGCCCCTAATAAAAATATCGGAAAAAACGCTTTTATATAGTTAGCCGCAAACGTCATATATGTCTCTGTGTAACTCGGCAGCAAATGTCCACCGGATAAGATAACAGCCAGTAAAGTAACAACCGGCGCTATGATAATGACCGGATAGCCCCGGTAGGCTAAAAAGATTAAAAGTCCCAGCGCCACAACAATGGCTAAAATTTGAATCACCAACTCAATTCCCCCTTTTCTCCCCTTGCCCCAAAATTATTTCGGCAGCATTTAAATAGAACTATTAATCTCCTAAATTCCACATTTTTAATCTTTCCGCTTTTACCATCCAAGCCTGCCTTCCCCAAGTCAGGCTGAATGATCTCCCAATTTTTGAGAACGCTTTCAACAATTTGTTGAATTACGAAATCCCTTTTCATTTTACGTGAAAAAACAATATAAAATGACAGATAGGCCATTCACTAAAGTAATTATGCAATTATTGTGCCAACTTTAATACAATGAAAAATCTCATCTTTTAAAGCCTTTTCCAACATTTTATTTCCCTTTCAAAAGCTAAAATCCCTTAAAACTGTCAAGGTTTCAGTACACCTAAGTATAAACTTTAAAAAAGTGTAAGAATTTTCTTACAACATTTAAATTTCCTTTCGTTTTATGTACGGATTTCCTAACACACGCAAATATTTGCTAGTGAAACATATGCACAAATGTGTGTCTCTTCTTAAGAGGAGGTTAAAAAGTATAAAAAAAGTGCCCTTGGACTAAAGGGCACTTTCTGCAGTCATAAACCATATTTATTCATTTTTTCATACAGTGTTGTTCGACTCACTCCGAGTCTCTTTGCCGTTTCTGATTTATTGCCTGAGGTCATTTCCAAACATGAAACGATTGCAGCCCGTTCCGTTTCATCCATTACTTCAGCTAAGGTGCGGATCGAGACTGATTCTTTATGGCCCGTTATTTCTTTAGGGAGATGCTTGGAACGTATCATTTCCCCTTCTTCAACAATATTCATTGCGCGTTCAATGATATTCTCCAACTCGCGAATATTCCCCGGCCATTTATAAAGACGAAGCAGCCGTATTGCTTGATCACTCATTCCCATTACGCGTTTTTTCATGAGGTTCTGGTACTTTTCAACAAAATGATTTCCCAGTATTTCAATGTCCTCCGGTCGCTCCCTTAAGGAAGGAACCTGGATTTGCAAGACCTTCAACCGGTAATACATATCAAGCCGGAATTCCCCTTTCGAGACCATTTCCTCCAGATTACGGTTTGTTGCAGCGATTACCCGTACATCAATCGGAATACTTCCCGTAGAACCTACTCTCTCAATCTCTTTTTCTTGTAAAACACGGAGCAGCTTCACCTGCATATGCAGTGGCAGCTCACCGATTTCATCGAGAAAAATCGTTCCGCCTTCAGCCGCTTCGAACTTACCTGCTTTTCCGCCTTTTTTTGCACCAGTGAAAGAACCCTCTTCATAACCAAAAAGCTCTGACTCCAGCAGCTCTGCCGGGATGGCGGCACAGTTCACTTTGACAAACACACCCATGGCCCGTCTGCTATCATTATGAATGGAATGGGCAAACAGCTCCTTACCTGTTCCGCTTTCGCCCAAAATCAAAACATTCGAGTCGCTTTTAGCCGCAATTTTGGCTTGACCTTTTACTTCCATGAAAGCAGGACTTCTTCCCATCAAATGATCAAACGTATATGAGGCCTTATTTCTCTCGCGAAAATCGCCTTTGTATTTTTTCAGCTCTACTTCAAGTGAATTTATCCGCTTGGAAAGAGCGGTAAATTGCCCGACATTCTTAAAAAGGATCTTTCCGACCGCTCCTATTAATTTATCTTGTTTCCGTATCGGGGAGCGGGTCGCAATTATATAATTATCTTTAATTTTTTGTAATTCAGCGACCTCTTGCTTGCCAGTTTTGGCGACCACATGCATACGGGTGTTTTCAATGACCTCCGTTACATGTTTCCCTATCGAGCTTTCCTGATCGACCCCAAGAAAATCCGCATAAGCGTGGCTCAGCATTTGGACATACCCTTCCGTATCGACCATCACCAAGCCGTCATAGGCAAACTCGATAATATCCTTAAACAGAAGTTCTTCATGATTATCGATATTAAGAAAATCACTTTTATTATTTGTAAACAATAGGAGGTAGATCTGATACTCCTCATCACCCATTTGAATGATGGCTTTTCTGACAATCCCATTATTATCATTCAAACGGATCGGAGTATTTACAGCTGGTACAAGGTTTTTTTCTAAAATCAAATTTATTTGCATCTCAAATTGATTCTCAGCAAAAGCCTCTGATAATATGCGATTGCTTAGAACGATTTCTTTTTCGTTTTTCGTCACCAAAACCCCAAAAGGCAATTCTTCCAATATCGCTTTCACTAATTCCAAATGAATAGTTTTATTATCGCTGGCCATTCCTATTCTCCTTAACCCGTCTGAAGTTTCCTCCATTATATCATAGGAAAATGAGGCCAAGTCATTACCGTTCCACAATCAGGGCAGTTCCTTGTCCGCCACCGATACATAAGGTGGCAAGGCCCGTTTTTGCATCCCTGCGCTTCATTTCATACAATAAAGTCACTAAGATCCGGGCACCGGAAGCACCTACCGGATGACCCAGGGCAATCGCCCCGCCATTTACATTCACTTTCTCCGGCTCCAGTTCAAGGTCCTTAACCACGGCGAGTGACTGTGCCGCAAAGGCTTCATTCACTTCCATCAAATCAATTTCATCTATTGTCAATCCCGCTTTTGCCAAAGCTTTTCTTGTCGCAGGCACTGGACCGTATCCCATGATTTTCGGGTCAAGCGCGGCGTTTGCATATGACTTGATTGTTGCTAATGCTTCCAATCCCAGCTCGTCCGCTTTTTCTTTAGACATCAGGACCAACATCGCACCCCCATCATTGATTCCGGATGCATTTCCTGCCGTAACCGTTCCATTTTCCTTAAAAGCAGGACGCAGCTTCGTTAGCTGGTCTATCGTCAGCCCATGGCGCGGGTGTTCATCTTGGTCCACCAAGATCGTCTTTCCTCTGCGTTTATATTCAACAGGTACGATTTCATCTGCAAACCGTCCTTCAAGCTGCGCCTTTTCAGCCTTTCTTTGGCTATCTAAAGCAAATTCATCCTGCTTTTCACGGCTGATTTCCCACTGCTCGGCAATATTCTCCGCAGTCACGCCCATATGATATTGATTAAAAACATCCGTTAAGGCGTCATAAGTCATTGAATCCACTGCTTCGGCATTACCCATTTTCTGTCCAAAACGATAATTTGGAAGTAAATACGGGGCATTGCTCATACTTTCGATACCCCCGGCAAGAATCACATCGGCATCACCAAGGGCAATGAATTGCGCTCCCATTATGACCGTACGGAGACCAGATCCGCAAAGTTTATTAATGGCCATGGCCGGCGTTGTTTCCGGAATCCCTGCATGAATCGCAACCTGACGTGCCACATTTTGCCCTAATCCAGCAGAGAGAATATTCCCAACCAATACCTCATCGATCAAATCAGCCGAGATATTTGCCCGCTTAATCGCTTCCTTGGCTGCCACGACTCCCAAGTCAACCGCTGAAACATTGGCAAGACTGCCTCCAAACGCACCAACTGGTGTTCTTGCTGCCCCTACAATCACTACTTCTCTCATAATACTTCCTCCTTCTCCATTTTTAATTTTCCCAGTTTAATAAAATTACGGTCCCTCTCATTGATTTTCTGAGAAACGGTAGATTCTTCATACGTAAAAATCCCTTCTCCCGACTTCGTCCCAAGCTTTCCCTCAGACACCAAATCACGAATCAAATCAGGGGCTTCCTTACTCTGATCCAATACCGGTGAAACATTATCGAAAACACGCTGCCATGTATCCAGTCCGCCAAAATCAGCAATCTCGATAGGCCCGGTAAATGCCCATCGAAAACCTGGTCCAGCCGTTATCGCTGTATCGATATCCTCAGCATTGGCAACGCCC
Source organism: Bacillus sp. CFBP9009 (assembly GCF_036541465.1). Taxonomy (NCBI): domain Bacteria; kingdom Bacillati; phylum Bacillota; class Bacilli; order Caryophanales; family Bacillaceae; genus Bacillus; species Bacillus sp. CFBP9009. The sequence goes on along the minus strand of NZ_JAZHFU010000001.1, from coordinate 310,213 downwards.
TCTTTTAATAGATAAAAGGCTTCCCGCATCAAGGCAGTCTGGAGACGATTGGCAATGAATCCTGCTATTTCTTTTTTCAAGAGAATCGGAGACTTGCCGATTTTACGCATCAAATCCATTGTTGTCTTGACGATTTCCGGCTTTGTTTCGTCATGCTGAACAATTTCAACCAATGGAACCAAATGGCCAGGATTAAAGAAATGTGTGATGACCATCCGGTCCGCAAACGAGGCCTTCTCCATCAATTGAGAAATCGGAAAGGTCGATGTATTTGAAGCAACAATGGCATCCGGTTTGATTATTTCCTCCATTTGCTCATATAGATTCAACTTCAGCTCAATGACTTCTGGAATGGCCTCAATGATAAAATCAGCATCCCTTACTGCCCCTTCCAAATCCACGCTATATGTAATATGGGCTAAAGCGACTTGCTTTTCCTGATCAGTCAAAACCCCTTCCTCAATGAGCAATGATAGATTCTCAGAAATTCGGTTTTGGGCACGGTGTAGCAACTCTTCCTTTATATCGTTAATGGTGACGAAATACCCGCTAACTGCAAAAGACTGAGCGATTCCACTTCCCATTACACCTGAACCGATAATGGCTATTTTTTTAATCATCCAGCTTCCCCTTTCCGTTTTAATTACCTTTATTTACTCACCTTTTTATATATGCAATATCTATGCCAACGATAAGGAAAAATAAAATTCTTTTGTTATCAAGAAAATCATGATAGACTCTTACTCATTAACCTAAATCATATTTTTAATTACCTTCCCTTTATATTTCCAATGGAGCTTACTCTGTGAAATAATCCCTGTTTACGAAATAAAATGACAGACTTGGACCATTACATTTTTTATTGGAGGAATGTAATATGGTTAAAGATAAAGTAGCGATAATTACCGGATCCGCTAGAGGGATCGGCTTTGAGATTGGGAAGATATTTGCTGAAAATGGTGCAAAGGTCGTTTTGTCCGACCTTGATCAAAACACAGTTGAAAAAGCTGCTCTAGACCTAAGGAACAACGGCTTGGAGGTTATCGGCTTAAAAGCTGACGTAACAAGTGAAGAGGATATTATCCAACTAATCAAACAAGCTAAAGACAAATATGGACGAATAGATATTTTCATCAATAACGCCGGCCTTCAGCATGTTGCACCAATTGAAGAGTTTCCAACTGAAAAATTCGAACTGATGATCAAAATCATGCTGACCGCGCCATTCATTTCAATTAAGAACGTTTTGCCCCTCATGAAAGAACAGGGCTTCGGCAGAATCATCAACATCTCTTCCATTAACGGTCTGATTGGATTCGCCAACAAAGCAGCGTACAACAGTGCCAAACACGGTGTAATCGGATTGACGAAAGTCGCCGCCTTGGAAAGCGCCTCTTTTGGCATAACCGTCAATGCCCTTTGCCCAGGATACGTGGACACGCCTCTCGTCCGCGGTCAACTGGAGGACCTGGCGAAAACAAGACAAGTACCACTGGAAAGCGTTTTGGAAGAGGTCATCTATCCACTTGTCCCACAAAACCGCTTACTCGATGTAAGTGAAATTGCCGACTACGCCATTTTCCTCGCAAGCGACAAGGCACGGGGCATCACAGGCCAGGCAGTCGTGTTAGATGGCGGATATACAGCTCAATAAAATGCATCTTAAAAACCCCGAATAAAGGACACCAAAAAAGGTGCTCTGTATTCGGGGTTTTCTGTCTTCATGGCAATGTGGGAAAATTTGGTATCACAAAGAAATCCCCCATGTTACAGTATTATAGGGATACCTCCCATTTTAAAAAAATTAAAAGGAGGCCTCGTCATGATTATTAAGTGGGTTAGACTGCGATAATTAAAAGCGCAGGCCAATCATCATGCTCCGGAAAGTATATATTGATCTGCGCCATCGTAACGGCTATTGGATAATATTTAATACGGAGGTAAAAAACATGAATGAACAGATACTGAAAATAAATAAAGTGGATATATGTACAGAAAGTTTTGGAAACCCTAAGGACCCTGCTGTGCTTTTGATCATGGGAGCGATGTCTTCATTAGACTGGTGGGATGCTGACTTCTGCCTCCGCCTCGCTGATTCGGGGAGGTTTGTCATTCGCTACGATCATCGGGATCTGGGACGATCTACCGTTTATGAACCCGGTACCTCCAACTATACAATAACGGATTTGGCTGACGATGCCGCGGGCGTCCTGGACGCTTATTCCTTAGAACGGGCTTCTATCGTTGGAATGTCCCTAGGCGGTATGATCGGCCAGATTCTTGCCTTAAGATATCCGGAACGCGTAACTACGCTTACGCTAATTGCATCAAGTGTGTTCGGGACTGTAATGGAAAAACTGCCTCCAATGGACCAAAGCATATTGGATCATCATGCGAAGAGTGCTTCCATGGATTGGTCAAATCGGGAGGCGGTCATCGCTTTTCTTGCGGATGGGTGGAAAACTTTAGCCGGTTCCAAACCTTATGAGCAGCAAAGAATGTATAAACTGGCAAGAAGAGAGGCGGACCGCGCCAAACAGCTACCGAGCAGATTTAATCATGCTTTGCTTGCTGGCGGAGACGAATATTATGATAGAATGGGTGAGATATCCGTACCTGTCCTCATTATTCATGGCACAGAAGATCCAGCCTTGCCATACGAGCACGGGCTTGCTCTTGCAAAAGCCATCCCTCATGCAGAATTAGTGACTCTTGATGGATCAGGGCATGAGATTCATAGTGAAGATTGGGATGAAATTATCGATTCAGTCATTAAGCTAACTTCGCGATAAATTAGTCATAAAAGAAGCCGACCAATAAAGGTCGGCTTTTTTTATGACTACTCTTAGCAGAAACCGCCATATCCTTGAACGGGATAACAGCAATCGTTACCTCTATCGCCACCGAAACAAGCAGCTCCAACAATGATTAAGAGTATAAACAAAACGACTATAAAAGCGAAGCCGCCACCAAATCCACCAATATCATTACCGCAATTTGAATCATGACCACAATTTGACAATAGAAACATCTCCTTATTTGTTTTAGGAGGAAAATATTAAATGGGTTAATTCAACTTATGTTCTAATTAGGATAATGACACAAAAATCACCGAAAACTTTTTTAACCACCTTTAGGTGATCCGAAATAAAACAGTTTAACAGCGTATTTTTACTGTTTGGAGATTTCATGCGGCTTCGCCTGACACAGCGTCAACCTTCCGGACACCTTATCACTTATAATACGAACACTTCAAAAAGGATTTTACTCTGTGAAGATAATTATTGTTTTGTAATATCCTACTAACTTCAGCTTATTGTACAATGAAGTTAAAAGGTTCGATGTATTTATGATAAAAGGAAATTCTTATATTATTGTTTTCTCCATGCTTGTTCTGTTGACAATAGTATTTGTTTCAACTACACCAATCATAATTAAAACCTTACTTGCTTTTATAACGATTGCGTTTTTATTTCCTGTCATTAGGAAGCTTCTTTTTAAAGACCATTTCAGAAAAATTAAAGTGGCATTCTACTCATCATTGACCTTTACAATTGGTTTATTTCTAGTCTCGATTTTTGAAGAACCATCTTTTAAATTAGATGGAGATTTTTTCCTGATCATTATGGTTGTGTTTTTTTATAGTTTAATGGGAAATTTCTTTTATGGCTTACCAGTCTCACTAATTGCTGAATTTATTTCAATGAAGTTTTTCAATATTCGTTTCTGGTTATCTGGAGCGATACATATTGGTTTTGGATTGGCTACATACTTTATTGACCCAGGAGGTTTCTTTTTCTTTGCGGTTATTTGCTCCATAATCCTTTTTTGCACTAGATGAAATCACTAAAGTATATTCGACTTCTTATTGGACTAACCTGCGCCGCTAGTATTTTAGAGTGACCATAAACTGTGTAGGAACAAAAAAAGAAAAGGATTAAAAGAAATTAATCTCTTTTATCCTTTTCAAGCAGCTCAATTACTCTATCAAGTTTTTGTTCTATGCTATTGAATTTTTTTGACCTTCTTTACAATCATATCTTTTTTCTCTATATTCATAATATTTATCCTTTAAATTGGCTTTTACAATATCTAAATCCATATATTATTCCTCCCAATAACATAAAAGGGTTGCCATGGAAACCCCTTCTTCAACTCTTGCACCCGTTAGTTAATTAAGAAAAATGCCTAGCAGGAAAGAAAAGAATTAGCCATTTCCTGATAACATAACAAAGTCATACAAGTAATGAACAACTGTACCCATTTTCCAAGCTATTACTGCTGAACTAAGTGTAATTACAGCTAAACTAATAACTTTATTAACTCTAATTTGCCTTTAGCCACCTATATCTCTCCTCAACCTGTACTATTTATAGTATCTATTCTTCAACAATAATAAATAAGCCTTGTGCAACTAACCTGCCCCGATAATTCAAATAGAAAAGCGATTCTTATTAAAGAATCGCTCCCGACTGTGAATAACTATCAAATTAATATAATCGTAAGCTAACGAAACACTTTTATAACATAAAGTTTTATTAGTCAATCCATTTCCCTTCTTTTACAAGTTGGGCTTTTAAGGTGTTAAAAAGATTGTCATGTACACGTGCATAAGGTTCACCATTCTGTTTTGTTTTGCTTGAATGCTTTGAAGAATGTTCTATAGTTGTCACGTGATGTGGATGTTCTCCCTCCTTTACATCTAAAATATAAACTTGAATAGTGTGTGTATCTCTTTGATGAATGTTCATTTTCATTCCATAAATCATTTTGTTTTCCATATGTATTCTCCCTATTAATATCAGCTTTACTTACATTCTAACATAATTCACCAATTCTCTTATTCAAGAAAATGGCCCGACTGCTGAACAAGAAAAAATCCTGCATATCAATACAAGAAATTTGATCAAACTTTTATTATAGCTTTTAATAAAGATTGACTAAAAGATGTCAATAAACCTTATTGGGCAGGTATACAAAGAATCATTTTTAAATTTAGATTGATCAAAATGGATTTATTTCTCGGTATTAAGTTTACATTTTTCTATGCCAAGCGTAAATTTTAATATCAATCTTCATTCTCTTCTTCTTCATATAAATCGTGTTCACCAACATAAATAGGGCCATTTGCATGATCAATTCTGATTGGCCATTCATACGGGACGGATAAACGACTGGCTACACCTCTCCAAAATTTACTCGAATCGGTTTCAAAATCCTGAAATTCTTTTAATAGTTCTTTATAAGACGCACCGTCAAATTGTATATTCATATCCTGCAACCTCATGAAAGCCATATGTCTAATTTCAAGTTCGGCTGCCTTTTCCATTTCTTCTTCAGTTGCCACATCTATAATGGTCCCTGGCAGGGGTAAGATAGCATAGATGTTATCTACTTCTTCTCCTGTTTCTTGTGCGGGAATCAATTTATTCCGGATCCGATTAAGCATATAGTCATCTCCTAACGGTTTTAATTCTATTATATATAAGCCTATAGAACTATTCAAACTAAATATTCTAAATATTATTTGATAAATCATATAAAATTAGAATCTTTGATTTTTCAACCAAAGTACCATAATGGAATGTAATATGCATAAAAATCATCATCTATTTTAATTTTTCATTAATCTCTTCTCTATATAATCTTGTTTCACCAAACTATTAAGATTTAGAAGTAATCGGAACTCATTTTTAGAGTCCTTTTCCCTGCTTAAAAGATATGAGTGCATTCACTCAATTCAAACTCTACATATGTTTCTTCCTTATACGCTTCTTTATAGGTGTTCACCCTTCCCTGCCAATTTCTAGCTATTTTAGCAGATTGTATTCAAGTCCCTTATTGGACAATTCTGCCCCCTTTACCTGAACTGATTTTAAAAAAAGTAATAATTTTACACTTTTCCACTGGAACATTTGTTCTACCTGTGTTATTCTTATAAAAACAAATAAAAAGATCAAATCACAGCCAAACGATTTGATCCGTAATTATAAATAAAGGCCGGTTGTATCCGCGGGCCTAACACGGTTGTACCGCTGAGCCGAGCCATTTGCTAACGTTCAGGGTGCCGGTGATAAAAACAGCTACGAACTTCAGCTAAAGCACCCATTAGTTCTATAACTACTTACCAGTAGTGTTTTCTCATGTAGTTCAATGTCACAGATGTCATAATTATTAAGTGTGATAATTTGGTCAAATTCAACATTTCTTGCTTCTACCAGCTTTCTTGATGAACTGACCTGCCACTATTGAACCTAGTGCATATTCTCGGCAATCTTTTTTAGTGCCTTTGCACGAGAAACTATAAAGGCTCTCATATATTTCTCCAAAAACAGCTTATCAGCTAAAACTCCAATTGGACCGAACGGTGACTTATATTGAAATTTATCTATCATTATAGTTCCGCCCTGTTCTTCTATAAACTGATGTGTATGTACGAAGGAATGGAAGGCTCCCTTCACCATAATATCCACAAACTTATTTGGTTTTTCCATTAATGTCACTTGGGCTTTCAGCCTTTGTTTAATACCAAAGTGAATGGCTTCCCAAGTTACAGTATCTCCCTCCTCTAATAGCCCTTCTGTTACACCATCAACAGCAATCTCCTTTGTTTTCGCTGTCGTTTTGGTATGGATATCCACGCTTCTCTTAAGGTCAAAACATAATTCAACTGGTGCTTTAATAAATTGGTGATACTCAATAACAGGCATTTTTCAATCTCCTTATTTAAGCACTTTCTAACCATCATTATTGCCCGTTAAAGCAAATATTACCTAGATCTTTTCCATTAACCTTCCTGTTTTTCCCATAAGAAAAAAGCTGCCTTAAGACAGCTCTTAGGATAAATCTTTTGCCTATATTTACTTTTTCATAACGGGGATCCATATTTCACTTCTAAATGTTGGTGAGGTTATTTCTTTATTTTCGTTCCAAAGGATTTCCGGCCCTTCTCTTTGTTCATAGTTAGAGGATGGAAACCATTCGGAATAAATCCTGCCCCATACATTTTGCAGTGTTTCAGGAAAAGGTCCGACTGCTTCGAATACCGCCCATGTAGATGCATCCACTTTCAGCTGTGTTAAGTTATCTGGACATTCCCTCGTTGTTGCTGCGCCGATATAATGATCAAGCTCCCCTTTTTCTTCAAACCTTCCTTCGGAAAAGTTCGCAGATGCACTAAGCAGTCCTAATGGCTCGACATTCGAAAGGTTTTTAAGTTCATTTATCGTTTTCTCGTCTAAACTTTTCCACATGGATGCAATCTCTGGATTAACCCCGTTAAAAATGATTGGAACTCTTTTTTTAATTCCAACTATATGAAATGCCTCTTTTTCTTCAATTCGATAGTTCATTTCACTGCCTCCTTTAATGGATAATTGGAAGGACATCGGTGGATAGGCTTTAAGTGAATGGCCATTACTTCTCGCTTCAGATGGTGTGATGCCGTGCAAATGTTGAAATGCTCTCGCAAAAGAGTCCGGTGAGCTGTATCCGTACTTTATCGCTATATCAATGACCTTTATGTTGTTATCTTTAAGCTCAAACGCTGCAAGTGTAAGTCGTCTTCGGCGGATATACTCGGATAGTGAAATACCTGCAAGGAACGAAAACATCCTTTTAAAATGATACTCCGAGCAATAAGCTAGCCTTGCAACCTCTTTAAAGTCAATTTCGTTCGTAAGATTTTCTTCAATGAATTTAATGGCACCATTCATATTTTTAAGCAAATCCATTCAATGACCTCCCTTATATCAACAGAATAGCAGGAGTTGAAACTAATCATCCGACATTCTGTGCACGATTATGCAGGGTATAAACATTTTCGTTAGTTTAAGTACAAACCTTCACGATTTCTTATAGACTTTCAATAAAAAAGCAGAAAACTATCACACTGTAAGGGCATTTTATTAGTTCTATTTTTTATAAAGGACTACCCTCAAAACCAATCCGCAAAATATTTTTTAACGAACCTCTGTCATATATCGGTTATATAAATCATTACATTTTTCAAGGCATTCTAAATATAATTGTCTGATTTCTGAAATTGGACATAGTTTTATGTAACTTTCATCTTTTATTATCCTAATTAATGGGTTCATTTCGTAATAATAACTATATTCTTGGTTTTCTTTATTTAAAATGCTTTTATATCTTTTTAAAATAGTTATATAAGCATCGTCAATTAACCTGTAATCACATTTGGCTCTCTCTTGTTTATAAAATGTATAGATTTCTCTTCCGAAAAATTTACTTTCCGTAAAGAACGAAGAATTTACTGGAGAATAATAAAGATACTGATCTTGATAAGGTCTCTTACTAATCTGCATTCTATGCCAATTTTTCACTTCTTTATACCGATCTCCTAAAGCTTTATAATCATTTGATATCGTTTTGGTTTGGAGATTCGATACATATTGAAAAATAGCAGAATTATTTTCGTAGTCAGAAATAGTAGTTATAGAACACCAGCATATATAGTTATTATCTAATTTCCCAATAATGCAGACCTCTTGTTTGGGACTAATGTATATTTCAAAAGAAACTTCCTTATCATCTACTTTATAATTTGGAACTACACTATGATTTTGCTTGATCAAATTAAATTTTTCCATTTTAATTCCTCTCATATCTTTTCGTAAATTTACTGTATTCCTGCATATAAGTCAGAATTTCTACTTCAGCTATTGCCCCTTTTGATCTATAAGAAAAGAGCAATTCGTCACTGCCCCTTAGAGAACTTTCGCACCTGTTAAATACTCTTATTGTTGAGATGGGGATTTACGTACTTTTTGCATAAATAGCTCTGGATTATCAATCTGATTAAAACCGTATTTTTTATATAATGAATGTGCATCATTAGTAGCTAACATAAACCTGCGAACCCCTTCTAGTTCGGAATGGTTGGTGATAACCTCCATTAACCATTTTGATAATCCTAATTTACGATAAGCAGGTAATATAAACACATCGCATAGATACGCATGGGTTGCTAAATCGGTTATTACCCTTGCAAATCCAACTTGTTCACTATCTTCATTTCCTATTTCACCTTTATAAACCCCAAAACATAAGGCCGTATTTTCAATAGACTTTATTACTGTTTCCTTGGTTATTCCCTTTGACCAGTAAGCTTCCTGATTCAAAAAATCATGTATTAAATCCACATCTAAATACTTTTTATTAGTGGAAATCGAAAACCCCTTAATATTCATTTCACATCCCCCTAACCTTTTTTAATTTTCTGTAATTATAACAAATCACTGATTTTAATCTTTTGAACTAACTTGCCGAAATGGTTAAAAGCTGCCTTAAATATAACTCGATCTTCAGCTAACGCACCAGTTAGTTAAGTAAGGATTTAAGGAATTCTTGGAAGAATTTTAATACAACAAGTATAACTAAGTAATCCGAAACAAATATTATACATGTTGTAAAATCAAAGGAGGTGGCTAAAATGAAAGCACAACGAGCAGAAGAAATTGCTTCTTCACCAAATATGGTTAATGTAACCTATAATGAGGAAAGTATCTACATCGAGCACGTCGATGAACAAAATGGAACGGCTACAATCCATCCCCTTGATGATCCAAATAAAAAACAAAGTGTTTCTGTAACCAGCTTAAAGGAACAGTAATTTCCTCGATTCAATTAATAAACCTCCACTTTCGGGTGGTGGTTTATTGTTCGATTAAGTTCATTGAACAAGCACCACATCTTGTACAGCGTATATTCTTCCATAAGCGTAAAAAAAAGCCAACATCAATTGTTGACTTGGATTTCTAATTAATTTAACAACCTGTATTCATTAATTGGTATTACTTATATATTTCATTCTCTAATATAATCACTTTTTCCCCATTCGCTGCTTTCCCTATTTGTTTCGTATTTTCAACCAACCGAAAAATATTATCACAGCATTGTTTTGCACCTATAACTAATAATGGTACACCTATAAAATCAATTTTTAATGCTCTTGATAAATATCCCCCTATAGACATCGCAATAGGTACAGTTGGTGATGTATTGGAGAATACTATTTTTTCGTTAAAATGAAATTTCTCTTCTAGTAGTAAAGTCAATTCTTTTAATGCCGGAACAACAAGTTTCTCTCTTTTATGTCCCAATGTATAAACGGAATTGCCCTCTTCATCGGTCCCGCGAAAAATCAGCTTTCCAAACTCTTTTTTCGTTAATTTATTAAAATATTTTACATTTAATATTTCTTCCGAAGTTAGTTTTCTTTCCGATTGAGGTAATTGTTTTAAATGATAGGCGGCAGCCAAAGACGTGGTATGTGTACCCCCATAATCATTATAGATATACATCATGAAATCATCCCTAATAGTTTTTTTTAATACTATTATGGTCATATACTCCATTTCCAATTCAGTTGATTATTATCGGGTAATATACCGAATCAAGTTGTCCTATCTATAAACACGACCTTTTTGCATTACTCGATAAGTATATTCCTGTCCTCGAATTATCAAGACCTAAATCATAAAAAGGGTTAATAAATAAAAGAGTACACCTATCAGTCATGAATGATAGGTGTACTCTTTTATTGTTTATATTATTTATAAGCTGGGTATGTATAGACAGCAACGCCTCTATAGCCAGTCAGTGAGTTTCTTTACTAACGTGTTCTAAAAGCCTCCCCATCCTAGAGAAGGGACAGAAAATTTTATTAGCTTCTCATTGATTTCTTCTTTTTTAATCGGGGCAGGCAATACTGTGTTCCTAACATCAGCGAACGTTTTAAGGTCAAAGGATTTTATAGCTTCTCCTTCTTGGTTCATGATTGAGAGAATTCCATCATTACTCGTTTTTAGACTAGGTTGATCACTGGTTAAATGAGTATAGTATAAGTCTTCGTTCAGCGTGTAGGAATGAGAGTAGTCCGCTGAATAAAGTTTGCTTTTTTTATCAATTTTCCCTGATTTAAAGTTTTCAAAGCCATAGTTGAATAAAAGCTTGGTATCAGCGTAGGCAACCTTGTCTGAAGGAGCTTTTAGAGTGACAGCAATCAATTCCTGTTCTCCTCTGGTGGCAGTGGAAATCAGGGTGTAGCCGGATTGACTGACGAAACCGGTTTTCCCGCCGGTCATTCCCTTATAGGGGAGTTCACCTTTTAACATTTTATGATGGGTAATTAGAGTTGTGTCCCATGTTTCCACTTCCCATGGTAAATCCTTCTTCCCAAAATAATCACGGAAAGTTTCATTTTTCATTGCATATTGGGTAATTTTCGCAAGGTCACTGGCTGTAGTTACATGGTCTTTGTCAAACAATCCATGGGGGTTCGTAAAATGAGTATCGGTGACGTTTACTTCTTGTCTTAAAAACTCATTCAAATCTTCCATAAACAGTTTTTCACTGCCAGACATATGCTCGGCAATTGCGATGGCTGCATCATTTCCGGAGTTGATTAGCATGCCTGCAATTAATCTGGAAAGCTCTATTTCCTCCCCAGGTTCAATAAATACCGAAGACCCGTCTGCCTTCGCTGCTTTCTTGCTAACAGTCACTAGTTCGTTCATATCCCCGTGTTCAATAGCATAAATAGCAGTGGCAACTTTCGTTAAACTGGCTGGATACATACTTTTATTCATGTTTTTTTCGTATAATACTTTTCCACTTTTCGCATCAATAATGATTCCGGCTTCACTATTGAGAGGTAAGTCAGATTCTGCACTTACTGTCGTAGAGGCGAAGGGGATTAAAGCCAAAATGAAGATGAAGAAAAACTTTTTCATATGCCGCTCCTTTAATGATAGTAAAATCCTATATAGTCATAATAAAATAAATCTGAATGTTTAGAGTTGATTTATTGAAAGTGAAATACAAAAGTAATTACCCCTTAATAATTTTGGAAACATTTCGGGTAATGATCTTCATTTTCTTTCCTGCAATAACTTTATAAGGGGTATTGCCCTTTTATTGGAGGCTCCATTCACTCCCCTTTAAATAGATTTTTTTGTAAATCACTAAATCTTTTCATGAAAAAAACCCTTCAAAATGAAGGGCTCAGACTGAAGACAAACTCGATGAAGAACAAGTTTGTCTTAATTTGTATTTAGGTTTATAAAACCAGAACGTCGATTTCCACTCCAGGCACTCGCTTTCCGCGGGCGGTCCGGGGGCCTCCTCGGCGCTTTTGCGCCTGCGGGGTCTCCCCTTGACGCGCTTTTCCCGCAGGAGTCTCGCACCTTCCGTTCCAATCAACTTTGTTTTGAAATTTAGAAAACCCTTTTGTCTACTAACTCAGCCCTTTAAACTGAAAAGCTATTTACTTTATAGGTGTTAGAATTCTGTTATGTTTTCATTTTCATTCCTATTAACACACATTCCACTTTTACAATCGGTTTTCTTGTTAATATAAATATAATGGTTACAGGTATGATTAATAAAACATAGTACTGGCCACTTTCTTTGATCCAATCATAAATAAATGAGTTATAAACATATTCCAGAAAAAACATATGAAAAAGATAAATGCCTAATGTAATTGATCCTATTTCAGTAAAAAAAGTTTGTTTTTTAGGAACAATACATAAAAAACAATAAGTTGCTGCTCCCATAATTAAATAAACGAGTAACTTATATATAAAACCGAGGGCAACGGAGCCTTCCATTAATTCCTTATAACCTAAACGGCCATAAAACCATTCCCTCCAAGTCATTTCCCCATAGAAATAAATACCGATAAAGATTAAACCTAGTACAGCCCAGCTTATTAGGGCATTACTTTTCTTTTTAATCCATTCAAAATGATTTTTTTCTAAAAAATGACCAATTAAAAAGAAAGGAAAGAAAAAGAACGTTCTCGACAAACTTAACCATTCATTCACTTCACCAAAGTAACCGATTATTAGAGATACAATTATTGAAAAAACGATTCCATATTTTCTGGAGGAAAATATAAACAATAATATATTCCAGCAGAATAAGCTTATTAGGAACCATAAAGCCCATCTTGGAGTCAAAATTGTGAAGTCTATTGGTTCATCAAATATCTTCTGATAATAGAAGGTATAAATCACCTGGAATATTACATAGGGAATTAATATTTTCTTAATGAGCCCCCAGAGGTCCTCTTTACTTTTTATCTTTCTTGAAAAATAACCGGATACTAAAATAAAAGCTGGCATATGGAATGAAAAAATAAACAAATAAATAGTTAAAATCCATTCGTTTTCTTCCACCATTCTAGCTAATGTGTGTCCCAAAACAACTAGGACGATTAAAACGGCTTTCGCATTATCAAAATACGGATCACGCTTCATTAAATCTTACCCCCTATAAAGAAACTACTAGTTATATCTTCTAATCCTCAATTATGGTTTGAATGCAAAAGCCGGCTTTCCTCTAATATAGGATTGCCGGCTTTTTACTTAAGGAACTTCATTGGAGTATCTACCATATCATAGCTTGTTTACAGTATAGTTAATGGAAAATAACAGTTTGATAACAGAGACTTAAACAAAAAACTCCACCCGCCAATTGAAGCCTTCTTATGGCGCTAACGCACCCGTTAATGACCTGCTGGAACGAACAATCAATTCCAAAATCAAATCCCAAGCAGTTCCATACGTTTTCGCCTTACCAAAACGGGTAGTGTATTATATAAGCATGAGTATGATAACGTCTCTCTATAGGAGGAATGTTCATGAATCCGGTCATTTTATTTGATGGTGAATGCAACTTTTGCGATTCGAGTGTCCAGTTCATTATAAAGCGGGATCCGCAGGGGCTTTTTCATTACGCTTCGCTTCAAAGTGAGGCGGGACAAGAGTTGCTGAAGAAGTATGATGTTCCTGCAGATATAGATAGCATGGTCCTGATCGAAAGGGATAAGGCCTACTATAAATCGTCTGCAGCCTTGAGGATATGCCGCCGCTTACAAGGGGCATGGAAGTTGCTTTACGGCTTCATCATCGTTCCAAGCTTCATCCGGAACTTCGTTTATGATTTCATTGCCAGGAACCGTTACAAATGGTTCGGAAAGAAAGAAGAAAGCTGTATGCTGCCGTCGCCAAGTGTTCGAAAGCGATTTTTATAAATGACCTTATCGACAAGCAAAAAGGACTTCAAAGTATTCGAGGTCCTTTTTGTTTGTTGTATTAGAAATGGTCAACTTTCTAGTATCAACAAAAAAAGGACGATCAGCGCTCATGGCTTTTCGTCCTTTTCAATGTGTAAATGTAGAGTATCTCCATAAATGATTGGCCGTAGGATGCGCCATCATTTCGAGCCCTTTGTTTTCCGCCAGGTGCAGGGGTTCCCAGTCTAGGTCATCTGCCTCCTTTAGGTAGACTTCGTGATGCGGTGCCTGATCATGATAGCCGGCTATATTGATTTCGCCATTTCGGTAAAAGGTCCCGATCACTTTATAATCCACGGCAGGAGAAATGATGATTGGGTTGCCTACAGAGTGTGTCAGCTGAATTGTCGTTTTTTCAAGATTGGATAATACGCGCTTCACTTCAATGTCTTCATCAGAGGCCACTCCTTCCTCGAGGAAATCGCCATCATGATTGTAGGCTTCACTTTTCCCGACCGCTTTGGAGAATTCAATCTCGGCTTTTCTTTCCTTTTCGTGAATATACACATCGACTCTAGTCCGGAAACAGGGTGATTCAGGATCAAACCCGCGATTGTCACCTTTAAAAAAGGGAACCTTCGATGCAAGATTGGGGTTTTTCAGCCACTCTTCCGGTAAAAAGGTGGAATAGCGCAGCTGCCAATTTCTTTTCTTTTTACCGTCCACATCGTTTTCAACTGGCTGTAAAAGCTTTTTTACAGGCCCAATCTTTTTCGTATTCGTTATTTCCTCGATCGCAGCCTGTGCTTGGGATGAACCTTTTTTTACGGCACCGACAATACTCGCTACAAGTGATTTCACGGCATAGGACTCCTGCTCTGACCGCGGAAGGGGCCGCTTTGCTTTAATGGTATATGTGTATTCCTGATCTTCACTAATACTTCGATCACTGAAGGAACATCCACCCACTTTCCCGATATCCACGCCGTTTCGGTAAATCGTATACTCTTTTATTCCTTTGATGGGCTCCCATTCCAGGCTGGCTTGGCCTCTTGCGACAATCGTGGTGAATACCAAATCCAAAAGGATATTATCTTCTTTTTTATTCTCGGCGGTCGTTGATGTCTGTATCTTCATCCTGTTCACTGCCTGATTTTTTTCATTCAAGCTATCTATCGTGTACGTGTAAATGGTTCCTGGAGTCAGTCCCCTATCTGCAATACTTGGCACAGAGCCGCTGTAAATAAGCTCTTGCCCCCTAAATACCCGATAGAAACCGCCTTCATCAGGCCAAATAAGCTTAATGGCATCTTCTTTCCGTTCGATTTTACACATCCATGAAGCCGTTTTGAATACCGCTTGATGCTTCCTCTTATTGGAAATGAGATAAGCGATTCCCGCAATACCAAGAGCAAGCAATGAATGCCTTGCAGTGAACGTAACTCCGCCTACTTTTAAACGGGGAAATGAATAATGGGCAATCAACTTCTTCATCACCTCTTTCTTTTCTAGGTGTTATTTCTTTACCCACTTTAATCTCCAAGCACACTTTGCAATGTGCTGTGGAGGTTATTTCCTCGGGACTTGCTGATGGCATAAAAAAACCGAGGGAATGGTAATTCCCTCGGTCATTTATAAGTTTCTGGATTATATATTAACGGCGGCTTTTTTCCCCGCCCTTGCGTCCTGCTTCTTCACGGCTCATTTTTCCATCATCGGAACCATCTCGTTGATTGGCCCGTGTCTCTCCGCCTTTTTCGCCGATTTCCTGATAGAATTCCTTGCCATGACTGTCGGATGTCGCTTCTCCGCCTTTTTTACCAATCTCCTGATAGAATTCCTTATCATGATTTTCGGATGTCGCTTCTCCGCCCTTTTGGCCAATCTCTTGATAGAATTCCTTATCATGATTTTCGGATGTTGCTTCTCCGCCCTTTTGGCCAATCTCTTGATAGAATTCCTTATCATGATTTTCAGATGTTGCTTCTCCGCCTTTTTGGCCAATCTCTTGATAGAATTCCTTATCATGATTTTTTGCTGTTGTTTCTCCACCTTTACGTCCTGCTTCTTCACGACTCATTTTCTCATTGTTGTTAGCCATTAAAAAGTCCTCCTTATTATTTGGATTTTTCATGTACTAGCTACATATGACATGTACCCGCTTGAACAGCTATAAAACTAGATTCAGCTAAAAACATCAGGTCGTTTTTTTAACGGCGACTTTTTCCCTCGCCATTAAGTCCTGCTTTTCCCTGCTCATTTTTCAATCATCGGACCCATCACGTTGATTGGCTCTAGCCTCTCCGCCTTTTTTGCCAATTTCCTGATAGAAATCCTTATCATGATTTTCGGAAGTGGCCTCTCCGCCTTTTTGACCAATCTCTTGGAAAAATTCCTTATCATGATTTTTTGCTGTCGCTTCCCCGCCTTTGCGGCCAGCTTCTTCCCTGCTCATTTTTTCATTGTTGTTAGTCATTAAAACTCCTCCTTATTATTTGGATTTTTTATGAACTAGCTACAGTTTTATGTATACCCGATAGTTTTGATATAAAACTAGAATCTATTAAAACTTTTCCATTTCAAAAGGAAAAGCATCATGAATGATATCACTCATGATGCTTCCTAACCTACTTGGGAATTCCTTCTCGCAGGCGATTTGGCAGCTCTATATCAGTATTTTTTGAAATCCATATTCTTTACTGTTTTTCAGGAAATCCTTTAAAACCACATTTTATTACCGAAATTTTAATTATCTACTGGCCATTATCAATTTTCTTCTTCTCTCACCAAAAAATCTTTCTCAATTATTAACGGTTTTTCTACAAAATTAATTCTTCTCATTATTTGTTGTATTACTCTCGGGAAAAAGTAAGCTCCAAAGAAAGCACAGACAAAAGCCTGTGACCAAGTTTTTAACCATGTAGATAGGAATGTATGATCATAACCCCTATTTATTGAGACTAATATAAATGAAATAAAAAAGGACATACTAAATGCCATTAAAAATGCATAAATAATATTTCTGTATTTAACGTTAATATTCATTATTTTTGTACTTCAACTCCTGATTTAATAATTTTAGGTTCCTTGATATTTTTAATTTTCTGTTGTTCTGTTCCCAACTATATTTTATTTCTTCGATTTACATTAGTAAAACCAATTTTTATAATAGATCTATTAGAATTGCTAATGCAAAGGGGTTAGTGAGATTGAATTCGTATTATGCTTTTATCAAAACCATAGAAACAGGCAGTTTTACAAAAGCTGCTGAAGAACTTGGCTATACGCAGTCCGCCATTAGCCAAATGGTGCATTCATTAGAGGAAGAGCTTTCCACCACTCTTATTTTACGTTCTCGAAAGGGTATTACACTGACACCAGATGGCGAGGAATTTTTGCCATATATCCGGAAGATTTGTAATTCACATAGGGAACTGACTGAAAAGCATAAAGAGATGGAGGGACTGCAAAGCGGCCTTATTCGAGTTGGCACATTTTCCAGTGTTACATGTCATTGGCTACCAGGATTGATCAAAGAATTTAAGGAACTTTACCCAACTGTTCATTTCGAATTACATCAAGGAAATTATACGGAAATCTCAAACTGGATTAAAGAAGGCAGCGTAGACTTTGGCTTTGTGAATTCAAATGTTACAGATCTAACTACGATTCCCTTGCAAGAAGACGAAATGCTGGCTGTAATGCCAGTAGATCACCCTTTAGCATCATCCACAAAAGTCTCATTGAAAGAATTGCTAAAAGATCCTTATATCCTGTTGGATGAGGGCGTTATAAATGAACCATTAATAATTTTTAAACAGTACAATTTTGAACCTGATACACAATACCGGGTATATGATCCTTATGCGATTATGTCCATGATTGAACAAGAGCTTGGCATTTCGATTTTACCGAAGCTGCTCTTAAATAAATGTCCCTATAATATTGTAACGAAAGCCATCTCTCCTTCTATTATCCGAACAATTACTTTGGCATACAAGGATAAAAGGGTATTGCCAATAGCAAGCAGGTATTTTATTGACTTTATTATTGAAAGGTATAGGGAAGCTTAATAAAAATTCCCTTCTAAAATAATGAAGGGAGTTCCTAACCTCTCCGAACGTTTACCCTTGAACTCTTTGCTAACTGCATTGCTTTACTAAATAAAATCTCTTAACTCTGTTGCTGCAGGAATTACTGAGCCCATCCCGCCCTGGTTGCTTGTTTCATAAATCCTGAAATATTTAATATCGTTTTTGCTTTTCATCTAATTTTCCCTTTAAATTATTTTTTATAACTGACATTTTTGATGCGAAGTTAAATTGCATTTGGCTTTAAATGGCACGTCAAATTCGCCTTTTCTGGGAAATAATAATCACGAAAGGAAGTGGATGTTGATGTCATTAGAATGGTTTGACAGAGTAAGCGGGGAATTGCAGGATCATCTTAAATCAATTTGTGAAAAATACGACCGCAATGGCAGTTTGATCGTGGAGCGCGGATCTAAGCATCCACGCATCGAGTTTTATACAGAGCTGGATGACAATGAGCGGGATTATTTTTCCACGCTGTTTTTTGATCCGTATAATGAAGAATTTTATATGGAATCGTTCGATCCGGATTTAGGGCAGATCAGCAAGGTCATCCTTTCGGACATTGAAGATATCGTCGATGCTATCCATGAGAGCTTCCATAACTATTTGGAAGAGGATGATGATGAGTACGATTACGAATATGATATGGATATGGATGATGATAATGATGATTTGTATGTTCCAGACGGCGACGATTCCGAAATATACGAAATCGATGTAGATTGGGAAACGCCTGAAGTGACCGCTTATATCCAGGATAATGAAGTCGAGGTCACCTATCAATTCGGTATCGTCCAGGAAACAGGTGATGGTGTGCTGAAACGGATCAATCGGATTCGGACAGCGGATGATGACCTGATAAAGGATGAAACGAATTTCATTTTCAGCAAGGAAGAAGCAAGCACGATCATCGCCATGATAGCCAGTCATATGGATTCACTTAGTGAAATGGAATAAAACCAACAAAACCTTGTCCATGATCATCATGGACAAGGTTTTATCATATAATAATCAGTTCATATACCTCTGATAATTGCGTGACCCGTTCCGTATCACTCGCTTCCTTCGCATGTTTAATTTCCTGAGGAAGAATATGGTTAAGGAGACTGGCTTCTTTACCGGATAGTTTATTGACGAGTTCTTCTTCAGAATGAAAATGTCCGCTTTTGATTTTATTATAAATTTCCTGCGCTTCAGGATATTGGTCCGTATAGTTAGACAATATCTCACGTAAGTAACCAATCGTACGATCCATCAAACCATCCCTCTCGAATGTTAGATTTTTGCTTACATGCTATACCTTCCCCCATTTTTTGATGATAAATTCCTAAAAAAAGATATCCAAGTCAATGGATACCCTTAATCAGTCTTCCTCCCAAAATAAATCATCCAATGTGCGGGATAATGCTTTACAAATTCCGACACATAAACTTAATGAGGGATTATACTTTCCGGATTCAATCAATCCTATCGTTTGCCTGGATACGCCGACAATCTTGGCCAGTTCTTCTTGTGACAAGTCCTTTTCTACTCTCGCAAGCTTAAGTTTTATATTCTTCAAGGGAAAGCACCTACTATTTCTTATTATCTTAGCTATTCTTCATTCCAATTTTCTTCGCCAATAAGTATATACCACCAAAAAACAGTAGTAAAATCGGCAAATAGATCATAACAGATACAACCGATACCAATACAAAATACCATACGCCCTGGGAACTGCTATCGGCATAGGATACAGCACTATTCACCCCCATGAATATAGCGATGAGAAGTGCTAAAGCAACCGTCCCAAGAATCGTCTTCCTGCTCATCGGTGTTTTGCTGGTGCGGTCATGCATCTCCACTTCATCCCAGAATACACCTAAGAAAATGGAACGAGCTAAGTAATACAGTCCTCCTGCAACAAGGATCGCGAATTCCAGATATAACTCCCCGCTGCCTGCACCATATTTATATAGTTTGAAAAGTGCACTCACCAGGCAAATGGCCAAAATGACGTAATACATTTCTTTATAAATCTTATTTCTTACATTCTCAACCCGCTCATCCGTGATCTTTTTTGTTCGTTTGAATAGATTCATCTTTGATCGACCTCCAATAATTCCATCGCTTACCCTTATTATATGATTTATTCAACTTTTTGCAACATATATATTACATTTTACAATTTATAAATTGCAATATGTATAAAAAAAGGTACCCATACATCATGTATGGATACCTCACTAGCTTTATTTAGGGTTTTACTCGTAAGTTTTGGGGATTTACTCGTAAGTTTTGGAGATTTACTTGTGAATTCTAAGCTTTTACTCGTGAGTTTTGGAGTTTTACTCGTGAATTTCAAGCTTTTACTCGTGAATTCATGATTTTAATCATTGTTGTGAAGGAATGTACTTAAAGTAACAGGGTAGTATAGGTGAATAAGGAAAAATGTCTAGTTCAAAATAATTCTTTTAACAAGGATATTTATTGGGTGGCTAAGTGTCAAATGCGCTCCATCTCTACAATGGCAATCTTAATTATCTTCGTTTTTTATTTAAGAATTTCTTTCACCTTTTTTAAACTTTTCTCTTGTCTTGAAGTGAACTCCAAGGTTTACAGTGATACATGTAATTGAAACGGAGGAAAGAAAAATGGTAAAGAAAGCTAAAAACAAATCAATTGTTTTAGGCATTATTCTTATTAGTTATTTCGTTATTGTTTTAGATATATCTGTAGTAATTACTGCTTTACCTAAAATTCAAGAATCACTTCACTTATCTCAAAGCAATCTAACTTGGGTTCAAAACACTTATACATTAATTTTTGGTGGTTTGTTACTGCTTGGTGGACGTGCCGGAGATATTTTCGGGCGTAGAAGAATGTTTATTCTTGGATTAATTATCTTTGGTTTGGGTTCACTATTAGTTGGTACAGCGCTGAATGCCGTTTGGTTAGTTATTGCACGTGCACTTCAAGGTGTTGGTGCGGCACTTCTTGCTCCATCTACACTTGCATTATTGATGGATAACTTTGAGGAGGGGGAAGAACGTACGAAGGCTGTTTCTTATTATGGTGCAGTTGCTGGTATCGGTGCAAGTGCCGGTTTAGTTCTTGGCGGTATTTTTGCCAGTTGGTTATCTTGGCGTTACGCATTTTTCATTAATGTCCCAATTAGTATCATCATGTACATTCTAACGAAAAAGCATATCAAGGAATCTGCTACTATTGCAGGAAAATTCGATATAGCAGGGACAGCTACTTCTTTATTGGGGATTGTTGGACTTGTTTATGGAATTGTAACCTTAGAGGAGCAATTAATGATTGCTCTCATTTCTATTGCTGTTGGAGTAATTTTACTTATTACTTTTGTATACACGCAAAAACGTGCAGATCAACCAATCATGCCACTCCGTCTATTTAAGAGTGGTGAACGCAATGGTGCGTACTTAGCACGCATGCTATTCTTGGGTGCCATGATGGCATTTTGGTTCTTTATAACTCAATTTTTACAATCTATCTATGGATTTTCACCATTACAAGCCGGTATAGGATTCTTTCCAATGACAGTCGCTAATTTTATTTCCGCTATGCTTGTGCCGCTCTTTACTCGAAGCTTTAACAATGGTCGTGTTCTACTATGCGGTCTAATAATTACAACGATCGGCATGTTCTGGTTAAGTTTTGTTTCTGGTAATAGCAGTTATATTGCTAGCGTTGCACTTCCAATGATTTTCATTGGTTTCGGGCAAGGATTATCACTTAGTCCTTTAACTGCTGCTGGTATTGCTCATACTGAAGCGAGTGATGCTGGAGCTGCAAGTGGTGTCGTAAACGTAGCACACCAAATTGGCGGATCACTTGGTCTTGCAATATTAGTAGCAATTTCAAGTATATCAGCCAGCAGCGGATTAGTAACTCAAGTAAATGTCGCATTAAAAGGCGGTAGTGTCATGCTGGTTTTAGCAATTATTCTTGTAGTTGCACTTATACTTCCAGTTATGAAGAAAGAAATAAAAAATTGAATATGTCCCCTTGCCTTGGAGTGAACTCCAAGGTTTATACTGAACTTCACTTAAAAGAAAGAAGGTAAAAAATATGGAATATGTGACATTAAATAATGGCGTAAAAATGCCACTTAACGGTTTTGGGGTCTTCCAAATCCCTGATCTTCAACAGGCAGAAGAAAGTGTTCTTACAGCAATTAAAGCTGGTTATCACTTGATTGATACAGCTGCAATTTACATGAACGAATCAGCTGTGGGTAATGCAATCAAGAAAAGTGATGTACCTCGTGAAGAATTATTTGTCACTTCAAAACTTTGGGTGAGTGACACAGGCTATGAAGCGACAAAAACGGCATTTGGGAAAACGCTTGAACTCATGCAGCTTGATTACCTTGATTTGTACTTAATCCACCAACCATATGGAGACATTTATGGCTCATGGCGCGCACTTGAAGAACTTTATAAAGAAGGAAAAATTCGTGCAATCGGTGTAAGTAACTTCCATACTGATCGTTTGGTTGATTTAATTCTTCATAATGAAATAACTCCACAAGTGAACCAAATTGAAGTGAATCCTTTCTTACAGCAAGAAGAAGTTTTAAAAGTCCACCAAGAATACAATGTAGCTGTACAAGCTTGGGCTCCGTTTGCAGAAGGAAAAAACGGTCTCTTCACAAATGAAGTGTTAATTGAAATAGGTGAAAAATATAACAAATCAGTCGCTCAAGTTGTCCTTCGCTGGCTAATCCAGCGCGGAATTTCAGCTCTTGGTAAATCCGTTCATGAAGAACGCATCGCTCAGAATTACGATATTTGGGATTTTGAATTAAGCGAAAACGATATAAAGACAATTGCCACACTTGATACAAATAAAAGCAGCTTCTTCTCACACAGAGATCCAGTGATGGTAAAAGCACTTGGTTCAATGAAAGCAGAGCGTTAAGAACTGGAGGAAAATAAAATGATAGAACATAACAAAGTAATCGTTATTACAGGGGCATCATCAGGTATTGGCGAAGCAACTGCAAAATTATTAACAAAACGCGGAGACAAAGTTGTTCTCGGTGCTCGTCGTGAAGAACGTCTTCAAAAATTGGCAGACGAAATCAAAGCTGAAGGTGGCGAAGTAATTTACGCCAGCACTGACGTAACAAAACGCAGTGACGTTGAAGCTCTCGCAAAACTAGCGGTAGATACTTTTGGACAAATCGACGTTTGGTTAAACAACGCTGGTCTTATGCCCCATTCAACATTCGATAAACTTCATGTGGACGAATGGGAACGAATGATCGACGTAAATATTAAAGGTGTCCTTTACGGAATCGCAGCTGGTCTTCCAGTAATGCGTGAACAAAAATCTGGTCACTTCATTAATGTTTCTTCTGTTGCCGGGCACAAGACTCACCCAGGTGGCGGTGTATACAGTGGTACTAAATACGCAGTACGTGCGATTTCTGAAGCACTTCGTCAAGAAGAAGCTCAGGCAGGAAGCAATATCCGTGTGACAATTCTTTCACCAGGTGCCGTAGCAACGGAATTACCAAACACAATTACCGATACAGACCTTAAAGGCGGTATCGATTCACTTTACAGTGCAGTGGCCATTCCAGCTGAACGTATTGCTGAAACAGTAGCGTTTGTAATGGATACTCCTGAAGATACTGCAATGAATGAAATTATTATTCGTCCAACTATCCAATTACCTTAATAAAAAACATAAAAAGGTGGATTTTACATGAACATCAAAGTTGTAAGTGAAAAAACTGGTGTGTCTGCTGATACGATTCGTTATTACGAACGTATCGGCTTAATACCACCAGTAAAAAGAGATAAGAACGGTGTACGTGATTTAGACGATGAGGACATCCGTTGGATCGAGTTTTCCCGTCATATGCGTGAAGCAGGGGTATCCATTGAAGCACTAATCGAGTACATTGAGTTGTTCAAAAATGGTGACGATGCTAATATCCCAGCTCGTGTGGGAATTTTATGTGACGAACGTGACGAGATGCAAAAACGTATTGATTTAATGCAAAGTGCACTCGATCGTTTGAATTATAAGATTGATAACTACGAAAGTCATGTTGTTCCAGCTGAAAAAGGGCTTCGTGAATTTGATGAATGATAGTTGCACACGAAAAAATTCATTTTCGATGCTTCGACTATATGCGAAACGGAGTGAGGGATAAATGAAAGTTTTGATTTTAGGTGCAGCTGGTCAAGTTTCTCGTATGTTAACTGACCGCTTGCTTAATGAATCAGATACAGATATCACTTTATATGCGAGAAACGCAAATTCTCGTTTAAAAGCATCTAGTGAACGAGTAAAAATTATCGATGGTGACTTTCATGATAAATCTAAACTTGTCGAAGCAATGTCTGAAATAGATATTGTTTATTTAAATGATATGCGTGACGCTCAAGCAACACAATCTATTGTTTCCGCAATGGATGAAGCTGGTGTAAAACGTCTCATTGGTGCAACAGTTTTAGGTATTTATGATGAAGTCACTGGTGCATTTGGCCGCTGGAATGATGCAATGGTTGGATCCAGTGCACCCTTATACAAATCTGCAGCCAAGGTAGTCGAAGATTCAGACCTTGATTACACACTACTACGTTTAACTTGGCTTTACGACCAAGAAGGTAATGAAGAATATGAACTGACAGAAAATGGTGAACCATTTATAGGTGCACAAGTTACACGGCAGGCTGTATCTCGTTTGATTATGGATTTACTTGCTGATAACACGAAATATATTTGCAAAAGTTTAGGAGTCAGCGAACCAGATACCGATTTTGAAAAACCATCGTTCTATTAGTTTGTATTCAAAAAAGGGAAATTCTTTATAACAGAAAAGGTTACAGCTCGATGTGACCAGCAAGGTAAATTGGTCCAAAATGTAGCTTTAGAATAAAAATTGATTATAAATCCCCTTCCATTAACAGCAAATACAAAAACTCCATTTTTTTAAAAATGGAGTTACTTTTTTTATCTAATTATGAATTTTTCATAAAAAATTTTGATCATTTAGTCAATTATCCTTCATTAAGATGATAGCAAAGTTGAACAACACCAGAGGAAAATCTTTTTGTATCAACCAGTGTTAGATTCAATCTCTCCTTCATGTCAATAAACAAAGGTTTTCCTTCCCCTAAAACAACAGGGTGAACAAATAACCTAAATTCATCAACCAGCCCAAATCTTATAAAAGATGTAATAAGACTTGCCCCGCCATAAAGCCAGATGTCTTTACCAGGCTTTTTCTTTAATTTATTTACTTCTTCAACAATCATTTATGATTGTTACTTTATCATCAATGCTTTTTTTGTTTTGGAAAACATGAATTTTTCTTTGCAATGAACTAATTTCCAAATTTCTTTTTCAGTATCAGATACCTCATTTTACGGAGTATATTGTCCCCATAAATCATAGCTTTTTCTCCCATAAAAAATAGTATCAATATCATTTAAGAAATCAATGAACCCCATTTCAGAGTCCATAATGCACCAGTCAACTTCTCCTTTCGGCCCTTCAATAAATCCATCTAAAGTAACTGCTAAATCTAAAACTATTCTTCTCGGTCTTTCGTTAATGGCCATACTTTTATCTCCTTTGTCTTATAGAATGTCCCTTGTTATAAAATCATAAAGTTTCGACCGATCAGCGTTACAGCCCCTGACCGATGCCGGACAAATACCTAATGCTTTTAAGCTTCATACAAAAGTTTCTTCAGTTTCGTTTACATGTAGTTTTATAGTTCAGCATAAATCATAGTATTAAAAGACTGAATCAAAAACTAAGGAGACTTGCGATGAAAGCAATGGTATGCACAAAATACGGTTCACCCGATGTACTGGAACTCAAAGAGGTAGCAAAGCCAACGCCCAAGGACAATGAAGTTCTGGTAAAGGTTCATGCGGCAACAGTCGCTTCAGGGGACATAAGAGTCCGGAGTTTCAAGAGCCCCTTCTTATTATGGCTGCCGATGCGGATCTTTCTGGGGCTTAGAAAACCGCGAAAATCGATATTGGGAGTGGAGCTAGCCGGGGAGATAGAGGAAACAGGGAGCAATGTGAAAAAATTCAAAAAAGGCGACCAGGTTTTTGCCATGACTGGAATGAATTTTGGGGCTCATGCCGAATACACATGCTTACCTGAAGACGGGGCAATCGCAATAAAGCCTGCCAATGCGACCTATGAGGAAGCCGCCGCCGTTTCTTTTGGGGGAACGACAGCTCTGCATTTTTTCAGAAAAGCCAATATCCAGGACGGACAAAAAGTCCTCATTTACGGTGCATCTGGTTCGGTAGGTACTTCAGCCGTACAGCTGGCCAAATACTTTGGAACAGAAGTTACCGGAGTATGCAGTGCCGCTAATTTTGAATTGGTGAAATCATTGGGAGCCGATAAAGTAATTGATTATACCGAAGAGGATTTCACGGAAAGACAAGAGCGATATGACATCATCTTTGATGCAGTCGGGAAAAGCTCAAAAGCCACATGCAAAAAAGCACTTACCCCGAACGGGCGATACGTGTCCGTTGAAGGTCAAGGAATAGCAAAGGTACTTACGGAAGATTTACTACTCCTCAAGGACCTTATCGAAACTGGCAAAATAAAATCGGTCATTGATAAGCACTACCCTCTGGAACAGATTCCCGAGGCTCATAGATACGTAGAGCTAGGACATAAAAAGGGAAATGTAGTGATAACTGTTCATCATGATAACCCCTGACTAACCGCTTGAACATGAAAATACCCCTTAGACAATTGGATCTGTAGGGGTATGACGTCATAATTCTTATATAATTGGGGTCCACTTTCTTCACAGACATTCCTCTTTGCAAAAGGTTAAGCTGAGGCTATTCAACGTGTAAAGTCTAGCGGTGAAAATGAATAAATCGCTGTAGTTATTTTCAACGTACTCTTCAATGATAGCCATCCCTTTTCTGAATCTATCAACTAATAAGTGCGTATAGTTTTCATCCCAGGTAAACCGGTTGATCCGTTTAAGTTCATCGGCCAATACTTGAAACTTAAACTCCTCAACAAGAAGCTTCAATTGATACAATTTAACTTTATTTAAACAAAAGCAGTTGTTTTCATTTTCATGATTATCCCGGACGAATGTTATGAAACCTTTTAAATTATCAGCTAACATATTCGCTATTTGCATCTCGAAGTTCATTTCCAACAGCTCCTCAATGTCTAAAATCTATATGAAGAGTGTATGATTTGAAATGATATTTTAACACCAACAATTCTTTTTTCGAGATAGATTCCTTGTGCATTTCCTTCTATGATAGAATTCACAAAAAAAATTGCCCCCCTTTCCTTCCAAGGGGACAATCTCACATCGAATCCAGAACTAAAGAGATAAGCAGGCCCGCAGCGGTGAATATGCCCGTGATCGGCCCTCCGTCTTCAAATGCTTCAGGCATCATCGTTGAGGCGATCATGGCGATGATTCCACCGCCTGCAAAGGCTGCCATCGCTGCCAGGACATAGTCCGGGGCATGATCGAGGAATAGATAGCCCGACATCGAGGAGAGTGCCGAAATGATCAGGACGGAAAACCACAGCAGCATGATTTTCTTCTTGGAGTAATCACTTTTGAGCAAACCTGTTGTACTTGAGAGCCCCTCCGGAATATTACTGATGAAGATGGCAATGACCAATAGCCAGCTTACCGAGCCGCCGCTTATTAAGCTTGCGCCAATCATGATCGACTCCGGTATAGCATCCATCACCGTCCCGATGAAAATGGCTAGGCCCGCTTCTTTCGAAGAGCTATTATTGGACCGTTTCCTTTTATCCGCACCTTTTTTGGAAATAAGGAAATCCAAGGCGGTAAACACGGCGGCCCCTGCTATGAATCCGATCCCCGTCGCCCAGATTCCACCATCACTCACCGAATCAGCAAGCAGCTCATATGCCGCGGCGCCAATCAATACACCCGTACCAAAAGCCATGATATAGCCAATGATGTTTTTCTTTATCGGAATGAGGATGGCGGCAAGTGCGCCAAGCAAGACGGCAGAACCCGAAACCCCTCCCCAAAAGACCGCATTCCACATAGAATTCCCCCATTTCCTTTTTATAGGATAGTGTACCCGGGTTGATGTTGGGGTAAACAAGGGGCATCTTTGCAAATTCCAGCAAAAAAAAGCAGTTATATTCGCTGCCAGGGTTTTTGTGTATAGAATGGTAGAGTATCCTGCTCTTCGCTGCCTTATATGACTGATATTTGCGGTTTTCCTTCTTCTCTTTCACTAACCTTTTCGATTTTATCGACAAACATTTGAAAAACCTTTCTCTTTTCTTCCAGCTCTTTTATCGATTCTTTCAATTCGTTCAATTTTTGTTCAAAAGGTTTATGATAGAGCTCGCGGATGTTTCGAATAATTTCATCATTAATAGTGGATTGTACAACCTGTTTGGTAATATTGAATTTATAGGAATAAACCTGAAGTTCACGCTTAACTTCATCATACTCTTTTTCTATCCCATTTAACACATCACTGATTTCTTCATTCCATTCTACTAAAGCCTTTTTCACATGTTCCTCCACCTTTATTCCCCCTCTTTAACTAACAAAAATCCATCTCCATAAAAACTTATTTTATCAAATGTTCATTTCGGTTTCTTTTCGGCTTAGTTACTTAACATATAAGTTTCATTAAAATCAGATAACAGTTAACGACGAGTTACGAAACACTTTTGAAAAATCACATAGAATGAAACATGACAACTATAACCTATGGAGGTGTTCAGACTGATTCATACAGTTAAACCAGGTGAAACACTGACACAGATATCCAGGGACTACCGGAAACCGCTATCGGCAATCATCGCTGCTAACCCGACAATAAATCCAAACGTCATTTATCCTGGTCAACCCATTATGATCCCTGGTTTTCCCCCTCCTGATACCATTCCATTTCAGATCGATGTGTCCGTTAACAATCGTAAGCTAAGGCTGCTTAAAAATGGAGTATTGCAAAAACAATATCCAATCGCCGTTGGAAGAATGCTTTTCGGTACACCAGTAGGACAATTCATCATCATTAATAAAGCCCCCAACCCCGGAGGCCCATTCGGTACAATGTGGATGAGTCTATCCAAGGAGCACTACGGCATTCATGGAACAAATGATCCCAGCTCGATTGGTAAAGCTGTCTCAAAAGGCTGTATTCGCATGCATAATCGGGACGTGGAGGAATTATCAAGGATTGTTCCAATCGGGACAATGGTTTCAATTCATCCTTAATGTGTTCAGGGAAACCTGGACACTTTTTTCAGTCAAAAAAAGGCAGGGATCTCCCCTGCCAGTACATGAGTATATGTCAATCAATTCATATTAATCGGCCAATAATAAAACACCAGTGTAACCATGATGATCATGACGCCGCTGATCATTAAATAAGCTGGATATCTGCGGGTGATGTTCATTTCTTTTTGCTCGTCTATTTCAATCGGGGTTTGAAGGATATTTGCCTGAAACTCCCTTTCTTCGATGGTGATCGTTCCATACATGGAGCCAATGATAAGTGCGCCTATGCTTAAGATTAAACCAATGATGACAGGATTGAGGTAAACGGGAAGGCTGATACCAAACATGCCGAGACTTTCTCCGAGTATCACACCAAAGAAGCCGAATACGATGCTCCAAAAGGCTCCTTCTTTCGTTACCTTCTTTGAAAATACGCTTGATATGGCAATCGGTCCCCATGATGCCGCAAATAGTGTAGCCGCAAAGTAGCCGATCCACATGACGGCAGGCGGCTGCAACAATCCAATCAATAAAATGATCAAGCTGATCACAACCATGGAAATGCGGCTGGCCCGTAATAGATGATGATCTGTGTATTCCTTTTTCCGTGATTGTTCCATGATATCCCGTGTAATGCTGCTTCCTATAATCTGCAGGAAGCTCGAACAGGATGATAAGGCCGCAGCCATG
Organism: Bacillus sp. CFBP9009; assembly: GCF_036541465.1. NCBI lineage: Bacteria > Bacillati > Bacillota > Bacilli > Caryophanales > Bacillaceae > Bacillus > Bacillus sp. CFBP9009. Next base: position 280,122 of record NZ_JAZHFU010000001.1, on the reverse strand, counting down.
ATGCCGCTGACAATGATGACTCCAAGCCATGTCGGGACAATATTCATCGCTGCCCAAATGAATACCTTTTCCGTCGGGGCGATATCCGCTTTAATGGTGGTGATTGTCGATATGCTGATATGGAGGAACAAATAGACGGTCAAAATGGATATGGTTGCCCAAACGCCGGCCCGAATAGCTACGTGTTCATTTCTTGCCATTAAATATCGGCTGCTTTGCCATGGACTCACTGCAATGACAATGCCCCAGACCAAGCCCATGATGACTGCCCAGGCCAATGCTTCCCAAGGTGTTCCCATCGTTGCGGCAGGTCCGGTAATGCCATGCCAGCTTAATAAATCAGGCCGTTCTGCCAGGTTAGCCGCTTTCGTAACGGCATCAGGAAACCCGCCTGCGGATTTGATGATATAAGGAAAACTAAGATACGTTGCGATCGAGAATAAAAAGAACATCACCGTATCATTGACCATGACCCCCTTCGCACCTGAGAGGATGGTGAAGGATGAATACACGACCCACATGATCACCAGTGCCATTGGATAGGAAACACCAGAAACCTCGGCCAATAAAACGGCTGCCCCTTGTGTAACGGCAACTAAGTATGCAGAGATTCCGAGAATCGTCGTGATCGCAGCTGCCAGTCTTACCTTCTTTGAATGAAAGCGGTTACCAAAAAATTCAGGAACGGTCAATGATTTGCTTCTTCTTAAATATCTGCCAAACAGGAAAACTCCGAATATATAGCCGCTTGCATTAAAAATAACTAGGATAAGCAGCAGGATCGGATACCCTTCATAGGAAAATCCTGCTTCCCCCATGAACGATACGGTACTTAGGAAAGAGGCAACAAGCGTACCGGTTATCATCAATGTGTTTCCGCTTCGCCCAGAAACATAGTACTCCTCTGAGCTCTTCACTTTCCTGAATAAAAAGATGCCGATTGAGACATAAACACAAAAGGATATAATAATACCAAGCAGAAAGGCCACTTACATCCCCACCTTTTCAATCGGATCTTTTGCTTTTATTTCTTCTTGATTTTTTTTCATTTTTACTAGGAAAACCTTCGTGATCCACCCCATGACAATTAAGGAACCCCCATAGCTTAAAGAGAAAATCAACTCACCCATTTCTTGACCCCCTTATCAAAATAGAAATAATCAATAGTTAAATATGCAATATCCATACCAAGTTTTTGAATATTCAGATTTTAACAGAGGTTAATTTATTATTAATCGTCATGATAGCTAAATTGGTATTTGCCCAGCTTGCGCATGATCGTCGTTTGGCTGACCTCCAGGGCCTTGGCCATTTTTCGGGTTGATTTATATGTAGAAAGGGCCTGGGACAATAATTGCTTTTCCGTTTCCTCTAACGCTTTTTTCAAGGGAATGATTCCTGTTAAATTAACTAGCGCCGTGTCTTTGTAAGTTAAATCGGAAGGCAAATCCTCTATTGTTACGATAGGTTTTCTAGCCGTCACGACAATTTGTTCAATTACATTTTCCAATTCCCGAACATTACCCGGGTAATCCTGCAGCTGCAGAATTAACTTGGAATGATCATCGATAGTGATCGATTGACCGTACTTTTCATTGAATTTCTTCAGAAAATAATCGGTTAATAATAGGATATCTTCCTTTCGCTCACGCAGCTGCGGTATTTCCATTGGAACGACATGCAACCGATAATATAGATCTTCACGAAACTGATTATTCTTGATCATTTGCTTCAAGTCTTTATTCGTAGCGGAGATAATGCGAATATTCACCTTTTTCTCCTTCGTTCCTCCCACCTTCATGAATGTTCTGTCCTGAACCAGATGCAGGATTTTCACTTGAATGTCGAGCGGCATTTCCCCGATTTCATCAAGAAATAACGTTCCGCCATCAGCACTCTCAACAAGCCCCTTTTTCCCGTGTTTATTGGCTCCCGTAAATGCACCGCTTTCATAGCCAAAGAGCTCGGACTCAATTAATGCCGATGGAATCGCGCCGCAATTAACTTGAATGAATTTCTTATCCTTTCTGCTGCTGAGATCATGAATGACCCTTGCTAAAACCCCTTTTCCGACTCCGGTTTCTCCATGAATGAAGATTGATGAATCCATCGGGGCGACTTTTTCAGCTAATTCCAAAACCTTTATCATCTTATCCGAATTTGTAATGAAGTTATTGAACGAAACGGTTCTCGAATTCTCATGCTGGGCCCGCTGGTTCCTAAGGTTCACTCTGTTCAATTGACTCTTCATCTCAACCAATTCCGTGATATCCCTGGAATTCGAAACAATTCTATATAAGTTCCCCTCTTCATCAAAAATCGGCTTCGCCGTGCTGAATACAGTCAATCCATGCGGATAGGTTTGTTCCGCCGAATGGATCGCTTTCGTTTTCATCGTTTTTAATGTAACCGAGTTGACGATCAATCCCTTTTCAACCAACTCATTAATGTTCTTATTAATAAAGGCCTCCGGCGGCAGCCCTGTAAGCTTCTTGCACGCCTCACTCACGAATAACGTATCCCCGTTCGCATCCGTCACGAAAATTTCATCATAGCTGGAATGCAGGATTTGCGTGAGCTCCTTTACCTTCTTTCTTGTCACCTCCAGCTCTTTCTGCAGGGATTCATTTAGACTGATTAAGCTCTTCATCTTCTTTTTAAGCAGTATTTCCCTGACTTCAGAGATCGGATGGCATCTATATTGGTTATCATTATGTTGAATTACAAAATCATAGGTGCTCATATCCTCTTCACTTAGCTTATCTAAATCATCAACGACGACAAACGAAGTATTAAGATAAGCCGTGATTTCCTGATTTTGACCATCGCTATCCAATCTCTTCAAAAAGAAACCTTCATCCAATATGCCGAGGATTTCCAAGTGATTTTTCATGACAATAAAAGGCGAGGAATTAATTTTCAGCAAGGATTTTACATCCAAAATAGAAATATCGGAAAATACAATTAGTGATTCCTTTTTTACTTCCATCACATCACCCCATATTTTGATTGCGAACCGATTTTGTTACACTTTTTGATACGAAAAGAAATAAGTGTCTTTTTCATAAGCAACGAATGTCTCTATATCAACAAATTTAAAACTGAACCTTTTATGAATCACCACTTTTCAAAAAAGGTTCAGTTATCTATATATAAAATACTATATCCATGAGCCATACCCTCTTTATCCAAGTAAAAAAACGAATATGAAACCACATTCCCCGGAACGGCATGGTTATTGCATATTGAACCTGTATAGAGATAGGTAGGGGGCGAATGGATGCCCTCTATACTCTCATTCTATCTAACATTAGGGAGTGGTCATGTATATGGCACAATTCAAGAATCTGTTTACCCAATTAACGATCGGTTCTACTGAATTAAAAAACCGGATCTTAAGTACAGCACATCAAACAAATCATGTCACGGACGGAATCCCCACTTCAGATATGGTGGCCTATCATGAAGCCCGTGCTAAAGGGGGCGTCGGATTGATCATCCTTGAAGCGGCATCGGTACATCCATCCGGCATGCTTACATCCAAAACGATTGCCGGATATGACCGGAGAATTGTCGATGCCTACAAAGAGCTTTCCGAAACGCTCCATAAGTATGGAACGAAGGTTTTCTCGCAGCTATTCCATGGCGGACGAGAAGTCGTATCGAGTGACTACCGAAATGCGGCATGGGCGCCATCGGCCGTTCCCAGCTTGCGCTTTGGCGTGATGCCAAAACCAATGAGCTTAGAGGATATTGAAGGAGTGATTGAAGGGTTCGCCTATTCAGCACAGCTGGCAAAGGAAGGTGGACTTGATGGAGTCGAAATTTGCTGTTCACACGGATATCTTCCTGCCCAGTTTTGGTCTGTGCATACAAATAAACGCACCGATCTCTATGGCGGATCATTTGAAAATCGGATGCGATTCATCGTGGAAATATTGGAGAAAGTATGGGAAAGAGTCGGAGAAGACTTTACCGTCGGCATTCGCATGAGTTCAGATGAACTGACGATGGACGGGACAACGATGAAGGATTCCGTGCAAATCGTCGAATATCTCGCGGAAAAAGTCCGATTGGATTTCATCAATGTCACAGCCGGAGATTCAAGCACCTTCGAGGGGTCAACACATATCGTGCCGCCATCACCGATAAAGCACGCTTACCTATCTCCACATGGATTCAAAATCAGGATGGCAGGAGCCCTACCGGTCTTTGTTGGCAATAGAATCGTCGACCCCGTTGAAGCGGAACAGATCGTATCAACCGGAAAAGCCGATGTCGTCGGAATGACCAGGGCCTTAATCGTCGACCCAGACATGCCCAACAAAGCAAAAAACGGCGACCTGCAGGCAATCGATGCATGCATCGGTTGTTTACAAGCCTGTATCGGTCACTATCATAAAGGACTGCCGATTGGCTGTGTCCAAAACCCAACCACAGGTAAAGAAGCATGGATATTACCCGAATTAAAGAAAACGAGAAACAAACAGAACGTCCTCGTGATCGGCGCCGGACCCGGCGGATTACAGGCAGCCATAACAGCGGACTACCTAGGTCATTCCGTAACACTGATCGATCAAAGCAAATCAATCGGCGGCCTGCTTCGTACCATGCGCAAAGCGCCAATGAGGCATGAACTCGCAGAATCGATGCTCGATAACTACTCACGGAAATTAATGAGAAGCAATATAAATGTGCAATTAGGCAAAACGGCAAACGCCCAAGAAATATCCGAATCGAACCCGGACGCCATCATCTGCGCAACCGGCTCACGGCCCTATACACCAGCCATCGAAGGAATCGATGACCCACGGATCATCATGAGTGATGACCTCTTCAGCTCAACTAAAAAAGCCGGGGAAAACGTACTGGTATTCGACTTTGGCGGTGACTGGCCCGGCATGGAAGCAGCCATTTACCTAGCCGAAAAAGGCCACCAAGTAACACTCATATCATCCAGACTGCACATAGGGGAAACCGTCCACCAATATCTCAGAAATGAATACCTAAAAAAACTATACAACCTAAACGTCACACTCCTACCCCATTACGATCTCGGGGCAATCAAAGAAAATCACGTCATCATCCGGAACCTATTCACCCAACAAAAACAAGAACTAACCAATTGGGACTCCATCGTCCTCTCCCTTGGCCGCATACCCAACACAGAACTATTCGAAGAAATGAAAGGCCATGCGCCCATCGTGAAACAAATAGGAGACTGCCTTGGCCCGCGTACGATTGAGGAAGCTACGCATGAGGGGATGATGAGTGCTATTAGTTTATAAAAAGAGAAGAGACATTCCTTGGGTGGGGGATGTCTCTTTCTTTTGATGATATAGGTTAGGCACAACCGGATCATTGGTTTTATGAATTAATGAAAAATTTATAATTGGTTACTAAATACTTTTTCTTTTTATTCAACTCTTTAATTGTTTCTTCTTTTCACGAGATTCTAACTCCAACTCCTTTAAAAGAATTAGCTCGCTTAATTGAAATGAAATTTTCTTTAAATAAGTTATTCGACTGTCACACATTGAAATAAAAAATGAAATAAAAATAGTAACTCCGATAATTAAAAAATACAGCATTACCAGCTTCCCTGCTTGAACATCATTCCCTTTTAAAAATTGCTGAATGCCTAGTCCTAGCAATCCAGTAATCAATAATGCAGTAATCAGTGGTCTTATCCACTCTGAAAAAGGAAACTTTTTCATGTCCTCTAATATGCTAATCTCCTTCTTAACAATCTCATCTAATTGTTTTAACCCTTCTGAACTATCAATATTAAAATTATCTTTTAAAATATCCTTAAATATATTAATCTTATGTTGTTGAAATCCATACAAACTACCATATTTTTTTAATATTAAATTTTTTCGATGAAAATAAAAAATTAAAAAAGCGAAAATGTCAAATATTAAAAAAATAAAAATCAGTAAGTAGTTTTGTTTATCAATAAATGTGCCGAGTAAATATGTAAAGATGAGACATAACACTATATAGAGTATGGTTAAACGATCGCTTTTAATACACTCTTTAACATTCGCTTTAAATCCGAAAATTTTTTTGTACTCTCTTATTAACTTTCCCGTAAACATTATATCCCCTCCCACTTCATTATCACTGGATTTTTTGGATTATTAAAGTATACATAAGTATAAAAGCCCGCTGAAGAAAAACATGATTTAGTCTTAAACAAGTAAATAATCTCAGTTAATATTAATAATAAAATAATTGATTTTTTTAATATTAGATTGTTTTTCAAAATTATAATTAATAAAGAAACCTTCTTTATTTTATATGTTGAAAAACGGTTATTTTAGGCAAAAAACTGAAAGAACTGTTAACCCTAAAAGACTTAACAGCGTAAATTTATTATTTAGTTAGAGACATTCTTAAGTAGAATGTCTCTTTCTTTTTGATTTGTATTTAATACAATAAATAAACTTTTGCGTGGAGAAAAATCCCGAGCGTAAAAGAGTTCAAGGTACAACTATACTATTTTTAATAATAAACTTCCCTCTATAGATAAGAGTAATCTCCATTATCAATTATTACTGGTTCTTCATATTCTATTCCATTTAATAATGGCGACAGTTCCTCATGGTAGAAAATCTTTAAATAGTGCTGAGCTCGTGTTATTGATACGAATAATAGCTTTGTATCAAGTTCCGACAAGTTAAAGTTCAGCTTATTTGCATTAGGTAGAATGACAGCATCAAATTCCAGCCCTTTGGTTAAATAGGACGGAATGACAATAACATCTTTAAGGATGCTTTCATCCGGACTTGTTACCATCTGAAGGCTTGAAATTTGATCTAGGAGATGTTTATGCAAGGAAATAGATTTCTTCAAGTCTTTGTGGATGACCGCAATTTTTTTATAGCCCATATTTTGGATTTCTTTTATTGATTCTATGATATTTTCCAATAAATCTGGTGGATTGATAATCTTAGAAACTGCGACTTTAATTCCTGTACGACCTATAGGGAAGATTTCCGGAAAGTTCAGTTTGGAATTTTTTAATATAAGGTTCGCTGATTCCATAATTTGATTCGTAGATCGATAACTTGTGTTCATTTCCATCAGATTCACTTTATTTTCATTAAAAACTTCTTTAATTATTTCATTCCAATCTTTTAGACCATGATCCAAATAGATACTTTGCGTCACATCCCCAAGAAGAGACATGGAATGGCATAACTCCTTCAAAACGTATATTTGAAAAGGACTTAAATCTTGTGCCTCATCTATCACGATATGCTGATATAATTTATCGTTACCATTCAAGACAGTATGAAGATATATAAGAGGTGCAACATCTTCGTATTTAAAGTTTTTCTTAAATGCATTTAGGCTGATATTTTTTCCCGCAGCCCACTCGCTCTGTTCAGCCAATTCTAAATCAATGATTCTTTTATAAAGAGAAAATAATTCAATTTTAGGCCATTCCTTGGCATATGTTTTCCATGAAAGATTCAATGCTTCCCTTAACATCTTTATCTTATGGGTATAAGCCTTTTCAACAGAATTAAACACTTGGGTGCGGAGGGAGCTTCCCTCTGGTAAACCAGTTAAAACAACTTTTATGATGTTATCGAATTCTTCCTTTAATTCTTTTTGTTTGTGATCCAGAAATTCATCTACCCATCTCTCTACAAACTTAAGGGTGTTGGAATACTTTTTCGCCAAAGGTATATACCCAAGCTGATTGTACTTTGAAATTATTTCTTCTTTACTTAATCTGACAAAGCATTGATTATATGGATCATAGTATTCAAAACCTTTAATCTCTTCAAGGAATTGCTTTTCAAATTCCTCAAGATATAAATCTAATTTGTTCTTGAAATGAATAGTTGTTTTTTCAATATAAAAATCATGTTCCATCTTTTCGCCTATTAAATAGTCATCCAAGAGATTGATTGGTTCCTTTACATTTTTTAATTCTTTAATGATGGAAACTGCAAGAGACATAAAAGTAAGCTGAGAAATATCATCAATCTCAAGGGTAGGTAGGACATCTTGTATATAACTTAAAAACATTTTATTGGGTCCTATTATTAACAAGTCTTCAGTGTTTAACCGTTCCTTGTACCTTGTTAGGAGATAGGAAATCCTTGATAAAGCAATTGATGACTTGCCACTTCCCGCAACCCCTTGTACGATGATAGACGTATTCAATGGCTGACGGATGATATCATTCTGTTCTTTTTGGATTGTCATGATGATATCTTTCAATTGTGTCTTATTGCCCCGGTCATTTAATAATTCCAATAACACATCATCAAAAAGAAAATCATTCTGTTGTTCTGAGTTCACTTTATTTGAAGCAAGCTGACTAATCACGTCTGTGTAGCTTTTCACTTTTAATTTTTCTATCCGTAAGCTACGTTTAAAAACCACATTGAACGTATAACGCTCACCATAGCCACGATTTATAATAACTTCACCTGACCCACCATTGAATTCATAAAATAAATCCCCTATGGATGACTTCCAGCTATATATGATATCTTCATTTTTATCTTTAGCTATTGACGTATGACCAATATAAAAAGTCTCTTTTTTTCCATCCTCATATGTATCCACCCGTGCAAAATAAGGGTTCTTTTTCGCATCCGAATATTTAGCAATGAAATCTCGATTGGTTCTTTCTAGAGTAATATCTTTAGAAGAACTATTTTTTAATTCATTGGATAATGCCCCAATAATCTCATCGATTTCCACTAATTTTGAATCTAATGTTATTTGTTCCTCTTTTATGATACTATTTTTCATAGAATTCTCACCTTTCAAAATAGTGGTAATTTATAACTAATATTATACCAATAATATGAAATTTTCGATATTTAATAAAAAGATTAAAGTTGTTATATGTATTATATTTTAGCATTGATAATGACCTTATCTATAGGAAAAAGATATATCGTTAAGTGGTTGTAAAAAGTGGATATCTAGGTTACAAATGTAGAATTAATATGTCCTATCTAGGAACAATAAATATGAAAATAACTAAAAGAAAAAGGACCAAAATGGTCCTCCATACTTTAATATCATTGTAAATATTTAATAGATTTCGCAACTATCTCAGACATCAAGGGAGGCACCGCATTTCCAACTTGTACATATTGGGCAGTTCGTGGTCCTTCGAAGAAAAAATTATCAGGAAATGTCTGTATTCTTGCAACTTCACGTACAGTTAGAGACCTTGTCTGCTGTAAATCATAATGAATATTATAGTGTCCATCTTTGGATATATGCGCTACCACTGTATGTGGTATTTCATTTTCCCCATGAACCTTAAAGCGGTCAATAAATGACTTTTCATTTTTATGTGTTTTTAAATTTGCAGGTAAATCAGGATATTTTAATTTTTCCCCTTTTTTCGTCTTATCAATTGCTATCTTATATATTTGCCTATCACGTTCTTGAATAGGTCTTGCCTTATGGTTTAGAATGACTTGGCTACTTTCTCGCATGGAGACTTGGAATCTATTCAAATCATTTGTTAGGTTATATTCTAAAGATCCAAAGTCGACACCCTCACCCGGATTAAGCTTACATAAGTCAGAAATAACATTTTGAGTAGTTAAATCATGTTGCCAGTCTACCTTAAATTTAGAATAATTAGGGTAAGTTAGATTTCTTCCATTTTTAAAACCAAACAACAAAACTCTTTTTCTATTTTGAGGGACCCCATAATCAGCAAAGTTAATAATATTTTTATTATGATTACTATCTTCTCCTGACATGATCGTGTACCCAATTTTATCAAATTCTTCCTGTATAGCCTTAAATACTTCTCCTTTTTTGGCAGAAAGAATTCCTGGAACATTTTCGAAAATAAACATTTCTGGAGCATACTCTTTAACTATTCCTAAATAATAATAAAATAAAAAATTCCGATTATCTTTTTCTGCATTGACGCCCATTCTACTTCTTCCTACTAAGGAGTAAGCTTGGCAAGGAGGCCCCCCAATAATCATATTTACTGAATTTACTTTATGGTAATTTAAACTATTATTTATTAACTGAACAATGTCTCTAGATGATGTTGCCTCTTTATCATTAGCTGGATTACCAAATTTTTTATTAATTATTTCATAACTTAATTTTTCTCTTAAATAATCATACTTTTCAAATATTTCATCTCTGCTACTTTCAATATTTTTATATGTTTTTTTCCCTTGAACGTATTTATTATATAATTCAAGATCATTATTTTTCTGCAACTCGTAAAAGATAGTTCGAGTTTTAAGTGTTTCACAAGCCCAAGAATCTTTTTCAACTTGAGCTACAATATTATATCCTTCTTTATGGAATCCCTCACTAAGGCCTCCAGCACCTGAAAACAAATCTATAATTACCAAGATTATTACACCTACTAATACTTATTTCTAAATCATATAGATTCATTATAATACTAATATTCGTTATTAATAATAAAAACGGTTAAATTTATACTTACTTTATTAACCAAACCCTTTTGTAAGAAAATAGCCAGAGAATATTCTCCGGCTACTTTTGATATAATTCATATAATTTTGGTTCTAGATCTTCAACAAATGAAGAGTAAGGTTTCACTGCAGTAATCATTAATGTTTTCTTTGCTCTTGTCATAGCTACATAGAACTTCTTTCTCTCTCTCGATATGAATTCCGTTTCATCTTCCCCAAGTCCTGGTGTTTTGTAAGGAAGCTTCCCTTTCTTTAATCCAGTTACAATTACATGATCAAATTCAAGTCCTTTTGAAGAATGGAAAGTGATAAGCTTTACACCAGGAGAGATAATATCAAACTCATCTTCTTGTAAATTGTATACTGGAATATTTATAGACTCTAAACTGATTTTATAATCCTGTAGATCACCTTTTCGTGGCACTATCACTCCAATTGTATCCTCTGGAAACGATTTACGTATCTTCCTAATATGTTCTATGACTTTCTGCATTTCTTCTTTATTTCCCTCACATAAACAAAGTTGAGGAACTTTCCCTTCAGTTTCTGGAAGTCTTGCTTTTATATACTCTTCATCTTTCGTGAAAATTTTATCCTTTTCTTGAAAATTATTTGCAAGCTGCACAATTTGTTTAGTAGATCTGAACGTTTCGTCTAAAAAACGACTACGATTTCCTACTACATCTATCCCTGCCTTTTTCCAAGTAAAGGTTCTACGGTAAATTTGTTGTCCCTTATCAGCCCCGACAGTTAAGCTTTTTTTGGCAATAATATTAATAGCGCGAAGCTGTACACTATGTAAATCTTGGGCCTCATCCACTAGTATATGATCCGGACGCTTATTTTTCGGGATAGAATCTACTTTTTCAATTAAGATACGTGCTAAATCTTCACTATCTACACCTTGATGTTTAGAATGGTTTTTTAATAATTCATTATATTTTTCTAATACATCATATATGGTTTCGCGATGTTTTTTTGTTACACGTATTTCTGTACCTCTACCTGCACGTTTAATTTTCAAATACTCATCCCTACTATTAATATCGCTTCCCTTAATCCATTCAATTTCATCACTTAGAAAGTCGATTAACGCTCTATTTTCATTTTTCTGTCCATTAAACTTTAGAAATACAGCATTTGTTTTTTTATTGATAATATTTTTAGCAAACTGAACTACATTACGACGATTCTCCCCTAAAATTAATCTAGTATGAGGATAATTAGTATCCTTCAAAAGTAACTGCGCCCAGTTATGAAAAGTAAGTGCTTGGGCTGGGTTATCACCTGTTTTAAAAGCTAGTTGCCTTACATAATTACTTAAAGCACGGCTAAAAGTAAGGATAACAAGAGATTCAGTTGGATTTTTTTTAAGTAAATATTGAGCTCTCGCCATAATAATAGTTGACTTACCGCTACCCGGGATACCGCGAACAAGTAGAGATCCTTCCGGTTTAAAAGTTACACACTGCTGCTGTTTTTCTGTTAATTTAATTTTACCCTGTTCCATTTCTTTCTCTCCTTAATTACCAATCTTCCATCATGTCTACAAGCCTTACTCTGTTTTTCTCTTCTTCAATTTCAAGTCTACTTGCTGTTTCATTTATTTGGTTTATTTCGTTCTTACTAAAACCTTCTACGGTCTCTTCCTGATAGCGTGTATGGAAGTGTTTTACCTCTACGTAAGAATTGCTCATGCAATCCCCAAGGAAATCTTCATGTTGAATACCACGTTGCCCCAAAATGTATAATTGGCTCATTGCACGGGTGATACCAACATAAAGTAGTCTTCTTTCTTCCTCTATATCTGGTTGACTACCATGAGGGAAATGCCTATCACCTAGATATAAAACAAAAACAATCGGATACTCTTGACCTTTCGCACCATGAACTGTACTTAGCGTAACAGCCTCTACATTTCTATTAGCCACTGTTTCATCTAAGTCAATTAAGTAATCAATTAAATCATCAGTGTCGGTAGCTCCTTGCACTAGTGCATCCTTAATTAATCCTAGTATTTCTTTTTCATTCTTATGCGATCCTTCAAGAGTATCCAGCAGTTCTTCGAGATCATTTCCTGGGTATTCATCGCAAATTCCCATTATTTCTTCTTTTAAATTTCTTTCTTTTTTTGAAGTCAAGATCGCTTTATGCCATGGTATTTTATAGTTCTCAAGCTCTTTAATCACCTCATTTGCTTGAGGTGCATGATCTGAATTCTTTCTATAAAGTATACAAATATCATTATAGGAAATATTTCTTTTGAACTTCAATTCTTGTATCTTACTTGCAATAAAAGTTGCGGAAAGTTCAACAGAATGTGTATTAACTACAATGGGTTTAGTATCCTCTTCTCCCCACGTATTTTTCGCATATTCAATCTGTCTGTTACCTAGAAAATGATTCGATATTTCTACAATGTTCTTTGTAGATCTATAATTTTTTTCAAGGTGTACTTTTTCTGTTTGTAAGGGTGATACTTCTTTAAAGCGTTGATAAAAGCGATCAAGGTTATTAGGATTGGATCCATTAAACGTGTAAATGGCCTGATTTTTATCTCCAACAACTGCTATATTTTTATCTGACCCCGCCAGAGAAAAAAGTAAACTTTCTTGAGATAATGAACTATCCTGATATTCATCTACAAGAATATGTTCTAACCCATAAGCAATCATATTATATGCAGTGGATTTTTTTTCTAATATTTTATTTGCCTCAGTAATTAACCCTTGAAAATCAATAATATTTTTTGTTTTTTCCAACAGTTCAATTTGTTTCCAAAACTCAATCATATCTTTACCTTCAATAAGTACCCGATCACCGGCATCAATATTAATTTTATAAAGAATGTCTGGCTCAATTGCAGACCAATGTTTACATGTATCTTTATTTAGTTGTGCACCTTGGCGTAAGAGGTTTAAGCCTTTTGCAAGTGCAACTCCAACTAAATCTCGGTTAGCATACTGCGAACATAAACCTTTTATTATTGTGGGCTTTATTTTTATAAAATCCTCAGTGGAAAATGTCTGAAATCCATTTTTAAACTTAGACTCTCCTGTATGACTTCCAAAGCGAACTATACGGTGAGCTAAACTGTGAAAAGTCAAAACTTCTATTAAACTTCCATAACCAAGTTTTTCAGAATAGTCATGCATTTTATTTATTAGTTGTTGTTTTGCTATACGAGAAAAAGATATTGCAATAATCTTATTTTGTCCTAAATTAAAGTTGTATTGTAAATTAAATATGCGTGCTGCTAGTGTTGATGTTTTTCCTGTGCCTGGTCCTGCAGATATCTGTAGGTATTTAGCTTCAGAAGTTGTGGCCCTCTTCTGTTCATCATTAAGTTTGTCTATAATAATTTCCACAATAACTTTCCTTCTTTCTGATTCAGAAAATTCAAATCGGTTCTATTTTACCACAATAATGGAATTTTACTGTAATTTATATATTAAAATAAACCATTTTTAGATATTATTAAGATATTAGAGAGGAGCTTCAACATGAAAAATGAGTCTGTAAAAGTTAGAAAAGAATTATTTGAGCGGTTACATACAGAACTGGTTGGACCTGATCACGCAACCGAGGTACTTAAAACAAAACCTTTACAAAAATATTTATGCGGTATTCTCTGGCCCCAAAATTCTTCATTGGCAAGAGAAGAGGATGAAGTAAACAGTTTGGAAGGAAAGGAAACAAATAAAGAAGAAATTGAACAACTTGCTCCACTTTCTAAGGCTATGAATCCTTCTGCAATTGGAATCTCATTCTTAATTGATAAAAACTCAACTAAAGTCAGTACCACTGTTAACTTTGGTATGTATAATGAACTAGCAGATAAGGAAAATTGGGAAAGAACACCATACAGACTAACCAATTATGAAATTGACTTTAGCACAGACATTGGTAAGAGGAAGAAAGTACTAATTCCTAATACTACAAATATATTCTTAGAATGGCTGGCTAGACCCTTTGAGGATACTCTTGCAGTAAGTATGTTTCTCGTAAACCGATACAAACAAGAAACCGATGAACATGATATTGATTTCAAATGCGTATTTCAGCCAGAGATGATTATTGAAACTATAGAACAGGAAGCATTTTTAGTAAGACAAGCCTTTTCTAATACGAATGAAGGGTATAAAGATGCCGATACGATTTCCAATCATTTACTATACAAGGATGAAACTGTTTTTGCAGTAGGACATAGTATTGCTGTTCGATGGGAAGATGTTACATCGGATGCAAAACGAGCTGGGAGGCTGCAAACTAGTATTCTACCTTACTATGAAATACCAATGGTTATCCCACCTGTTTGGGACAAAGGTGGAACTCTCGATATGAAGAAGCTGGCAAAAATAAATTCTAGCAAAGAACTAAAAGAAGCTCTTGAACCCCTATGTGATGAATATGAAAAGTGGATTCTTGAACAAAAAAAAGAAATCCCTCAAATTGATGAATCACATAAGGAAATAGCTTCAGCACATATGAATAGATGTACTGACTCTTTACGAAGAATGAGAAATGGCTTAAATCTAATTATAAATGATAAGACTGTACTAAAAGCTTTCTGCTTCGCAAATGAAGCGATGGCGCTTCAACGCTCACGAAGTATCTTTGCCTTAGAAGGGACTTCACCTGAAGAAGTCTCGGCGAATTGGCGACCATTCCAAATGGCATTTATACTGCAAAATTTAGAAGGTACAGTAAATCCAGAATCCTCAGATCGAGAATTAGCAGACTTATTATGGTTTCCTACAGGTGGTGGTAAAACTGAAGCATATTTAGGCTTAGCTGCATTTACATTGGGATATCGTAGAATGAGGGAAAACGATGGATTAAGAACAGATGTAGGAATATCTGTTATTATGCGTTATACGCTGCGTCTTTTGACAGTTCAACAGTTTCAGCGTGCATCAGCATTAATTTGTGCCTGTGAATTTATTCGTAAGAGGAATACTGACTATTTTGGAAATACTCCTTTTAGGATTGGATTATGGGTGGGTCAAAAAAGTGTTCCAAACAATTTTACTGATGCACTAAATTCTATTGAAGCATTAAAATCTCAAGCTTTGGGTAACAGAGATATTTATATTGATAAATCAAAAGGATCTCCTATTCAACTTGTATCATGTCCATGGTGCGGACATTCTCTGTACGACGAAGAAAACCCACGTGTTTTCCTAAAATCATATAAAGCAAATCAAAAGAAAAGACGAATTTTTATTCATTGTCCAGATAAAGAATGCGAATATCACTCTTCTCATTCTACTGAAGGTATTCCAGTAGTTGTAACAGATGAAGAAATCTATCGATTATTACCTGATATGCTAATTGGAACAGTGGATAAATTTTCACAAATGCCATGGAAACCCGAAATTCAAAATTTATTTGGTAAGGTTAAAGGTGAAGTGACAAATTGGGGATTCGTTTCTAATGGTTCTAGTAAGGAAGAAACAAATAATATTAAGAATGTAGCGGGCACTTCAACTGTTTCCAATACAAAACAAGTTCATCCCCCAGACCTTATTATTCAGGATGAACTCCATCTTATTTCGGGACCATTGGGAACAATGGTTGGTTTGTATGAAACCGCTATTGATTATTTATCATCTGTTGAAATTAACGGTAAAAGAATTGGACCTAAAGTGGTAGCTTCAACTGCTACTATACGAAATGCTCAACAACAAATTAAGGGGTTATTTAACCGCAAGGCAAGAATATTTCCTAGTCCCGGCCTTTCCCACAAAGACTCGTTCTTCGCTAAGCAACGACCACTTTGTGAAACACCCGGCAGAATGTATGTTGGTATTTTTGCACCTGGAAGGAGTATGAAGACAGCACTACTACGTACATATGCGAATGTGCTTTCAAGTACTCCCGCTATGGAAAATCAATATTCTGGATCTGCAATCGACCCTTATCAAACGCTCGTAGGATATTTTAATAGCTTACGAGAGCTTGGCGGAGCTGTTCGGTTAATTGAGGATGATGTCCCGAGCAGGATGAAAACTTTAGAAAATCAAAATAGTGAAGAACAAAAATTCCTTTATAAAAAAAGAGAATATGAACGAGATGTTCCTGAATTAACAAGTCGTATCGATTCTTCAGAAATACCAAAAATACTAAAAAAATTGGAACAACCCTTTCATAAAAAAGGATCTTTACTCCCCGTCGATGTACTACTAGCAAGTAATATGATTTCCGTTGGAGTCGATGTTTCTCGTCTCGGGCTAATGGTAGTTAATGGTCAACCAAAAACTACAGCAGAATATATTCAATCAACAAGTCGCGTTGGTCGAAGGGATCCAGGTTTTGTTTTAACCGTTTACAATTGGGTCCGCCCGCGAGACATTTCCCATTACGAAGAATTTTATGCTTATCATGCTGCTATTTATCGTCACGTTGAACCTATTAGTGTTACACCTTTCTCTTCCAGAGCAAGAGATAGAGGACTTGCAGGCGCAACAGTTTCAATGGCTAGACTTGGTCATTTAGATATGACATCAAATAACTCTCCTTCTTATATCAATGAAGACGATACAATAAGTGAGGAAGTACAAAAGGTATTACTTGATCGGGTCCAAAGTATTGGTTCACCTGAAGATGAGGTTTTACACGACTTGGAAAAACTTTTCGCCACCTGGAAAGAGGCGGTTGATAAAAGTAAACTCTTATATAGTTATAAACAGCGAAAAGAAGATAGCAATCTTCTTTATCCCCTTGGCCAAAAGGCAAATGGCTACTTTAAGACGCCTAATTCTATGAGGGATGTTGAAACAACAGCGGGTATATATCTAAGGAGGGATTAATTTTTATGAATAAAATAGTTGGTATGGTTCGTCCCAGTCAGTTAATCACTACTTTCGGTCCTGGCGCCATTGTAGATTTACCTGACTTTTCGGTAATAATGGGTGGAATTAATAAATGGGATCATAACACAATGCTTCGATATTCGAGTGATATTAATGAACCTAGATTAAAAAAAAAGTTACGGATCAATAAAATTAAATCCATTCCCTTAAATGGTGAGACCAATAGTATAGGAACAATACCCGCATACCGTTTTCCAGAATTTCACATTTGTCCCACCTGCCGAAAACTAGGAAATAACAGGCATTTTATAGAGGAAGATGGAGTACTATTCTGTCAAAATCCCTGTAAGAAAATAAAAACACACCCTGTTCGTTTCTTAACTTCTTGTGAAAATGGACACATTGATGATTTCCCCTGGGGCTTTTATGTTCATTCCAAATATAAGAAAGAGTATGATTTTAAGAACTGTAAACTTAAACTTATGGATTCTGGCAAGAGTGGATCTCTTACTGATTTAATTGTTCGATGTGACACTTGCGACATTGAAAGGTCATTTGCAGAAGCATATAAAAATGAAAAACTACTCCCTAAGTGTAAAGGAAGCCGCCCATGGCTTGGATCTAAAAACAGATCCGAAGACCCATGTGAAAAAGAAAGGAAAATTTTATTACGAGGGGCTTCTAATCTTTACTTTCCAGTAGTAGAGAGCTCTATTATGATACCTGTACAATCAAATTCAAACCCTTTAGAAGAACTCGTTAGAGAGGAAATAGATTTTTCTGATGCTGAACTAATTAACGATAAGGATATCTTTTTATTTTTTGCAAAACGGAATAAAGAATTAAAGATTCATAATTCTGAGGACCTCTGGGCTATTGTTAATCGTTTAAAAACATCATCAGATGACGACGAGGATTTACTTCTGCCAGAGTGGGACGCAATAACATCCGGGCAGGAATATTTAAATGAACAAGACTTTGAAGTTGAAAAACAACCAATCCCACACAGATACGAACAACTTATCAATAAATTAATTAGAGTAAAGAGACTGAAAGAAGTAATGGTGTTAAAAGGATTTACGCGAATAAATCCTTTACCTGATGCTACATTACGATTATCGGGAGAACACGATAATCATTCCAGTGAAAAAAGTATGGCACCTATCAGCGACTCTAAACTTGATTGGTTACCAGGAGTGGAATCGTTTGGAGAGGGCATTTTTCTTTCTCTAAATGAAGATGAATTAACTAAATGGGAGGATAAAAATTCAAAATATGCTACGGCTGTAAAACAAGCTCATATTAACTTGTATAGAGATAGGCATGTACCGGAAGAACTTATTCCTCCATTTCCAGGTATTCGCTATATACTCTTGCATACTCTTTCTCATGCTTTAATTCGGGAGCTATGTCTACATTCAGGGTACTCCTCTTCTGCTTTAAAAGAACGAATTTATTCAGATAGGGATAAGGGAATGGCAGGTATACTTATCTACACAGCAACTGTAGACTCTGAAGGAAGTCTTGGGGGACTGGTTGAATTAGGTAAGAACCAACATTTTGAGTCTATTCTAGCTCGAGCACTTTCTGCTTCATTGTATTGCTCAGGAGATCCGCTTTGTGCTGAGCATGATCCTGAGCAACTACATGATATTAATGGAGCTGCATGTCACAGCTGTTTACTAATCTCTGAAACTTCCTGTGAGAAATCCAACAGATATTTGGATCGTTCTATTCTTGTAAAAACCGTTGCTACTCATGAAAGGGAATATTTCAAAGATGGCAGATCTTGACTCAAAAATAGTAAGGTTCGTGGAAGCCTGTCTCATTAACGAAACAGGTTTCCTCAATAATTTCATGACTATGCTTGAGACAAGCAGCGAAAGTATACAAAGAAATTTCCAAACTGCACTATACACATTAGAATTACCGTTTGATCTTGATTTTCTTGGTTTTGAGCTCTTACAAGAAGCTTACAAGCAGAATGTGAAAACAGATCAATTATTGCTGGCTATTAATGTAGCTACGAAAATGCATCAACATCGAAAAAGAACCGAACCTAATTTATTACCTGTTTGGACAGGACCAGTCTTTGGGGAAAGCCCAATAACGCATAAAACCTATGATACAGTGAAGCATTTATTTCAAAAGGCAAAATATGAAGTCTTTTTAGTTGGTTATGCTTTTTCTCTCGAACATGATTATGTGAGGTCCTTATTTAATGAACTAATCGAAGCAACAAAACGAGGATGTAAAATCGATATTATCTTCCACCAAAATGATCATAACCTGATTAATATAAAAAATAATTGGCCTGACAATCTTCATTTTCCTAATTTATATTATTGGGACCGAGATACAGATGATAAATGGGCTAGCTTACACTCAAAGCTTATCATAGTAGATCAATCAAAAATATTATTAACATCAGCCAATTTTACACTTCATGGCTTTGAAAAAAACATTGAGACTGGGGTAATCATTGAAAATCATCCAATTGTTCAATTATATTGGAGGCAATTTCGATCTTTGTTAAATAATAAAGAGATGAAAAAGTATTAGATAAAAATAAGTTCTTGATACAAAATGATCTAGATGAAATTATCTAGATCATTTTGTATTTTTTTGACAGCACAGCAATCGACGAAGCCATGACCCTCCTGAATTGGATTAAAGATATGCAAGGGCCCAAAGCTAGACAGCAGAACCTCCCCCAAAAAACGCAGGCAATGATCATTTAATTAGAAAACTATTAGATAGACTTAGTTTTTTATATGTTTTGATAACTACCCAGGAATAATTTGACCTACCCATGACAGACCTACACCGTTAAGATTCTTTTTCTGAATTCTGTTTAATTTCATCCCTTTTTTAGTGCCATTTAACAATTTTTGATTTTCAAGTTAAACAAAGGGTCTTTCTTTCGAAGGATGAGCAATGCTCTTTCAATGAAAAAAGTCCACCATAACCATAATTTCTTAAAAACCACTTGTAACTTTCCGGTAATGAGACCTGTAGTTTTTGTTCAGTTTCTTTTACATTGTCTTCACTTATTCCACCTGTAAAATCATCATCTTCGACATACTGCTTAATAAATTCCTGTAAATCTGAATATTTCACCAATATCACCTTCAAATCCTTAGTTTCTTAACGCACGGACAAGTATGTAGAATACACTAAGGGAATAATCAAATTAGAAGCATAAACTCAATTCTCATTTTTCTTGAATCTTTCTGGGATTTTATTTTTCCATATTATCATGAGTTCTTTAAATTCTTCAGTCTCCATTTCATTTTCATAAGGCTCTTCATATGTATAAAAGTGTTCAAGCACTGTCATTTCTTTTTTTATTAGCACACTTGTTGCATTAAGTTGAATTTCAAATTTTTCATGGAAACCATTTAAGACATTTTCAACTATCGTAATATACTCATCTGCTTCTTCCTCTGTAGGGATGTCTTCAATAAAATCAGCGAATAATTTTATTTCATCCGATAATTTTATTCTCAATGTCCCAACATGGTCTCTAAAAAAATCGTATGAATATTTCATACTCAACCTCCATAAAAGTCCCTTTGAATTTCAAAAGAGCTATCAGCCATTCCAAAAAATCCTTATAGCATTATCAATTCATATAAATCCAGCTTTCACCAATCCTCTTCGTCTTCATCCCAGTTTTCTTTTGCCTCTTCAAGACTTTCGATCAAATAGTCTAGGAAATTATCAGCTGCGGTAAAACCATATCCCTCTTGGTTATCCCACATAATAACTGGACATTCTCCATTTTTCATTTTATTAGTATCGAGGCAATAGGCAAATTCATCAATATCTTCTATAACCACAAGTCCATCTATTAAATCATAATACTTTTGATGACCTCTGGTAGCATCTACTACTGCTGAACCCGTATAACCATATCCAATTATTCTCACTCCAAAGAGTCCACCAAAACCATAGTTTCTTAAAAACCACTTGTAACTTTCCGGTAATGAGACCTGTAGTTTTAGTTCAGTTTCTCTAACTTTTTCATCACTTACTCCACCTGTAAAATCATCATCTTTTCCATACCGCTTAATAAATTCCTGTAAAGCTGAATATTTCACCAAAATCACCTACTAATCTTGAATTTTTAAAAGTCCTTTCAATTATATGGTTGGTGCTATCCAGCGAAAAGGTAAACATAATAATACTGTTAACCAATTTAATGCGAACAATTTAATCATCTAATAATTCATCATCTAGCCACAGCTCTACGTCATCAACATCGATATTCTCAGTTTCATTAATTATTTCTAATCCACTTAAAAAACCTAAGAATGTTTCCGATACAAGATGTATATTATCCCAATATGAGTTAATCTCATCCGAAGCATCTTCTATTCCTACCATTATTTTAGCTTCACGTTCATTTTCATGGTTCCAGAAATAAACTTTACCTATAATGCTTTCCTTTACTCCTAAGCAGATTAAATTTCCTCCCGGGCTTTCCCCAATTGGAATCATACAATTTGGCATCCGATTTAAATAACCTTCTATTTGGTCGAATAAATTATTTTCACCAGCTAATCCATAAAAACCTTCAAATACTTGAGTACCCTCCTTAGATGTCCAAGGTGATGTCTCAATCGGTTTATACGTTACCTCATTTTCAAAAAAAGTTTCATCATAGTTAAGAAGAAACTCCTTATAATCCTTTGGAATGAAAATATCATACATCGTCTCTATTTTCTTAATCAGATTTTCTCTTGAACTTAAAGAAAAGACTTCTTGTTTCTTAATATTTAAGGTGTTTAATTTATTTTCTATTTGATCTAGATAATTGTTACTCAAAAATCAAAACCCTCCTCTTAAACCTGATGCAGCACCAATGTGTGGTATATTTTCATGTAACTTTGTAGGTATTAACTGTATAGTAACGTCATCTGCATGGTGTGGTGTTAGACCTTTTTCTCTCAGCCAGTTTTTCGCCTGATTTTGACTACTAAACCCTTTGGCTTTCATTAATTTTTCATAGACTAACTTGAAGTCCCCTTCAGATCCATCTTCTGCTTTAAATAGTCAGCAATTTCTGTTTGTCCTCTAACAATGGCAAATGCATAAGCATCCATATCTTTCATGTTGTCACCAGAGTATTTTATGGTTATATCTATATTATTCTCAACTAACAATTTAACAATCTCAAAATGACCACCATATATTGCAGCAAACAGAGGATTTCTATCTGGTTCACTAGTATCAATCTCAACATTCTGTTTAATGAGATATTCGGCAATATCTAAATGCCCTTTTGTAGCGGCTCTTTCAAGGGCATTTGTAGAAAAAGTTCCACCCTGTGCATTAGTATCTATCCCGGCATTAATAAGATATACTATTATTTCTAAATGCCCATAAGCTGCTGCTGTATGTAACCATGTACCAAAGGGCGTCATCCATGTTAACATTTCTGGTTCTTTCACAAGTAAATCCCTTACCGTATCCAATTTGCCACTTTTGATGGCACCTCTAATGTCTTTCGTAATTTGAGTTTTATCCATTTAGTTTCTCCTTTATTTTCAAGGTCTTCTATTATTTCAATAATATCATCTAAGTCTGAATCGGCCTTTATGGGTGAGATATTTCTTCAAATTAAAAAGTTGATAGAACCAACTACCCCGGTTTTATCAACTGTGAATTTCCGACTATCTATTTATTCTTAGTTTAGAAATTAATGCTTCAATACTTTCTGAAATAACCTCAAATGAATTCCTTTCGAAATCCTCTAACTTAACTTTACCGTTCTCATTATTAATTACCACTAACAAACCATTCCCTTCGATACCTAAAGGGATATTTTCAATTCTATTATTATGATTGATCTTATATCTCTCTAAGGTCCCTCAGAATGAATCCAATTCGAAGTTTGGCAAAACCGCCTCTAATTTGATATAGAAATCATTTATAAACCCGTCTAAATCAGCGCACCAATACGAATTAAAATATTCAATAATTGATTTATGGAATACTACTTTTAAGTTCTCTTCTAACTCCTTTAAGTCATGTGAAGTAGTTTTTTCTACAGGTTTCCATGTTATATAATCTTCTTCGTCAACTTCACCTTCATAAATAATTGAATTAAGCCCTTCAGTAACTGAAGTCTTAAATAAGAAGTCCATTCCTCTTCATCTGCAAGCTCTTGTCTCATTCTGAAGTATTGGACCATTGATTTCTTAATATACAAAGATATCACCCATTTCGGTAATTTAATTAGCTAATAGAATTACAACCTAAAAAGTCGATCTCCTTTAAGTTAAAGAATCGAGGCAACCTCTATTATTTTAAACTTTGAACTATATATAGACATAAAAAACCTTGAGTAGCTTAAGCCAATCAAGGTTTTTTAACTAAATTCTACTGCACCTAAGAACTCTAAATCACTTTTATTAATTGTGGTTTTCTTTTTAATTCCCTCATATTTAAAGTTGTATAGAAGAATTACAACATTATACTCACTTGGCAACTGTGCGCCACACAATGAAGAAAATTTAGGAATAATATCATCATCGTAAGAGAACCCTTCTAATAATCGACTAAGCAAGTTATCAGCTTCATCATAAAAATCCGCTTCTCTAACAGCGTCGTCATATCTATCGATGCCAAAGCTTCGAGCAAACATTGATGGAATAAAATCCCCATCCTCTGTATAAGAAATTCCAAGTAAATTGTCTAATTCCTCTGATGAGTTAATATTCCCTACCCAAAATGATACAAATCCTTCTTTTTGCATAAGCTACCTCCTTTTTGGTTTCAATCCAATTCTTTGTACGTAAAAATTTGCGAAATAAATTTAAAAGGCATAGAGAAAGTGAAGGTAAGAGTGTTGGAGAATAGAAATGATTGTAACTGATGATTTTTTGAATATTTTCATGAGATTGAATATATTAAACATGACATACATTTTAAAGTTTAAGTACGTACTCTTTTATTTGGTAAAACATCATATAGGGCTTACTAGAGTTATTCCTATTCTTTAAATAATAAACGGTTTATTCGGCACTGGGAAACCCCACACAAAAAAAGGAACCTTGAAAGGCATTTTACCAATCAAGGTTTAAAACATTTACATTATATTTTAGGAACGTCAACCACTTCGCCTGGTGATTTATTAATAAGAATATCAGAAATGTTTGGGTTATTCTTTTTCAACTTATACTTTTGAATTTTTGTTAATTCAGGGTCAAAGGAAATATTCTGGGATTTAAATTCAAAGTTTATAAGTTTATTATAAATCTTATTCAAAAAATCTTTCCATTCCTCTAATGAAGAACTTGAAACTTCATCTGAATCTTCTAACATACGATAGCCATCTGCATAATGAAACATTAATAAACCGGTACCTAAATCACAAGCCTCGTTTTCTAAGATAACGCTTGGTACATCAAATCCACTATTCCAATTATAATTTGCAGCAATAAAATGAAGAAATAAAGGGTTATCTATATTCGTTAACTCATTGATTATTATTTCTTTATCTGTATCATAAAGTAGCTGTTCAAGGAAACTAATAACTTTCTTATCCACAGTAACTCACCTTAATTTCAATAATTTTAAAATTACTATTATACATAACTAATAGAAGTGATAAAATCAAACTCACCTATTGATATTTTTTTAACAGCTTCTTTTATTTGTTCAATTACTTGGTAGAGCCACTGAAGTGGTTCTAAATCAAGAGATGGAAAGTACACACCATCTGCACAAGATTGAATGTATTCATTCTTTTTGATATCTGAATACTCACTTACTATAAAATCTGTTAAAAAGACAATAGCAGATTCCAGATACTCTTTACTTTCCTCAGTTAATAATTCTTCTAATGCATCTTCTGGAGATTCAATATCCTGATGAAAAGTTCCAGCCAAGAACTGAAAAACAGATTCTTCTAATTTGTTAGAAGACAACATACCATCACAGCCTTTTGTATTAATTTGGATAACCAGTTAGAATATAATCCACTTCTTGAGCTTTTCCGTTCCTTTCTTTCGGCCTTTAGGGGATGTGGATTACATAATGATATATTATTTTGGATATCCCTGTGCTTTATCTAGATCTCTAAAACTTAATTCTCAGTTTCTTTGTATCTTTCTGGAATTTTGTTTCTCCATATTAGCATAAGTTCTTTAAATTGTTCAGTTTCCATTTCATTCTCATTTGGCTTATCGAAGATATAAAAGTGGTGAAGAACAGTTGTATCTTTTTTTATCAAGACACTGGTAGCATTCCCTTCTATTTCAAATTCTTCGTATTCACCTTCCACTACTTTGTGAACAATATCAATATACTCATCCACTTCTGTTTCAAATACAATATCTTCAATGAAGTCTGAGAAAAGGTTAATTTCTTGTGGTAGTATTATTCTTAGATATCCTAATGGGTTTCTTTTAAATTCATACGAATATTTCATACGCTTTGATCCCCTTTTAAATTTCCCCTTATAATGGATATGCCATTGCTATTGATTCATCTTTTTTCAAGTACATTTCTACCTTAATACAAAGCATAAAATCATTATTCCATAATGGTTCAACCTTCATGAGCTTTGAATTTCAATCATGCATCATTCATGTCGTCCAAATATCTCATAAAAAACAAAAAGCATCTGTTGCCTCAAAGACAATCAAATGCTTTATCGTTAGCCATATAAAGTAATTCATTACAAATCTTATCTTTACCAACGAGCGTTTCTTAATTTCTTAAGTTTATAGCTTGTTCCTTGTAACGATATTTCGTAAGCCTAAAACGCCATCTCGCCTAGCTATCTTTCGTATTTGACATAACTTATATTGTTACAAAAACTATAGGTTGGCTTAAAACGGATAAATGTAGCTTCCTATAAGTATCATTATTCAGATACATATAGGTTATTAAAGAACTCAGCAAAACTATCTGCAAGGATAAACATATTGCCCATTTCTTCCTCTGGTTCTATATCATGAATCCAAAAATAGATCTTTCCTTGGTATTCTCCACTAACACCTATTAAAATTTCATTCCCTCCTGGGTCATTAGCAATTGAAATAAAATCTTCCGGTATTTCTCCTTCTAAAACCTCAAAAACTTTAGCTAAATTACTCTTCATATCCCCAATTCCATAAAACTTATTAACTAAACTTTCTCCTTCATCATCAGATATTCTGAAGTTAGATTCTTGAGGATATCCCCCATTGTATTCTAGTAGAAAATCAACATATTGTTTAGGTAGCGTAACATCGTACTCCTGTTCAAATTGTTTTATATCTTGTAAAGAAATCTTTGGATTTTTGCTACTCATTTTTGTCATATTCGCACTCCTCTAATCTTACTTATTTTTTCCATTAACTTTTGATTGACCACCAATGTGTCTAAACTCTCTATGAATATCTTCATCTACTAGCATCATCGTTTTTCCATCTTGATGATGATGCCATGTATACCCTTCTGGTGGTTTCCTAATATCAATTATTGGAGGATCAGTATCTTTTGTAAGTTTAGCCGCTATATTTGCATTTTCAAAGTCTTTTGGATTATTTTTAGGCGAATGTACCTCGATTTTAACCGGCTCAACATTTGGATGTACATAGGATGTAAAATCAGGATAACCATTTGGATAACTTACTGATATTCCAGACTTGTTAGTATAAGTCCAAATGCCATTATCATCGATGGAGATTTTCCCACCCTTTTTATACCACTTTTCAGGTATAGGAGAGTTCATTGGTTTAGTCTTCAAAATCTCTTTAGTGACATCTTCTACTTTTAACCTACCCCTACCACTAACTTCAGACTCCACTTTCGCCATCGAAATTAACTGTTCTTTTAATCCAGTACCATTAACCACATTATAAGGTACTCCACCTGCCAACGACAGTTGGTTTTTAGGATTGTATGGCAATAGGTTAGGAATAGAGACTAGTTCTTTTGCCTTCGTAACGCCTTTTACTGCAGCGGCCTTTGTAGTGGCTACCCCAGTCTTCGCTACAGCTCCTGCGCCTTTTGTTCCGACTACTGATGTGACGACTGTTCCGAGGGCATAAGTTACCCAATGAGACCGCGAATAGGCATCTCCATTTACCATATCCCGTTCATATGAGTCGGAGATGGATTTGGATATATATTTATAGGTTTTTATCGGGTGCATGATTGAGTTTGCTACGCCTTCGACCGTTTCCCCAGGATCTGTGACAAAGTCCCAAACTCCTGTCACAAAGTCTTTCCCTACATCATAAAGGCCTACGCCGATTCCTTTTGTAATGTCTGCGGTTTGCTTAGCGGCTTCTAGCTGCATGACATATTGCTGCTGGGCGGGCGCTAAGTTTTCATAACCGATCTGCTTGGCGATTTTGAGGAACTCAACTGGATCTGTTACATGATCGAGTTGTGCCTTCAAGTCTTTGATCCGGCGATTCTCCGCTTCCTCTTTCTTAACCTTGAGATATTGCGCGGTTTCTTTTTTCCTTACTTCCAGGTTTTTATAAGCTTCGCTATTTTTATAGGCTGCTGCATTAAAATAGAGAGGGGATACTACTCCTCCCCTTGTACTGGATACTTTCAATTGCTCCATGAGTGCCATCACTGCCGCTTGGTCCTCTTCGGATTTGGCATATTCAGTCGTCCACTTATGATCAATTTCGTTTACTTTGTCTATCGTTTGGGTCCTTTTTGTTTCAGCTTTCTCGATATTCTCAAAGAACGCATCGTCAGAAAAGGGCTCTAACTGAATGATATCATCAATTCCAGCAAATATTTTTTTCAGATCATCTTTTTGGGCTGTGACCATTTCCTTGGAATTTCGAGTGGCATTTGTCAGCTCTTCCTCTAAAAAAGGGACCGTGACCACGGTTTCACTAAGGTTCGCTTCGATTGTATCTCCTTGAATTCCGCTTAAAAAGGCAACATGCCGATTGATCAGACGCAGCCAAGAATCCACGACATCGATCTGTGCTTTGTAAAACCCTTTAATGGCCTCTGCGCCTTGCCCCTGCAGCTCATCATCCAAATGAACGATACTCTCAAATCCTTTTTTCAATTCCGTGAGCTGTTCCTTTAGATCCTTATATTGTCCGACACGCGTTTGCATGGCAGAAACTAGTGTTTGAGATTCGTAAATCATCGACATAATGGAAAGTCCTTTCAACTTCTTTTCTTATTCATTTCTATGTAATATTTTTATTCACTGTAAAATTATGGACTAAATATATTTTAGAAGAGTTTCTATATTTATTCAAGAATTAACAAGATAAGTGGCTCGGCTCTTTTGTTCCAATCACTTAAAACACAAAAAAGCGCTTATAAGCGCTCTCAATCCAAAACTAAATTAAATTTTTCTCTGACCAGATTATGGTTAATTCTAGATGTTTATTTTGTATTAAACCCCAGATAAAGCTTTGATTTCTCCCCTGAATTACTCGCCTTTTTTACCAAGTACCACCGCCAAAGTAAGAAATATATAAGGATAAGTTAATAAAGTAAGCTCTAAAAAACCCATACTTCCAAAAAGAAATAGATCTGGTGCGTGTCCGTCTGAATAATATCCTTTTCCGGTCATATACAAGCCAACAAGAAGATACGTTATTATAGATATTCCTATTAAACCATAGCCTATGAAATTAAACTTATTTATTGTAAAACTATATACTAAAACACCTAAATATAACAATCCAAGCAGCAGCAATAAAATCGGTATGTAAAATGGCTCATAAAAATAGTCACTCATACTTTCAATTAGCATCTTATACCCCCTTCTAACCATAACTTATTCTGGATTACAAATATTAATATAAGTACCAGCCAAAGTTTTATCAGGTCGCCACGGTTCTAAGTTCCAAGAACTTTTATAAATAGTAAGAGGATTAGCTGCATGACATATAAACTGGTCTTTAATTCTACCTGTCTTTGAACTACTAATATACTTCTTGAAATCAGCATCAGCCGTCACTTCACTCCACATATCCAACATAATTTTCGCTTGAGAAAGACCAGTTATACTAGACGGACCCAGAGCCCAATGAGCAGTAATATAAGCTTTAGTACAGGTTCTAGTATATACTGAAAAAGTCCCTTTTCCACTACTATAATTCTTATCCCATTTAGTGCTTGTATTGTTAATTGTATCAGAACAAAATAAAGGATCTGCCTTCAATGGATAATTATCACCAGAATAATTGACTGTTTGATATAGAGATTGATTTTTCACCTCATACTTTGTTTCAACAAAATTACCTAAACTGTCTACTGCCCAGGCTTTACCTATGTTATATATATCGTTACCATAAGAATCTTTTATGAAGAACATACCTTCTTCCTCTACTAAACTATAGTCTTTTTTCATTTCTATATCGATTTTAAATTCCTTTGGGGCTTCCTTAGAATCAATGGAAAATATTTGTCTAAAGCCACCATCTAAAATTTGATTCTCAACACTGTAATCTTCTTCTGCGTTTGTAAATATAATTGTTCCATCCTCATTGTTTTCAAATTTCAAATCAGGATCATCTACTAAAACAGTAATTTCATTTCCTTCTGCGTCAGAAAAATTAATTTTATTTTCTTCTAAATTGATTTCAGCAGCAAAATCTTTTTCATTAGTAAATATTCTATCCTTATTTTCTTCGTAAGGAGCAACTTCGACATCCTTAAGTAAATCCATAGGCAAATCATCCATATTTCCGTTTACTTCTATACTTTCTTTTACATCCTCACTTATATTTATCTCTGCAAATACAGCATTCAATTTAAACATACTCAGTAAAGCACATAAACTACCTATAACCAATACTAGTTTTTTCATTTTCTTCTCCTTTTTTATTTTTTCTATAATTTAACATTAGCAAAAAAATAAGATTGATTGATTCCAAAAATGAAATTAGGATTTTCACAAATGGAATATTTACCTTCTTTCCGTCCACTCACATAGATAGGTAAAAAAGCTGTAAACCACCTCTTTGTGATACCTTTTTCCTCACAAATTAAAAACCCCTGACACTAAAAGTACCAAGTGTTGAAGATTAATATACTTACATATAATGGGCACGTTCCCATGGAAGGGTCATTAAACATTTGTTTTTCAAAAACAATTTTACTGACCTCATTGCGAGTTCTTCAGTTGTCCACGTTAGTAAGTGGCTTTACTCGTGATGTATCGGTCATTACGGTATGGGGGCTAATAGTATATTTCTTTAAGCTTGTAATATTGTACAAAAATGGGCTGTCCAGGAGCCACAAAATTGGCAAAGTTAAACTGAAACGTAAAAAAGGGCTATTCCTGTTGAAGGAATAGCCCCTTTCTTTGTATCAAAATTAAAAGGCCGGTATGGCCGTTTCACTATATTTCTCTTCTAAAAATTTGCGTACCTCCGGGCTTGTCATGGCCTTGGCCAACTTTTGAACTGGCTCAGAATCCACGTTATCCTTGCGTGCCACTAATGTAATCGCAAAGTCATTTTCAACACCTTCTGTGAGAAGGGCGTCATTTTTTGGTGTCAAACCAAGCGGTGCAGCGTAAGCAGGTGTTATCACTATCGCATCTGCTTCATCATACGTTCTCGCTAGCATTAATAAATCGACTTCTTTAAACTGATAGTTTTTAGGGTTCTCAGTGATATCAGACATTGTATAGTATGGACCCTTTTTTTCCTTTAAAGTAATAACTTTATGCTGTGCCAGCAATGCCAATGAACGATCGATATTCGATACATCATTTGCAATGGCAATAACGGCACCCTCTGGCAATTTATCCATTGAATCGTATTCTTTGGAGTACACACCATAATTGGCAAAATAAATGGGTTTCACGGGTACAAGCTCGGCATTTTTGTTTCGATTGAATTCCTCCATATATGGAACGTGCTGGAAGAAGTTCACATCCACTTCTTTTGCCGCTAGTGCAGTGTTAGGCTGCACATTATCACTTAATACAACCATTTCCAGGTTAATGCCCTCCTCTGCCAGCTTTGGTTTAACAAGCTCAAGGATTTCCGTCATTGGGGGAATGAGTGAGGCCACTTTCAATGTTACCTCTTCCTTCTCCTGATTCTGCGCATTTTCTTTCTCTTTTCCTTCATCCGCCTTGCCACATCCTACTAAAAGCAACATAATTGCTGCCATGAGAAAGAGTATTTTTTTCATGATGTTTCCCTCCATTATTTATCTTTTATCAATCATTCTGGCTACAGCTGTTCCAATAAATTGGATAAGCTGTACTAGAATAATCATAATGATAATCATATAAATCATTAGCTCTGTTTTAAACTGCTGATAGCCATACCTGATGGCAAAATCGCCGATACCGCCGCCTCCGACCACTCCCATGATCGTTGAATAGGAAATAAAGCTGATAATCGATGTTGTTAGTCCGAGGACAAGCCCTGAACGAGCCTCCACGTAAAGAAATTTAAATATGACATCCTTTACAGAAGCCCCCATGGAAATGGCTGCCTCGATCACACCCTTTGGCACGTCCAATAAAGATTGCTCGACCAATCGCGAATAATGGGCAATGGCAATAATCGCTAATGGAACGCAAGCAGATGCTGTACCAATGGCAGTGCCGATTATGAGCCTTGTAAACGGGATTAAAAAAACAACCAATAACAAAAATGGGAATGAACGGATAATATTTACAAGTAAATTTAAAATCGAGAAAGCCCACGGATTTTCAAGCAAATGACCCTTCCTACAAAGAAATAGCAAGGTCCCGACAGGCAATCCAATCAAAATCGCAGCTAAAATGGACACACCAACCATGGTAATGGTTTCTCCAATTGACTGCCAAATTTCTGCCTCATATTGAACTAAAATCTCAGGCATGACCAAGCCCACCATTCTCTGCTAATTGCTCGATAAAGTATTCTGGACGATTATCCCTTTTTTGAATCCCAGTTGGTTCGATTAAGACAGTGTCATAAATCTCTCCATCTGCCATGATCGAAACACGATTGCATATACTTTTAATGACATCCAGCTCATGACTAACAATGACAATCGTCACACCGAAGCGTTTGTTTATGTTCTCTAGCACGTCTAATATTTCAGCCGTTGTATTTGGATCAAGGGAAGAAGTCGGTTCATCACATAACAACACTTGCGGGTTATTTGCCAATGCCCTTGCAATGGCAACACGTTGCTTTTGTCCCCCGCTTAATTGTGCAGGATATCTCTCCATCTCCTTCTCCAATCCGACAAATTGGAAACACTCTACAACACGGCTCCGACGTTCCTTCTTTGGGTAATTTGCCAGCTCTAAAGAGGCTGCCACATTGTCATAAACCGTTTTATTTGCCACAAGATTAAAATGCTGAAAGATCATGCCAATCGACTTCCGTGCCCCTCGAAGTGCTTTGTTGTCCAATGTTGTCAAGCTTTGGCCGTTTACCTCCACGTCTCCCGCATCTGGGGTCTCCAACAAATTCATTAGCCGGAGCAACGTTGATTTCCCTGCTCCACTTGCTCCGATTATTCCATGGATTTCACCTTTAGGTATTGTTAGAGTAACAGACTTAATTGCCTGAAACTGTGAAAATTTTTTACTTACTTGATGCAGGTTAATCATACAATCCCACTTTCTATTTGTTGAAAGGTAAGTATAGCGCTCTTATAGTTTCATCAAAGAAACACAGCTGATAAATCATTTTATCAACTAATGAGGATCTAATGCAAAGACACAAATTAACAGTTAAAGACTTCCAACCCTATTATCATCCTTATGACTAGATTTTTCTATTAATCGGATTATTCCTTTCAAAATAACTGAGAGTGTATTATAGTTATAGTTGATAATGGTTATCATTATCATTCATTTTTTCTAAATTTCAAAAATACGAATGTTCTAAAGGACGTGGAGGAAAATACATGATTCGATACCTTAATGAGAAAATTGCCAACTATGAGGTATGTGTCATCTTACCCTCAAATTACGATCAAACCAAGAAATACCGAACGATCTATATGCATGATGGTGGAGAAACTGCCAAACAAGCTGCAAACTATATCGATCATTTAATTCTTTCAGGTCAAATTGAACCACTTATTGTTATTGGAATTGAACCAATTGATCGCAAAAATGACTATACGCCATGGGAAGCACCATCACTTGCACCTCATGGTCCTACCTTTGAAGGACAAGCACAGATTTATTTACATACTGTCGTAACCGAAATAAAACCATATATAGATGCCCATTATGCTACGAATCCAGAGCCTTCACATACAGCTATTTCCGGCTGCTCATTAGGAGGACTTGTTTCGATTTTCGCCTCCTACTATTATCCAGGGGTGTTCCATCAATATGTCTCATTATCGGCTTCCTTTTGGTACGAGGACGTTCTTCGCTATCTTCAAGGGGAAAAAATTGAACGGCAAGGAAATATCCATATCAAACCAACTGTGAATCGTCAAAATCATCAGCTCTATTTATATGTCGGGGAATTAGAGGGAATTTATAAAGAAACGATACAAAAGCATATGGTTGACTACACGAAGAAGGTCCACCTTGAATTTATCAAGGAAGGCTATTTGGAATCTAATCTATTATTCGCGTCAGATCCAGAAGGTACTCATGATGACTTATTCTTTACTAACTACTTCATTCAGTCACTTCGTTGGTTATATGGCATGGAAAATAAAAACGAAACGCTGGGTCGTTAATTAGCCTTAATCGACTGCATCCCATTAGCCCCCAAGAATGGTGATTTTCCTCCAGTCTTGGGAGCTGCTTTTTCAAAGGTCCTTATCTATTGGCGAATTCAAAGACCCTGCTCATAATGGTCGGCACTACAGAAGCATGATTTTCATCCACGTATAATAGAAACTTTGCATCCTCTACCATAAACCCTTCCTCACTTCCAACAGTGATCAAACGCCTTTGATCGATACAATGATCGCGATCAGCATCAGCAGAACCTCATGATCGTTTGTTACGGTAAAATTAGTGAATGATTCAGCTACAAGCTTTTTAGCAAGAAATAACCAACGATAACCAAGCAAGGGTTTTCCTCGTAAAAATGTTTTGTGGTATGATAGTTAAATTGTTTATATACCCTGTGACACATTTACATTCATCTAAGAAAAGAGGTATTTATGCAAGCCACAGAATTATCCAAGCGACATTGGTTACTCATCTTAACACTTACTTTATTAACATTTGTTCTCGGGACAAGCGAATTTGTTATCGTCGGGATCTTAACTGATATTTCCTCGAGTCTCCATATCACAAATGCAAAAGCAGGCACACTTGTTTCTGCTTTTGCGCTTACGTTTGCCATTGCCACACCACTCGTGATGTCGGCAACAAGCCATTTTCCAAAGCGTAAATGGATGTTGTTTCTGATAGGTTCGTTCATCATCCTGAATGCTTTGTGCGTGATTTCGACGAGCTACATCATGCTCATTGCACTTCGGATGATGACTGCGATTGTAACAGGGGTTTTAATTTCACTTGCCATGGTTGTTGCAAGTGAAACCATGCCGATCGCTAAAAGAGGACTTGCTATTTCATTCGTTTTCGGTGGCTTTACTCTTGCAAACGTGATTGGAGTACCGATAGGCACTGTCATCGCTGAATGGTACGACTGGAATGCATCCTTCCTGTTAACGACTTTTCTCGGAGCTATTGCGTTTTTGGCATCTTTCTTCGTATTGCCTACTATGCAAAGCACAATTCGCAGTTCGATGCGTGATCAATTTTCTTTGTTAACACACCCGCGAATTTTAATGGCTTTTTTCATTCCATCTCTTGGGTTTGGAGCGACGTATGCCGTTTATACGTATCTTGTTCCGATCCTGAAAGGAATGGAAGCACCAAGCAGTTCAATCAGTTTGATCTTGTTTGGCTACGGATTCATTTCCATTTTCAGCAACATACTTGCTGGTAAAATTGCCAGCTACAATGCTATCGGACGACTCCGATTTGTTTTCCTCGTGCAGGCAATCGTTCTGATCAGTTTATATTGGACGACAAATCATTTTATCTTGGGATTGATTAACATTGGCTTGATGTCGTTAATGGCCATCCTTTTAACAACATCTACCCAGCTTTATTTGATAGACCTTGCCGGTATTTATCAACCAAAAGCTACAGGGCTAGCTGCTTCACTGATGCCAGTAGCAAGCAATGTCGGTATCGCCTTTGGTTCAGCACTCGGCGGAGTTGTTTACCATCAGGGAAATTTGCTGAATGTGACATGGGTCGGTGGGCTGGTTGCAATCTTTGCAAGTCTTCTAACATTCCTAAGTTATCGCTTAGACCAAAAACAAAAGAAAGCAGCATAAGAGAAAGCTAAAAACGCTTTGGTATGCTTCCTTTGGTACCTCATCATTTCATGGCATAATAAACGAGATTACAGTTAGTCCTTCAAATAAAATGGAAGAAAGAAGTATCAAGAACGTTAGTTGTTCTTTGATACTTCTTTTTTTAAACAAACTGGGTGCTTACCTCTAAAAAACCAAGAGGATAAATGCGATTTACGCTGCCTGAATTATACGCCTTTTCTTCCATTTATATACCGTAACGTTATTTCGACGACACCACCAAAAACCGGACAATTTGATCCGAGAAGTTAAACCAGTAATGGGCTTTTCTAGCATCGAACATGAACGACTGCTGTTCATGGAGTTCTATTCTTTCTCCCTCTATTTCCACTGTTAACTTCCCTTCGATAATGAATAAGAATTCATGTCCGCTATGAGAAAAAGCGCTTCCTTTATTCTCCCCTGGCTTTAACGTGACTAGAATAGGCGAAAAAACAGCATCACGAATGCCGCTGGATAAATTTTGATAATGAAATTGTTCATGATTATAATCTGAATTTTCTTGGGAGCGGTCCTCAGAAAAAAAGAAGCTTGGGCTGACATCTAATGTATCGGCGATTTTTTTTAATGACTCTAATGTGACGCTTGATTTTCCCCGTTCTACTTGTGATAAAAAGCTGATCGAAACGCCTGTTTGTTCAGCAAGGCACTTTAATGTTAGTTTTCGCTCTTTCCTCAATGATTTCATTTTTTCTCCGATTGAATTAAAAGGCATAGAAATGCCCCCTTTTTTTACATAGTATCTAGCTACATTATACAGTACAAATTTTGATGAATGTTTCGTCATTCATAAAATAATTGACAGAAAATTTTAAAATATTTACAATAAAGGAAATAATAAATTGAAGTGACACTTCAATTTTAAAGGGGTGACTCATGATGGAAAAGAAACAAATGCGGCGAATATTAATCGCGAGTTTAGTCGGAAGTTCGATTGAGTGGTTTGACTATTTTTTATATGGGACCGTTGCAGCTCTCGTGTTTAACCAGTTATTCTTCGTAAATGATGATCCGACAATAGGGCTGTTGCTTTCCTATGCATCCTTTGCGTTAGCATTCTTCATCCGCCCCTTTGGCGGAGTGATTTTCAGCCATATTGGCGATCGTATCGGGAGAAAGAAAACACTTGTTTTAACACTTAGTTTAATGGGTGTCGCTACCTTTGGGATGGGGCTTCTTCCTACGTATCAAGCCGTTGGGATTTGGGCGCCGATTTTATTAATCACGTTGCGTTTAGTACAAGGTCTGGGAATTGGCGGTGAATGGGGAGGCGCGCTTTTATTGGCCGTTGAATATGCTCCCGCTGAGAAACGGGGCTTGTTCGGAGCCATTCCTCAGATGGGTGTTACTATAGGAATGCTGCTTGGAACCGTTGCTTTATCTATTATGACACTGCTACCTGAAAACGCATTCATGACTTGGGGATGGCGTATACCATTTATTTTTAGTGCTTTCCTTGTATTTTTTGGCCTATGGATTCGTAAAGGAATTGATGAAACACCGTCTTTCAAAAAAGTAAAGGAATCCGGAGAAGTTCCAAAGCTGCCGATTGTAGAAACTCTTAAGAATTATTGGCGTGAAGTGCTTATCGCCGTGGGAGCCAAAGTGGTAGAAACAGCTCCATTTTATATTTTTAGCACGTTTGTCGTATCATATGCTACTTCAAATCTCGGTTTCTCACGGACAGCTACATTAACTGCAGTCATGATTGCAACAATTATAACGACGATTTTAATACCTATCATGGGGAATTTATCTGATACAATTGGCCGCAAAAAGCTATTTATAGGCGGAACGATTGGGATGGCACTGTTTGCATTCCCATACTTCTGGTTGCTGCAGCAAAAATCGGTACTGCTATTAATCGTTGCAACAGTGATAGGTTTAGGTGTTATTTGGGCTCCCATCACAGCTGTTCTTGGAACGATGTTCTCGGAAATTTTCGATGCAAAGATCCGTTATACCGGCATCACGCTTGGATATCAAATCGGAGCAGCTCTGGCAGGAGGAACAGCGCCGCTAGTTGCAACGGCTTTACTTGATAAATTTAATAACTCCTATGTTCCTGTCGCCATTTATATTATTTTTGCATCTGTCCTGTCACTAGCGGCGATTTGGGCAGTTAAGGATCGCAGCAATCAGAAATTAGACGAAACGCATAATACTAGTGCCATGTAATCTATGGATCTTTTACTTCAAGGAGGACAATTGAATGTTGGTAATAAGTGAGAAGGAAATTCAACAATCATATGGGATGAAAGGCGCAATAGCGGATATAAAGGCCGTATTACGTGCACATGGTGCTCAAAGAATAGACAACCCTCATCGCACAGTGCTTGCTTTCCCTCAACACGAGGCATCGGCCCTTTACATGCCAAGTGCTGATTTATCTGAAGAAGTTTCGGCAGTCAAAGTTGTTACCATTTTCCCAAAGAATCCTTCAAGGGGGATGGCAACCACACAAGGAGTCATCTTGCTGTCAGATGCAGAAAATGGCGAACATTTAGCTCTGTTGAATGCCTCCTATTTAACACGTCTCAGAACGGGGGCATTGAGCGGCATTGCCACAGACTTTCTTGCTCGTAAAGACGCCAGGGTTCTCACGATTATCGGAACAGGGGCTATGGGATTTGAACAAGCAATTGGTGTGTTAGCCGTAAGGGACATTGAGCGTATTTTATTAGTAAATCGCACACCTGAGAAAGCGGAGGAATTCGGTGAAAAGCTGCGGGCATCCGGTGTAACCGTTCCTATTGAAGTTTTTGAAGATGTTTCAGCAGCTGTTCGTCAAGCAGATATTATTTGCTGTGCAACCCGCTCGAACGAGCCTGTATTTAATGGGCAGGATGTAAAGCCGGGCACACACATTAACGGGGTCGGGTCTTATTTGCCGGATATGAAAGAAGTGGATAATACCACGGTTTCACGCGCTGCTAAAATTATCGTCGACGATTTGGCGGGCGTGAAGGCTGAAGCAGGAGAGCTCATTTCTGCAGCCAATCAGGGAAATTGGTCGTTTAATGATATACACGGGGAGCTTTATGAACTTGTAATGCGGACCAAAACAGGCAGGGAAAATGAAGAGGAAATTACCTTCTTCAAATCAGTCGGTGCCGCTTACTTTGACATCGCTGTGGCAAAAGGTGTTTACCGCCAATCGAAAGAACAGAACATCGGGATGGAGATCGAGGTATAACAGAAGCCAATACATTTCGCTATCGCTGAATGTGATAACAACCCGATTTATTTGCCTTAGCTTGCAGTAACATTTCATCTTTAAAATAAGAGACCCTTCTTTTCGGAAGGGCCTTTTAAATAACCCTTATCTTTCACAAACGAACAAGTCTTTATCACGGTCGCTTTTTTATTATGACTACCCTCTAAACAAAAAAACACTACCAATTAAAATAGCAGTGTCGTTTTCGTGATCCCTTATTGATTCAATAAACCAGGTAATGTCTGAGCAATATCTATCAGTTGGTCGACAACATCAAATATTGCTGTCGTCATAAATATTTGAACCACTATTAAAATGCTTAGTAATATTAAAAGGATTATTTTAAAAGTTGTATTCATGAAACCTCTCTTTAGTAAGTGGCCTTTCAGAGTGTAAACAAACCCCTTTTCCCAAAGAATTGTTGGAGAAAAAGGGGGTTTGTTTATGAAAGAAGGACACAATATATTAATTTTTATTGCTCATCATCAAATTCAGATTCTGAACGGTCTCTATCTGTAGGTATTTCATTTTCATATGCATTTTCATACTCAGAAACTACCTCTGTGGCTTCCTCGTTCAAAGAATCTTTACCTTTTTCCATTCTTTCACTAGTCACATCTTGCTTAATACCTTCAACATATTCATTCGAATTTGGACCAGATACTAATAATGAACCATCATCTTGTGCATACGCTAAAAACACATATGATTTTCCTTCTTCCGGTAATGTATCATCTTCATACAAAACAACAGAAGAGCCATCTTCATTTATCCCTCCAGCCTTTTGAATAGGTATGGAAGTATCTGTAACTAGATCACCCTTTATATTTTGCAGGACAGTAACTTGGTAATTTGTATACGGTGTTGAAACCTCTTTAGCACCGTCACTAGTTTCAATTGTTACAGGATCTTTGTATAGAGTGTCAACATCTTCATCGACTCGGCCTATAAAAACGTAATCTGCATCACCTACAGTTTCATTTGGATCATCCACATCTACAGCAAAAGTACCATCCATTTGAATTACCTTTAGATTTTTTTTATCCTCCGAATTTACATCTTTCTTGGAATTAGAACAAGCTGAAACTATCAAAGAAAGACTAACTATAAATAATAGTGAAGCAAGTAACCGAACTTTTTTCTTACCCATTTTTTCACCCCTCCTCTTCCTGTTAGTATTTCTTATAAGCAGCGGTATAAGACGCTTTATCATTTGCACTTAATGATGTCTTTGTAGAAATATATTTATACATGACATCACTTGATGTATTATGTGCCAACCCTAATGCATGTCCTAATTCATGTGTTGCCACATTTTGTTTTTTTGTAGCACTTAAAGTATCCATTACACATTTATTAAACCTTATAGAACCTTGAGATGAAGTTACTCCTGCAACACTTGATTTTTCACTATAATCAGAAATCGCAACATCTTGTATTACTTTTGCCGAATCTTTTCTAATTACTCCACTTTTAAAGCCATTCCATGTTTTAACTCCTGCATTAAACTGAGTTTGATATTTTGTACTACCATCCCAATCCATGTGTTTCCCAGAGTCTACAAGATTCCAAGATAATGTTTTAGCTGTGGCTGCTGAAGCACTCATTGGTATCGTAAACATAAAAACTAAAGATGCTGTTACTATTATTCCCATTTTCTTCTTCAATGAATAGTCCCCCAAAGGCTATATATTTTAATAGTATTGAATATTAGGTAAATTAAATAAACATTAAAGTTTTTACAAAAAAGTTATGCTTCCATACTTCTTTTTACATCTTCACTTATAATTTGTCTCAGCAAATACAGCATTCAATTGTTCAAAAAACATAAACTACCTATAATCATCAACTGTTTTTTCTTTTTTCCTCCTCCCATTTTTGATTTTCATTCCTATAATGGCATAATAACCATAAATTCAGATTGATAGGTCTCAAAATTGAATTCAGGAATTTCACATATGGAATCGTTTCTGTGATTCACCGAAAAAGGGTTTAAAAATTAATTACTTAATTAAATTAGTAAGAGGGATAAAAAGCTGGTGAACCTTACTCCTCTCATGTGATCCCTTTTTCCCACAAATAAAAAAACCTTGCACCAGAGGTGCAAGGTTTGAAAATAATACACGACAAAAAAAGAATTCACCTTGAATAAAGATGGATCATTTTCTGTCTGTGTTGCTGTGTCGATTTAGTTTTCATGTAGAGTTGATTGGAGCGGGTGTGCGAGACTCCTGCGGGAAAAGCGAGTGCCTGCAGTGGAATGAAACGATCAAATCATACCATCCAAATATGGGCAAGTTGTATGCCCCCTATAATGCGGAAGATTGACTTAATTCATTCTGATCCACTTGCCGCTTCAGCTACCTTTTTGACACGGTCTAAAAATTCAACGACCACTTTATCGGTGGCAAATAATAAAAATAATTTCAAAAACCACTTTAACGGGCGACTGGTGACTGTATATGTAAAGGAAGTTCTATTGTCATTGATTTTATTTAGTTCGTAAAAAGCTGTAATTTCAAACATTTTTGCAAGTATAAATCCTACTTTAAGCTTTTTCTCATTTGTCTCATTCAAATATTCCAATGTTTCTATATCATACTCTTCTGTTCGTTTTCCTTCTCTATATTTTTGGCGATATACGCTTCCAACCACTTCTTCCGTTATTTTAACCGGCTTTTGTTCAACTACTTGAGGCATGATTTTTTGCATATTTTCTACAGAACCATCAAGAAACTTCCATACCTGTTCAATTGGGGCGTTTATTTCTATTTCCCTTGTCCATTTTTTCAATGAAAATCACCTCTACCTATATTATATTTCCTTTATTATGTCAAACCAAATTTTCAACTGAAAAATCATGAACCGTTAAGAGATAGAGGGAATTATTTTAAAAAGCATGACTTAAATATAGTAAATACGATATAAAACATCGGAGACAAAAGAGAACAAATTAAGATGAAATAATGTACAAACCCCATCTCTATGTGTGGGGCCTTTTCTTCTTCAACTAACCCATCGCTAGTTGAAGAAGAAAACTTCCATTTAATAAATATTTATCATTGGATATTTTGGCAAAGAAAACATCAATTTTACCTCTAACATACTAGAAGAGAAATTATCATTGCTATTCCTGCTATTCCCACTTAGGAGGCTATTTTTTATTGTCTAAAAGATGCTACACTGTTACTTTTGAAGAGACCGCCGCCGTGGAATCCCTATTCAACAAAAGCTCCTGTTAATTGGGTACTCATACTTATATCTGATACATCATAATAATAGCTTAATGCTTGAATAACTTCATTTTTTAACGTTTCGATATCTAATAACGGTGACATAACGACTGGATACTTTTTATTTAATTCAAAAATGACACGTCTGCCGTAACGTTCGTCCTTTCCTAGATCCGGTCGATCCTTAATATTTGACTTCATAATATTTGAAATTTGTAACTCATCAATAATTGTTAATATTTTAATTAAAAACTCTGAGTTTCGAAAAATGGCATATTTAATAATATAGTTATATACGTCTAAATTTTCCAAAACTAAATTATAATAATGCTTCTTCTCTTCAACATTTATATCTAAATCTTCAATATATTCAGCTGCAAGGACACATTTATAAATATAATTTTCCCAATCGAACGGTTTGATAACAACTCTTTCGAAATCTTTAATACCTGTACTTACGATCGGGTAGTTTTCAAGAATAAATTCACGCTTTTTCGTAACTAGTAATGAATGCCAAAATATCTCTTCTAAATGAAGATCACGATCTGAATGGATATAAGAGGCAGCAATTATTTCAAATGCCCGCTGGAAGGCTTGCTTCTTCTCTTCCTCAGATCCACGTCCCATATATATTGGAAAATCTGGCGCATCTGCAATTGTTACAAATTTATTAGAAAAATAGTCCTCATTACTATTAATTTTATCATCTAAAAAATCCTGATAAAATTGCTCATTACTTTTATAGCCCTTTTTTAATAGTCTAATTTCCATGATTAATAAGCCCCTTAACTGCCCCTGCATATTTTTCAATAATTTTATCAGATATTAAAGAGATAACCTCATCAATATTATCAATTGAAATTTCATCAAT
Organism: Bacillus sp. CFBP9009; assembly: GCF_036541465.1. NCBI lineage: Bacteria > Bacillati > Bacillota > Bacilli > Caryophanales > Bacillaceae > Bacillus > Bacillus sp. CFBP9009. The sequence continues at coordinate 237,208 of NZ_JAZHFU010000001.1, read as the reverse complement.
CATTTTTTTAGTCATTAACTGATACAGCTTAAAATCAAGTAGGTTTTCAGGCTGAGTAATTTGTGTTAAATCAACACAATCCTCCCCCTGCTCACTATACTGACTAATAAAGCGTTGCAGAGCCGTACGAAGACCTGTATAAATATAGGGATTATTAAATGCTTGACTAGACCCCACTCCATTGAATTGGAACTCCTCTTTTCGATAATGAATAATGATAGTTTCAGGTCCAAGTTCAACTTTAATATCTGAAGATAAGTTTTCATCTAATTTCTTTTCAAATAGCACCAATGGTTTTTGAATACTGCCTTCAAATACAACAATCTTAGAGAAACCTAATAATGAATTTTTGGGTACAATAATTTCATCCTTGAACGCGTCATAAAATGAACTTAAATCACCATTTTCACTAAAATTGATTTTTTTTGTTGATTGAATATGCAATTGAATTGAGGTACGTTTACTTAAAGAAACCCTTTTCTTAGGCACTTCAATTGCTTTTTGATTTTGCTCAAGCCTATAAAATTTATTATCCTTTGATTGGATAATTAAGATAGGTACTGCATCCCCTGTTTCAATTAGCTCTTTTATAAAGGCTGAACTAATTTCGTATTCTATTTCAAATCGATAATCATTCGTATTTTCTTCTAATTTAACGTCTAACAAAAAAGAACTATTTTCATAGCTTGTTGATGTATTCGTCAAAACGGGATATGGAAAATTTGCATCTTTTTTATAGATCATTTTACACCTCTACATAGTATATAAATTTCAATGCTCGATTATAATTAGGTTTAAGGTCCAGTTTTAATTTTACAATACCATCTTTTATCGAAACATTCTTAATAGATTCATTATCGATTTCACATTTTGATCCTCTACTGTTATCAATTACAGTTGCGTAGTTCTCTTTTAATTTAAACTCATTCTTATATTCTTCTCCCATTCCATCAATAATGTTAAATGAGAGATTACAAGAAGTCGTATTTTTCATTTCTGAAATATCTTTGAAATTGAATTGAATAAATTCAGTATTTTTCACAATTAAACGTTCTACTATATTTGGACTTACACTATATGTTTCAGTGTTGGATTCCTGCAATTCATCTGTAGTACCAGTAGGATTGTTACTACGAGTACGTTTAATGCCTGTATTTTTAGGCTCTACGGTACCTTTTTTCGTTCCTTTTTTCTTAGGCTTTTTATTTGGAGTACCATCTGTTGCTTTTACAACTAGATTGCCTTTATTAATCTTCACCGCTCCATAAGCATTTGATAAATCTTGCTTGAATTCGGATTCTATAATATATAAAAGATCTTTAGTATCCATCAAACCATCTGTAGGATTATTTTTCATCATTTCCTCATCAATGATGCCTGCGATTACACTTGAAAGATTATTTATAAAGCGTTTAGCTTGTGATTTAAGCCTTGGATCTTTAATATCCTCTGATGAGATCTTTGTATGAGATTCATTTTCTAGAGATTTCAAATAACCATCTTCTTCTAAACCACCAATTAAAACAGCGTTATACGGTTTTGTCGCATTCGATTTGACTGAAAAATCTTCAATTTTCATACCAATCGTACGAACAATGGCTACCCGGCCTTTTGAAATAGATTCATCATATTTAAAATAAAGCTTAAAATCAAAGTACTTATCACCATTTGAAATTACAATATCTCTTGGTTTTTCATTTTTATACGTTTTTACATAAAGTGGTGTAAATACTTTCTTCATATCTGAAATTTCTTGAATGTAATACTGGCTATCGTTTAAATAACGTTCAATTGTATCTGTATTAATTACATGATCGTTCACATGAACTTCTAATCTACCATCTAAAATAGAGACAAAGAAGCTATCGCATACCGTTTTAATAATTTCATCTTCATTATCAAACTCTGCACGTAAGTACGGAATTATAATTTTTAAACCTCTAGTTTTCTTTTCAAAAACAGAATGAAATTTATTTTCATAAGGATAAAACTTTGATGTATCATTTTCTACTTTTAGATCAGCAAAATAACCAGTTGAACGGTAGCATTGTTGATTAAACATATGCTCAATTAATTGAGCCGTGCCTCCTAAATGCTGGTCCCCTTGCTCATCACAGTTTGCGAAATACATTAAATGAAGATCCGATGCGGCATTTGATGCAATTTTCCCTACACCATGCGAGCCACCACGTGTAGTTTCAATAGATTGATCACTTTCTTCAAAATGTACACCTTTGTTATATGCATAAATACCCCAAGTATCTTTCTTGGAATGGCTTTGTCCATTTTTCGCTCCAGTTAGACCTCTAGTATTTATATCTTCAAAGGAAATATAGCGTACTTCTTCCTGATCCACTTTTTTGAGCATATGGCTAATCGTTTCTTTCGTATAACTATTCCTTCCTTCTAGGCACTTAATACGATTAATGACATCATCAATTCCTGGTATGTCATTATTTTTAATCGTACCGATATTTATTTTCACAATAACCGGTGTAGTGCTATTAGCTAATCGCCCATCTAACGAGTTTTGTATATTTTCTTTCGTTAAACCTTTTACACCTAATCCATAGAAACGCTCTAATATTTTATTAAAATTAGATTCTTCGATATTCGGTATCGGAGAAAATTTCCACTTACTTTCAATTTCGCCAACTATTTCCATATAAAACACCTCTACTTTTTTCTTACTAAAATTTTTTAGGTTCGTGCTCTTTATTAAACAGTCTTCTACTCCACCAGTATTTCGATTTTTCATTCCCCTTCCTTATTGGCCCATATTGAAGAAATGATTAAAAATAGTATTTCGCATTAGATCGTCGTAAAGAATACAGAAGTATTAAACCATTTGTTAGATTTAGGAATTGATATTTCTGGTGACGATAGTATTTATTCTGGCAGTTCCTTCTTTACGGCAATAGAGAATCCATTAATCGATCACGACTGTCCATGAACCTTTTTTAAATTGCTGCATTGGTTAAATGACTGCAATCAACAATTGTTAATGCATTATCTTTTATTTAAATTAATTTAAGTCCCTTACGTGTATAAATATCCTTATAAGCATTGCATGCGTTTGCCATTTAAACAGAAAATTACTCCTGTACTATGTAAAAGACGGTGCTTGTTATTTTTTTGAGTTCCGTGAATTTAGAACACAAGTAACTAAAAATGTATTTGCAGTTGTTTTTTAAACTACTTTGCTGATTCTCGTCAAGGAGATTTAGAAGAAGGCATCCCAACGCATATTACCACTACAGTACATAGGGAAACGTTGACCTGTTCCATATATGTGTTTAAACTAATATCGCTTTCAAGACGCCAATTTCTTAATCAAATAATTTAATTCAATACTTATGTACTATATTTTCTTTAGTCTTAGCTCGGTCTACAATATTGCACAAATCAATTCGCATCTCTTTACCAGAATTATGCATCAAATGCATTTACAACCCTTTTCGACAATTGAAGAGCCCGGATGCCTTTGCAGATTTCCAACACTAGAGTAATTATTTTCAGTGTCACCTAATATCTCCATACCTATCGTCGTTTCAATAGCCCTTAAGGAAATTACTTCTTGAGTTCTTTCAAAATAACAAACTAATTTTACCTCATTTAATATAGGATTCATATCTTTACAGTAATTACATTAATCCACTCCCCTTCGTTACCCGAGCGGCTCATACTGATAATTAAACAACATGTTATTTGATTCGTCAAACTTTTTTAAAGAAAACATAAGTAAAAATCACAATTATTTTTAGCGGCTTTTATTTAATTCCGATTAAACGAACAAACTATACCGAGCGGCTCGAGTTAAATTCAAACTAATAAATCCAAGAATTTTTTTTTGAGCGGCTGATTACTTTTTTAAAAAAATTAAAATATAAATTGAAATAAATCCGTAATAGTGATAAGTTTAATATATAATAATTTTGGGGTGGTAAAATGACTATAGCAAATTCAATTAAAATTTCATTTAAAGGTTCAAAGGGAAATCAGTTTGGAAGAGATACATACGTAACAATGATCCCTTTCAATAAACTTGAAAGTTTCTTTAAAGTTTTTCCAGAAGTTCAACGCAAACTAAGTAAGCCACGCGTTAAATCAATCGCGAAGTATATCTTAGATGGTATCGATAAGAAAAGAATGACATTTTTAAGTGCTATTACAGTAACTTGTAAAAATGAAATTGAATATAATGAAGAAGAATCTACTATTGATGTCGATATTAGCACTGTTTTCTCTATCAACGATGGACAACATCGGTCTGAAGCTATTAAATTAGCCATTACGACATTAAAAGAGGCTAAAAATAACTCAAGTAGTTATAACGAAAGAGAAAAGCTTACAGAAAAACTTAACATCTTAGAAAACATGACTATTCCAGTGGTGATTTTCACTGAAATTGATCAAAAAGGAGAACAACAATTATTCCACGATTTAAATCTATTAGCTGGTAAGCCTAACAAATCTATTGCATTAAACTTTGATTCAAGTGATCTGTACAGTACATTAGCTAAAGATTTAGCTAAAAACAACGAGCAATTATTAAGATTAAAAGTCGAAACTGAAAAAACTCAAATTCGTGGCAATAACAATCAAATTATGGTTCTTTCTACATTAAGAAATATGTTATGCTATATCATTACAGGCGCAAATAAGGATAAAGATAGTAAATTAAATATCGAAAATTACAATGATACCCACCATACACTTGATGAAATCCTCAATTTACTATTCGAAGTATTACCAGAAGATGCTTCTAATCGTGAAAAGTACATTATCGGTACTGCGGCTACGCTACAAGGAATCGGTAAATACTTAAACGAAGTGATTTATAATCAAAATAACGTTGATTGGCAAAATGAAATTGAAAAATTAGGCACGATCGATTGGTCTCATAGTAGTTTTATATGGGAAGGTTATGGGGGTAGCTACATTCCTGAAAAGAATAAATTTGTATTTACTGGTACTAGTGCCGGTATTAATGGAGTATATGAAGCTTTGAAGAACACCTTGCATAAATAATAAAAACAGAGCCGCTCATTTTAATTGAGCGGCTCTGTTTTTTGTAGAATGAATATATAAAATCACACATACAACTCCTTACTACGAAGATAATTAACCCGGCGGCTCAAACACCTTTCACCTCAACTAATTTCTAACCTTCGAAAATTAAATTCAAGACCATGAGAAGTGTGCACGCAACCAATTTAATTGATACCATGTTCCTTTTTGCCCCACTTAGTGGATAACGATCAATTATTCCAAAGCCTGCTTAAACTAGGCTAAGGTATTTTACATTATTTATTACGTTTTATTTCATGTTTTTCGGATGTCTAATCCCACGCATAACGAGCAAGCATCATGCATTGTGAATCTATACTAACTCCAGCAATGACAGCCTTGATCTTCATTTATTGCACTAAAGTTCTAATTCAATTAACCTACCCGTAAGCAACTAGAACGCTGAAAAGAAAAAGTGTATTATTCTCCTGGATGAAACTGATAGTATAAGTTAAAAATTTTCACATTCTTAAAGAAGGGTAAACTTTGGTTGATAAAATTTCGGGCTTTATTTCTTATTCATCCAGAACGATATGTTATCTGGGGGGATAGTTTTACTTTTGATGCTCCTTAATTTTACTAAACTTAGCAGTATGGATTTTTTTATACTTTCCAATTAAAAAAATTTTAAAATGATTAATTACACTTCTGAACAATTCACCCGTCTCTCTATAGTTAGAATTATTTATTAATTGGCAAATTGGGTATTCGAGTAAATCCCCGAAAAAATTAAAATTTCATTAGAATCATAATGATTTATGTTTATTTCATTAAATATTCTAACATCTTGATAGTCAAAATTATCAAAATCATCAGTTAGGTTTGTCATAAGCCCATCCCCTTTTGCTTTTAATTTCTTCTAAAGCTACCGAAATTTGTTTTTTTGTATTTTCTTATGTTTTTGCAAAACAACGGATCAACTCCCCTAGAATAAAGATGTTCCTTGAGACTTCAAACCTTAATATGAAACTAACCAGTTATTTAAATCTTTTCGAGTGATTGCTTTGGAGGCATATCTTTAGGGTTTAAAAGACTAATGGCGAATTTTAATATGGACGATATTATAATTTATTGGTGTAGACATTTTTTTACAAACTATTTCTCGGAGTAAATATTAAACTAGAACTTTTTTCCTATTTTTATATCTTAAGGTCTTAATTCTAGCAATTTTTCTTCCTAATAAAAAGCGCTCATTACTTGTCGCATGGAGTTCTTTCATGATTCCCCCCATAATCATTATTTTCGTCATATACCGCTAATACCAGGTCTAATCACCCACTTCACAAATCCCCATAAGTCATCTAATCGACTATACTCTCTAAATAAATTTTCTTAAAGAGGCACTTTAAACAACATCAATTTTGAATTTAAATGTCTTTCTGTAAATAAATTACTTTATTAAGACTCTCTTTTTTACTGTTATTCTTGTATAATAAACCAAACGGTTACTTTTTCAGGAGAATCCTATGAATTTTATTTATATTAATCAAAACATATTAGATAATCTCTTTTATATCTTGGTAAGCATTTTGATTTATTACATTTTATTAGATCATGGCAAAAGGTTAAGTCAATATGGCAAGACCCTTATCACTGCATGCATGAGCTTTCCTATTATATTATGTATGAAGTTTCCTATTTATATTGATGAATATTGTGTCCATGATCTCCGGCAAATCCCTTTTATAATAGGAACCCTTTATGGCGGTTGGCCTGTAGGGGCTGCCCTGTTAGTCATCATATTATCTTTTAGATTTGCTTTTTATGGTTTCAATTTACTTACGTTAATTGTATATATCGTTATCTTTATTATAACGGCTCTATTTTCTTCCAAATTCAAAAATTTTAATAGAAAAAATAAGCTAAATAGCTCCATACTATTAATATTGTTTCTAGGAATACTAACCAGCTTTATTTCACTCGCTATGTCTGATTATTTTCGAATAACGGAGGCGTATGTATTTTACTTTATTATTCTCCCTCCTTTCATTATTGCTTTAGCTGTATATATAATGGAAATTTCAAAAGATGCAATTTTAATCCGGACACAAATGATAAGGCTTGAAAAAATGGAGGTAGTCAGTCAGCTTGCAGCCAGCATTTCACATGAAGTTAGAAATCCTTTAACGGTTGTGAAAGGATTTGTTCAACTGCTAAAGACTCCTGATCTTACTCAGGAAGTAAAAGAACAATATATAGAGCATGTTGTTAGGGAGCTTAATAGTGCAGAATCAATTATTAGTGAATATTTAGCATTTGCAAAACCTGCACTTGAAAAAGTGGATACTATTTCAATTAATCGTGAAATAGGTTATGTAATTGAAATGATAAAACCATTGGCTAGCATGAATTTAGTTACTATATCTGAACAGTTGACTCCAGGCATTACTAGGGGGAATATTCAACATTTCAAGCAATGCTTCCTAAACCTCATCAAGAATGGTATAGAGGCAATGCCAAACGGCGGGGAACTTAATATTGTTTCTTATGTAAATAATTTCGATATCATTATCGAAATCAGTGACAATGGAGTGGGAATGAATAAAGAACAAATAAATCGTTTTGGCGAGCCTTATTACAGTTCCAAAGAAAAAGGGACTGGGTTAGGATCAATGGTGGCTGTCAAGACCATCCAAACGATGAATGGCACACTTCATATAACTAGCCTTTTGAATAAGGGAACAACGATTTCAGTGACACTTCCCGTTTATCATGAAGATTATTCTACAAAATAAATGAAGAATCACTCCTCATATAAAAAAAGTCCGCCATTTACGGCGGACTCAGACTGTAGACAAACTCGAAGAAAAGCGAATTTGCCTACAGTTTTTTTATTTAAAAGAAGTTCCAGTTGATTTCAGAAATCCGCTCCCTTTCCGCCGACTGCCTGCCAAGCCTCCTCGGCGCAAGCGCCTGTGGGGTCTCGGCTAGCCAGTAATTCGGCAGGAGTGTCGCAAATTTCTTCAATCCAATGAGGATTACAGTAAAAAACCATAAAAACCGGAGCACTTTATTCGACCAGCTACACTGTCTTGGGCAATTGACGCAGTTTATTGACCTAAACCACACAATATTCGGCCGTTCACGCACAGTATTCGACCGTTCTTGTTCGACCTTCACCTTACTATTCGGACTCTGAACCCCTTTTATATTCAAACAGAAGTCCGCCTTCACCGGCGGACTTTTTACTGTTAAGTCATTAAAATTTATTTTTTCTGTTCAAGGCATTGATAAACCGCCATCATATCTCGTTTGTTCAATTCACGAATCCGGGCGAAAATGGAGATATCGGCAACTGCCTCGGTACGTTCACTTTCAGCCACGACATCCTTTACTTTCCCTGTCAGCCAGGTTTGTACTTCGATGCTTTCGACGATTTCTTTACGACCTTCATCATCGATGCCACTGGCATGACAGCTCACACAAGGGATCGTTAATTTATACACACCGTCATGGATGTTGTCTTCTGAAATGACTTTCTTGCCATTACAGAATGGGCATTTATGACTTGCTTTAATTTTATTGATTTGGGTAACGATTTTTTTGTAGCCAAATGCTTCATAGACATAGGTTAGTTTTTTGTATTTGCCATTGGTGAAGTACTTATCAATAATGGTTTCTCTTGTTTCATTAATATTGGCAAAGTCACAGATGGTGATCTGATTTTTGCTGCTGATTGCTTCGATATTGCCTTTAATGCTGCCCCAGAATGGCTTGGTATTTTGTAAAACTACTTCATAGCCTTTGAGGCTTGCTAGTTCGAGTTCGAGCATTTTCAACGCTGCTTTTGTTTCCCGAGGAAGGAATGAGACATCATCAGTAAGTGCGATATCGCCGCCCACAATCGCTTTTAGTTTTTCCAGTTCCGGCAGCTTCCCTACAATTTTGATGACTTGATCAATCGGCTGTTGGATGAGCTCGCGAATGTCCGTATCACCAAACATCAGCTTTTTATGATGGTTCAGGACCGTTCCTTGACAGACTGGACAGTCGATCATCTCTTTTGTTTCTTTCATCTGCTCTTTAATGATCGATTTCGATACGAAGATATAACGCCCTATGATGAAATTGAATCCTTCCCAAATTCGCGATGCCTTGCCTGCTTTATCGTAAAAGGACTTTTCCCAATACCCATATAAGAAGGTATGCTTTTCGGCATCTGTCATCTCATTATAGCTTTTACTAATGTCGTGACCGAGTTCATTCTTGATCTCATCAAACAGGAATTGCAGCTTTGAATGTTGATAATATTTTAATACCTCCATCACGTCTGGATGTAATAAACCATCCCAGAATGGCACGTTTTTGTCTTGTATGACTACATCGAAATCGAATTTTTCAATGACCCGGCGTCCCGAACAGCTTGGACAATGGTTTTCTGCAGAATAGAAATCAAAGCTTCTTGTATCCTTATTGGTCGGATGTGCAGCCACTATATGGTTGATCATTCCGCCCAATTCATAAAGAAACGTATATTGACTGTACAAGTGCCGTTCAAGATCAATGGCGATCACAGGTGCGATCGTGTCTGATTCGTACTCACCATAAATCACGCGAGCGATTGGTGATAAGCTTTTTAAAATGCCGCCCTTATAGACGTTCTCTGCGTTTTTGAAATAGTCCAAATGATTTTCCTGTAAATAATTGATGCCAGTTTTTGACCGAAGTGTGGAAGAGATATGCAATGGCTCCACATGTTCGTCACTGTTTTTGTGACGATAATAATCATCATGACTGACAACGTCAAGATGCTGGACAGGTGTTAGCTGTCTTTTACCAAAATCCACGATATAATCCGAGCTTTCCAGCATATAGGCATTATGTTCAATCATGATGATGGAGACGGATTCATCCTCCAGAATGACCCTGACACTATCAATGAATTGGTTTAAAATATTTTGCGATAACCCTTTTGAAGGCTCGTCAAAAATGAACAGCGTGTGTGGGTTTCTTGTCTTCGCGAACAGCTCGGAAACTAAGTGGACACATTGAAATTCACCAGTTGATAAAGTTTGTGTTTTTCTTTCTAACGTCAAATAACCAAGTCCAAGTTTGATCAATAAGCTCAAGCGTTTATGAGCGATATCTTCCTTTGGCAATTCTTCGATGATATCTTCAATCGAACGCAGAAAAATATCATCAATTTCATCACTGTATTTGGTGAGTTTCTTTTTAATATCAAGAAACGTCGCAACGGTTGATCGACTGGTAATCGATTTGTTTCGGTCCTGCCCGACCATGACCAGCTTATCTTTTGGATACCGCTTCTGTAAATCTTTAGAGATACATTCATTGACAAGTGTTGATTTACCGCAGCCTGACTCACCCGTAAAGGTAACGAGTCTATTCTTGGGAATCCGGATTTCCTCCATTTGAATATTACGGCAGTAAAGATCCTGAAATTGATAGTATTCCGTTGGCGTTGCTTCATTTCGTTCCCAGCTGATTGGTTTGGGACGTGGTGATTCCTCAACGATTTTCCCGCCATATTTCCCGCTGCCAGGTCCAAAGAACAATTGTTCATCAGTGCTATCTAACACCGTGTCTGAGTGATCAATGAGCCAAATTTGATTCTTATATCCTAATTGCTTAAGCTGTTCCAAAATTTTTAAAAGGGTTTGATGATCAAGACCGACGGAGATTTCATCGATGATGATCACGGTATTTTCACTTGTTGCCATAAATTCGGCCAAATAAAGCCGGGTTAATTCTCCCCCTGACACTGTCCCCATAATACGATTCAAGCCTAAATAACCAATATTCATATTGATTATATTTTGGAGAATATGCTGTTTAGCTTCACTAATATGTAAGGTCTCTGAGAGTGAAAGGATCGTTTCGATGCTTAAGTTGTTGATATCGGAAATAGTATGCGGGCGATCTAATAATTCGATGGTATATTGCTCGACTTCTTGATTGTAGCGCTTCCCCTCACACTTTGGACATTCGACATTTTTCGTCGTACCGCGTCCTTTACAAGTGGGGCACCAGCCTAAGGCATTATTAAATGAAAAAACTTCCGGAGAAAGATTGAATTTTTCTGCAAGACAAACACGAATCTCTTTAAACACACCAGTATGTGTGCCAATGGTTGAACGGGGATTGGCTGAAATGGATGATTTGCCGAGAAAAAGGACCAGTGGCATTTCTTCCATCTTGATGGCGCTGAAGTTGGTTTCCATAATATTAGGAAATAAATACTGATATTCAGACTTGGGCAATAAGGAAACGAGACGCTTCTTGGATTCTTCCCCAATGGTTTGACAAAAAGTCGTTTTCCCGGAACCTGATAAACCGGCAATTCCTAATGATTGGTCGTCTGGCAGTGATGAATCTAAATGGTTTATATTGTTCGCAATTAATCGATTTATTTTCATTTGTAACTCCTCTCCATTTTATTAAGCTCAGTCTTTCATATTAGCACAGCGACAAATGTATTTGGTATTTTTTTAACGGTAGCTCCATCCTTCTATTCTTTCACATTCCACTGCTCCAAAAACGTATGATTCATCGACAAAAATCGTGAACTTAGGATAGGTTTTTTTCCATAATCAAAAGAAGAATAGAGCTTTCTTATAGATTATAAAAACCCCTCTCGATTAAGAGAAGGGCATTCTTTACGAAGTATGACCATATTTTTGCCCAATACACTTATTTTGTATTGGACTTTTTTGCCTTGTTTTCAAGCTCGCTTTTGGGCTCTGTGGAGAATTCGACATCTTTTCCATGTCCCTGCGGGTTAACACCTGGTGCGATTTGGCCTCTTCCTGCTGTCTTTTTACTCATTTCCTTCACCTCCAAGTATATTATGTCCGAACTGTTGTAAATTAAAATCGAGGTCGTTTCTTTCTGTGAACGCATCTCTAAAATCAGGAACTTATAAAAATTAGCCAATAAAAACCTGCATAGAACTAAAGTCTACACAGGTTTCAAAAAAGCTGTTTTCCATATTTCGACTATGGAAATTGTATAACCCTGAACCAATAATCCTATAATTTAATGACCCTAAACACCCTGCTATGTTGGACTGATCTACTTTAAAATACGAGTGTAATTAAATGTGTCTTTGTTCTGAGGAACATCGTGGTCTTCTTTGCGGGAAGGCTGTACTGCTCTTCCTGTATTTCCACTATAGCCTTCTTCCATGGGCCCTGGATAATGATAATGACCATCATTAACTGATTGAGTTGTTGATTCACCAGTCGCCTGGCTTCCTCCCGTTTCCACCTGTTCTTTCTCGTTAGTCAATTCATCTCCTCCTTTTCTAAAGATTCTTTTATAGTATTTGATAAAAGAATAATAAAATTAAAGGAGAAAAAAGGAAGCACTAATACTTACTCCATTCAGATAAACCTGAAAAGTTCCCCTTTGTTATTCCAAGGTCAGAAGTAAGCTCTCCGTTGCATCGTTTTGCAAGAAAGGACTTGGTTCGCCAACAGTATATATTTGTAAGTCATGCATAGCCCTGGTACATGCGGTGTAGAACAATCTACGCAGGCTCTCATCACCATATGTTTGCATAGATGCATCATAAATGATGACAGCATCAAATTCGATGCCTTTGGCCAAATAAGCTGGAATAACAACTACACCCTGTTCATATTCATTTGTGCCTTTCTGTACGAGTTTAATTTCACCGTGGACACTAAGGGCATCGTATGCAGCGGCACTTTCGGCAGCAGATTTACAGATTATTGCGATTGTATTATACTCACGACTTTGAAAGTCTTTGACTTTAGACATGATTTTGTGGTGCAATTCATCACGGCTGGACACTTGAGTTAGTACAGGCTTCTCGCCTTCACGGTCGAATGCCTTAATTCGATGGCCTTCAGGAATTAGTTCACGTGTAAATTCTATAATCTGCTTTGTGGATCTGTAGCTTTGATCCAAGGTTATGCTCTCGGTTTCACCTATCCCGTATAAACTGGTAAGAGTCTGGAAATCTACCCGTTCGCTGGCATGAGCAAATATTGCTTGGTTAAAGTCACCAAGCACGGTCACCCTTGCAGAAGGAAACAACCGTTTCAAAAACTCGAATTGAAATGGAGAATAATCTTGCGCTTCGTCTACAAGCACGTATTTTATAGAAGTATTCGTCTGAAATCCTTGAATTAACTCCTTCAGCAGCAAAAATGGAGTCGCGTCTTCGTAATACAGTTTACCTTCGTCCAGCATTTTTTGCGTGGATAAGCAAATTTCCCTTTCGGCAGGTGTTTTACTCACATTCCACAGTTCGATCATTATTTGTTCGTCAAAAAGTTGCTTGTATATTCCCTTAATATTGATAAAATGAAGTGCTTTTATCCGTTTGCGCAACGTCTTCAATTTCTTTCGAACAATCATACGCGCAAGCATTTTATTCTCTATCTCATAATCGTCAAAGGAATCTTCATTAAGGCCGCGTTTTTTCTCTAAGTAGGTGTATACCTTTTGATAGTCCTCTTTGCTAAGATACTCAATTTCCTCCTGGACCCACGGTTTTTCCAACTCAGACTTTTCCGTTTCATCAAGTAACTCACATAACCACTCTTTCAACTTTTCAATCCTATTGTGAAACCTTAGTGTGGTGTCTGTGTTATAAAATCTTTCTGAGATTTGTTTGGCCGAGACCAGCGTTTCCCCTCGGAACTTTACCCCTCTAAAAATCATTCCAGATAGTTCCAGTGATTGTCTGTATGCTTTGATGATCTCAAAGAAGTGAATCGATGCCTTAAATTGGATACTCGCTGTCCTAGTGCTATAGAAAAGATCATCCGCTGCAATCAACAAAAATTCTAATTGCTCATAAGGATCCTCAACTTGAAACGAGTCAGTCAGACGATGATCCAGGTATTCCTGGAATGTTACCTGCTGCATATTCTCTTCGCCAAGTTCGGGTAACACATTGGATACGTAGTTATTAAACATTGAGTTAGGAGAGAATAGAATGATTTGATCCGCTTTCAGCCTTTCTCGATTCTTGTAGAGCAGGTAAGCGATCCGTTGGAGGGCAGCTGATGTCTTGCCGCTGCCTGCGGCACCTTGAACAATGAGCAGACGTCCGCGATCGTTCCGGATGATCCTATTTTGCTCCCGTTGAATGGTGGCCACAATACTGTGCATATGCTTATCCGTTCCCTTGCCAAGCACCTGCTGCAGTATCTCATCTCCAATGGTGAGACTCGTATCGAACATTGATTCGATAACGCCTCCCTTGATCATATATTGCCACTTTTTCTCCAGCATCCCCCGAATTACGCCTCCGGGAGTAGAGTATTCTATAGGACCGGGAGGATAGTCATAATAAACACTCGAAATCGGGGCCCTCCAATCGTAGATAATGAAGTTTTCTCCTGTTGTATCAGTAAGAGTGGAGGTCCCAATATAAATTTGTTCCGTAAGGGAAGACCCTTTTTCAGTGATATCAATCCGACCGAAATAAGGCACTTCCTGCATGCGGCGCAGTGTTGACAACCTCTTGAAGGAATATCTATGTGCGCCTTCGCTTTGTGACAAGTCTTGAGCCTGCTGCCTTAAGCCAATGATCGTCTCGAGGTAATCATCGAAAGTATCGATATTAACCTTGAGGTCATCCCAAAAATGTTTACGGATATTAACAACTTCTTTTCTGCGCTGTGAAGTCTCTCCTTCTATTTTGCTGATTTGTTTCGTGATTGTTTTTATCACCTCATCCAAACGTTCTTGCTCCTGCCGAATTTCATCGTTCATATCAGACACTCCTTTAAAAAATGAGAAATTAGGGGTTGACTAGAGGTGAGTTTTACCTTATACTTATAGTAAGGGGTAAACTGTTTTTTTGTATATTATAAATTGTGTTTCTATACTAATTTATCATAATTACTGAATTATATCAATGTATATTGCACAACAGTTGCCATAATAAATCGTCATTTTAAACTCTAATTTAACATTTAAAGTCAGTAACCAGTTGAGCCCGTAGCTTGACTGGTTATTTTTTTGTCTACATATTTGAAAGCCTCATTGCTCGTTTTTTCTGTAGATGTGAAAGAAAGTCATACTGTTCATAAAAAATACGGAGAAAAAAACATAAAGACAAATCCATATAAACGGATTTGTCTTTATACGAAAATGCTTTTGTGAATTTTCAATCTATTCGATTTGTGTTTCCGGTTTATTATTTCATCATCTGCCTTGCTTCCATAAACAGCACTTGGATAAACTTTTTCATGTTATTGCGGCTCTGGCTGCTTACTTTTTTGCTTTTGTCTTCTAGTTCCAGCATTTTTTTACGGACTTCCGAGAAATCAAAAAATGTGGATGAATAGGCTTCGAATTTTGGATTCATATAATCCGTCAATCCTAATGAAGCGATATGGATGAGCGCCTGGTTAAGAGCGCGGCGGACACGCTGCTCAGAAGCTTTCATTTCTTTCTGGATTTCGTCCTCTTTCGCTTGATCTCCCAGCTTTTCAGCAGCAATCCCAGCAAAAATTTCCTTTAAATATGGAAACGTGTAGGCGGGACCGAGTCTTTGCTTTTCATTTTGGAGGAACCCTAAAATGTTTAGTAAATCCTCGCTTCCCCCTTCGCCAATCATACCTAAATCGGAAATTAAGGAACGTCCGGCTTCCATGATATTTTTTGTATGAAAGGAGGACACTTTCGAAGACTTCGGGCGGCCCGTAAACACGTTCAACGATTTTTGAATGCCCTGGATCGATTGATCCACCAGTATTCGCTCGTTCACTTTGTTTAATATGCATGAAATTTCAACTTGGTTCAGCGGTTTTGTAATGTAGTATTCCGCCCCTAATCTATATGCCGCTCCAATCAGTTCCTTCGATTCCACTTGCGAAATCATCACAAACTTTCCTTGAAATCCATCAGCAAGAGCCCTGATCGTTTCAATTCCGTCCCTTATTGGCATGAGCAAATCAATTAAGACAACGTCTGCTTTCTTTAAAAACAGCAAGCCATTATTCACTAACGATCCGTCTTCTGCTTCTCCCACCACTTTGCCTAAATCTTCGTCTTCAATCATCTCTGTCAGCATTCCTCGAATGGCAGGATCGTCATCTATAATGAAATAATTCATCTCGTTAACCCTTTCTCCATAATCGCATCAATCGGAAGTCCAACGATGAATACGGTTTCTTTATAGTTATCCATTAGCCTGATATGTCCTCCAAATTTTTCAACAGTTTGTTTCACATACGTTAAACCGATTCCCGTCGAAGGGTTTCCCGCCGCATCGAATTTCTTTGTATATCCTGCTGTAAAAATGACTTCCTTCTGCTTCGGTGCAATGCCGGGGCCATTGTCACTGATGCAAAACTCCACGAATTGATCTTTCCTTTTCACATGCAGAGATACGTATCCCTCTTCTTTAATGGCTTCCACTGCATTGGCCAATAAATTATTTATTAATGATAATACCATATATACATGGTAGGGCGGATGGTCACCATCTATATGCAAGGAAAATGAAATATCTTTGCGAAGGGACTCTGCATATCGTCTATTGGACACGATCATGATGTTACCAAGTTCTTCGAGATTCATATATTCCTGCAGGTTTTCGGAAGACATGAGTTCCGACAACCCCGCATAAATCCGCTGGTTATCTTTTTTGATCTCATGCACGAGACCGGCAATCTGCAACGCAGTTTGCGGATCGCTTCCATTAGTCCCCTCTGATTTTAACCGACGGTAAAAGTCATAACAAGTGCGGGTGATTTCTTCCGCATTTTGCATCGTTTTCTTCAGTTGAACCGATTCTTCATACAAACTTGAAATGAAAAGCAGCATTTGTTCCTTTTGCATGCGCTGCTCCGCTTCTGCGAATTTTGCTTCTCTCAGCTTTAATATATTAAAAAAGCCGAGGACGAAAAAGCTTCGAATAAAGGCGATTAAAACGAGTTGGTCAATGGCTAGCAAGGGTGTGCCCTGATTCGCCAAGAAGGAACGGATCGCCATTTCCGATACACTTGCTAAAAGCTCGATCAATACCCCTAAAAGCCCGATCATAAACGGCTGATCGTGCCGTTCGTTCAATTTCGTTTTATGAAATGCGAACGCGTAGATGAAGTAATAGAAAAAGGCTGGAACATAAAGATACATCGCTTCCTCAACAGATATGTCCCGTATCCCGACAGCCAGTGAAAAACGAAAAACAAACACACTCATTCCCGTCAATATGCCTGCAATAATCGGGTGGATCTCCCTCCCCCATAGTAAAAACAAGAAAAATACGGGGGTTCCCAAACTGACTCTGAATGTATCATCGAATGGATAAAACTTGAATTCACCCGCAAGAGGCACCGCAATCATAATCAATAGCAATATCCTTATACTCTTTTTCAATCCGGTCCCTCCCCAGTCACTATATTAAAAACATAACACATGAAATGGGAAAAAAGAGAGAAGGGTTTTGACTGAAATTATTATTTTTTCTGGCCCTTGTAAGTATCAGTAGGTTTCAGTAGGTTCCAGTAGGATGATCATAAACTTAAAATAATCTAAAAATTGAAAGCGCTAACAATAAAACACCAATCATAGGAGGAATTTAAATGAAAAAGTTTGGTTTAGCTACTCAAATTTTTATTGCACTTGTACTAGGTATCGTTGTCGGTGCTTTATTCCATGGTAATGAAACAGCCATGGCCATTATGGTACCTATCGGCGATATTTTCATTCATTTAATTAAAATGATTGTCATCCCGATTGTCATGGCTGCATTAGTAGTCTCCATAGCGGGAGTCGGCGATATAAAAAAACTAGGAAAATTAGGCGGGAAGACTCTTCTATATTTTGAGATTGTCACCACACTTGCCATTGTTATTGGATTACTGGCGGCAAACTTGTTCCATCCCGGGTCTGGTTTAGATACAAGCAATCTTGAAAAAAGTGATATTTCAAAATATGAAGAAACAACAAAGACGGCTGGAAGCAGTGGCTTTGGAGAAACAATTTCTCATATTGTTCCTCAAAATGTATTTGAATCAATGGCTCAAGCGGATTTATTACCGATTATCTTCTTTTCTGTTTTATTCGGCTTAGGTGTGGCTGCTATAGGCGAAAAAGGAAAGCCTATTCTTGGATTCTTTGAAGGTGTGTTGGAAGTAATGTTTTGGGTGACGAATCTAGTCATGAAATTTGCCCCCTTTGGTGTGTTTGCACTCATTGGTGTAACCGTTGCCAAATTTGGCATCGCAACATTAATTCCTTTAGGGAATCTAGTAGTTGCTGTTTATGTGACGATGATATTCTTCGTGTTCGTCATTCTTGGAATTATAGCGAAAATGTCTGGGACAAGCATTTTTGTTATCCTGAAAGTGTTAAAGGATGAACTGATTTTGGCATTTACAACAGCAAGTTCAGAGTCGGTATTACCAAGGCTTATGGACAAAATGGAGAAGTTTGGCTGCCCGAAATCCATTACTTCCTTTGTTATTCCAACAGGCTATACGTTTAATCTAGACGGCTCATCGATATATCAGGCACTTGCTTCACTTTTCGTAGCACAAATGTATGGTATTGATCTATCCATTACACAACAGATTACGTTGTTACTAGTATTGATGTTAACGTCAAAAGGAATGGCTGGCGTTCCAGGTGCGTCATTTGTTGTTGTTTTAACAACACTTGGTTCTATGGGACTGCCGGTGGAAGGTGTTGCGTTCATTGCCGGTATCGACCGAATTTTGGATATGGGAAGATCAGCGGTTAATGTCGTGGGGAACTCATTGGCGGCGATAGTCATGTCGAAGTGGGAAGGCGAATTTGACCAGGAAAAAGCAGACCATTACGTTGGTTCTATTAAACAATCAGACGTAGCATAAACTATAAAGGGGGAAACACGATGTCAACAATCCATATAAATCATAACGTACGTATTGAGAAAGATTTCTTGGGATCAAAACAAGTACCAGTTCATGTATACTATGTTATCCAAACATTGCGTGCAGTCGAAAACTTTCCGATTACAGGCTATCGCATTCATGAAGAATTGATTAGAGCGTTGGCTATCGTGAAAAAAGCAGCGGCTTTAGCAAATATGGACACTAAACGCTTGTACGATGGTCTTGGTAAAATGATCATTCAGGCAGCAGACGAAGTAATCGAAGGCAAATGGCATGATCATTTTATCGTGGATCCCATCCAGGGCGGTGCAGGTACATCAATGAATATGAACGCAAACGAAGTCATTGCTAACCGTGCACTCGAATTGCTTGGAAAAGAGAAAGGGGACTATGTTCAATTAAGTCCAAATAGCCATGTGAACATGTCACAATCAACAAACGATGTGTTCCCGAGTTCGATTCATATCGCCACTCTTATTTCACTCGAAAAATTGTTAAATACGATGGAATATATGCTTACTATCTTCAGGAAAAAGGCCCAACAATTTGACCATGTGATTAAAATGGGACGGACACACCTTCAAGATGCAGTACCCATCCGTCTTGGTCAAGAGTTTGAAGCATATAGCCGTGTAATAGAGCGTGATATTAAACGCATTCAACAATCACGCCAGCATTTATATGAAATAAATATGGGTGCAACAGCTGTGGGAACAGGATTAAATGCAGACCCTCGCTACATCGAAAGTGTTGTTGAACATTTGGCGGATATTAGCGGGCTTCCGCTTGTTGGGGCGGAGCATCTTGTTGATGCGACACAAAATACAGATGCTTATACAGAAGTCTCTGCTGCATTGAAAATATGTATGATGAATATGTCCAAAATCGCGAACGACCTACGTTTAATGGCCTCAGGTCCACGTGCGGGCCTTGCGGAAATTAACTTGCCGGCCCGTCAGCCAGGTTCATCCATCATGCCGGGAAAAGTCAATCCGGTCATGCCTGAAATGATCAATCAAGTAGCGTTCCAGGTTATTGGCAATGACCATACCATTTGCCTGGCATCTGAAGCGGGTCAGCTTGAACTGAACGTGATGGAACCTGTGCTTGTGTTCAACTTGCTTCAATCCATCAGCATTATGAACAATGCATTCCGTGCCTTTACAGACTACTGTCTGGTAGATATTGAAGCTAACGAAGACCGTCTAAAAGGGAATGTGGAAAAAAGCGTAGGGATTATCACTGCCGTTAATCCGCATATTGGATACGAAGTGGCAGCGCGTATCGCACGGGAAGCCATTTTAAAAGGAAAATCAGTACGTGAACTATGCCTGCAGTATGACGTGTTAACAGAGGAAGAGCTTGATCTTATTTTAAATCCTTACGAGATGACAAACCCTGGTATTTCTGGGGCAGAGCTGTTTGATCGATCGTAACTTCCGATTTTGATGGAATGGCAGAAGTGGTTGATTAATAACAAAAGTCTGGGGAATTGATATAAAAGCCCTCCTTTATAGAGAGGGCTTTTTTTGCTTTGCAGGATGAGTAAAAATAATAATCCAGTACCAAAAATGGATAGCCCCCAAATAAGGCTATCCAGCGTAATTCATTCTATTATAAATTACTTTACCTTTACCCCAGCTTTGATCAAGGTAGGCGGAGTTTCTCCCTGTAATCCTGCTACAAGGTTGGTTGCTGCCAGCATCGCCATTTTCTTGCGGGTTTCATATGTTGCGGAACCGATATGAGGCAAAGTGACGACATTCTTCATGGAAAGCAAAGGATTGTCCTCCTTGACGGGCTCCTGTACAAAGACATCCAGTCCTGCCGCGTGAATTTCACCGGTTTTAAGCGCAGTGATCAAGGCTTCTTCATCCACTGTTTTCCCTCTTGAACAATTGATGAAGATGGCGGACTCTTTCATGAGCTTGAATTCTTTTTCCCCCATCATTTTTTCAGTTTGGGGAGTTAGCGGTGTCATCAGGCAGACAAAATCAGATTGCTTTAACAGATCTTCCAGAGAACAGTATGTAGCTCCATACTTTTGTTCCGCTTCTTCATTTCTGGATCTGTTGTGATATAAGATGTTCATATCGAATCCAAAACGGGCCCTTTTTGAAACGGCAGAGCCTATTCCGCCCATGCCGATAATGCCTAATACTTTATGATGCACGTCCAACCCAAACGATTTTTCCCCGATGTTCGATATCCATTGCCCTGACTTTACCATTTGATCCAACTCTGGCATTCTTCTCGCTGTGGACAGCATCAAGCCCATAATCGTATCTGCGACCGTCTCATTCAATACCTCGGGAGTATTCGTAGCCATGATTCCTCGATTGGACAGCTCGGTTACATCCAAATTGTCGTAACCAACCGATGAATTACAGACGATTTTTAGTTGCGGTGCTTGATCCAGTAAAGCTTTATCCACTTTTAATCCTGAACCTAATATACCTTGTGCGTTCTTCAGCTCTTGAAGGAATTCAGAGTGATTTTGTGAGTCAAGACCTTCAAAATAAACAACATCACAAGTCTCTTGAATATATTGCAGCACTTCCTGATCCACTTTCTTATAAATGATTACTTTCGGTTTCATCACTGATACCTCACTTCCAATAAAGTAGGACCCCGTCGGGATCAAAAGTCGACATAACCTTTATGTTTTACGCCTCTATCTATAATCTACCATTATTTTAAAAAAAGGTAGTAGCTAATTGAACGGCGGACCAAACCGCTAAAACGGAAGCTAAAGTTAGAATAATATTTTCGAACCAATTGTTTTTATATTTTCCCATCAAGCTTTTTTTATTTGATAGCACCAGCATGCCAATTGCGATTACCGGAAAACCGATTATGTTTATTGCATTAACGCCAATTGTCAATGCAATGAAACCAGGCATGCCGGGAATGGACCAAATGATTGGCGTAACCAATACAAAAATCATTACCCATTTATACATTGGATCTTTTTCATATTTACCATTGTATTTTTCGCGACGATCCTTATTTATTACGTAAAAGGCATCTACAATCAATCTTGGAAAACCAGTTGACTTGCCTACTACACTTGCGAATAATACGCCAAAAACACCAAGATAGAAAATGTACCAGCCAAATTGTCCTAACGACATTTGTAATGCCATTGCCAAGTCATCGATCGTTTCCACATGAATTCCATTCGGTTTTAAAATTTCTGCTCCAACAACCCAAATGGCCAAGTTGATTACGATGCAAACTCCGATGGCAAACAGTAAATCATTTCTTTGAACCTTTAGATGACTTGGTTTCGTCCAGCCCTTTTCCCTCATGAAATATGGATGAACAAAGTTCGAAATCGAGCCTGCCACTGCACCGATAATTGAAACCGCTACCAATAATGCTCCATGAACGCCAGTATCACTTGGAATGCTAAAACCAACTGTTCCTTTAATGATTTGCCCCACATCAGGTGTAGCTTGAATGGCCAGGAACAAGAAAGCAATGGTCAATAATGCCAAAAGCACTTTCATTACACTTTCAATTCTATTATATATATTCCTGCCTATAAGCATAAAAACTAATCCTACAACTACCATGGAAGCTAAGAATGGCTGATTAACATGGAATAGGGTCGATAATACCTCTCCCGCTCCCTTAATCATATAGGCATTAAAAAGATGACCCATTATTAATGCATAACCAAACATGAAGTAACCGAAAAATGGGTGGATACGTCCATATCCTTCAAGTATGGTTAACCCCTCTGTGTTACAAAGCTGGAACCGGGCGATAACATTTACGATAAGAAAACGAAGGATTAATGACAGTGCTAAAATCCACATTAAACTATATCCATAATCTGCCCCGGCAACAGAAGAAGTCACCAGATCCCCGGCTCCAAGCCATGTTAAAACGGCAAGGATTCCCGGACCATAGGATGTTTTAAACTTCGTGATGAAATTTGGTTTCTTACTTACAACCTCAGGAACAATCACAGTAGATTCAGCAAGATTTGATTGATTTTTCATGTTATTCACTCCATCCCAAAGAGTATGTATTCGCTTTCATTTTTTCTAAAGCATTAATACTTTGATAACTCTGGACAATCAGATATTGAAATTATGACAGAGCTTTAGGTCATTTCCGGAATTGACCTAAAGTTTACGCTGCTGTATGTTGTCATGCTTCATGTTGAAGTGAATCAGATTTGTTAAAAAAGCTCCCCTTCCATTTAATTGAATGTTTTGACTATTTACATTGAAATTGTAAGACAAATTAAAATGTAAGTCAATCATAATATTTAGAAGTTTTTTTAAAAGCATAAAAAAAACTTTTGACCCTTCGTACTTGTTGACAAATTCAAAAGAATTGGCGTTGTTGCGGATTAGAAAAGACAGGATTGTTACTATATAAATAAGGATAAGTACAGCGTGCGAATAGATTAATGCTATCAGCGGATAATATAAGCGAAGGAGTGAAATATATGCCACAAGATAATAACAATGATCCATTTAATAATGCCGGGAACCTTGATAGAGACCCAACTAATAATCCCACTACTAATAATGATGACAACGATACAATTGACAGACCCGTAATGATTAATGATAGTTTGAACCCCGGATTTCAAAGAGAAGAACGTCCTATGCCTAATGGTAATATCCCAACAATAGAGGGAGTTGCAAACATTAAAGAACGTTTTCCTTCGGACCATGAGAGACTTATGAGCAGAATCAATCTTGGTGATGCACTTATAAATCGAGAAAATACGCATTTTGGACGGTTTGAAAGATAACACCCACGAGAAAAAAGCTAAAGACCTGTATAGGCTTTAGCTTCCGTTTTTTTAGTTTTGTACAAAAATGAACTTTCCTCTCCAGGCACTCGCTTTCCGCAGGCGGTCCGCCCTCGGCGCCTTTGCGCCTGCGGGGTCTCCCCTGGACTCGCTTTTCCCGCAGGAGTCTCGCACCTTCCGTTCCAATCAACTTTGTTTAAAAATTCAGATGGAACCCCTTTTGTCTACAAACTAAAGAGACCTTCCTATAAAAGGTCTCTTTGAATAATTCTTATTTTTCACAAGCGATAAAGTCTTTGTCGCGATCGCTTTTTTTATTGGCATCATAAAGCGCCTTTGAAACGTGAGGCTTGTATTTCGTTTTTCCTCCTTTATTTTTAACGGAAGATGTACGAGCTACGCCTCCTTTGTAGTCTTTATTTAATGCTGTACAGTTTTTATAAGTCTTCACCTTTGTTTTGGCACTGGCAACGTCATTCGCGCCAAACGAGAGACCTAAAACTAGTCCAAAAGATAGTAAAATAGCAAATACTCGTTTCAAAATATGTACTCCCTTTCCCAAAAATCACCTTTTTACTAATCGTAATGTATCATTCCATTTTTCACAATAACTATATTTGTATAGTTAGAGTTTTCTTAAATAAAACCCGCTCTCACTTTATCTAATCCTAAGAAAAGACCGCCAATTCGGCGGTCTTCATCTTATTATTCCTTCCCTTTCACCCTGTAATGGACCTCCCCGGGTTCTTTGCAAAAGGTGATTCCGCTTCCCGGTTCGTAATAAAAGGTCTTTTTGCCCAAGGAGCGTTCATGGAAGGTCGTATGCAGATAGGATGCTTGGTCCCTTTTGAAGGCGAGCTGATTTTTGCTTAAGTTTACAGGAAGGCAATGTCCATAGCTTGTGTGGACCAGCGTTTCTTTTTCGTTCATTTCCTCTAAGTCACGAATGTGGATGTAGGAAAACCAGACTCCTCCTCTTTTCCGGAATGAGCGGGAGGAGAACCAGACCATTCCCTGCTGGGCGTTTATGCAGACTGGCAGCCTGTATTTTCCGCCAAGCACGGATTTGGCTGCTGCAAGTCCGCCATCCAGATCCAACCCAAAGTAGTTTAACGTGTTATTCAGGATTTCCTGGCGCGGTTGGGCAACATGGAATGTGTTCTCTCCCTCCACTACCGTGGACATCTCCACACCATTGGAATCGTAACGCTCCATCAATCCCACCGTTTCCTTATTCAATAAATAGTTTTTTCGTATCATCCTTCCATTCACTCCCCATTTCCCTATTCATTTTTTTTGGAGTATACTGGATATAGAGGCAGGTATACTCCTGCTCCCAAGCCCTTAGGTGATGTCTTCCAGGACGTACTCATCTAGGGGTTTTTTGATTTCCGTCTATCGTCACTTTCATTTCTTGATATGTCATTCACCTCCATGCGACTATTATCCTATTTTATGAATTTTTTGTAAAATCCATCTAATTTTACCTCTTTCAAAATTCATTCCCTTTTGTGACTGCATCGCCTGTTTGATTGGCTGACTCTTTACAAAATCCCATCAAAGGTCTATACTTTCGAATTTCCTTTTAAAATCTGCTGTTCTAAATTGCTATTTTCTTGTTAATATGTGTCCAATTAGAGAACAAATAGTCAAAATTCATATAAAAGTGAAATAAAATGACATTTTTGTGAAATTTTAAGACCACAAAAAAAGTCTATCGTGATGATAGACTTTTTTCTTGGTTATTCTGCCATTTTTATTTCAATTGCTAAATTCCGTAGATAATCCAATAAGGGTCTTACTTCCTCTGGAGCGGTTATGTCAGTAAATGAGTAAGACTGCTTCTTTTCATCGGCTATATCCAGCTGGTATGAAAACGCGTCGAACCCTTGCGCTTTAGCTCCAGCCATTTTACTTTGGCTAGCATTAGGTAAGTCAGCTGCCTTCATTAGGTTCTGCAATTCCTCATTTTTCTCTTTCGGCAATTTCTCTGTATCTATCTGAAAATTCAAGTCGAGGTTGGCAAATCCCCCTATGCAGCTAAATTTGATATGCATGGTAGATGGAGCCTCCTATTCATGGAATATGACTACTCAGGCAGTCCAACCGCTTTAAAAGCATTTTCAATTGTCTTGATCGCTGTTTTCGTAACTTCTCCGCTATCAACAAGTTTTTGCGTTGCCTTGATGACAATTTGCACGAATTGATTGAAATTCGCCGTCGCAAATAAATTCTGCATCGCATTGAACCAGATCAAGGCCGCTTTGTCTGTTCCGATCTCCATCGATACTAGATAAAAGGCTTTGTTTGGTATGCCGCTATTGATATGGACACCATGATTATCGCGTTCTCCTTTATAGAAGTTCTTCATATGATCAGGCTGAATATCTTTACCCATTAACTTATTGTCAAATGCCGTACCTGGCGCTTTCATCGAACGGAGGGCCTGCCCTTTCAGTGTTGGTCCCATTATATCAGCACCGATTAGCCAATCGGCATCACCTGCTGTTTGCTTTAAGTGAAATTGTTTTATGGCAACTCCAAACACATCTGAAAGATGTTCGTTCAAAGCCCCGGACTGGCCTTCATACTCCAATCCACTTGTGAACTGCGTAACCCCATGTGTCAGTTCGTGTCCGATTACATCGAGTGAATTGGCAAAATTGCTAAAGATGACCCCATCGCCATCACCAAATACCATTTCATCTCCGTCCCAATAGGCATTCGTGAATTTATTCCCATAATGAACGTTCAGAATGAGATCAAGGCCTTGGTTATCAATTGAATTACGGTGCAAAACATCCTTGAAATAATCACGCACAACTCCGCTATAATCATATGCAGCGTTAACTACAGGATCTGCACTTGATCGATCTCCTTCTTTCCTAGCCTCATTCTCCCGGAGTTTCGTTCCCCCCCTGCAATCATAAACATGGCGGGCAGATTCACCATGACGACCAGATCCTGCATCCGTTAAAGCGACAACACCGTCAATATCGTATTCTTTCAAAATTCTGCGCCTGCGCATTTGACGGCTTTTCGCTAAACTGATCCGTGCTTCTTCCACTTCATTTTGTGCCAAAGTCTCAAGAATATAGTTAGGTACGATGAAACACTGACACTTCAATTTGGAACAATCTTTTTTGTGCATATCCGTCACTCCTTCATGTTTTTTTACGATCTATTACAGTTTCTTTTTTCAAAAGCTGCTTTTCTTAATGCTTTTGTCTTCAACATCGGTTCATTAGCAGTTTAAATCCGTTTACATGGTCACCTTGATGCTCTTCCTATTTTCAACACATTTCTATAGTGTACTTTCGCCGTAAATACCTCATTTCCCTCCATTTCTTACTGTTCTACTACTTGCTAACTCCTTCTTAGTCGAAATGGCATTTAATCTTTAACAAATACAAACTTCCTTTTTTTAAATGAATTTCATATTTTTCTCACAATTTTCTTTTATCATTTATATAGTAAATTTAATAGTACGACTCGGAGGTCCTGTTTAAATGGAAACTAAACAACCAAACACCTCTCTGTATAGAACAGTATGGAGATGGCATTTTTACGCTGGAATCATTTTTGCACCCTTACTTATTATTCTGGCAGTTACTGGCTCAATCTATTTATTTAAGCCGCAGATTGAACACTTGCTTTACCAAGACTACCAAGAGGTTACACCGCAAGGAGATAAATTACCCGCATCCCAGCAGATTGAGAGTGTGAAGGAACTTTACCCTGATGCAGTGGTGACAAAGTATCATCCCGGAGAAAGTGCCTCTCGTTCGAGCGAAGTAAGCATCACTGCTAATAATGAGTCTCTTACGATTTTCATAGACCCATATACAGGTAAATCTATTGGAAAGTTAAATGATGAAGACAGAATCATGGATAAAATCGAGGAAATTCATGGTGAACTGATGGCTGGCACCTTAGGAGATAGAATTGTAGAGTTAGCTGCGTGTTGGGCAGTTGTGTTAATTGTCTCTGGTCTTTATTTATGGTATCCAAAAAAGAAGCAAAGCCTTTCAGGTGTTCTTTTTCCAAGACTAAATAAAGGGAAGAATATTTTCAGAAGAGATTTACATGCAGTACCTGCCTTTTGGATAACTGCGGGTATGTTATTTTTAATTATGACAGGATTGCCTTGGTCAGGTTTTTGGGGAAGTAATTTTCAATCGTTAACTACCAATTCCGGATCTGGGTACCCTCCTTCCATATGGACAGGAAGTGCTCCAACATCCTTAATGAAAACAAAAGACATTGCAGATGTTCCTTGGGCAGCAGAAAATTTAGATGTACCCATCTCAGATATTCAAGGTTTTATCCCATTGTCCATTGATGATGTAGTTACGATAGCGAATCGTGAAGGTATGCATCCAAGTTATAGCATTAATATTCCACAAGAAAAAGATGGCGTTTATACATTGTCAGCTTTTCCACCGAAAGCACAAGATGAAGCGACTATACATATTGACCAATATTCCGGTGCAGTTCTAGCTGATTATCGTTATGATCATTACGGTTTAATAGGAAAAATAGTTGCTTGGGGAATTACCTTGCATAAAGGGACTCAATTTGGTTTGATTAACCAAATAATCAGCCTTCTTATATGCTTGGGAATCATGCTTGTTGCATTTAGTGGTTTTTATTTATGGTGGAAGCGAAAGCCGAAAAAAGGATTAGGTGCACCAAAAGCTCCTCAAATAAAGAACGTGAAATTCTTTCTATTTCTGTTAATAGGTCTTGGAATTTTGTTTCCTTTGGTTGGTTTGTCCCTTATTGTCATTTGGCTAATTGACTGGTTAATCATTAACAGAATATCTGCAATTAAGAAGTTTTTGAATGGATAATTCGAAATGTAAAGGGTGGCTTTTGCCGTGAAAAAAAATATATGTATTTCATTAATCTTTATTTTCAGCACATTGCTAAGTGCTTGTTCACTTGAAAAGGATGTCACTAATCTATACAAAGAAGAAACACCGCTTGAAGCTGAAATAATTATACCAGCATCCTTTTCAGCTAATACACAGGAGACCATAAAGGCCGTTCTTACTCAAGGTGGTAAAATGGTTGAAAACGCAGATTTTGTTCATTTTGAGATATGGAAACAGGATGGCTCGCTCAAATATAGTATGGAACAGGCTGAGGAAGAGGGAAACGGTACTTATTCTTTAAGTAAAAACTTTGATAGTGATGGCCTATACTATATAAAAGTACATGCTAGCAACGATGGTTCAATCATTATGCCTCAAAAACAGTTTATCGTAGGAAAACTGTCTGAAAGCGAATTGAAATTCTTGCAAAAAGGAATCCAAAAACAAGAAGAAAGTCATGAACATCATCATTAAAACATTTATTTAAAATCCGGTTTTCAATGGAAGACCGGATAATTTTATGGATATTTTTATGAATCTGAGAGAATGCATTTACAGTACCTCACCTTTGTTCATTAAATTATTCTGCTCGTGCTGCATATACTGCTTTAAACAATGAATCTTCCTCAGAACATAAACACCCTTTAAGGGAGGGCATAGCATTGGTAACTTCACAGGGAACTGCTTCAATTAGCTTTCCATTCCCATCTATATGGGGTATCCACTCTTCAATAGCTGGCAGAACGATTATTTGGGGCACACTTACCATTAACTCCATTATAGAAAATAGGGTGGTTGGTACGGTTAATTTTCGTGGCAGACCCATTCCGATTAATGGATTTTGGAATGAAAGCACCAAACAAATCGCATTTGATTCACCTTATGCCACTTTCACCGGCAACTTAACCATAATTGATGATCAACAGAGTAGAATTCGACATTTCATTCTTCAAGGACGTTTTCTTATGAAGCCTCCCTCTCTGCAAGCAGGTGAGTCCGGATCATGGATTGCCACTACTGATATAGCTCTGCATGAATTTCCTATTAGCGGTAATGCCTATACCGAGCAATTACCTCCTGTTGGAGCTTTTTTAACAACGAATATCCTTCATCAGCATCAGAATTTTTGGGGAAGAACAATATAGGGTAATCCTGTCTGTGTAGAAAGGGTGTTTAACATAAGGAATCGTCTCTGTATTTCATAGGGGCGATTCTTTTACTTAGAGGGATAAACAAAAGTCATATTGAACTGAAAGGTTGTCTGGGAATTTAAGGTTACATTGATTAAGGTTCGCAACACGTTGCTCCCTGGCGTTCAGCTGATCGCAATGCTTCCCCTGTTGGGTACCGTTTTGCCTATCTCACTAAGTAGATATATATATGAGATAGTTATTTTGGTAGATAAATTATAATTCCATTAACTTAAAATGAGTACAGATGGAATATAGATTGACAGCATTTGCACTGTACTTCATACTATTGTATTAACAGAAGTGACAGAATATTTAGTTAATTAGGAGGGTGAATCTATGAAAACATCAGTAATGACCATGGACCTACAATTATTAGCAGATGTTCTCAGGGAAAATAATTGTACAAGTTTAATAAATGCAATAGCAGAAAAGGATTTTCAAGTGGCTCAAATGCTTGATGTATTAATATTTGAGGATAAATGGGAGGATGGCATATGACTAAGCTCAGAATCCTTTTAACCATTCCTATATTGCTATATGGAATTTACGTATTTGTTGCCATTCAAAACGATAAGGATATTCCACTTTATTTGCATCTTCTATTCGCACTCTACTTGATGTTGTTTGTACATTATGAAGAAAAAACGGAGGTGAACCCCTGACAGATTTTTAGTTTAATAAACAAAGCCTAAAAAAGCCTCAACTCCTTAAAGGAATTGAGGCTTTCACTATTAATCATCTTTCTTCCGGTTCCAATTAGATAATACGAGTTGTAACGATGCCTTCGATTTGTTTGATTTTTTCTTCCAATCCAGGAATGATATCGCCGTTTACTTCACCGTCAATGTCGATGATCGTATAGGCATATCCCCCACGGCTTCTGTTAACCATGTCAGCGATGTTCAGATTAAAGCTTGATACAGCCAGCGTGATTTGCCCAACCATGTTCGGAACGTTTTCGTGGAAAGTTGCCACACGACGGTTTCCTGTATAAGGAAGGGAAGTGTTCGGGAAATTCACAGAGTTCTTGATGTTCCCTGTTTCTAAAAAGCTCTTCAACTGACGAGCTGCCATGATCGCACAGTTTTCCTCTGACTCTAGCGTAGAGGCACCAAGATGCGGAATTGGAACGACATTTTTCATTTTCAACACGTTTTCATTCGGGAAGTCTGTAATGAACTTGCCTACTTTTCCGCTTTCAAGTGCAGCTTGCATATCAGTTTCATTCACTAGCTCGCCGCGTGAGAAATTCAAGATATGTACGCCCGGCTTCATGATGCTGAATGTTTCTTGGTTGAACATTCCTCTTGTGTCGTCTGTTAATGGAACGTGTACTGTAATATAATCAGATTCTGCAAACAATTCTTCAATCGTCATGGCGCGCTGTACATTGCGTGACAAATTCCAAGCTGTATCAACAGAGATGAACGGGTCAAACCCAATGACATCCATGTCCAAATCAAGCGCATCATTCGCTACAAGTGCACCGATCGCTCCTAAACCGATTACGCCAAGAGTTTTTCCCTTGATTTCTTTACCAACGAATTGTTTCTTTCCTGCTTCAACAAGCTTTGGAATTTGTTCTCCTTCGCCTTCTAGTGTCTTTGTCCAAGCCACACCTGCAAAAAGGTTACGAGATGAAGCCATTAATGTCGTTAGCACCATTTCTTTTACAGCGTTTGCGTTAGCACCAGGTGTATTGAAAACGACAATTCCTTGCTCGGTACATTTGTCGACCGGAATATTATTGACTCCAGCCCCTGCCCTTGCGATTGCTTTTAACTGATCGCCGAATTCCATAGTATGCATGTTAAAGCTGCGAAGAACGATTGCATCAGGGTTTTCACTGTCATTATCAACCGTAAAATCCCCTTTGTTGAATACATTCAATCCGCTTTCGGCAATATTATTTAACGCCTTGATCGTTTTCACTTTTTCTAAAAGAATTGTGCTCATTTTGTTTGCTCCTCTTTTGAATATGATAGTTTTGAAATTTCAAAATACTGACTTTAAACCTTTACTATCTGTTAATATACAGAAAGAGGCAAGGGATAAAATCCCTTACCTCTGCCCAGGCGAACGGCTACGACACTATGTGTTCCCTCACGGTTATCCGTGTTTCGCCAGTTGCACATAGTCTTTTTCATTTATTTCATTCTATCAAACTATTCTGCAATCTTCAATATCAAATTATATGTTTATCCCTTTTTTTGCAGAAGTCACAACTCACCAGAAATATCGACGAAACTTACAGTTTTATCTGCGAAATTAGAAATATATCGACGAAATCTATAGTTTTATCTCCGAAAATAGGAATATATCGACGAAAACTCCAATCAAGCCTATATTATCTATGACGGTTCAATCTTTTTATTACAACTGTAAATAGTAATATGACTAAAAACAGCATGAAAATAATCATGAACGGAATGGTCGTTGTAAAAAGAGTGACCCATCCACTTGTCTCGTCTTCTGGCGTAACCTCAATTTTTTCTATATCATGTTCCTCTGCAGCATTATTCATTCTATCTAGTGAAATTTCACTATTTGGTACAGACGCGATAAAGTATTGATCCTTTTCATACCCTACCAGCCCACCTCTTATTTCATAAACACTTTTTTGTGGCTCTAACCCTAAAAATGCCACTTTCCCATCCTCTAAGGTTGTAAAAAATTCATCTTCAGTTAATTTCTCAGTCGGTTCTTTGTCATTATTAAAAACCAGCACAATCCCCAAGGTAACCAAGAAGATTAATAAATAAAATACTTTACTACGGAAAATCCGCTTCATCTCATACCTTCTTCCACATTATACAAACTATAGGAAATAGTAACATACAAAGTTAATTCTTGGAATATCCCGGGCCGATTAGTTGCAAAATGGATAATATTAGTAAAAGATAAGAAATATAGCAAACTTAAAAAAGGAGGAACTAATATGCTAATAAGACAGGCAACGGTTGCTGATGCGGAAGCTATAGCAATAGTCCATGTGGATTGCTGGCGAACTACTTATAAAGAAATAATGCCGAGTGATTTTTTAGATAATCTGTCTTATGAGAAAAGGAAAGATATATGGATAAAGAATATAAATAGAGATGAAAATTATGTTTATGTCGCAGAAAATAACGAAGGAAAAATAGTTGGATTTATAGATGGCGGGAAAAGGGATACGAATCAAGTTGAGAATTCTGGTGATTTAACTGCTATCTATATCCTCGAAAATTTTCAAAGAATGGGGATAGGTAAGAAACTCATCAAAGAATTATTTTTTAAATTCGAAGAACTGGGATTCAAGACAATTTTCGTTGAGGTGCTTGAAGATAATGAATCTCGATACTTCTATGAGGCATTTGGTGCTGAATTGCTTAAAACAGAAAAAATCAAAATGGCTGGCGCTGAATTGAATCTATTGGTTTATGAGTGGAAGGATATTAGCCCAGTATTGTTATGAATGAACTTCAGCTAAGATCGCTTACTAACACTAAAAAAGACACAGTCCTTCGTGAAGGATTGTGTCTTGCTTTTGGTTTAATTTTGGTTAAATCCGCTTTCGTCCATGTAAAATACTTCCCAAGAATGTCCGTCGATATCCAGAAAACTCCAACCATACATGAAACCATGATCAATGGCTTCGTTAAAAGGCTTTCCGCCAGCATCCAGTGCCCTATTCACGATCTCATCGACTTCTTCCTTACTTTTAACGGACAGGGCGACGATGGCTTCCGTACTCGCTGCAGAATCCGGGATTTCCTTCTTGGTAAACGTTTTAAAGTACTCTTCCACCAATAACATCACATATATGGACTCGCTGATAACCATGCATGTCGCATTTTCATTGGTCATTTGCTCGTTAAACTCAAAGCCGACCTTTGTGAAAAATTCTACTGAGGCATCCAAATCTTTAACAGGCAAGTTTACAAAGATCTTTTCTGCTTGAACTCCCATCCAATTCACCCTCGCTTGATTTATTTGTTCACTCACCTACTATTCGCTGCATTTTTCGATTATCCTGCTTGCAGCAGTGATTGCATTCACATTGAACAGATACAACCTTAGTCACGGGGAACATTCATAATTCACCTACTTAAAGTATTTCAAATATTAAACAGGCTGATTCAATTTTAAAACAACCTGGGAGTTTTACCTTAAGAAATTTCAAGAAGTATATGCCTCTCCCCTTGCTGCTTCAACATTGGATGGCGCATAAAAATTAAAATTCGTATACCAGATGGTTTCAAAACTAAAACACATTTTGTCTTTTTTGAAATAAAAACTATATAATTCCATGCTTTACTAAAATTAATTACTTTTAAGGAGGTATGCATATGAAAATTAGTATTAAAACATGAAGTATCCGGAAAATTTTCTTTACTGGTTTTGGTTTTGATTTCAGTTGTTTTACCAGGATTGATCCCAATCATTGCGTCCTCCGATAGCTAAGCAAACGCTCGAAGCACCACCTATTATGCAAGTAAGAGCAATCCTCGTTTTGCAAATGCAGCACAAGTTCAAAAAATAGATGGGAAACGAAAACATTACCCTATGGGATAGGTGGTTCATAGATGGTTACCATTCAGACATATATATCAAAAAATGGTTATGATGCAATAGTTGATAAACATGTATTAGCTAACGGGGATTTTATCCCAATCCATCACTCAAGCGCTAAGCAATTGGGAAATCAACAGCTATTTACTTCAAAAGGAACTTCCTTATACGGCACAGTCATTATATCTTATCAAAATCAATTTCTCTCGAGCTTTTATGATTGGGATGATGTTGACGGTATTTGGCTTTCAATTTTACAGGCAATGTATGATTGTTTAAATACCGGTATTGGCAACTTTGGCTTTTCCGAACGTTCTATGGATTGGCAAATGAAAAAGCTAATAGAAAAAAATCCAGCTATATTATTTACATGGTACCATGGTTTTGCAAGCCAAGAATGGAATGATATTCCTAAGAAATCCACACTAAGATTCCCTGAAAATCTGCTATTGAATAGTTTAATAGAAAAGGGAACCAAGTTTTTAAGATTTAGAAATGCTCTATATGATAGCGGTCCAAGCCAAAATATTAACCAGTTAATTAATGATCTTAAATCATTTAATAGTGATTTAGGGCATGTGCAATTGGAATAGCTCACTGTGCTAAGTGAAGCTGAAGTCTTGCAGATATAGTAAAACAGTCCTTGCCGGCATTCGCCAGTAAGGACTGTTTTTCATGTACTAGAAGGCACGAAGTCTGATGGTACCTTTTCTTTTATTTCAAATAAACACTCATAATCTGTGTTTCGTTAATTTTTGCTTGGGTACTATTTGTTTTTTCCAGTTTTTCAACTAGCTCGCCATTCGTGATAACAATCGGTGTTACGATGCTTGGAGCTTTTGATTTTAGAAAATCGATATCAAATGTAACAAGCTTGTCTCCTGCTTTTACATTTTGCCCTTCTGCAACATGGACTTCAAATCCCTCGCCTTTAAGGTTAACTGTTTCTAAGCCAATATGAATCAACAATTCTATGCCATTCTTCGTACGGAGGCCTAGAGCATGTTTAGTATGAAAAACCTGGATCACTTCTGCATCGATTGGAGATACGACCAACCCTTCCTCAGGAAGAATCGCTATTCCGTCCCCCATCATTTTCCCGGAAAACACCGGATCCGGAACATCTTCTATTTTTATTACTTGTCCGTTTATAGGAGCAAGCAGTTGTTCCACACTTTCTTTTTTACTGAATAATTTTTTGAACATATTATTTCCACCTTTCTCTTTCGGTCCTTAAATCCTTGCAGCTCATACTCTCATATATTAAGCATTTTGTGAATTCTGATAATAATCGATGTTATTTTTTCTTTTGAGATTTGCCTTCTGCTTTTTTCTTTTTGTTCGCTTCCACTCTAAATATAACCATCTCGGTTATTAATTCATAAGGAATTGGCTTGTTTAGTGGAAACTGAACGGCCCCTTTTGAACATTTATATTCAGATAAGGCAGATTCAAACGCAGAGATCGCGCTTGGAGTTGGATAGAATCCTATATGTTTTTTATAGGCAGCGAAATGCACCAGATTTCCATATAAAACAAAGGTAGGCATTTGATAGCTTATCTTTTCTTCTGCATCCGGTGCTGCATCCTTTATGACTTTTCTTAACGTTTTTAATATCTCCTGAACTTCTTCGGGAAATTGTATAATGTATTCATCAATTGAATGAAATGTATTGGTTCCCTCCATCTTTTCTCCCTTCTTAAATCCAAACTACAATACGCTTATTATAACATTCTCCCCCACCAACCCATGGATTGAATCCCTTTTGTATTTCGCTAACCTATATTTTTAAAAACTCTTCCATTCTATTCATTACACCTTCTAGCATGATAATCGTCCTTGAAGTATCGAAAGGTTCAATATCCAATGAATGATTTGCATGTGGGATTTTATCCATGCTTATATTCGTTTTACTTTCAATCGCTTGAATTTTACCTGGAATATAATGATGATCTTTTTCTCCTATAACTATATGTGCTGAATGATTGCTGCTCAATAACCCATCAAAAATCCAATCGAACTTCAATAGCGGCGTAAGCAAAATCATTTTGGCTTTCATAAACCGCTCACTTTTCATAATTCCGTTGATGATGGGTATGGTGCCAAGTGATTTGCCTAGAAATACTGTTCCTTTATATTCATGATTTTGAAGTACTTCCGTAATGACGGGATTGATATCATTAACGATCACTTTTGTAATATCTACCAATGGATGCTTGAAAATATCCTGGTCGTAAGCGTAATGAATATGTACGACATCATACTGATTTTGAAGCATGATCATCGTCGAATAATAGAATAACGGCTTCTCATACGTGTACCCCGCACCTGAAAACATAAAACAAACGGCAGGACTTCCGTTTTCAATATGTGTGTATGTAATTTCTTTTTCATTACTATTTATTTTTCTTTGGTTAACCTCCATGATAGATTCCTCCCATTCTTTCTTTTGCTCTTAGTATTCATTAGCTACCTGCTGAATTCCTCCTTGATCGATACTATCTAAACAGAATCCAAGAATTAGTTTCGTTTTTTATCAGAAATAGGTATACTTTAGCTATCAACCTATTTTATGGAAATTACTCTGATGATCGATCAATCCAGCCTTAAAGGAGAGTGTGTAATGAAAATCAAAGCGTTATGTTTCATTCTTGTCCTGCTAGTCACTGGTTCCATGAGTACGATTCATGCAAGTGCAAACGATCAAAAGGTGAAAGAACTGGATATCGGGGAGTCTTTCGATGGTGCGGAAGGCACGATGGTACTTCAAAACTTAAAAAATGATAAAGTATTTATCTATAATAAACAGAGAAGTAAGGTACGCTACACTCCAGAATCGACATTTAAAGTCGCGAATGCATTAATCGGCTTACAGACAAAAGCGGTAAGCGATGAATATGAAGTGAAGCGCTGGGATGGTGTAATCAGGGAATTTGAGGATTGGAACAGAAATCATACGCTGGCTTCAGCCATGAGGCATTCAGTGATCTGGTATTATCAAGCAATGGCCCGCGATATCGGTGCGGAAGATATGCAGCAATATGTGAACCTGATAGATTATGGCAATCATGATATCTCCGGGGGGATCGACCAGTTTTGGCTCGACAGCAGCATAAAGATTTCTGCCCGGGAACAAGTCCAATTCATCGAAAACCTTGTAGAAGAAAAACTGCCTATCGATAAGCTGCATATGAGAACCGTTAAGAGAATCATGATCAATGAAGAAGCAGACTCATATGTCCTCCATGGAAAAACCGGGACACGCCTTTCTGATATGGGATTGGGCTGGTATGTGGGTTACATCGAAACGGACAAAGGAAAATGGGCTTTCGCAACGAACATCGACGGCAGCGGAAGCAAAGCCAAAACGATTACTCTTGAAGCCCTGAAAGAGTTGGAGATCATAGAAGAATAAAAGTTCACGCATGCTCTTAATTCTTGGGCATGCGTTTTGCTTTATCTTAAAGGTATCTGAAAAACCTTTTAGCCTGTAGAAGAAAAGTTGACCCTAACTAAAAAAATGAAAGTACAAAGTAATCGATTTTAACTGTAATTCACCTGATTTGTCAGCACACCATTCAAAACTCTTCTAGACAAGCTCCTATATTCGTAATCATTTATACTCTTCCTTTCTTCTAACTTTGAAAAATGATAAATTATGAGTTTTTCTTTTTTTAATATCAATAGTTATTTGATGCATGTCCTCAATGTGCATCACATGTATGTTTGACGATACGTGTTTATTTGATATAGTTTTAAAATAGTAATTCAAGACTGACTAAATCTCTTAATTAATTTATGTGGGTCGCCGTCACTGTAGTGATTCCATCTAGAGCAATCCCTTCATAAACTCTTAAGACTAAATAAAGCAAAAATACTGCATCATAATAATGGAGCTAAGGATTATTTGTTTGTAACGTTTATATAAACTCTGCATGAAATAAAAAATGGGCCTTTAGCGAAAGGGGCACCTTCTGTGAAAACCATTCAAAGTCGCTTATTGTTAATGTTACTTCTTTTTATCATCTTACCGTATTTTCTATCAGTGTTTCTGATCTACAGCTATACAAAAAATAGTGTGGAGAGACATGAGCTTGAAAATAGCCAAGAACAACTTCAGAAAAACGCTGAAGAACTGCAGCAATACTTTGATGACATGATTAATCTTCCATATATATTATATCGAAATCCCGATTTATTCCGGATTTTTAAAAATGGTTTTGAAGACTCGATATATTTTAACCCGATTGCGATGGAAAAAAGTATAGAAACCTTTTATCTGATGCGAAACGAAATCCGTCAAGTACGGTTTTATATTGATAAGGATAAAGAATCGTTTACAGTTTATAATGCGACGGTCAGCGCCCGGAAACCTCAACCCGATTTATTAAATGAGGAACCGATAAAACAATTTTATAGCTCTGACTCCAATTACATGATTGAGCCGCCACATCAAATTCAAAATTACAATGACACAGCGATCATTCCCCAGTCGGACGACACAATGGTGATGACTTTTCACCATAAAATAGTCGATGTGCCTTCAAACGAATATCTCGGAATAATTACAATTGATATAGATTTGGATGCCTATGCCCGTATATGTAACAGCCTTGTTCAAAAGGATGAAGAATCTGTCATACTTATGGATTCACATAACAATGTCATGTATGCAAATGATCGGTCCCTTATAGGAAAATCCGTTACTCCTGATTTTAAAAAGCAGATTACGGGTGAAGATATTATCTTAACCAAAACATTATCAGGAACACTAAATCATTGGAAATTAGTTAAGATAACCCCTAATCATGTATTATTCGATGATGTGCGGAAGACTGCCTATACAAATATAATTGTTGGACTAATAGTCGGCTTGTTAGGGCTATTAATGATTGGTATTATTTCATACAGAATTACTCGTCCCATTAAACTTCTTAGCAAGAAAGTGAGAACAATAAAAGGTGGAAATATGGATGTCCCCTTTGACGATGGAAGAAAAGACGAAATTGGTGAGCTGGAAAAACATATGAAGGATATGATGAACCGAATCAATCTACACATTGAAAGAGAATATAAACTCGAAATAGAAAATAGAAAAAACCAATTCAGAGCATTAAAATCTCAGGTTAATCCGCATTTCTTATTTAATTCGTTACAATCTATTGGTGCAGTTGCCCTAAGATCTAATTCTCCAAGAGTTTACCATTTATTGACGTCACTATCTAAAATGATGCGCTACTCCATTAAGGCAAACCAATGGGTGTTGGTTCGAGATGAAATGAATTATATAGAAGCATACCTAAACCTTCAAATGGAGCGTTTTGGAGACAATGTGAACTATTCTATTAAAATAAGCGAGACGATCCTTGATATGACGATTCCAAGTATGATTCTTCAGCCCCTCGTTGAAAACTTTTTTAAACACAGTTTTGAAGAAGGTTTCTATCATGCTCATTTAACTATTCATGGAGAAATACAAGGAGAATTTTTACACCTCATCGTTGAAAATTCGGGTCCTAGTTTGACTCAGGCGGAGCTTCGAATATTAAGAGAAAATATATACGCGTCCCCACATGAAAGCACATATTCAAATAATCATATCGGTCTGAAAAATATTTATGATCGTTTAGTTCTAAATTATGGATCAAAAGCAGGTCTGGAAGTGGATACGTATCAAGGACAAGGATTTTCCGTTAAAATAGTGATTCCACTAGAATTTCCGCTTGCTAATGAATAGATTGCTTCGTAGCTATTCAAAAACGGACACTTTAACTCATTCATATAAGGAGATGAAATCTGTGAAAGCTTTAATTGTCGATGATGAGTTCAATGTACGTGACGTAATACGCCATTTGGGGCAGTGGGAAAAATACGGTATCACCCAACTATTAGAAGCAAGTAATGGCGATGATGCAAAAAGAATGATAGAGAAGGAAAGTCCGGAAATCATCTTTACAGACGTGAAAATGCCTGGAATGAGCGGTATCGAACTAATCGAGTGGCTAGATTCCATTTCTTATCCTGGTAAAGTGATTTTAATTTCGGGTTTTGACGACTATTCATTTATGCGTAAAGCAATTCAGTTTAGCAGCTTCGATTATTTGTTGAAACCGATTGAAGCTGATGCATTTAACAAAACACTGGAAGAAGCCGTTAAATCATGGGCGAATGAAGAGGAAGTTCGTGCTAATGAAGATACCGGTGTATATGAAGATGTTAAAAGGTTTCGGAGTAATCAATTAGTTACTGCCGCTTGTATGGGGGAACACTTCGACAAAAACGATATTGAGTCATATCTTCCAAAAGCAGGCGGATACACCCTTACATTAATTTCCTTTTACCAAATGCACCATCCTGCCCCCTACATTCAGTTACTCGCTGACGAACTTGTTGAGCGGAAAATCGGAAATGTATTTGCGCTTCAGAATGATCATAATCTTTGTCTAGTGATCACCATACCTGACCATTGGTTATCCGTTGAAGAATGGATAAGTCATCAATTTGATATTCCTGTTCGCCTTGTTTGTGGCGAGCCCTTGGAATCATTGGGGGATATCCACAATTCCTTTAAGTCATTACAAAAAGCAATGAAAAATCAAAACTTCAGATCCATCCACCGTTTGGATGACTTGGATGTTGCACGTCGCATAGAGGATATAGTTTCATATGTTGAAAAATATTACATGGAAGAATTGAGTTTAGAAAAACTATCGAATGTATTCTTCTTAAGTCGCGAACATATCTCAAGAAAGTTCAAACAAAAAACCGGAATGCTCCTGTCCAAATACATCACTAAACTAAGAACTGACCAAGCAAAACGCTGGTTAAGAGAAACCGAAAAAAGTATTTACTCCATCTCTTTAATGCTCGGCTATCAGGATGAGAAATACTTTTCAAAACTATTCAAAAAAGTGGTTGGCATGACACCATTCGAGTACCGAAACGGTGAAAAGAATGCAGATCAGAAGTAAATAATTCACCTTAATTAGAAAATTACAGGGGTGACATGATGAAAAAAGAGATACTAAACATATTTTTAATCGGAATATTGAGCCTATCACTTTGTGCATGTCAAACAAAGACCGAGAGCGGAACAAAAAAACCGGAAATTTCAGAGCGAAAAATCACTTTGAATGTAAGGAATCCGAAAGTTGAAATTTCTACGCAGTTCGAACAAATGGTGATTGCTTATGAAAAAGAAAATCCAAATGTAGATATAAAGGTTCACACGGTTGGCGGGGCTATGGATAACCTTGCTGATTTGAAAGCAAAAATGGCCACTGGCAATGGTCCTGATATTTTCACAAACAGCGGATACGAAAATGCCAAACAGTGGAGTGAATATTTAGAGGATCTTTCTGACCAACCCTGGGTTGAACATGCATATGAAGATGCGTTAACCCCTATGAAATTCGATGGGAAAATTCATGGGATGCCGATTAATCTGGAAGGGTACGGATTCATCTATAATAAGGATATATTTAATAAGGAAGGAATCGATGAATTACCCAAAACGCTGACTGAATTAATAGCAGTGGCGGAAAAATTGCAAAAAGCAGGGGTTACTCCTTTTGCAACTGGATATTATGAAGAGTGGAAATTGGGTGACCACTTAATGAATGTCGGTTTTACAGAACAAGAAGATCCACCGGCTTTTATAAAAGGCCTAAATGCTGGAACTGAAACAATATATAATAATCAAAAATTCAATGATCTAATCAATTTGTTGGATGTAACATTAAAGTATGGAAACAATAACCCGCTAACAACAGATTACAACATGGAAGTGAATCTATTCACTTCAGAAAATGCAGCGATTATTCAACAAGGAAACTGGATACAGCCGATGATCGATCAACAATCACCGAATATGAACATCGGATTTATGCCAATACCAATAAATGATCAACCTAAGAAGGAAGCCTTGATGGTCGGCGTACCGAATTATTGGGTTGTAAACAAACAAACCACACCAGAAAAGAAGAAAG
This sequence comes from Bacillus sp. CFBP9009, assembly GCF_036541465.1. NCBI lineage: Bacteria > Bacillati > Bacillota > Bacilli > Caryophanales > Bacillaceae > Bacillus > Bacillus sp. CFBP9009. Next base: position 194,925 of record NZ_JAZHFU010000001.1, on the reverse strand, counting down.
AAGCGAAGAGATTTTTAAATTGGATGGTTTCTTCCGAACAAGGCAAAATGTTTTTGACAGAACGCTTTAAATTCATTCCTGCTTTCACTAACATTGAAGCTGACAATTTAGGACCTCTTGCTGATGAAACAATTCAGTATTATAAAGAAGGAAAAACGTTATACTCAAACTGGTATGATTTCCCTGTTGGAATAAGAGAAGAATTTGGAGCTGCCATGCAACTATATGTAGGAAACAAGCTTAATCGTACTCAATTACTGCACGAGTTTCAGAGGTCATGGGAAAGGGCTTCCAGCGAATAAAATAGGACTTCTGAACACTTCTTGCCTCCTTTGTTGAGGCATTTTTTTATGTCGAAAACTACGATATCAATATAAGACTAAATTCTAATCAATATATGACATATCCATAGAATTAAGACTAACCTATAATTTTATTAGTACTTCAAACAGGCGGGACTATTACTCCCAAAAAGTAATCGTTCCACTAGACTTTATTTTTATATACTAATAAACATTCTAGGAGGAAGGCATATGAACCTTAACAGGCTTGCCAAACAAGCAACAGTAATAACACTTAGTACAGTTATCTTATTAGGAGGCAGTCGCTCAGAAACTTTCGCGGCGGCAAAAGACCCATTAGATCACAATGAAAAGTATGGCACTTCACAAATCACTCGTTACGACATGCAAAAAATGATTAATCAACAAGGCGATGCAAAGTTTACAGTTCCCAAGTTTGACGAATCAACAATAAAAAACATTCCCTCAGCAAAAAAGTATGACAAATCAGGAAATTTAATTGATATGGATGTATGGGATACTTGGCCATTACAAAACGCTGATGGTACAGTGGCAGAATATAAGGGCTATCATATCGTATTCGGATTGGCTGGAGACCCTCAAAATGGTAGTGACACGTTCATTTACTTGTTCTACAAAAAAGTTGGAGAAACATCCATTGATGCTTGGAAAAATGCTGGCAGAGTATTTGATGATAATGATAAAAATGTTCCAAATGATCCTTATTTAAAAAATCAAGCAGAAGAGTGGTCCGGTTCTGCAACCTTCACATCTGATGGAGAAGTTCGCTTATTCTATACAAATCGCGGACAGTTTTCACCAGATTCTAAGCAATACGGTAAACAAACATTAACGACGGCTCAAGTAAACTTATCTGAGTCAGGTGCTAATACATTGCAAGTGGATGGCGTAGAAGATTACAAATCCATCTATGAAGGCGGAGACAGCAAGTTTTATCAATCACATGATAAAGCTTTCGGTGATGAAAATTTTAGTGATAATCATACATTTAGAGATCCTCACTATATTGAAGATAAGGGTCGTAAATACCTTGTTTTTGAAGCGAATACTGGGACTGAATATGGTTACCAAGGAGAAGAATCCCTATACAACAGGGCTTACTATGGCAACAGCAATAAATTCTTCCAAGCTGAAAAGGATAAACTTCTGCAAAGCTCTAAAAAAGGTTTAGCTGAATTAGCAAATGGTGCAATTGGCATCATTGAAATAAACGATGATTATACATTAAAAAACGAAATGAAACCCCTGATTGTTTCGAATACAGTAACAGATGAAATTGAACGTCCTAACATATTTAAAAAGGACGGAAAATGGTATTTATTCACAAGTACAAGAGGATCAAAAATGACCATTGATGGAATTGATGATAAAGATATTTACATGTTAGGCTACGTGGCAAATTCTTTAACTGGCCCATACAAACCGTTAAATAAAACCGGAATTGTCTTACATCAAGATCTTAATCCTTATGATATTACTTGGACATACGCTCACTATGCTATCCCACAACCGGAAAGCGATAATGTAGTTATCACAAGTTACATGACAAATAGAGGTTATTTTAAAGACCATAAATCTACCTTTGCCCCAAGTTTTTCACTTAACATTAAAGGGCCAAATACAGCTGTGATAGAAGATAGTATTCAGGAACAGGGTCAACTAACGAATAACCAATAATTTAATGCTCATCCCAATTTTTACAAAATAAATCAAAAAAGAAAATGTCTGCAAAATCGGCATTTTCTTTTTTGATTAGCGTGGTGATTTACTTGGACAAAATAGTTTTTAATAAGAAAGGTTTTAAGTCGTTGGCTCTATTAATACTTGGATTGTTCATTGCCGGATTATTAGTCTTTTTAGTTAAATCAACTTTACCAGTTAAGCATGAAGAGGAATCGTATCGAGCTAACTACCATTTCACTGTACCTGACAAATGGAAAAACGATCCTCAGAGGCCGATTTTTATTGATGGAGAGTACCATTACTTTTACCTCTATAATGGGGATTATCCGGATGGAAATGGAACAGAATGGCGACATTCAACCTCAGAGGACTTGGTGCATTGGAATGATCAAGGATTAGCCATTCCGAAATATACCAATGATAATGGAGATCCTTGGTCGGGATCAGTCGTTGTGGACAAGGAAAATACGGCTGGCTTTGGAAAAGATGCTCTTGTGGCAATTGTTACGCAGCCCTCCAAGGATGGCGGTAAACAGGAACAATTTCTATGGTATAGTACGGACAACGGTAAAACATTTACCTCCTACAGTGATGATCCTATCATTTCAAATCCAGGAACGAAAGATTTTAGAGATCCAAAAATCATCTGGGATGACAATGATCATAAATGGATAATGGTCATGGCTGAAGGAACAAAAATAGGTTTTTATAAGTCTCACAACCTAAAAGATTGGCAGTATATGAGCAGTTTTGTCACGAAAAACATAGGTATTGTCGAGTGCCCGGACCTTTATTTGTTACGGGCGGATGATGGGACTTTAAAATGGGTTCTTGGTGTCAGTGCTAATGGGCAATCGAATGGTAAACCAAACACATACGCCTATTGGACTGGAAGCTTTGATGGAATGGAATACTTCCCAGATTACAATGAACCGCAATGGTTAGATTATGGCTTCGATTGGTATGGTGGAGTTACATTTGAAGATGGGACAGAAAGCGATAAATATAACAAACGGTATGCACTAGCTTGGATGAATAATTGGGCCTATGCCGATAATACTCCGACCCTAAAAGAAGGCTTTAATGGAATGGATTCCATCGTTCGCCAAATCGGGCTAAAACAAGCAGGGAACAACCTATATTATTTATCTTCACAACCTATCGAAGCATTGAAAGAATTGACGAGTACAACGGATTCTTATGAAAAAATTGAAGTGAATGGTTCCAAAACACTAGATGTAAAAGGTGATGTATATCAATTGGAGACCGATATCAATTGGTCAGACATAAACAATGTAGGCTTAAGGCTTCGGGAATCAGCAGATCAAACACGCCACATTGACGTAGGAATTTTTGCAGAAGAAAACTACTCTTATGTCAATCGAACTTTTACCGAACACCCTGACGAAAGTAATCAATATATTAAAAGCATCGCTCCATATGATGCTAGCAAGAAACATGTTCACTTAAAGATCCTCATTGATAAAACAAGTATTGAAGTGTTTGTGGATGATGGAAAGATTGCACATTCAAATTTAATATTCCCTGAATTTGATGATAAAGGAATATCCCTCTTCTCAGAGGGAGGCAAAGCGGTCTTTAATAATATTAAGATCAAACACCTCGATTCGATTAATTGAACATCATTTATGAATGGCGATACTATGGTTTATACTTTGACCACAATTCACCATGTCTACCCAAAACTCTTCAAATGGGAGTAATAACGAAAAGCCGGATTCAACAAGTATTGAAATCCGGCTTTTCGCTATGGCTGAGAGGCTCCCTACAAGGGGAAAACTGTTGAATCAACTACTATCCCACCGGTTTGTTGGTTAATAGTATGGGGTTATGATGTTTAACGAAAGTTAACTTCAGTAAATTAACCCGTGCCATACAAAGGTACTTGTAGAAGCTACTGACCACAATATGTAAATGGAGGCTGTACCTCCCTCTTCATTGTATCCTTATGAATCTATTTGTATTTGAGTTACTTCTACTTGTAATCTTCCTGACTACTACGTAGCCATGGCGAATTAAGAATATACTGATTAAGAATAAGAGCATCTGCCAAAAGCAGATGCCTTATCTTCTTGACAGGAGTCAAGTTAATCCTATCTCCCGTTTTCGTTTCTGTTTTAATAACGCAGGCTTTTGAACTTGCTGTGAGAGTGCGGTACATTCAGCAAATGAAAACTGTTTACACCCTTTACAACGGTTCTCATCCAGTTTGGATAAAGCTTTATTAATAGCATCTCCCGTACTGGAAAAGAACTGTTCCTCACCAACCAGTTTAATAAATCCAGTTTTTCTCAGCATTTCTTTAGGTTCCTGTTGAATTCCGGAAATCAACACTTGTAGTTTATGAAACTTGAATTGCTTCACGATGTCGGTTAAAAGGGCTTCTCCCGATGTATCAATAAATGGCACATTGCTCATTCTTAATAGCAGGACTTTTGGTTTAGAACGCATTATTTCCTCGATTTCTTCTTGCAGCCTTTCGATTGTGCCAAAGAATAAAGGTCCTTCTATCGTATAAATGTTAATCTGCGGGCAGCTTGAACCATGTTGCACCATTTCTGGTTTAACTAGTTTATCAGCTGGATCTGGTAATACCTTTGATAATTTCAATGTACCGCTCATCAGTTTAACGAACGATAGAATGGCTAATAGTAATCCGATCCCGACACCTGTTGTCAGGTCAATCAATACGGTTAGCACGAAGGTAACGATCAATACGACCGAGTCCATGGTTTTTGCTTTTAAGATATGCGAAAATTCTTTGCGTTCGCTCATGTTCCAGGCGACAAACATAAGAATGGGGGCCATGCTGGCCAATGGAATGGCCGAAGCATAAGGAGCCAAACTGACTAACACCAGCAATACCACCAGCCCATGAATCACACCTGATATAGGGGAGACTGCACCGTTTTTAATATTCGTTGCGGTACGCGCGATGGCACCTGTAGCCGGAATGCCTCCAAATAAAGGCGTAATCATATTGGTCAATCCTTGCCCCATCAGCTCTTTATTGCTGTTATGTTTACTGTTGGTCATGCCATCTGCCACTACAGCGGATAATAGTGATTCAATTCCCCCAAGCATGGCAATGACCAAAGCAGCCGGAAGGAGTTCAATCACCAGACCGCCAGTGATCTGGGGAAACTGAAAATGGGGCAATGCATTAGGAATGGCCCCATAAGCCGATCCAATGGTCGCTACCTGACCTGGAAAGAATAAGCTGGCGACTAGAGTTGATACAATCAATCCCAGCAATGCTCCAGGGATTTTCGGTAAATATTTTGGAGTTAATATGACGAGAGTCAAACTAATGATGGCTACCAGTACACTATAGAAATTCACTGTATTGAAGTTCAATAAGATTTCTTTCATATTTAAAAGAAAGGCTTCTTCTTTTTTTAAGTTACTGAGTCCAAAAAAATTGGCAATCTGGCCAGAGAAGATAATCACAGCAATTCCAGCAGTAAAGCCGATCGTAACTGGACGGGGAATAAACTTGATGAATCTTCCCAGTTTGAAGACACCCATAAGAAATATCATGATACCTGCCAGGAAGCCGGCGATTAACAGTTTTTCATAACCGTACTGCATGACCACACCTAACAATACCGGGACAAAGGCCCCAGTCGGGCCTGCAATTTGATATTTCGAGCCTCCAAAAAGGGAGACCATGATTCCTGCAATAATTGATGTGTACAGTCCATATTCCGGTCTTACTCCGGAAGCAATGGCAAAGGCCATCGCTAAAGGAATCGCTACAATCCCAACTACTACCCCGGCAACCAGGTCTTTCTGAAAATGGCCTAAGTTGTATCCTTCAAGCCTGCTAGAATCTATCATTTTATCGCTCCTTCTTTTATTGAATTTGTATTTCGCCCTTGCTGACAACGTTTCTATATCCATCTATGATTCGATCCAGTTTACCCGTTTCGGGATGGATGACCATACCGTGAACGGCGATGGAATCCGGTAATAATGGATGGTTTTCAATCAAACGGACACTATTCGTTACACTCTCCTCAACGCATTGAAAGCCTGACAGCCACTTGGATAAATCAATACCAGACTTTGTAAGGACATCAATTTGCTCCTGACTGACTTTCTTCTGCTTTGCGGCATCAAGAAGTGAAGAGGATTGAAGCCCCACCATACCGCATCCGTGATGTCCGATCACACACACTTCCTCCACTTTTAGCTCATAAACAGCGACAAGGATACTGCGCATAATGCTGCCAAAGGGATGAGAAACAATAGCTCCAGCGTTTTTAATGATTTTCGCATCTCCATTTCTTAACCCCATCGCCTTTGGAAGCAATTCCAACAGACGGGTATCCATGCACGTTATGATGACGATCTTTTTATCTGGATACTTTGTCGTTTGAAACTCTTTATATTTGTTTTGTTCGACAAACGTCTTGTTGTAATCCAGAATGCTAGAAATAACTGACATTATTTATTCTCCTTTCTCGTGTTGAAATATGATGGAAATGTTCTATGTACAATAATCCAGATGCCTTTCATAAACGGTCTTATTTGGCTCTGTTTTATCATTTGGTGCTTTATTCCATGTTAAAGATATTAAATTAGAGTTAAATGATAGAAGGATTAGAAAATGGTGAGAATTATTACAGTTCCTTCTCTTTTTTTTTGCATTTTTCTTACTAAAAAAAGGTGATGCATATTTAACTATGCATCACCCTTTTTTATGTTTTGTTTCAATAACGCCCTGATTTATTCGGGGCCGTCTCTATCATCCACTTCATCATCTTCCCATGTGATTGTTTTTACTTCCTTTGTGTAGCCGTCCACTTGAACGACTGCGTCTCGATCGTCCTCTAATTCAACTTCGACCAAATAATAAGGTGTCTGATCTGAAGGTTGATAAAATTCTGTATCATCACCTGTTCCTTTTACATGTTTTTCGGCAATCGCGATTGCTTCGTTTTCTGTAATGATACTATCTGCTACCATTGTCGAGTCAATTATAGCTCCTGTATATGGGTCGAGAATTAATGTGATTTTTTCATTATTCTTATTTACCACTGCTTTATAATGGGAGTTGTCTTTCTCCTGCACGAAATCAATTTGTTCCAGATCGCCTTGTGAGGAAATACGCGCCTTTATTTCATTTTGGGTTAGTTGCTTTTGGGGTGTTTTTTCCGTCGTTTCTTCTGCTGCATGACCAATGGTTTCTTTTTTTATAGAACGAACTTCACCGCTTTTCGCATCCATACTAATAAGATATACCCCGGTTTCAAGCTGCATTTCAATCTGATATTCTTCACCTTTAGTTTTCGTTGTCTTTATAATGGTTCCAGGATATTTATCCTTTGCTGTCTGGTTCACTTCTTCTTCCGTCAAGCTTTCCGCGGATAATGATGGAGCCCACCATTGAAATCCGACGAATAATAGCAGACCAAAAACGAGAGTTGATCCAGCTGTTATCAGCACGCTTCCATTCTTCATCGTATCACCCATCCAACGTCATTCTGGTTTAATTAAATAAAAGAGTAACGTTCGTTCCCCTGCCTTCGAGACTATCCATTTCAATCCGTACATCAATTGCATCAGCAATTTCCTTTGCCACGGAAAGCCCTAAACCTGACCCGCCTTGCTTTCGGCTTCTTGCTTCATCTACACGATAAAAGCGATCGAACACTTTTGGCAATTCAGCCTGGGGAATTCCATCCCCTCTGTCTTCGATGCGGATATATGCTTCTCTACTTGTTTGTCCTATGTAGACTGAGATAGGCTCATCACTATACTTTCTTGCATTGTCTAAAAAAATAAACAACAGCTGTTTTAACTTTTGCACGTCCGTTACTGCTTCAATTGCATCGCTACTATAAATCTCCACTGTTCGATTGTACGCATTTTTATATACTTTCGCTAAGTCTGCCATGATATCGGTCAGATTGACGTTTTCCTTCTCTATATTCCATTTTTCCTGATGCTTTGCAAGCAGAAGCATTTGCTCTGTCATCTCTCTCATTCTAATGGCTTCAGAATGAATGGCCTCTATTGATTCATCAAACAACTCAGGCCGCTCCAACCCTTTTCTTTTCAAAAGGCTTGCATAGCTTTCGATGACAGTTAGCGGAGTTTTTAATTCATGTGAAGCATTTGATACGAATTGCTCCTGTTTTTCGAAGTTGGCTTGCAGCAAATCAATCATGTGATTAAAGGTTTCCCCCATTTCCACAAGTTCATCTTTTGCTTTTTCTTCCAGGCTAAGTCGCTTAAATTTTCCGCTTGTTTGAATCTCCTTCATCGTATCAATCATCGATCGAATCGGACGGGCGATGAAGTTACTAAGAATAGTGCTTGATATCAGAACAGGTATCATGGCAATGATGGTTACAGCGATTAATACGATGCGCAGAACAGCGAGCATTTCCTCAGTTGCTGAAATGCTTTTGGTGATTTGAAGATTAACTACACTTCCATCCCCCCAAATGATCGGGTTTGAAACGAATACATACTTGTTCTGATGATAAGTGATGATCGCGCTCTTCTCACCGGGATAAAAGCTGCTATTGCGATTGCTTAATTGCTTCTCAGAATTGGATGTAACGGCTGTACCTTTTCGTTGACCCTCTTTTACAATACCAATCATGCCATCTATAGGCAGATAGGATCGAAGTAAATCATTTGGAGATATATTATTAACATTTTTACTAACATCAAAGGCAATTTTCTCTGTCTCCGCTTTCGCACGATTAAGTTCATTCACCATCATCAGATTACTAAAGACAAAATAAATGGAAACATTCATCAATAGGAGCAGGAAAATGAATAGCACCGCTGTATATAAATTTATTTTCTTGCGAAGTCTCATTTTGCATCCTTCAGGACGTAGCCAACGCCTCTTACAGTATGGATAAGCGGCGTATCAAAGCCATATTCGAGCTTTTTGCGAACATATCGGATATACACATCCACCACGTTTGTTTCTCCATAGAAATCATACCCCCAAACCGCTTCGAGAATTTGATCCCGGTTTAGCACTTGACGCTTATTCTTCAGTAAATAACGAAGTAAATCAAACTCCTTTGGCGTTAGGTCAATTTCGCTTTCACCTCTAATGACCTCGCGTGTTTTGACATTCACCTTTAAATCAGCAGTATTCAGCCATTCATCTTCAGCTTCCATTGAAGGTGCTGCAGTCCGCATTCTTAAAACCGCGCGAATTCGGGCAAGTAACTCCTCAATTTGGAAAGGTTTAGTGATGTAGTCATTCGCACCGCGATCAAGACCGGAAACTTTATCTTCAACCGAGCCCTTTGCAGTTAACAGGATGACAGGGGTAAAATTGTTTTTCGTACGAATTTTCCGAAGCAGCTCAATCCCGCTTATGCCTGGAAGCATCACATCCAATAAGATCAAATCCCACTTTCGTGATCGATACGCTTCAAGGGCTTCCTTTCCGTCCATTGCCTTTCCGACTTGGTAGCCTTCGATTTCAAGCTCCAATTCAAGCAATCTTAAGATTTTTTCTTCGTCCTCTACGATTAGTATTGATTCTTTACTCATTTGGAAGACCTCCTTTTGTGTGGGACTGTCCCCATTTTGTATCATTCATTTTCAAATTAAATGAATTGGATTATCGGTAAATATACCTGTTCGTTCAATAAGAAAAAGGCTGCCTCAGCAACCTTCTTTAAAGGAAACTTTCATTAGGTGTATAAATCCGAACATCATAGCCGCCATCATTTTTTGAATCAGACAAGATAAAGGCAGTTTCGGAAAAATAATTTCTTTGGCTATTAAACTTCCTCTCGTGTACTTTTTTGTTATTTTTACGAATGTACAAATTATTGCATGTAAAATTTTAAAAATAAAGACGCTATTGACCCAGTTTGCTCCATAAAAAAAAAGAGCTGTCAGAGCAACTCTCATGTTAAAAGCCCTATTTACTTTAAGTATTATTCCGCCCCTTAATTTACACGTCGTCACCTAACTTTATATAAGGTATACCGAGGTTATTAAAGATAAATTCAAGAGAAAAAGGAGGCGTATTCTATATTTTTCTCAGTAAATATAAGAGATATGGAGTGCCTATTAGAGCAACGACAAGTCCAGAAGGAATTTCTTTAGGGGCTAAAACAATTCTTCCTATAAGATCAGCCGAAGTTAAAAGAATTCCTCCAAGAAAAAGACTGACTGGAATAACCTTTCCATGTTCAAATCCAACCATTCTCCTAGCTGCATGAGGTGCTAGTAAACCTATAAACCCGACTGTTCCTACAATAGATACACTGACTGCCCCCATACAAACTCCTAACATAATAGCTAAAAGCCTCGTCATAATAATATTTACTCCCAGTCCCACAGCAACTTCATCTCCAAAGGAAATCACATCAAATTTTTTAATGAATAAAATGCTCAAAGGAATTGTAATGAGAGCGACCATGCCAGCAAGTTTCAATTCTTCCTTTTGAACTGCCTTTGCAATTGTTTTGAAGGTTGTTACCATTTCATCGTATTGGCTAATGGATTCATCTTGTGGATAAGGTTCAAAGAATATAGTAGGGGGAATTGATTCCAACTCTTTTTTAATTCCCTCATGACGAAATTTTGTTGTAATAATTAGATCCGGTTCTAACTGAGCGATAGCTTCAAGATTCGGTTCTAGTCTGGTGCCCACATCTGTTACATCAGTTGATAGCTCAATCGATTTGTACCCATTACCCTTCTAAATCTGTAACACCAACAGGCTGTATATCAAGAGCTAACAAGTCTTCTACGTATGTCCATTCTAAAACAACAATTTTTTTCGGTTTTGCGTGTAGTTCCGTGTTTCCTAATACATGCTTAATCGTTACTTGTTTATTTTCATTGGATGTTTGCCCATCAAGAGTTGTCCCATCCATTTGTGATTGGTTACAAGCTGCCAATATAGTTGCAAATGTTACTAACAACAGCACCTGAATAATTTCTTCATAATTCATTCCCCCCGATTTTTTCAAGAATAGTAGTCACCCAATAATGAATAGCATATTACTTCCCATCACTTACTTTTCTCCCTTTGCCATATGGAATGCATAAAGGGGTCCCAAACAATGGATCGACAGTAATCTCACATTCTATTTGAAAAACCGAACGAACCATATCAGCATTTACAATATCTTCTGGTTTTCCTTGAGCAAAAACGTTTCGGTTATGAATCGCTACAATATGTTGAGCATATAGACAAGCTAGATTTATATCATGAAGAACCATCACGATAGTACGCTGTTCTTTCTCGTTTAATTCAAACAGCAAATCAAGTATTTCGATTTGATGGGTCATGTCTAAAACGTGGTTGGTTCGTCTAAAAGAATGATGTCTGTTTCTTGCGCAAGTGTCATGGCAATCCAGGCTCATTGTCGTTGTCCCCCAGATAGGGAGTCAACCGAACGATTAGCTAAAGCTTTCATTCCTGTAGCTTCCAATGCTTTATTCACTATAATTTCATCTTCTTCCGACCATTGCTTCAGCCAATTATGATAAGGGTATCTCCCTTGCTTTACCAATTGAATGACAGAAAGTCCTTCCGGAGCAATTGGTCCCTGTGGAAGAATAGCCAAATGTTTGGCAATTTCTTTTGCCGGCCATTTTTCAATCTCTTTCCCATCGAGAATAACAGAACCTTCCTTTGGACGTAATAGACGTGCTAAAGAACGAAGCAAGGTTGATTTACCACAACCATTACTACCTATAAAAACCGTGATTTCCCCATTTGGAATTTGTAAATTTAGTTGGTCAATAATTATTGTTTCTCCATAGGCTAACGTTAATGATCTTGCTTCCAATGGATGCATGTTATCACTCCTAGTATTGCTTCCGAACTTAATAAAAAAGGAACTCGAATGGTCCCTCTAACAACCTGTCACTACCTATTTTTTCAAGTTGTTATATGTTATGAAAGAGCCTTTCATTGCATGGTGACTTGTCCTAATATATGAAAAAAAGCACGGCAGCATAGCAACTAGAATCGCTTTCAAGCCTTTTATATGAATTGAAAAACGGGTTTAAGTGCATTACGGATATACAGTGAAGGTGAATTCCACAATGGAACGATTGAAGTCGATACTGTAGAAAATAAGGGGGCAAGTATTACGCGGTGGTTGAGGTACCACAAATGTTGCTATATGAGGGGGTATTATGCCACGTTTGTTGCATAAGAAAAGGAGCTGCAGCTCAGCTCCTGGCAATGAAGTAAAGCACTTGTTAGATCAACAAAAAAACTGATTTCGTAGAGAAATCAGTTTTTTATTTTTTTTCCCCGAGACCAGATTACCACTGGAATCAATAATAAAGATAATAAACCTCCAATAAATGATAATGTTGTATAACTTGAACCGGCCACAATCATTCCTGATAAGGCGCCACCAGAAGCTCCTGATAATGCAATTAAAACATCCACTGTACCTTGAGTTTTAGCCCGATTTGAAGTGTCAGTTGAATCAACAATAAGAGCAGTCCCACTTATTAAACCAAAATTCCATCCTAATCCTAGTAAAGAAAGAGCAATTACTAGAAGAATCATAGAATCGCCTGGTGCAATCGCTGATATTAAACCTGCCAGAAGCAGCGTAGCTCCAGAGGCAATAGCCATGGCAGTACGCCCAAGCTTATCAACAAGCACACCTGTAACCAGTGAAGGAAGATACATTGCAGCTATATGAAATCCAATAACGAGACCTATTTCACCCAAGTCATGTCCATGATGTCTCATATGAACAGGTGTCATTGTCATAATAGCCACCATTACAATTTGAGTAAGAACCATAATTGTCGCACCAACCATAATACCTCTTTTGTTTTCTATTTGTTCAGTATCAGTCGAATATTCTATTCGATTACTTTCCTGGTTGGACGCTTCTATTGTTCTAGCTATAACTAATGGGTCTGGGCGAAGCAAAAAGAAAAGTACAAGACCTGCTAAGATAAATGCTGCTGCTGATAAAATGAAAGGACCAGCAAGTGATGGAACGCCAATAGAAAGAGCAAAATCCCCCATTACATTCACTAAATTCGGACCTGCAACTGCACCAAATGTTGTAAACACCATAGTAATACTAATAGCAGTAGCTCGTTGTTTATTGTTTGCTAAGTCCGTACCAGCGTAACGAGCTTGTAAATTTGTCGCTGTTCCTGCACCATAAATAAGCAGGGAAGCAAATAAAAGGAAAACGCTATTTATTACAGCTGCGGTTATGACTCCTATTGCTCCAAGTCCACCAATCATAAAACCAGCTGTTAGACCTGTACGACGACCGTAACGTTGAGAAAGTCTACCTACGATTAAAGCAGCCCCTGCAGACCCTAAAGTAAATAAACCCGAAGGAAGTCCAGCAAATGCATCTGTGCCAAGCATTTGTTGTGCAAGAAGTGCCCCCACCGTAACTCCAGCCGCTAACCCAGCACCGCCAAAAATTTGTGAAATACTTATAATAATTAATGTACGTTTGTATAACATTTTTTGCTTTTCTTGAGAATCTACGTAACTCTGGTTCATTTGATATGTTTTACTAGACATTAGTTAATACCTCATTTATCATTCTGAAATTTCTTCCAATCATGTACACCTTCCTCTAAACGAAATGCATTAACACCTTTGGATCTTAGAAGTTCAACAGCCTCCACTGACATTAAACAGTAACAACCACGACAATAAGCAATCACTTGTTGAACTTGACCTGCCCCGTTAGACTAAAGAAGAAAAATAACATAATTGTTTTAACCGAGCCATTGTATAAAAAAATCCAGCAGATATATTGCTGGTATAATAGTATTATTTAATGCTTTCTAATGCTTGCTTAACGTTTGCGAAAGAAGTAATTTCCGACATATTAATTCTGCTATTTACAACGGTTTTGGCTAATTCAGGGCGTAGCCCTGTTGTAAGGGTTTGTATTCCTAGCAAATTAAGCATTTGTCCTATTTGATGAAGATGACGTGCAATATCTGTATCTATTTTCAATATGCCTGAGAAGTCAACAATCACATAGTTTAACCGTAGTTCAGAAATTTTTGGTACGACTTTTTCCATAATGTAATTCGCCCTATATGAATCTATAATACCAATCAATGGGAGTACCGCAATACCATCTTTAATCATTACAATGGGCGCTGAAAGTTCAGCCAGTTCTCTTTGCGTTTTCTCCTTATATTCGTCGGAAAGACGTTCGAAAGCAAAAATGGTTTCATTAAGGCTTATGTCTAACATATTGTTTATCCGCTTGATAATGAAGGAATGATCTTTTAATGAAAGCTCAAACTCTAAGCTGATTTTCGTAATAATGTCGGTAAAAATGTCCCTCGTTGGCGGATAACGAACAATTATCTCTGAAATTTTCCCTTCGGGAGATACCTGTCCAGCTGCGTTCTTATTACTCCATTCAATGAGTGTTCGTGGCACTCCCTCATCCATGACCAAAAGTGATTCACCTAAAAAATTTATAAATTCAATATACATTTTTATTGCTTGCTCTTTTTCCCACAGTGGAATTTCTAATTCCATACTATGCAGAACACCTTCAACAATTTCTTGAGCTAGAGATTCTGCATTATCGATTAGGTGGTTTGAAACATTCAAAACCCAGGTCATATTAGTCCAACACCTTCTTTAAGCGAATAAACTCTTGTAGTAATAATAATCATTTACATCATTGATAGTCAATTGAATTAAAAAACAGGGACGATGCTTCCGACCTAGCTTAATACCAAATTACAAGAACGTATCTCTGCCGTTTATATTCCTCATTCAATTTAATCCAATAGTTGAATTTTGATCCTTTTTTTCGTGGGACCTTTTTGTTGAATTTTCATAATGGAAAAGTCTTTAATTTCATTTGTGTTGTTGACGTGGGTTCCGCCACATGCTTGCTCATCAATATCATTTATTTGAACGATTCGAATTTCGTTAAGCGAAGCTGGCAGTAAATTAATGACCGTTTTAATAACCCCTTCTTTTTGCTCTGCTTCAGCTCTGCTAATTGTTTTCGTGTAAACATTATGGGGTTGTGACAGTACCTTCTTTATCGATTGTTCTAATGAATGAAATGGGATTTCTTCCATTATTCCAGGAGAAAAAGACAGCTCTAATCTCGCATGTTCTTTGTCAATTTGACTGCTTGTAGCTAAAGCATTGTAATGTTTATATAAATAACCTGAAATGACATGCAATAATGTGTGATACTGCATATTCTGAAACCGCCAAGACCAGTCAATCTGCATTTCTACTGTTTGATCAATGTCCTGTAATGGACGTTCTAGTTCATGAATAATTTCACCATCTACTTTTTTTACTGTTAATAAATTATATGTTTCATCACCTTGTTTAATGATCCCCCGGTCACAAGGCTGCCCACCGCCGCCTGGATAAAAAATGGTTTGATCGAACACAACAAACCGGTCTTGTATTGAAACGATATTTGCCGAACATTCTTTTAGATAACTATTCTCTAAATATAACTCTATCGTGGCCATTTTTTTCTCCTTTTATTGCCATGATATCCTCTACGAGCATGTCAACATGTTCTTTTTTCGTAGCCCAACTGGTACAAAATCTCACAGCACTGTGTGTAGCATCGACTTTTTCCCAGAAGGAGAATGAATACTTTTTACCTAATTCCAGAATTACATCTTCCGGCAAGATGGGAAATTGCTGATTTGATGTGGAATCATATCGTAATGAAAATCCATTTTCAACAAATGCTTCTCGAATCATCATTGACATTTCCACGGCATGATTAGAAACTTCATAGTATAAGCCATCTTCAAATAAGGTTTCAAACTGAATCCCCAATAGTCTCCCTTTAGCCAGCATCCCTCCCTTTTGCTTGATGAAATAGCGGAAATCCTTTTTCAGGGCATCATTCATGATGACTGCCGCTTCACCAAACATTGCTCCAACTTTCGTTCCCCCTATATAGAACACATCACATAGCCTTGCAACATCCGCCAAGGTTAAATCGCTGTCTTTCGAAGCCAAGCCATACCCTAATCTAGCGCCATCCAATACCAATGGCAAACCACATTCCCGGCAAACTTCACTTAATGCTTCCAATTCGGCTTTACTATAGATCGTTCCATTTTCTGTAGGGTTAGAAATGTAAACCAAGCCTGGCTGTACCATATGCTCATGAGTAACATCATTCCAGTGAGCATCATATAATTCTTTCACCTGTCCAGCTTGAATTTTTCCATCATCACTCGGCAAAGTAAGCACTTTATGACCGGTGGCTTCAATTGCTCCTGTTTCATGTACCGCGATATGGCCGGTAATTGCAGAAACTGCACCTTGATGCGGCCGCAAAATTGAAGCGATAATAGTTGTATTCGTTTGTGTTCCTCCTACTAAAAAGTGTATATCTGCATTTGCAGCATCACACTCTTTTCGAATGTAGGCTCTCGCTTTTTCACAGTGTTCATCCACTCCATATCCGGGTGTTTGTTCTTCATTGGTTTCTATTAATCGTTTCAGAATTCGCTTATGAGCACCTTCTGTATAATCATTTTCAAAACGTATCATCCTATAATCTCCCCAAACTATCCAATTTCTTCTGAATGAACATCATAGAAGCATGGATTTCTTTTATTTCGTTTTGTGATAATCCTTGGAATAACCTCACTAATTGTTCATCAGATCTTTCATTAAGCTGGTCAAAAAGAGTCAACCCTTCAGGAGTCAACCGAATTAGACTAGTTCTGTTGTCCAAGTTCGAGTTTTCCTTCATAACCAGTCCATCTTTTCTTAACTTATTAATTATTCTGCTCATATAGCTGCGATCAATTTCCAGTTTATCAACTAAATTGTTTGCTATACACTGCTCCATCAAACCGATTTCTAAAATTACCCGTGCCTCAGTGAAAGAATATCCGGTATCCAAAATATGCTTATCCAACACACCAAGTATATTCGTATAAAATCTATTGAATTGCCGGATATCTGCAATGGTATTTTTATTTATATTCATTATAGACTTCCTTTTTAGTGGACTTTATCCACTAATACTTTATTGTGATTAGTGGACTTTGTCAACGTTTTCTATAAATCTTTGAAGGATCAATCGATACCCCTAGTTTGACCAATTTCAAAAATTTCACTTTTAGCTTGAACCTGATTTAGTTTACATTCTTTTAGGTTGATTGTTTCTTCTCGAGGAAGTTACAATACTTTAATTAGGAACACTTGTACAATTTCCCACTTAAACTCCCCTCCCTCCATTGTTGAAGAAGGACATCCTTTGACCCATAACTTTTATCTATAAAATTAGAAATTATCGAACACGGGATGAGTTAAGGTGCATAAGATAGGATTGTGATATTTAACTATATTTTTTGAAAGGATGTAATATTGTGTATCCTTCTTACACTAACCCACACCAGCTCAAACAAGAGACATTGTCACAGGTTGGCCCTTGGGTACAGTATGGTTTAAACGAAGCTCAAAAAACATCTGTCCCTCATGCAATGATGGAAATTGCAGCTATTGCCTATCTGATGGGTAAAGGATATGATCCAAGGTTGGCGCATCAAATAGTCGAATCATGGGAAGTTAATGAAATGTTTTAACTGCTGTAGCTTTGAAATAATGATTAATCAAAATGTCCTCTTTAACCCCGATATTAGCGTAAATAAAAAAATCCATTTTAAAAAAAATGGATTTTCTTTATTCAATTTGATTATTTTTAGTGAGCCTAAATGAACTTCGCAACCGTTCGTTGCATAAGAATACGAGCTGATTGTGACCGTCACAGCTCATTAAAGCTATAGTACCTTTTAGTTGAATTAATCAAATTTGATGTTTTTTCTCCTTTTTCAGTTTAAGCAAAAAAGCAACCAAGTCGGCAGCCCTGGATCTTTAACTCGTTTGTTGAAGTACCAAAAAGCATATCTTCAAATGAGGAACTCATTACTTTGCACAAACAATGAAACTATTTAATGAATTCTCCTTACCATTCGAAGTGTTCATCGGTTCATAATAACCAGTTATCAACGTTTGTATCACGTAAGGAACTTTAATAAATTCTGCACGGATACTATTTGCATAACTTTTTTCCCATTGACCGTCTTGTAATAATGTTGCATCGACTGTAAGTTGTTTTACCACTTCAAAATTTGCTTGCTGGAGTAGCTGGTGAATTTGTGTTTTATGAAACAAGTTTTGGATATTTCCCTCATTCTTTACGAAGTTTGAATACAATGCCAGAATGGAAACTGCACAAAAATGGGGACGTTGAGAAATGCAGGTAAAATCGAGGTCCCATTCTGCAAAACATATATGTTCTGCCAATTTACGAATTTTTTTAAAGTAATTCAATAAATCTTCGGGTTGCTTGAAATACCATGAACAGTGGGATAAAACCGCCACATCAAATGGTATAGGTGATTCAAAAAAAAACAAAATCCATTTCAAAATGGAAGATAATACGTTCTCCTAATGAAGATTTCTTAATACGTTCTGTTGCTTGACCTAATGTTAACGGTGCTCCGTAATCGGGACTAGCAATATCTATTGCGACAACACATCCGCTTTCCCCTACTGCGTCTGCTAATGCAACGGTTGT
The DNA here is from genome assembly GCF_036541465.1 of Bacillus sp. CFBP9009. Classification (NCBI taxonomy): domain Bacteria; kingdom Bacillati; phylum Bacillota; class Bacilli; order Caryophanales; family Bacillaceae; genus Bacillus; species Bacillus sp. CFBP9009. The sequence goes on along the minus strand of NZ_JAZHFU010000001.1, from coordinate 176,339 downwards.
ATCCCCTTGACCACAACCTATTTCTAATACACGCATTCCTTTTTGAATCCCAAATGCTGCTACTAATTCCAAACGGTGCTGCAACTGAACTTGTTGTATCAAATCATCTTCAAATAATTGATATTCCGATAAAAAAGATCTTGTTTTTTCGTTCAGTTGAAATGACTTCAAGTATAATTCACCCCACATTTATTGTGTATTGGTTCATCAACAATGAAAAAGAGCTGCTAAAGCAACTCCCTTATTGAAGTAAAGCACACGTTAGTTGAAGAGGTTATTTTCATGTAATCAATCAAAATCATCGTGAAGAATAAACTGAACCGACAATATCTAATTCTCTATATTCAATACCATAATCAATGTTTAAATATAAGTGCTTTACACATACATAATTGCTCAAGTACAGTATCTTTATAATTACACTTCAATTTTGCGAGGCTAATTTTAACATCTTACATGCTTGCGTTTAAAACCAAGCTTTCCTTTATCGACTTCTTTTTGAATACTTTCGTAAGCATTTAGAAAGCTGCTTTTTTTCTTGTCCCGTTTGACTTCTACTATTCCTATTGCCTTTGCGGTCTCGACCGCCTTTTCATGGAGCGGCAAATATGAAATCCCCACGGTGTATAGAAAATTATTCATAGCGGATTTCGTTCGTTCTGGCGAATCGTGAATCTTATTTTTCAAAAGGTCAAGCATATTGGAAATCTTGCTCTCTGAAAATTCAACGTCTAGTCGATTCCCTAAAAGCCAACAGTAGCAACTCCAGCCCGCTGACATTCTCAGCTCTTCACCGCTTGCAATCCATTTATCAGAAACCTCTTGTGCAATATCTGACTCTGATAAAGTTACAGCGACTACAAAATCGGACAGCATATAAAAATACGCAGCATCCATCCAACGATCATAATCTGACTCAGTCATAGCCTTTGGGTCTGCAATAATGCCTGCAAAGTACATTGCATCATAGTTCCCTGTCGAATAAAGCTCTTCAGCTAAACGCTGATTTATTTTTATTTTCTTTGCAATTGGTTTCATAGCGCCTGTAGCCACACCAAAAAGCGGCTCATGCGCACCATTGGATATGTACATTTTTTTAGTTCGTTCCTTGCCAAGGGCTTCAAGCTCCTGCATAACCATTTCTAAATTCATCGTTTAGCACTTCCTTCATTATGGAGTTTTTCCCTAATATTTTGCCCATCAAATATATCACCATTATCCTATAACAAACTACAACTTGTCAGCAAAACTAGAGTTTAAGCACATGATGTTATGCAGGAACCCACTTAATGCATGTTGGCACTTTATTCGCGAACTGATGGTAAGAAACAATCCCTTCTGTTACAGTTGCTTACAACGCTTAGAAATGGGATTTACCCTTTGTTCTTATTTAACTATACTGCCCCTTTAGCTCCATTAAAAAAAGAGCTGCCGAAGCAACTCCATTATTTGAAGGTTCAAAAAGCTCTTTTTTCCGTACTGTTTCGGTCAATTGTCTTAATTTTTTTTATGAAATAATAATGTTTGTAGAGGGCGAGCACTACCAATAAGATTTTCACTAATAGGATGTCCACATAAAATACAGAAATTACGATGAAGAAATCGGCAATTAAATTGATTCTGATTTTCTCTTTTCGTGTCATACCTTTTTTTTGCAGGAATGCTTCAACGTATTTTTCATATAATGAAGTGCTTTTGAACCAGTTTTCAATCGACTTGGAACTTTTAGCAAAGCAAAAAGCAGCAAATAAGTAAAACGGACCGCCCGGCAGAACTGGTAACACAGTCCCTGCAATACCAATCAAAAGAGATATGGACCCAAGAAGAAAAAATAGGATACTTTTTACTTTTTTAATTGTAATCACCTTTTTATTTATATTCTATTCCCTTATAACGTAAAGAGGAAGTCTAATTGATTAGTATCTTCCCTTTTTCTTTTTGAACTAACCTGACCCCGTTAGTTTCATATGAAACAGGATGCCGCAGCAACCTTCCTTAGTGAAGTTAAGCACCTGTTAGTTGAACAATTATCATCCTATTTATTACCACAATTCTTTCGAACTGCTACACAATAACTTTTTATTTATTGTTTTTTAGAAGGAGTGTCATTATTACATAACAAAACCTGTCTAGATGACAGTTCTGATTTACCGCTCTTGCACCTATTACTTCTATATAACGTTTGATGGAGTGTCAACCCCCCCCCCCTAACAATCACATAGGAATGTACCCTTTTGTTAGATATACAAATATCATAACAGGAATAAAACTAAAGACCATAAATAAATTGCTAAAGGCTATTAATCTATTGTTTGAAAAAGAACCTAATATTACTCCAATTGGGTTAAGAACAAATGTTAGCATCCCGTAAGATTCTTCAATTTTAAAGACCAAATAAGGAATCCAAGAAATAATTCCACAGAGTAAAAGCGTAACAGATAGCCAAAAGTATATCTTTGTTTTTGAATTGACTTGACTCATATTCCAACGCCTTTCAAACATTAATACCCCAATCTTAACATAGTTTCCAAATAAAGTTATCGGATTTCCCTGCTCCTTTACCTCAATAAGAAAAAGCTGTCTTATAGACAGCTCCAATCTTCAGCTAACGCACCCGATAGATCAACAACATTACTCATTTCTTTCGTAAATGTGATATTAATAGAGGTATTGATTATCTTCATCAGTAAACCTTTTTGTATATAAATCCCATTCCATTTTTCTACAATCCCTATCATAATCTTTATAACGAAGAAATGCCGATATTCCTAAAAGGAAATCGACTATTTCTTCGCTTCATTTTGGAAGAGAGCGTTAAATATCAAGTTTACGGGTACTGATCCATTTCACAATTTCAGGATCACTATGAGAAAAGAACAAGCTCTTTTTCGCATCTAACGCAGCAATCTTCTCCATATCTTCTTGGTCCAATTCGAAGTCAAAGATTTTGAAGTTTTCGATGATTCTTTCCTTACGAACAGACTTTGGAATCGCAACGACTCCTCTTTGTGTCAACCATCGTAAAATCACCTGTGCCACAGATTTATTATACTTTTCGGCTATGGACACTAATATTTCGTTCTGGAACATGTCATTTTTTCCTTCAGCAAATGGACCCCACGACTCTATCTGAACATTGTTTTCTTGCATAAATTTCGCACTTTCTATTTGTTGGTTAAAAACATGAGTTTCAACCTGGTTTACTGCAGGAATTACTTCATTGTGGATAATCAAATCCACTAGACGGTCCATCTGAAAGTTACTAACTCCAATTGCCCTAATTTTCCCCTCACGGTTCAATTCCTCCATTGCACGCCAAGAACCATATACGTCCCCAAATGGCTGATGGATTAGATACAAATCCAAATAATCCAATTGTAGCCTTTTCAGCGATTTTGCGAATGCGTTCTTTGTGCTCTCATAACCAGCATCCTGAACCCAGAGTTTTGTAGTAATAAACAATTCCTCTCGTGGCACACCACTCCGCTTTATTGCTCTGCCGACTGCTTCTTCATTTAGATAAGACGCAGCGGTATCGATAAGACGATAGCCTGCCATAATAGCGTCATAAACGCTTTGTTCACATTCATTTTCATCTTGTATTTGAAAAACCCCAAAACCTAGTATCGGCATCTCAACACCATTGTTCAAAATTACTTTTTGCATATGAAATCCTCCTGTTCTCAATAAATATCTGTTATTTCCCTACTCTATTTGCGTATTCTGCCGGATAGCGATCTCCCGAAATCTCGATTTTCGAGAGCGCTTTGTTCAAATCATTTAATTCCTTATGGGTCAGTTCAACATCTGCTGCCCCAAGATTTTCTTCGAGGCGCTCCAATTTCCGCGTACCGGGAATCGGAACAATCCATTGCTTCTGAGCAAGTACCCATGATAGAGCGATTTGAGCGGGCGTTGCATCTTTTCCTACAGCAATCTTCTTTATCAGTTCGACCAATACCTGATTTGCTTCGATATTCTCAGGTTTGAAGCGAGGAACAACACTGCGGAAATCGGAACTGCCAAACGTTGCATCCTTATTAATTTTCCCAGTAAGGAATCCCTTACCCAACGGACTGAAAGGAACAAATCCAATTCCAAGCTCTTCAAGGGTAGGCAGTAGTTCTTCTTCAGGACTTCTCCACATCATTGAGTATTCACTTTGAATGGCAGTGAGTGGATAAACCGAGTGTGCACGACGAATCGTTTCCACCCCTGCTTCAGAAAGTCCCCAATGCTTAATCTTACCTTCCTTGATTAGGTCTTGTATTACTCCGGCAACCTCCTCAATCGGAACACTTGGGTCCACCCGATGCTGATAGTAAAGATCAATGGTGTCAACCTTAAGCCGTTTAAGCGAGCCCTCGATTGATTGCCTAATACGCTCCGGCTTACTGTCAAGCACCTGCTTGCCATTTACCATTTGGATACCAAATTTAGTCGCGATAACCACTTTTCCCTTGAAAGGAGCAAGCGCTTCTCCTAACAACTCTTCATTTACAGATGGACCATATACTTCGGCAGTATCGAAAAAAGTAACACCTCGGTCAATTGCCTCATGAATCAGCGAAATCATCAACTTCTTGTCCGAAGCAGGACCGTAACCATGGCTCATGCCCATGCATCCAAGTCCGATAGAAGAAACTTCTAAGTCACTTTTTCCTAATTTACGTTTTTGCATTACTATATTCCCTCCTCTTTTTTGATTGTCACTTTGCCGTTATATTTTATCCGCAACCGATGTGGTGTTAAGCACATTGGTGGCAGTAAGTAAATCTCATTGTGTAATTGAGATGTTCGAACTAATAAACTGATAAGAGTTAGTCATGGTGCGTTTCAACTCCTTCATCTACTCCCTTATTATGCAATAAATAAATAAGAAACCCTTATACTATTCCTGCCAAATCATTGCCTAATCCTTTCACAACACTTAAACTCCAGAGCGATATGTATTAGAATGGAACTAGAAAGAATAAGGAAACAAGGAGGTCTTTATGTCTGAACAAATCTATAAACAGCGGACTGAGCTCACCCAACTCATTGAGAGTCACACAGACAAGGACGGGACTCATTCGACTGCTATTCCTTCTTTATTTTACTCTCGTTACTCTACTGTTACCGGTCCGAATTACGGAGTTTCCAAGCCTTCCTTATGCATTATCGTTCAAGGTATGAAGGAGGTATTACTGGCACAGGATCGCTATGTATACGGTCCAGCCGATTACCTCATTGCCTCTGTTAACTTGCCAATTACCGGAATAGTCACAGAAGCCTCTTCCGAAAATCCATATTTGGCACTTAAACTCGAATTCACACCAAATCAAATCCTGGAGGTATTACAGGATTCTCAACTTGCTGTTAACCAGAAAGAACATGCTAAAAGAGGCATGTATGTATGCCAAATAGAGATATCTCTGTTGGACGCGGTAACCAGATTAGCTCGTTTGCTAGACAATCCAAATGATATACCGGTACTCGCACCTCTTATCACGAAGGAAATCATCTATAGGGTTTTACAAGGGCAGCATGGAGTTACTCTGGGCCAAATTGCGATAGAAGGAAGTTCCACCTATCAAATCGGCGACGTTGTTGACCATATAATGAATAATTATGACCAGTCATTTCGGATTGAAGACCTTGCGGAAATTGCAAATATGAGCGTTTCATCGCTACATAGGCACTTTAAAGAGGTAACAGCAATGAGCCCCATTCAGTTCCAAAAACAACTGAGGCTACAGGAAGCCCGGCGCCTATTATTATCCGAGTCAACAGATGCCACTGAAGCAGCATTCCGCGTAGGCTACGAAAGCCCATCCCAATTCAGCCGTGAATATTCCCGCTTGTTTGGTTTACCGCCAAAAGAAGATATTAACCGCCTGAAGGCAACATATGAATAAAAAAGTGCATTAATCTATTATGGATTAATGCACTTTTTTATTCTGGAAATTTTTATTTTTTTCAATATTCCTCTCTTTAAAACCTGTTGTATCAAGCCTAGTTTTATCCTGCTTCTGAACAAATTTCAGAACATAATGAGTCCCACTGATATATATTCCCATGATAGCTAGATGATCTAGTAAAAACCCCATGGAGGAATCATAAAATTCCCAACCAAACGGATTATATATGGTTAACTTATTAAGCATCTCCCTCTCAAAAGAAGCCTGAACCCCATAAACAACAATCAACACCGCTATAACACGAAATGCAATGGTGCGGATACGGCTTGTGCCAGTAATTCCAGTCATCTTTCGTACTGAATTGATAATGGTTGCCCAGGACATTCCTATATGCACAGCCATGAAGATAAATCCCCAATATGAAGTCATAACATGTATCTGCAATAGAACCGTGTCATTGTTTATCGAAATAAAAGGTATTATGTCACGAGATATGGGCACAGAACTTATCATCACTACAGTCATAGATACAAGAAAAAGTAGATTGACCACTACGCTCAGAATACGTCGTACATTGTGCTTTCCCTTAAAGATCGTCTTATACCATCGTCGATTTAAAATATTGTGGGTAATAAACAATAAACACAATAATACTCCTACCAGTTCATGTATTGCATTTCCAGTAATCTGGTAAGCCATTGCAACTAACATCAGAACTGTCATTGAAAGGTCAATGACCAGCCGGATTAACATATTTCGATTCAAGAAGTTCTCCTCTTTCTAATTTTTATTTATCTAGGTCGGTTTTCCGTCGAAGCTAACTCCCTATGTCTCTTTATTATAATGAACCATCAAAAGAACCTTCTGGATAATTCCGGATTCTTCTTCTTCCATTAATCTGTTTCCATGCAATATATCCTGAGAGCCCTCCAGATCATCTGCCGCTTTTACCTCCCAGTGTTCGGTGGGGATACCTGCGATCTGGGATTCTGTATTGCCCTCCTTTGATCCTGTAAACTCTCCAAAACTTTTCATTTCATCCATCGTGTTCACGAAGTCATCCCGTTCCTGGTTCGCGTGACAAGTAAAGCAGCGACCGATTTCTTCCTTGTAATCCACCGACTTGTCTCCATTGAATTCCTGGTATAGCCAATCTCCATTACGCATCTCAGATGGGTTCCCATCAGCCCAGCCAGCGCGCTTTTCCATTACGAAGATTTCATCAAGATCTTCATCCCTATAGATTTCGAGTGTGATTATTGTGCCGTCAGGGATTGACTGACCGTTCTGCACCGCTTCGATCGCTTCCCTGCTCATGTAGAGTTCCTCCCTTACATTTCCACGATTGACAGTGGTATAGTTTACACCCTTATCGTAGTTCTCAGGGAATTCAACCAATTCACGATTGGATTCTGATTGTTGTTCCTGTTGGGAAATCCCATTACTGTCATTATTGCTGTTGCATGCTGAAAGAGTGTTGGACATGACCAAAGCCAGGGACATAAATAATAGTTTCTTCATCTGTTTTCCTCCAAGTTTCTTTCCGAATTATTTCTATACAAAACTCGTATTCGTTCCAACCTGAACATCCCTATCAAGTACAATCACTTCAGCTTATTTACAGTGAATTTGTAATTTGAATTCAATATGGCATTAGCCTCATAAACACTATAAAAGTAATGTATAAATGTAGAGGTATCCTCATTATCCTACAGATTAAAAAGCGGCCGCTGTCCTATTTCTCTTAAATCAATGCCTAATCCTCTTACGTTTCTATCTAAATCGAAATCGATTTTATATCAGTGCTGGAAAGCGGATTGATTAATATTTCCTTTTAATAACCAAAATGAGGGAACAAGTGGGTATCAACATTTGTATTTTACTAAGAGGTATTCAGTTAAAGTTGAGTTTGCGAAGAAATGGATTTAAACTATCCTGCCCTATATATCCATAAGAAAAAGCTGTCTTAATGACAGCTCTGCTCGTAAACTATTAAACTGATTAATCTTGTTCATCATCAAGTTCAATAAAATAATGATCCTTACGGTACGACACTGCCTCCATGTTGCGATCAGGTTTTGCTCATGCAAGACGTCTATCCGATAAAATCCTGTCCGATAGTTTCGTTTGACTTCCGTTGCACGGGCTACTATCTTGTCTCCGGGTTTAGCTGATTCAATAAACTGGATTGTTGTCGAGAGTCCTAATGATGTTTTTCCATAGGCATTACAGGCTACCGAAAAAGCATGATCTGCTACAGCATAAATAACTGCCCCATGAACAGTTCCATATGCATTTACCATAGTGCTTTGCACTTCTAACGTTGCTTCTGCAGTACCTGCCTCGAATTTTGTTAACTGAATGCCTAACGACTGAGCATACGGATCGTTTTTCACTTGCTCATGAATTTGTTCATAGTGTTTTTCATAAATTTGATATTCATCAATTTTCTTCTTCACTATTACCTGCCCCTTCCAATACCATTGATATCGGTATTGTGACGTGAATTGGATGTGCTGATTATTATCAATTTAAAAAACCAATTGAACCAGCATCATGTAGACAATCGTTCCCCCCGCTATGGAGAGGAGCATTATTTTCTTCCAAAAGTGAAGCAGGGCAACTACACCCACCCCAATAAATTCAGGGATGCCGTAACTTCCGGATTGTAAGCTCACATCCTTTAAACAATAAATGACCAAAAGCCCAATTACTGCAGATGGCAGCATTTTACCGAGATACTGTACATACTTCGGTGTGGGTTTACCTGATGGGAAAACGATGAAGGGAAGAAATCTTGTAAGCATTGTACCTAAAACAACCATCGCGATTGTAATGATTTGCTGCGTTAAAGTCATTGTCATATGGTTCTCACCTCAACTTTCTCTAACGGCTTTCTAAGTAAGGTAAGTACCCCCAAAATGGCAAACATAGCAGGGATAATGAAATTGCTTCCGCCAAAAATAATAAGGCAGACAGCTGACAGCCCAAGCCCAGCGAGAGCACTATGATGTTTTTTCTCTTTCATCCATTGTTCAATGAAAATCACTACAAAGAGAGCCGTCATAACAAAATCGAGTCCTTCTGTATTGAATTTGACAAGTGAGCCAAAAATGCCGCCAATCGCTGATCCTATCACCCAATAGCAATGATTGAGCAGTGTCACGAAGAACATAAACCAGCCCTTATCCACATCCTTCGGAACATCAACGGTACAATTGATGGAAAAAGACTCATCGCAAAGCCCAAAAATCAGATACAGCTTTTTCTTCCCGGTCCCCCTATATTTATCAAGCATGGATATGCCATAAAACAAATGCCGTGCATTCACCATTAAGGTTAGAAAAAGGGCGTTAATCGGATTGAACGCGACAAGCAATAAATTGGCTGCAATAAACTCCATCGATCCTGCAAATATTGTTAGACTCATCAATATCGGGTAAATCGCACTGAACCCTAATGAATTCATAAAGATTCCATAAGCGATGCCTAAAAATAAAAAGCCTGCCAAAATGGGCACTGTGTACGGAAAAGCCGCACGAAATGCAGTTAGCATTTGAGTTCGTTTTTTCATATAAATCACATCCTGATAGCTAAATTTATTTAAACTTAACATACAAAATCCGTACAAAAAACAAGTTAATTGTATGGATTACAATTAAAATAAAATTCCCACATTTCATAAAAATGGGGGGTCTGATAGGCTAATCACCTTATATTCATTTAAAGCCAACTCAAATCATACCGTTTCATCATTAGAATTCCATACAAAGAGTGATATGATTGTATGGAATAAGATAGTAGAGGTGAACTATGCCCGTAAATTCATTTGACAATTATCCAATGTCTTGGAAACCTGATAAGAAAGCATTAAAGCGTCCTTTTTATAAATCTCTTGCATCATTACTTGAACAAGATATAACAAATGGTTTTTTAGCACCTGGAACCAAGTTACCCCCGCAACGAGAATTGGCAGATTTTCTAGACTTAAACTTCACCACGATTACCCGTTCCTACAAAATATGCGAAGTAAAGGGATTGATATATGCCGTTACGGGAAGCGGAACCTTTGTGGCTCCTAATGCCACTCGTTCCATAACCATTTCCGCGGATAAAACGGCAAACAGCATTGATCTTGGTTTTGTGGCATCTTTTGAGCAAACCAATGATATTGTTTCAGAAACTTTACAAAAAACTGTGAACAAAAGTTATTTGGAGCAGCTGCTGAATTACAACGATCCGACTGGTATTCCACATCAAAAAACAGCAGCTCTAAACTGGATGGAATCTTTCGGCATTCACGCGGATCAAGAGCATATAGCAATCGTTTCCGGTGCCCAAAATGCATTGGCCATAGCCTTGGCTGCTTTGTTTGAGCCTGGTAATAGAATTGCAACCGACTTATACACATATTCAAACTTTATCGAGCTGGCAAAGATGTTTCATATTAAGTTAGTGCCCATTCTCGGAGACCAGTTTGGAATGCTGCCAGATGAACTTGAAAAGCAGTGTTGTCAAACAAATATTGACGGCATTTTCCTGATGCCCTCTTGCAACAATCCAACCACAATCATGATGTCAGATATTCGAAAGCAAGAAATAGCTGCGGTCATCCGAAAGCATTGTTTAATTTTGATTGAGGATGATATTCATGCATTTCTGACGGCAGGCATTATCTCCGACTACCGGCAGCCGATGTTCCATTTGCTTCCAGAACAGAGCGTTTATATTTGCGGCACCTCTAAGTCAATATGTTCTGGATTAAGAGTTGCCTATATGGTCTATGGAGATGCGTTACGCGAGAAAATTGCCCAGGCCATTTTCAACATTAATGTAAAGACCTCTTCTTTTGATGCAGAGGTTATCACACAGCTAATCCTATCAGGAAAGGCTCATGAAATTGTTTCTCAAAAGAAACAGCTTGCACAGACTGCAAATGATATTTATTCGGAATATTTTCCTTTAAGAAAGGATGTCGGACATCCTCTCAGTCTTTATCGTTGGCTTCCAATTAAAGGACATAACGATGCGTTACAGCTGGAAACGGATTTAAAAAGGCGCGGTATTCGAGTTTTTCATTCCAATCGTTTTCAAAGCGGACAGACCACCCCTGATATGTATTTGCGTATTGCACTATCTTCAACAAACTCATTCGATGAGTTAAAAATAGGGTTAGAAATATTAAAACAGTATCTCAACTGATTCAAAAATTGATGATATTTAGATTAAATATAAAAAGCCTGACCAAATAGGGTCAGGCTTTTTTATACTTTTTTAGCAGAAGCCGCCCTTTCCCGCCTTAAAAACAACTACACCCAACAATGATTAAGAGTATAAACAAAACGACTATAAAGGCGAAACCTCCACCAAATCCAAAACCGCGGTCAAAATCATGTTCACAACCTGACATATAGAAACATCTCCTTTTTTTTAAGGAGGAATAAATGGGTAATATCATCTTATGCTCTAATCAGGAAAATGACACCAATAGTCTCCATCTCTGTTCAGAGGATAAAATGTTGGACTTATATGTATTTTCTCATAAATAATCTACTGAGTTACTGGGACATCTTGACTAGAGGCGGTAAAGGTACATATTCAGTTGACATTTAGGAATAAGTTATCCATGTTTAACCTTTGCAATATTATTTGAACTGGACAAAATTAATAAACATATGATGGATAATACAATTTCATTAATTTCGATCCTAAATGATAACTATAAAATGTACTGAAAGAGGAGATGTTTTTTTGTATCCGAATGATTATTATTATCGAGTAAACAACTGGGAACCTATTTTATATATGTTACATCAAAGTTTATATGCTGAAGAAATGGTATGTGCTATGAGTAGTGAGCTTTTCCATATACCAGAAACCAAAGATTTAAAAGGAAGTCGCGAGATGCATAACCATCTAATCCCTGCTTCATATCACCGTGTAACCGCAGTGGGATCAGCCCAAAGGCTAAAAAATGGTGAGCAACAGCAAACCATTATAGAAACAATGACAGCTTGTATAATAAACGCTGAAACCCAAGATAAAAAAGTAAGTGAAGGATTAAAAATAATGGAGGAAAATGCAAGACCTGAATATATAGCCTTTATTAAAGTGATTATCAAATGGCAAGAACAAGCAGAATCCTATTTAAATCAAGCAAAAGAAGCTTTACGATCTATGGGCGTTTCATTTCCTGTTGGAAGTGAACAGCAGAATTATTAATATATTATGATTCTACAAAAATAATCAAACTAGCCAAACAATATAGATTCCAAAGGATATATCCCCCACCTTTGCTTGACCGAACTGTAAAAAGTTCGGTTTTTACGTAGTACCAGCGAATCTGTCACCACCCGCTATAAATAACTTTAAAACTTCAAACACATATACCCCCTTCCTGTTTTAGATGGGGGTTTCATTTCTAGCCCTTAACTATCCTGCCCCGTTTTTCCCATAAAAAGGCTGCCTCAGTTACTTACTGCAAACAAATCACGAGACAGCAGGACTCATATACCCCCAGTTAATTACAAGAATTCACTTTATTCTTTTAGTTAAAAAGCACAAAATAATATCTGAAATTTCACACTTCTTCTAATGATTTCTAAATACGAAACCTGTATACTTTTCTCGTGTTAGTTTTTATCACATCTATAGTCATATCATATAACAATATGAATGGGAGTTGAGTGTAAATTGTCTACATATCTAGAAAGTCATGCTTTAGAAGAGGCGGAGTTCCGCCATGCTGCGGATTTGGATGAATCTCTGAAGCCGAGATCAAAAAAAGATAGGACGGTTGGCCCGATATCCTATACATTCATGTGGATTGGAGACGGCGTCAATTTAGGGAATATGACACTTGGGGCCAGCTTGGTCGTAGCGGGAACCGCAACGTTGAATATAATTCAGACATTTGCTGCAGCTGCCATTGCCATCGCTATCATTTCCGTGATTTTCGCTTTAAATGATAGGATTGGATACAGGACGGGTATTCCCTATGTTGTTCAGCTCAGAATGTCCTTCGGGATGAAAGGCTCCATCATATCATCACTTTTGCGTGGGATTCCGGCCATCATCTGGTACGGTTTTCAAAGTTGGATCGGCGGTACCGCTTTAAATGAAATCGTGAAAGTCATTACGGGTGGCGCTTTTGATAATGCCGTCATTTGCTTTGTCGCGATTCAATTGGTGCAAATTGTGCTTTCACTGTATGGCTTCCATGCCATCAAATGGGTGGAAATGCTTGCATCCATCGTTATCATGCTAGCGCTAGTTTATGTATTTGGTATTCTTCTTACATCACATAGCGAGGTCATCGCGGAAAAATGGGTGCACGCTGAAGGCTCATGGGGCTTGCCGTTCTTTGCTTTCATCATGATGTTTTTAGGAAATTATGCGGCTATCTTTTTAAGCGCAGGAGACTATTCAAGAGAGCTTAAGTCTGGCATCAGTGATGCAAAACGAGGGTTTTTGTATTTTTCGCCCATTTTACTAGCATACGGCTTCGTACTGACAATCGGTGTAATGCTTGCTTCCGCTACCGGCATTTCCAATCCAGTTAAGGCGTTTGCAATTGTGGTGGATAATCCTTATATCACAGTAGGCGTTTCTGTATTTATCGTTATAGGTGCGATTGCGGTAAATATGGTCGCCAATATTATTCCGCCAACATATGTCATTACTTTGCTTACAAAGTTGAAATATAAGGTTGCCGTTATCATAACCGGAATTCTTGCCTTTTGCTCATTCCCTTGGGTGCTTGTACAGGATTCTTCGGCGAAGGGCCTCGGTTTGTTCATTCTGATTTATTCCGCATTTTTAGGTCCGATCGTTTCGATTTTATTAGTCGAATATTATATATTAAGAAAGCAAAAAATGAATGTTGCCGATTTGTACAGAGAGGACGGGCCATTTGCAGGATATAATCCATGCGCGCTGCTCGCCATGCTTATCGGCGCCGGCGCCGCCTTTATAAAAGTTGAGCTTGCCTGGATCATCGGCGTTGTTGTGGCAGGCATTGCCTATATTATTCTGATGAAGTTTGCCTTTAAGGATTCAAGATTCAAAAAGGGTACGATATTCGAGAATGAGTTTTAACTTATTGAAAAGGGATACTACTCAAAATGGCAGTATCCCTTTTTTAAGTAAGATTGGTATCAGGAATTATACATTTGACCATTTTTGTAAGTGAATGTATAGTTTCCTTCTTTTTTCAATAAAACCGGCAAGTACTGTGCGACCATCTCAGCAATTCCGAGATTAAGTGGATGAAGTATCCAATCAATGGATTTCCAATCAAGAATGCCTTCCCGCGTTTTTTTCGGTGTTTCATATATTAAATCCCTATCAGCCATAAACAAATATACATATATTCCATCCAATTCACCTTCTGGAGTCTCCCAGGTTACCGTTCCTTTAGAAAAAAAGGTCTCCACCTCTATCCCAGTTTCCTCAAATACCTCACGCTGTGCACCAATATCAGGTGTTTCACCTTTCTCGATTTTGCCCCCCACCCCGTTCCAAACACCCATAATTGGAGCTTTCTCCCGGTTAAGCATGAGAAGTTCATTATTCTTCTTTACAAAACAGACTGTATACTTAAACATTTATTAAGAACCCCTTTATTGTTAGTTAATGCCACATCATGACTAGGCTGGTTAATGAGAGTGAAGCTAAAAAATACTTAAACCATTTATATAGGAAAGATCTTGACCAAGCATTCCTCACTTCTACTGCCTCCAAAGTATTAACACATTCTCAAATTCTAACAATGAATAAAGAATCCGTAAACGCTCTCTGTCAATGTATGAATGCCCTCCCCATTAGTTCCAATTCTTCTATTAGCGCAAAATAATTACTTCACTCGTGAGATTGAGCGATATATTTGTGAGTTTGATTGATATATACGAGAGTTTGGGCGATAAACACGTTAATTTGAGCGATATAATCGAGAGTTTGGGCGATAAACACGTGAATTTGAGCGATATAATCGAGAGTTTGGGCGATAAACTCGTGAATTTGCACTATTTACTCGTGAATTCGCACTTTACTCGTGAGTTTAAGCTATTTACTCGCGAATTTGCACTATTTACTCGTGAATTCGCACTATTTACTCGTGAGTTTTGCTGTTTTACTCGTGAATTCGCACTTTACTCGTGGGTTTACGCTATTTACTCGCGAATTTGCACTATTTACTCGTGAGTTCCTATTTTCATAAGAAAGCAGCGATTCCTTTAAGGATCGCTGCTCTTCTTATTTATGCTCCTGCCCAAACATCTTTCGCATATCTGCCATTCTCCTCTAATGATTGCAGCCATTCTGTGGCTTCTTCTCTCTGTGTTTGATAGATATGCATATAGCTGTCAATTAAGGTTCGTTCAACATCGGGCGCCATTTTGCTTCCGTCTCCGCAGATGTATAGGTGTCCTCCTTCTTTTAATAAAGGAAGGATGTCATGGGCGTTTTCCGCTAATCGGTTCTGGACATATGTTTTTTCTTGCCCGGGACATCTGGAGTATGCGGTGTGCAGTGTTACAAGGCCCTCTTGTTCGGCTTGGACGAGTTCTTCTTGATAGAGGAAATCGTGTTCCGGATTGCGGCAACCAAAGTAAAGGTGGGCAGTCCCTAGCGTTTCACCTTTTTCTTTCAAAGCGCGACGTGACTGTATGAATCCCCTGAATGGTGCAATTCCTGTTCCAGGGCCAATCATGATGATTGGTTTTCCTGTTTGCTTTGGAAGCTGGAAGTTGGATTGCGGCGTATTGATAAAGCAGGCTATTTTGTCCCCTTGGGAGCGTTCTGCCAAATAATTCGATGCAATTCCTTTGTATTCCCCGTTGCCGCTCAAAGCTTCTCCACGGACGACGCTTACGGTGATGCTTGCTTCTCCTTCGTTGTGGAGTGGTGAGCTTGAGATAGAGTAGTATCTTGCTTTTAAAGGTGGCAGTAAAGCCAGGAAACGTTCAAACGGGATTTCACATGCAAGATACTTTTCTATTAGGTCAAGCATGGTTATGCGCTTGTTCAGGATTTCTTGTTTATAGGTACTGTCCAAAAGAAGTTCTTCAAGTTCTTTTACATGTGGAGGACATACCGTATGAGTGGAAAGCGCCCTTATTTGAGACCGGGTGGCGGGCTCTTGGAACTCCACATAGTTTGATAGTAACTCCTCGAGTTTTACCGGTTTTCCTGTAGGAAGATGGGCAGCTTTTCCGGAATCCCCAGTCAGATTCACGTAATCTTGGCCATTTAGGTTAAATCGACTGAGCACTCGCTCAACTAGTTCCGATGAATTTTGTGGAAGAACCCCGAGATGATCGCCTTCCTGATATTGTATTCCCTCTGGCAGAGTCAATTCTATATGCCGTGTACTTCTTCCGCTATCTACATGTTGTAATTCAAAATTCCTTTTTACAATGGATGTAAAAGCATGATGGGTGCGGGCTAATGGCGTGCCGCTCACATCGCTTACGAAGTTCATCGTAATCGAGCTGACTACCCGATCATTCCTATTCACTTCAATGTTCAGGGTCTCGGCAAGATTCGGCCAAAGGGTTTCTGTCCATTTCTCGTAATCCCCTTCAAAGTCGTCGCTTGCATCTCCATAGCCTGTTTCTGACAGCCGCACTGCTCCTTTTTGTTCCAGCTGCTCATCAATGAAGATTGGAATGCGTTGGTACGTATTAGCCCAATTGCGGTCCCCGCAGCCGAAGATCGCATAGTGAACACCATCCAATGTGTCACCCTGGCTTTCCTTCAGCCATGAAACGAAGTCACCTGCATTATCAGGGGGATTTCCATTATAAGATGCCGAGACTATGAGTACAGCTCCTTCTTGGGGAAGCCGATCGGTGTAATCATTTAAAGGGGCAACCTCGGCATTGAAGCCTTGTCGCTTCCCTGTTTCGGCAAGGTCACGAGCAATCCCTTCCGCTGTTCCCATGTTTGACCCAAACAGGACGAGTAATGGTGTGCCATGTGCTGATTCGATTGGAGATGCAGTAGCTCCTTTTTCCGCAGACTTTGGTTCTGGAGAAGCAACGGTAAACGACATCGCCGGCTTCCTCGGTGAAACGCGCATGGTCAATCCGTCCGGTTTAAGAGTCAAAGTTTCTTTAACATCTAATTGATAATCTTCATGATCAATCAAGTCAAAGTGCTGTAAAACCATACCAAGCACCAGTGTCGCTTCATGAAGGGCAAACTGCTGTCCGATACAGGCGCGCTGCCCGTTTCCAAACGGTTTATAAGCATGATAAGGGATGGACTCCAAATACTCGAACCGCTCAGGAATGAACGATTCAACGTCATCACCCCAAACAGATGGATCACGGTGAAGCTCGGGAATGAGCAGCGAGAACACATCACCTTTCTTCACATTGTATTTTCCGTCCAGCATGGTATCTTCTTTCGCATAAACGGAAAACGCCGGAGCTGTCGGCCACAGACGAAGCGTTTCATTCAGCACCATCCGGACATATTTCAGATTTTTCACTTGTTTGTAATCAGGAACATCGTCACCAAGCACTTCATCGACTTCCTGCTGCGCTTTTTTTAACTTGTCTCTGTTATTCATGAGGAAATAGATGGCGAACGATAGGAGACCGCTCGTCGTTTCATGCCCAGCTATTAAAAAGGTAATGATTTGAAAACGAATATTTTCATCATCCAGTGATACGCCCGTTTCAGGATCGACCCCTTTCAACATATGGGAAAGAAGGTCATCTTCTCCCTGATCACCATTTTGTTTTCGGTCAGCAATCAATTCATCCACTAGAGAGAACATATATTGAATGTCTTCCCTGAATTGTTTTTTAGATTTGATCATCAGTTTATCTTGGATGCCAAGCCGCTGTGTTTGGCTCATCGCTTCATCCAGCGCACGCACCATACTGGTGACAAAAGGATGGGTGGTCTCCCGATAAAAACTGTTAAAGCGGTAATTGAACCCGCAGAGTCCAATCGTATCCAAGGTCAATCGTGTCATATCTTCAGGAACATCTATCTCATCAGCCGGATTCAAGCGAGCCCATTTTTGAATGAGTTGGGTAGCAAGATCCACCATTTTAGCATGATAGCCCTTCATTGCTTGCTGGCTAAAGCTGGGCAGCAGGATGTTATGGGCCTTTTTCCAATTCGGCTCCGTCGTTTCACTTGTGAAAAGGCCATCGCCTCCAAACGCTCTCACTTTTTGCAGGGCTGGACCGACTTTCTTATCGAACCTTGTTTCATCACAAATTTCTTTAGCGAGGGAAGCACTGGATACGAATGTAGTGATTCGACCCGGAAATTGGAACTGAAAAACCGGCCCAAGTTCTCGTGCGAGCTTCATGAAAGATTGAAGTGGCTTATCCTTATCAATGATAGGCAGGCTGCCTAGGGGGCCATATGTCTTTGGCTGCGGAAACTGAGTTGTGTTTTCCATTTTATTAGCACCTCTTTACAATAGTTTAGAAAGCGGAATGAACGTTCATTCCGTTTATATTAAAAGTGTCTCAAGCGTGCAATCGCACTGCATCCCAAAAGCTTTCTTCCACATCCTCCAAAAGTTTTGCGTCAGGTTCTAATTCCCCGATGCGAACAAGACGCTCAAGCTCAAGAAATGCTCCGTAAATGATGGCAATCAAAGCTGAAGAAGGAAGCTCCTTAATTTCTTTTTTCTCTTTTCCTGAATCAAAGAAATTTTTAAATATATTCAATAGCCCTTGAAAGCTAGCATGACTATCTTCATTTAAAAAATGGGCTCCATTATGGATTTTAATAAAATAAAGAGCTTGGTCCTGCTCGGTTGTATAGTGAACCATCGATTTAAAAATATGATGAAACTGATTGCGAATAGAATCATCATGAGGAAATCCATTCTTGACCGTTTCAGTGAAAATATCCAAGTACTCTTGAAAAATCTTGTTGCCCAGCACTTCCTTATTCTCGAAATAACGATAAATGGTACCCGCTCCAACTCCTGCCGATGCAGCAATCATCGGGATCGTCGTCGCATCATATCCCCGTTCTGCGAAAAGCACTAAAGCGCTGGTTACTATACTGTCTCGTTTATTTACTGCCGTGATCAAAATGATTCACCCCTTTTTAAAAGATGCGGAATGAATGTTCATTCCTGTTAATGTAAGTGTAAACCCAATAAAACCCAATCTCAATCGCGCATACTACCCATATTTTGTGAATTCTTTGTTAATAGCGGGGGATAAAAGGCTGAAAGGATTTCTTTTTGAGGAATTAAATGGAACTAACAACTATCGTTTGACCCATAAGAAAAAGAGCTGATTGACAGCTCTTCAAGTTTAAACCAGGATGATTTTCATGTTCACCAATTAAATCAAAAGAACTTATGCATGATTATAGCGTTCAGATAGTTTCTTTTTATGGGCATTGAACACTTCCTCCAAGGGGAAATTGTATTTGTTAGCAATCACAATTAAGTTTCCTAACACATCTCCCAATTCTTCGGTTAGCTCCTGTATGTTCTCTTCAAACGAACCAATAACTTCATCAGGTCTATCCCTGCCAATCTCAAGGGAGCGAATGGCTCGTGCAACCTCGCCAGTTTCTTCTGCCAAAAAGCCAATGCGAATGAAAATGTCCAATTCTAACCATCCCCTTGCTTCATAATAATCTTTTACCCATTGTTGAAATTCAGTGACGTTCATATCCATCCACCCCTCCTTTTTTATCATTCAAGTTTAACAAATCCCCTATAATTTTGTATGATAAGAAAGGAAGATTACTAAATGGGAGATGTGATATTTTGAAAAGTCTAGCTGTATTTTGTGGATCAAGCAAAGGTGCATCTGCTGTCTATGTAGAAGAGGCTAAAAAACTGGGTACGGAACTGGCAAAACGTAAGATTACCCTTGTTTATGGAGGCTCAAGTGTAGGAATCATGGGTGCAGTTGCAGATTCCGTTTTGGAAGCAGGCGGAAATGTAATTGGCGTAATGCCAGATTTTCTAGAAAAAAAGGAAATCGCAAATAAGAACTTAACCGAGCTGATCGTCGTGGAATCCATGCATGAAAGAAAAGCAAAAATGGCTGAGCTTGCAGATGGGTTCATGGCTTTGCCAGGCGGGCCTGGAACATTGGAAGAATTCTTTGAGATTTTCACTTGGGCTCAGCTTGGTCTTCATCAAAAACCTTGCGGACTCTTAAATATCAATCACTATTATGATCCCTTGGTCGCTTTATTCAACCATATGGCCGACGAACAGTTCCTTCATGAAAAGTTCCGTTCCATGGCGCTGGTTGATGTTGAACCTAATGGACTTCTTGATCAATTCATTACATATGAACCGCCAACCGTAAAAACTTTCATTACCGAGAAACAAACCTGATCATTAAAAAACAGCCGGCCAAGATCAATAATGATCTTGGCCGGCTGTGATAAACTGCAGGTTAGGTAAATATCCGGTTTAAATAATCTCCATGCCCTTTGATAAGTTGCACTTCATGTTCGGATGAAATCCAGAAGAAATGAAATGTCAGCCCCGCTTCATCTCCTCCACCCGTCGGCTGATGGTCCCATTCATCAGGAACATTCGATACACTTATTTGATAAAAATATCTATTATGTATGGCACCATCGACGTTCTCCCAAAAATCTTCTGTTATTAATTTCTCCACATGAAAATTTTCCAGACCTGTTTCTTCTTTCATTTCCCTAATCACTGCTTGGTAAGCATCTTCTTGAGGCTTCACCGTTCCCTTGGGTATCTGTATACCGGCTTCCTTAATGGGATGTTGAAAAACCAATACCTGTGTTTCTCCATTATTGAATCTTGTCACATACCCGTAAGCTTTTTTTATCGGTATCACCATCAATCACCAAAAGCAAAAATGAGCTCTGTCTCGCATACAGTTTCCCCCTCGACAGTAGCCCTTCCTGTTCCTTTACCGATAGGACCTTTCAAGCGAGTAATCTCCACTTCTAAACGTAATTGGTCCCCTGGTTTTACTTGCCTTTTAAAACGACATCCATCGATCCCAGCCAAAAGCCCGATCCGTCCTTTATTTTCTTCTTTTGTAAGCATAACAACAGCACTTACCTGTGCTAATGCCTCCACGATCAACACACCTGGCATCACTGGGTAATCGGGAAAGTGACCAGTAAAAAACTCTTCATTTGCCGTAACGTTTTTAATGGCCACCGCCCTCTTTCCTTCTTCCAGTTCTAAAACTCTATCAACTAAAAGAAATGGATAGCGATGCCTGATAATGTCTTTGATTTCTTGGATATCAATCAATATTAAGTCCCCCCATTGCGATGGATTGCATTCACTTAATTTTACCATCAGCATCATCATATGGGTATTTTTGTATTTATAAAAAAGGCTGCCTGAGCACCCCTGTTTTTTGTTCCGCTACAAATCCTTTGATTTTTTTTCCTTCGCTTTAGTTAATGGGGTTAGAACCATTTGTTCATACCTCTCATATCCCCCTAATAATTTATGAATCATGCTTATTTTTGGAACAACAAGGTAAACCGCCAATCCTGAAATGGTGCTCAGTATAGCTCCTGCCAGCACATCCGCCGGAAAGTGGACACCTACCCAAATACGGGAAATGCCAACAAGGAAAGCCAGCATGATCCATAACAACCACCATCCTCTTTTGAAAAGCCAAAAAGATACACAAAACGAGAAAAACAAGATGGTATGGTCGCTTGGAAATGAATTATCCACTGCTTTTTCAATTAACTTATTAACATTGGCCAATTCGGCAAATGGCTGATTATTCGAATGTAATCTCCCTGCCATTTTTCCCATCATTTCAGCTATTACAAACGTAATCATCCCACAAACAACCATCATTCTACTCTGTTCATTTCGAGTGAACCATATTACGATGACTGCCAAAGCTAATAAAAATACCATGTACTCGGCAATGAAAATGGCAGAAGGGTTTAAATAATCGTACTGTTTCCCTAAGTCATTGATCATTCTGAATACATTGGTATTCCACTCAAAAAAGTCCATTTCATACCCAACCTTCCTCTTTTTCTTACATATTAAAGAGAAAGGAAATAAATCGCCATCGTTCTTCCTAACAGTTTAAGCTGCCATCTTACAATATTGTCACGCGGTTAAAGAAGCTTAGTGGGGTCTTGTATATTCCCTGAACTTTCTATATAATCCAAGAAAAATACGGAGGTTAGTCAAATGAATAATGATAGGAACTCTGTTCTAATTCATGAAAACCAAGAAACAGTTTGGAATGCGATCACGAATGATGAAATCATTTCAAAATGGTATGCCCCGGGTTCAAAATGGAATATTCCTAAACTCCAGGTTGGAGAGAAGGCAATCTTCGTATTAATGCCTAGTGCACATAACAATCTTAAAGAGAATGAAAGCATCCCAATGAGCTTTACAATCCAAGAGATAATCCCTTACGAAACGTTTTCTTATTCCTCAGATTCGGATAACCTCGTTTTCACTTTCGAAATATACCCAGAATCTGAAGGCACTAGAGTATCCATTAACATGGACGGATATGAACTTAGTTTGGCTAACTTAAAAGCATGTTTAGAAGGAAAAGATCTTCCCTATACCTAATAATTCATTTGAAAGAGGACCTAGTTCATTTCCATGTTTATTAAAAAATCGCTGCTATGCCCCTTCGGATATAGCGTCTGAAGGGAGACGGCTGTATTTATAATAGAAGGGATTCGCATAAGGAGGAAAAAAATGCTGAACATACAGAAAAAGTCCGATACTGTCATCATTGTCATTCACGAAATATATGGACTGAATCAACATATACAGGGTTTTTGTGAGTCATTATCAAATCATGATTTTGATGTGATTTGTCCGGATTTGTTAGACCGGGAGACGCCTTTTGATTATTCCCAAGAGGATGCTGCTTATCGACATTTTATGGAGAACGTAGGTTTCAAGGGCGCTTTACATAAGATAAAGGATATATTATCGAATATAAAAGATGAATACCAAAAGATTTTTATCCTTGGATTCAGTGCAGGGGCAACTGTAGCTTGGCTGTGCAGTGAGGAAGAGTGTGTCGATGGAATAGCTGGTTACTACGGTTCACGTATTAGGAATTATGCAGAATTAGCGCCACGATGTCCTGTACTGCTACTTTTCCCATTAGAAGAGCCATCATTTAATGTGGACGAGTTAATTTCAGCTTTAGAAAGAACGAATGTCGAGGTTCATAAATTCAAGGGAGAACATGGATTCAGTGATCCTTACAATTCAAAATATCATGCAGAATCAGCACATGCAGCCGTTAGCAAAATGATGAAATTTTTTATGCAACATTGATGTTACACATTCAACCTAATGTCGTTTTGTATTGATCCATTGTATCGAACCCGCATCACTATGGGGATGACATTCATTTTGAACCTTTTTATATTCTGTTTCCAATTCTTTTAAGGTTAACTTCATAAGCTGTTCCACAGTCTTATTTACAGTATGGATCATAAGTTTAAAGATTAATTCCTTCCGCCTTTCTTCCACGCCCTTCCTCATTTCACCCTCTCCTTTTATACTGATATTATACGAAATGTATCCTTAGACAGGGGGAATGATCGTCGGATTCCTTCTCTTCGATTTTGCTTATTTTAATATATTCATTCTCTAAATCGGTTAAGGTTAATTCAAATAGATGGATGTCATTCTTTTTATAAATTCCCTTGTTAATCAACTTGTTGATCAGGAAGTTTCTTTTTTTCTCAATGGCTTTACGTAATAATATCCCCATGATAAATCCTCCTTTTTAATACGTATTGAAAGATAAACTTTCGACTTGCCCATTCACAAAAAAAACCGGAGACACCTCTTTACATGAAAGAAAGTCTCCGGTTTTCCGGTCAATTAACCTATAATTCCTATTTAATTACTCGGTATTATTATTTTTATAATACTAACTCTATGCTTCGCAGTCAACATTTTTTTCCTGCATCTTATTTATTTTTGCTTCGCTTCATGAAATGCTGCTTTCACTTTATCCAACAGGTCTTTATCCGAAATCAACTTATAACCTGTAAGTGCAAGAGCTTTTGCTCCGGTCAGGATGGCTTTGTCTCCAGCAGGAGATTTGGCACAGTCGCGGAATTCATTCGTATGGGCAATCAGCTCATCATGTCCAATTTTTATATAAGGATGCGCTGTCGGCACTACATGGCTTACATTACCTGCATCCGTCGAGCCAAAGCCACTCTCTTTTCGAGGGGCCACAGCTTCCCCTAATTGAGAGAGCTCTTCTTTTAACAGTTCATCCAGAACTGGATTAATGACAAAATCAAGTACTTCATTTTGGAAACGTTCAACTTTTACCGTACTTCCTGTTGCAAGTGCTGCACCTTCAGCAACAGCACGTATTTTATTGGATACTTCTTGGCAAAGTTTCCATGTTGTTGCTCTAATGTAAAACCTGGCAGAAGCATATTCAGGAATGATGTTAGGCGCTTCCCCGCCATTGGTAATGATTCCATGGATCTTGACCTCAGGCGGGAGCTGCTGACGCAAAGCATTAATGCCATTGAACAGCTGAATCACCCCGTCAAGTGCATTCACGCCTTCTTCAGGTGCAGCAGCTGCATGTGCTGACTTTCCGTAAAAATGAAAATCAAGGGGGTCGACAGCCAAAAACGGACTTGTGACACCCGTTTTCCCGGCAGGATGGATAAGGATGGCCGCATCCACCCCATCAAATAGACCGTGCTTCACAAAGCTGCCTTTTGCGCTTCCATTCGGCCCGCCCTCTTCTGCCGGTGTTCCGAAAACAATCACCTCTCCGCCCGTTTCCTCCAGAACTTGAGCCAAGGAAATGCCCGCTGCAACACTCGTTGTGCCGATGATATTATGGCCGCAAGCATGACCCAAACCCGGCAATGCATCATACTCGGCTAAAAAGGCAATTGTGGGACCTTTCTTTGAAGAGGTTTTTTTGGCGATGAATCCTGTTTCATGCCCGGCTATATTGCGGGTCACTTCAAATCCTTCATTTCGAAGTATTCCTGTTAATGTATCCGAAGCGAAGAATTCTTGATTCCCAATTTCGGGTTTAGCATGAATGGCTTGACTCGTTTCGATATATAATTTGGAATGAAAGTCGATGTGATCTTCAATGATCTGCTGATGCTGCTTCTGCACTAATTCTCTCGCCATATTCTTATCTCCCCTTTTTGGTTTAGAAAGCCGGATAGGCATTTTGAATCCATCCGGCTTTCCTTCACTTGTTCTAAATCATTACTTTTCATTAGCTGGTTTTGTCCAAGCATCCTGGTAATTCACTAATTCATCTACAGAAACATATGCAGGAATGGTGTTTCCTTTAAACGTTTTTTCAATGAACGCTTCCACTTCTTTCGATTGATAAAGCTCCACTAATTTTTGTAGCTCAGGACGATCGGCATTTCCCTTTTTAACCGCAATGATATTAATATATGGTTTCGCGGTTTTACTCTCATGGAATAATGAATCTTTCAAAGTAAGGCCTGCTTCGACGGCAAAGTTATTATTAATGGCTGAAGCATCGGCATCATCCAATAGACGCGGTGTATTACCGGCAGCAACAGGTTGGATTTTTAAGTTTTTCGGATTTTCCTTAATGATTTCCAATGATCCCGATCCATTGAATTCCTCTTTCAATGTAATCAATCCAGCTTCCTGAAGTAGGAGCAGTGCACGGCCAAAGTTTGTCGCTTCATTCGGTACGGCTATCGTAGCACCATCTGGAAGACTTTTAAGATCTTTGTGTTTTTTCGAATAAAGGCCCATAGGTGCAATGACAGTCGACCCGATGGCCTCCAATTTCAGATTTTGATCTTGAACGAATTCATCGAAATAGGCGACCGTTTGGAATGAATTGGCATCAATTTCACCTTCACTTAACGCAAGGTTCGGTTGGATATAATCATTGAAAGTGACTAGTTCGATATTAAGTCCTTCTTCTTTCGCTAAGTCGACAATATATTCCCATGTTCTCGTATCCCCGCTGCTGACACCGACTTTCACTGTTTTCACATCATCCGAACCGCCTGATGCACCCTCATCGTTCCCGCATGCTGCAGCCACGATGGCCAATGCCAATACCATGATCGTTAATAAGATTTTTTTCATTTTTCCTACCTCCTGTTATTTTTATCTTCTTCTGATTTTTCTTGAAACAAAATTCCCGGTGGATTGCAATAATTGAACGATGATCACGAGCGCCGCTACTGTGACGACCATCGTCATCGTATCGAACCTTTGATAACCGTAAGCCAAAGCTAGATCCCCGACCCCGCCTGCACCAACGGCACCTGCCATGGCCGTAGATCCAACAAGCCCGATAGTCGCTGTTGTAAATGTAAGGATCAACGAACTAAGTCCCTCGGGAATCAAAAAGCGATAAATGATTTGCCATGTCGTCGCACCCATCGCCTGAGCCGCCTCGATGATCCCTTTGTCCACTTCCAACAGGGAGTTTTCCACAAGCCGGGCAATATAAGGAGCCGCGTAAAAGATTAGCGGAACAATGGCCGCATTCGTTCCGATCGCACTGCCTACAATCATTCTGGTAAACGGAATAAGTGCTACAAGCAAGATGATGAAAGGAACCGACCGCAATATATTGATGATCGGGTTCAATACATTAAAAATCCATTTATTCTCCAGGATGTGACCCTTTCTTGTAATGACAAGCAGGATACCGAGCGGAAGCCCGATCAATCCGGAAAATACCAATGAGATGGCTACCATATAAAGTGTGTCACCGAAAGCTGTCGACAGCTGCTCTGCCGTTATTTCCATTCCCCAAAGCGTATTACCCATTTATCTGCACCTCCTGGACGAGTATCCCCTCATCTTTAATATATTGATAAGCCTTATCCACCTCATTTTTGCTCCCGGTCACTTCGATGATCAAATTCCCAAAAGGTGTTTCCTGAATTTCAGAAATATTGGCTGATAAGACACTTAAATGAACATCATATTTCTTCGAGATGGTAGAAAGTAAAGGAGTACCCGAAGTAGTCCCAATAAAATTAATTTTCCAAATAATCGGGATATGAGACCCTATGCTTTTTAAGAAACTTTGTGGAATCTCGTCATGTATGACCGTTCTCACGAAGTTTTTTGCAATATCCGTTTGCGGCTTGGCGAAAACTTCGAAAACCGAACCTTGTTCAACGACACATCCGCCCTCCATGACCGCTACCTTATTGCAAATTTCCCGAATTACAGACATCTCATGAGTGATTAGCAGAATGGTGATATTGTAATCTCTATTAATTTTTTTTAAGAGCTGCAGAACTGCACTCGTTGTTTGTGGATCCAATGCCGATGTAGCTTCATCACACAATAAGATCGATGGATTCGTAGCCAAAGCTCTCGCAATGCCGATTCGCTGCTTTTGACCGCCGGATAATTGTTCCGGATAACTCTTCGCCTTGCTCGATAAGCCAACGAACTCCAACAGCTCGCCTACACGGTTTTTGATTTCCTTAGCCGGAGTTCCCGATAAAACCAGCGGCATGGCAATATTATCAAAAACAGTCTTGGAGTTTAGCAAGTTGAAATGCTGAAAAATCATCCCGATTTTTTTCTTTTCTGCCCGCAATTCCTTCGGGCTTAATTTGGTTAAATCCTTGCCCCCAACAATCACCGAACCATCTGAAGGATCTTCAAGCAAGTTGACCAGCCTGATCAACGTACTCTTTCCTGCCCCGCTATAACCGACTACACCGAATATATCCCCCTTTTCCACTGTCAAATTAATCCCCTTCAAAGCCTCGACAGTCTGTTTCTTTGTTTGATAAACCTTTTTAACATTTTGAAACTCAATCATCCAATCTCCCCCCATGCTGTTTATTTGTACGAATTCATTATCCAGAGAGAAGAGCTTTGCAAAGTTTCATAATGATAGGGTTAAATTCGAAACTCACGAGTAAATCTGCGAAACTCATGAGTAATTGCACCAATTCTCCAAATAACCATATACATTTTGAATAAACAAAAGAGGCCTCTTCCGTCATCAGACAGAAGAGGCCTCTTTTAGACATAAAAAAGAGTAAACTCTTAATTTAATTATCTAAGAAAAGCTCCTTCTTATCTTTCAAACTTTCGTCCGTTGGAATTAGCACAGTATTTTTACAAAAGTAAAAACCCGCTGCCGAGGTATCATAGGGCCAAGTCCCTCCACATCTCTTGATAAGAATTAACGTTATATTTAATTATGTCCTTCACTATATATTCTAATTTCTCTAAAGTCAACCATATTTTTCATCGCTTAAAATATTTTCACAGTATAGTGAATTGATACTTTTAAATTATATTAATATAATTTAATTTTATATTTTATAATGATTTGCTCATTCTCCATACGGGGTATATTTCATTTTCTTCCCTTATCTTCATCATGCCTGAATTCGTATATAAACGAATCGCCCTTTGATTATCCGGAGAAACCCTTAAATGGTATTCGGATACATTAAATTGCCTGAAAAAGTTTTCTGCGTAGCGAACCAATTCCTTGCCAAGGCCTTTACTGCGGTATTCGGGAATAAGATAAAATAAATTTACATAGCCGATCTCAGTTCCTTCATACTCCCGAACTTGAAGTTCCATTTGTCCAATCGGTACTTGGTCCTTTTCAATGATCACCTGTCCATCCGGAAATTTGCGGACCCTTTCTTCCATTCGTTGCAGATATGTATTTTCATCTCCAAAACCAGCTTCAGATCCAAAACTTACAACAAAGGAATCTTTCCTGAATTTAACGATAATATCTTTGTCTTTGTCCGTATCAATGGTCCGAAAGATCAACTTTAGCCACCCCTATCATTTTAGTGAAATAGTTATCAAGCAAACAAACTCATTTTACTTACACTTTTTATGATATTTCATTATTTACTTTTACAAGCGTCTTATTTCATTTTTTCTGAAAGGATTTTGCCATAATCCCTATAGGAATGGCCATAATATTAAATTAAAAACAAATGCAATATTGTTGGAGAGGTCGAGTAATGAGGATTGGGTAGGCACAAACAAATTTATTTTAATTTTCGAGTCTAACTTTTCAGGGTAACCCCAAGTGAATGAATGCTCGAGAGGAATTTGTTTATTCAGCTCTAACTCAACTTTTTCTCAAGCATCCTTTTTCCCTTTCATTTATATTCCAATTATAATAGGTAAGTGGAACACATTTACATGATTATCCATTATAAAAATCATTGGAGGTATTGAAGATGAAAGTTGTTGCAATAGTGGGAAGTATCCGTAAAGAGTCTTACAACCTTAAGCTTGCCAAATATATTCAATCTAGATATCAAGATCGGTTCGATCTCGAAATCTTGAACATTCGGGATTTACCTTTTTATGATCAAGATATTGAAAATGACCCTCCATTAGTTGTAAAAGAATTTAAAAGTAAAGTGGCTGAAGCAGATGCAGTTTTGTGGGTAACACCTGAATACAACGGTACGATTCCAGGAGTATTGGGAAATGCAATCGATTGGTTATCACGTGTCGATAAAGTTTTGATCGGAAAACCATCATGGATCATGGGTGCGTCAATGGGGCAATTAGGAACGGTTAAAGCTCAATTGCATTTGCGTGAAATCTTATTCGCAATAGGCATCTCCTCCCCACTCCTTCCCGGGAATGAAGTATATGTTGGTGCAGTGCATGACAAAATCGATAACGAAGGCAGGCTTACACATGAGTCGACTGTCCAGTTTATCGATACGGTCGTCGATAATTTCATTAGCTGGTATAATCATCATACTCGTTAATGCTTTTAAAACAAGAATCCCAGCAGGCTTGATCCTGCTGGGATTCTTGTTGCATCATAAAAGAGGAATTAACTCATCCTCTTCCCGCTTGGAATGAAGGGTATTTTGTCATTCCGCCGTCAGCGAAAAGAGTGATGCCCGTTACATAACTGGACTCTGAAGATGCCAGCCATGCAGCAACCGCAGCAATTTCTTCAGGCTTTCCGATATACCCCATCGGAATTATGCTTTCAAGATCCTTTTTCTTTTCGGGATCTTCAAGCTTGTCGGCATTTATTGGTGTGGCGATGGCTCCAGGACCAATGCTGTTCACACGGATCCCTTTTGGTGCATATTCAAGAGCCAGGGTTTCCGTAAGCAGCTTCACACCGCCCTTGCTTGCCGCATAGTGAACGAATAAAGGCCAGGGTATCATCTCATGTACACTGGACATGTTTATAACATTGCCTTTAATGTCGTTCTCGACAAAATACTTGATAGCTTCACGGCAGCCTAAGAAATTTCCCGTTAAGTTGGTATCGATTACCCTATTCCAGTCGCTTAAGGGCATCTCGTGAGATGGAACCGGATTTTCAATTCCTGCATTATTGATGAATATATCGAGTTTCCCGAAATTCTTTATCGCTGATTGAACAAGGTTAATCACATCTTCTTCAACGGTGACATCGCCTTTTACTGCAATAGCTTCCCCGCCATTTGTTTTGATTTCTTCCATTACACTATCCGCTTCCTCTGATTTAGTGCGATAATTAACCACGACCTTTGCCTTTTCCTTAGCAAAGCGAATGGCCATCGCTTTTCCTAAACCAGTGGATGAACCGGTTATAACAACGACCTTACCTTCTAAATCTGTATACATATAATCACCCTCCAATTAACTTTTTGCCATTCCGAGCATAATCCCAGCAATGATGATCAAGATAATTCCGATTATGATTCCAATTAGTTGGCGCTTCGTTTTCTTTTCACGTAAAATGATGATCCCGCCAAGAGTTGAGATGACAATGCCCATTTGCGAAAGGGAAAAACTAGTGGCCACTCCCACACGGGGCTGGGAAATGAATAAAAACATATTCCCTGCAGCCCATATCAATCCCGGAATGATATTGCGTATCGTATATTTGTTAAACGGTTTATGTTTAAAAGTCAATAATAGACCGCCTATCACCATCCCTATCGCTTGAGGGAACAATGCTGACCATCCATCAACATCAAAAAGACGGGCCACGACCACATAAACCAAATAACCGAATGTCGAGATGAGGAGAATAATAATTCCTTTCTTCAAGTTTCCCGATTTGCCCTCTTTTGATTCTTTATCCTCCAGTGAGGTCAAGACGATTCCTATAATAATGAAGACTAATGCCAAGACGCCTAAAATGATCGCTTTCATTGTAGACCATTCTTTAAAAACGATGACCCCG
This sequence comes from Bacillus sp. CFBP9009, assembly GCF_036541465.1. Taxonomy (NCBI): domain Bacteria; kingdom Bacillati; phylum Bacillota; class Bacilli; order Caryophanales; family Bacillaceae; genus Bacillus; species Bacillus sp. CFBP9009. The sequence continues at coordinate 145,267 of NZ_JAZHFU010000001.1, read as the reverse complement.
AATAAAGTCGTTGAAATGAGCTGCATTCCAGTAGATATCGGCATCGTTTTGGATACTCCCATTAAATCAATGCTCTTAAGCTGATTAGCTTGTCCAACGGCCCAAAACAATCCAGAAACAACCCCGACTCCAAACACCAGAAGTGACAACTTAATATCGGCAAAAATATAAACACCTATTGAAAAAATCAAGGCGCCAATCGTTGTACCCAGTGTTTGACTATAGGGCCCACCCCCGAGTTTCACATTAAATAAAACGATGCTTCCCCAGAATATTGCCGGCAAGAGAGCTAATAATATATCCATATTCAACCCCCATATATGTAAGTTCAAAACTAAGCAGTAAATTTCATTTTGTCTTCTTTTTAATATGTTCGCTTTATTTGAATTGACCCTTGGTAATTTTATGAAGTGTTTTTGCAAAAATAGTGTTCAACACAAAGAGGGCTTCCGATGCTGATAAATATCGGGAGCGTTAGTTGGAGAAAGACAGCTGTACTGCTGTCTTTTTTATAAAATTATAAAAAAAAGCAAACCTATGTAGGTTTGCTTCCAGTTATAGATATGGAACTTATTTCTTCAAATGATATGGCACTGTCGTAACAACCACATTTCTTTTATAAAGTAAGTAGGCGCGGATCAGTAAACTTGATTGGTTATGAAGTATATTGTGCCAGCCCTTCTTCGGAATGAATTGGGGGATGATCACCGTAACTTTATAATTGGATTCACTCGCCTTATGTTCAACTGTATCCACAAATTTAGTTAATGGCTGAATGATACTTCTGTAATAAGAATTCAGTGTAACGAGTCTGACATCCGGCTGCCACTTTTTCCACTTTTCTCCGAATTTCTTTTCATCTTCTCTTTCAAATGCAACATAAACGGCAATGACCTGATTTGCTGAGAGCGATTTTGCATAATTTAAAGAGTTCTCAACCACATGAGTTATACCTGCCACAGGTACAATAATAATATTTCCTTCAATTGGTAAGATCGGCTCACATGTTGTAATCCTTAGTTGGTCACCAACTGCTTCATAATGCTTTTTAATTCGATGAAAGATTAAAATGATGATAGGTAAAAAAATCAACACAGGCCAAACCTGAGTAAATTTGGTTAAAAAGAATATCATCGTGACGATAAAGCTAATTATGGCACCAATTGAATTAATGGTTAATTTCATCATCCAGCCTTTTGGCTTTTCGCGAACCCATTTAACAATCATGCCAGTCTGGGACAACGTAAATGGAATGAATACCCCTACCGCATAAAGCGGAATGAGATTTTCTGTATGTCCTTCAAATGCGACTATCAAGATGATGGATGCAAGTCCCAGTATGATGATTCCATTGGAATACCCTAATCGGTCCCCTCTGATCGTAAACGCCCTTGGTATGAATTTATCCTTCGCCAGATTTACCGCAAGCAGAGGGAAAGCCGAATAGCCAGTATTGGCCGCAAGTATCAAGATCAAGGCAGTCGTACCTTGAATGAAGAAGTACATGAAATTCCGTCCAAAGATTTCTTCAGCAATCTGGGAGACGACCGTTACCTCTGCGCTGGGAACAATGCTTAAATAATAGGCTAAGAATACGATTCCCGAAAATAATACCGCTAGCAATGAACCCATCGCTATTAAAGTTTTCGCAGCATTATTCGGGGCTGGATCTTTAAAGTTCGGGATTGCATTGGAAATCGCTTCGACTCCTGTCAAGGCGGAGCTTCCTGATGCAAATGCCCTTAGCAGTATAAATAAACTGATGCCCGCTACCGGTGTCCCGATTGACGCATGCAATTCCGGTGAGACTCCCCCCGTCAAAATCTTGTAAATTCCAACCCCAATCAAGATGAACAAGGCTAAAACGAATAGGTACACCGGATAGGCCAAAACAGATGCCGATTCCGTAACCCCCCTAAGGTTCAAGATTGTAAGTAGAATGACGAAAATGATGGCTATGACGACATTATAATCATGCAGGCCGGGAAAAGCGGACGTGATGGCATCCGTACCAGCAGAAACACTTACAGCGACCGTTAATATATAATCGACCAATAAGGATCCTCCAGCTATCAACCCTGGATTGACACCTAAATTGTTTTTTGAAACCACATAAGCTCCACCGCCATGTGGATAAGCGAAAATGATTTGTCTATAGGACAAAATCAAAGCAGTTAACAAGATCAATACTCCGATCGCGATAGGGATTGAATACCAGAATGCTGCAGCACCGACCGTGATCAGGACGATCAATATTTGCTCCGGCCCATATGCAACCGAAGACAAAGCATCAGAAGATAATATCGCCAAAGCCTTTGTTTTGTTAAGCTTTTGTTCACCAAGTGCATTTGACTTTAAAGGTCTCCCAATCAAGAACCTCTTTATAGAAGATAACATCAAGAATTCACCACCATAATTAATTTATAAGTTTATGTTACCCAGCTGTAGCAAAAAACAAGACGAAACACAAAAATGCCTACAAGTCATAGCTAAATAGACCTGTAGACATCAATTTTTTTGTCTAACAAGCTCCACCTTCCTTCTCATATAACGCTTACGAGGTTAGCTGTCGGATTCGGACCTAAGAGTAGCCCTACCTTTTAAAGGATTCACCCCTTGGATTGTAAACAATCCCAATAACGGGTCCCCCGCACCATAAGGTTTAAGCGATTTAGAAATATGAAACTGTTGATTATCATACTCCCGTGAAATGGAAAAGTAAATGAAAATTTTGCTCAAAAATAAAAAAATTCTTTGTAAGTGAGGTTTTATTCTTGACTTATATAACATAAGTCATGCAATGACATGATTCGAAGGTAGGAAAGGAGGTAAGTAAACGTCTTATAAAGAAAATAATTCAGAAGTCAATGAACAAAAGGTGGTCCGAAAAGGAAAAAATAATCAGCCTCATGGAGATGGCGATGAAAAAAATTAACCAGATCTGCCCCAGCTTGGATCGTCATTAAAAGGGTAAACTTGCATTAAATATCAAATTCCGCTTTAATTCCCGTCCAATAGGGGCACTATTCCACTGATTCACCCTAATTAATTCCTTCCTTCTTGAATGGGTCTCAAATTGCTTTTTTTAAAGACAAAGTATTTCTGGCCAAGATAGTTAAGCACTGTATAAAAGATTGTTCCTATGAGAACAGCCAAATTTTGTTGTAGGGATAAATGAACGGATCCTTCCAGTGATTCTGCAATAGCTTGGCCAATAGAATAAGCGGCGGAATAACAAATCAGGATGACGCAAAAGAAACGGGCAACTCCTCGCCGCCATTCTATATCGCTTTTAAAGGTAAAAGTCCTGTTTAAAAGAAAACTCGTTACTGCTCCCGTACCATTGCCGAAAAAGGTGGAGACCCAGTAAGATAATTCAAGAACATTCATAAGAAAAAGCATGATGGATAGTCCAACCGCTGTATTGACTATTCCAACCAATAAAAAGCGGATAAAGGAGTTAGTGTGTTTTAGATAGTTTTTCAATACTGTTCCGTTCATTGTCTAGTTGCTCCCGTTTTTTTAAATCGAGCGGATTAAATAGATCAAGATCAACAATATATTTAGGCCGGCGTTTGGATTCATTATAGATTTTACCGATATATTCCCCAATCAAGCCGACAGCAATCAACTGCAGTCCGCCGATCAACCATATGGAGGTGATTAATGAGGTCCAACCAGTTTCGGTCTGCCCATAAAACTTTAACCATAAAAAGTAAGACCCAAAGAGTAAGCTAATGAAAAAGGAAAGACATCCTAGCCATAATACAAGCCGGATCGGTGTAACCGAAAAGGAAGTAATGCCATCAAGCGCAAAAGCAACCATCTTCTTAAATGGATATTTCGTTTCCCCAGCCAATCTTTCTTTTCGGTCATAATAAACAGAGTCCGTCTTAAACCCAATGAGCGGGACAATCCCCCGTAAAAAAAGATTCGTTTCATCAAATCGTTCCAACTCCGCGATCGCCCTTTTGCTCATTAGCCTGAAATCGGCATGATTATAGACAAGGTTAACCCCCATCTTGTTCATCAATTTATAAAAACCGGTTGCAGATGTTCGTTTAAAAAATGAATCAAGGTCCCTTTTCTGGCGGACACCATATACGATTTCACATCCTTCATTGAATTTCCGAATGAATTCAGGGATGACTTGAATATCATCCTGTAAATCTGCATCAATGGAAATCACACAATCCGAGGCTTCCTTGGCTGTAAACAATCCTGCCAAGAGTGCATTTTGATGTCCTGCATTCCGGGAAAGCTTTAGCCCGCGAACAAATTCATTATTGATCGTTTCCTTATAAATGATCTTCCAAGTTTGATCTTTGCTTCCATCATCAACCAGCAGAATTTTACTTTGTCCAGAAACAACGTTTTCTTCGACTAATCCCCTCATCAACCCACAAAGCTGGGAAATGGTATCCTGCAAAACGCTTTCTTCGTTATAACAAGGTACAACAATCGTTACTATCGGTAAATTCATTCTATTCCCCCCTTTTCACATGACTCTGTATAAATAAATTTTCCATATGCTTCCTTTCTTTGTAAAAACCCTATCTATTACCAATCCGTTTTCCTTCGCGTTGTTGATAGGGATGGCAGAAAATATATACTTGCCACCTAATCCTTTAAACGCATCCATATTAAGGTCCAAATTTTCCAGCTCTTTCTTCGAGCCTTTCTTGAACATATAATGCTTTCCAAGCTCATCGGTAAATAGGTAACAACGTCCTCCCCATTCATCAAAGTAGATTCTGATGTTTTTATTCTTAGCCAATTCGTTTTCAATTATTTGACGAAATTGATGTTTGTAAGAAAGCGGATAGAAATTGTTATAGCTATCGAGTGTGTAAAATCCATTAAATTGTGCGATTGCGGGATGCAGCCCAATGCTAGCAACACGATACTCTTCCTGTGGAAGGTCAATATGATCTTTTATTTCCTGAAAAAGGCTTTCTGAATAGAACTCTTTAAAAGATGGTTTTTTATTGTAAGTGATTTCTTCATTGAAGCCCATTAAGATCATAATTTGAACGGCGATGAAAATAGAGAGGGTTTTCTTAGCATAATCGCTGTGTTCCCAAATGATTTTTATCGCGAGGGCAAAGCCCAAGTAAATCACCATCGGCCTTAAAAAGTGAAATCTGGCAAAATTAAAGGTATCCAGGGTGTGAAACCTTTCCGTCAAAGGAACCCAGCCTTTATAAAACCAGAATGCGTACCATGCTGAGAGTACAAAGTTCAAGCCGAATAAAAATACATATACCTTTTCCTGTCTCCACAGTTTTTTGGTCAGAATGATATAAAGGGCGAAGACTGTAATCGGCAGGATGATAAGTGCATGTACAGTCATGACATGCGTATGTCCAAGAACGAAATTTTTGAAAGTAAGCTTTATGACCCAATCGAGCGGCAGCCTTGCGTGAAAATATTCATCTCTGCTGTTTGGCTCCGAATCAAAAATAAATGAAGATACCAAACGATACTCCACCAAACCAAAAATGAAGGTCATATACACAATCGAAAGAAGGAACGTTATATTCCACCCTTTTCTCCTGATCACATCCGTTAGCCAAAGAAAGCCCATTGCAACAAGGAAAAAGAAAAAACCAAGTACGATGCTTGAATAAAGCGGTAAAAGTGTAAGGACCAAATAATTCTTCCACGAATGGTCCTTGCTGCGAATATTCAAAAAAGCCCAAAGTGCAAGCGGCATCCCAAGTGTACTGAGCATTCCCGATGGCCAAAATGGGGTAAGGGCAAAGGCCAAGGATGTTCCAACCCTGATCCAACCTGAATGGCTTCCTGTAACCAAATGTTTCTTTAATAAGATATACATACCCAAGAATGCAATAAATCTTGTTAATGCCTGGCTTATTGCATATGCAGCCATTGTCGGAAAAAGTGCATAAAGCCACACGATAATACTGAACTCACTGCCAAAGGCATTTCGGGGCAGACCATTCATGATCTGGGGAATTTTGGCGTCTATCGCACCGAATAACTCACCGCTTTCTGAAAGGACTTTATACCAGGCAAGGTTGGAATCCAAATTATCATGTACACGAATATGCGCATTTTCTCCAAGGATGAATAAAGGAGAAAGATATAAAACAATGACGAGTAAGGCAAAAAGGATTTGTTTTCTCTCTTGTTTTTCAATTGGCAACATATACACCTCTTGACCAAATTCATATATCCATAATATTTGCTTCAATGGTAAATCTATTCTTTTTCGGGGATTTATTTTAACCTTTTTTGATATAGGTCAACCAATGGCCACATAAAATGAAGGGAAGAACAAAAAGCATATAAAAGAACCTTAAAAAGGGGCTGGGCTATGATAAAGAAAGCGGTGATTCCAGCAGCCGGTTTAGGAACACGATTTTTACCTGCTACGAAAGCTCAACCAAAGGAAATGCTGCCAATTGTCGATAAGCCGACCATTCAATATATTATCGAGGAAGCGGTTCAATCAGGGATTACAGATATTATCATCGTTACGGGTAAAAACAAACGTGCCATTGAAGATCATTTCGATAAATCCATTGAGCTAGAAATGCTTCTGCAAATGAAAGGTCAAAATGAGCTGCTTAAGATCGTGGAGAACATTTCCAACATGGTGGATATCCACTATGTAAGACAAAAGGAACCTTTAGGTCTAGGCCATGCAGTATTATGTGCCAAAACTTTTATTGGAAACGAACCTTTTGCCGTCCTGTTAGGGGATGATATCGTGGATAGCCAGGTTCCAGCTTTGAAGCAGTTAATGGAACGGTATAACAAGGTTCAAGCGAGCATTATCGGATGTAAGGAAGTGTCACCTGCCGATGTCTCCAAGTATGGGATCGTAAATTTCCAAGAACGATATGAGGATTTATTTCTGGTAAGAAACTTAGTGGAAAAGCCAAAAGTGGAGGATGCACCATCAACACAGGCGATTATTGGCCGATATATTTTATCACCTGAGATTTTTGAAATCCTTGAAACCGTACAGCCCGATCGGAAGGGGGAGATCCAGCTTACCGAAGCTTTAGACCTTTTGTTAGAAAAGGAACCTTTATACTCGTATATCATCGAAGGAAATCGATATGACGTCGGCGATAAATTCGGCTTCCTTCAAGCTTCAATAGATTTCGCCATGAAACGACCTGAACTTCGTGATCAGCTAATAACATATATAAGGCAGCTGTTCCCATAATGAAGTAAATATAACCCACGCCCAATTACCTAGAGGTGATTGGGCTATTTCCACATTGGATTCACCCATTTGGTGGTAACATTTCCACGCACCATAATTACTAAGCTAAATATAACAGTCTTTTATAAATGCTTCCGTGAAATGTAAATGCAAGTGAAAATGTTGGACAAAGAAAGAATAATTTATTAAAAGTGAGGTTATGTTGATAACGTATCCTTCATTATTTATCCAAACAACTATATCCAGAAAGGATTGTACATGCATAAAAAAACTAATAATCCAATAATATCAGATGAATTCTTAGATCAAGTGGTTAAGGAAATCAATGCAGAATTTGGCGGGCCCATTAATGAAAAAAATGATCGTTTCCAACATAGGGACGATGAAGAAAGAAGTTAAATCCCACATCATTAAATCTAAAGCTTTCATGAAAAACTCTGGCTCTATTCAGCCAGAGTTTTTTTTATGGCTATCTTATATAACCTTATTACTTCCATAGAATTATCCGCCCTTTCTTTAACGACTTGTCCAAACCAATTTAGCTGATCCTCATAGAATGATTACATGTAATTATTTTAAAGAAAGGGGAAAAACCACATTGAGCCACGCTGATGATGTCTTCCTCACTTCTCCAAAGGTTCCAAAAGGAAGGCTGATTTCCGGACATACAAAGGAGTTTCAAGCAGATCCCATTGGTTTTCTGACCCGATTGGCCAAGGAATATGGAGAAGTCGCTAAATTCCGTTTAGGCCCATTCCAAAATGTTTATCACGTTTTAAATCCTGATTTAATAAAACAAATACTCGTAACAAAACAAAAATCCTTCATCAAATCCAAGGACTTCAATGTTTTAAAACCGCTTATCGGTGAAGGTCTACTTACAAGCGAAAAAGACTTTCATATGCGACAGAGAAGGCTTATCCAACCCTCTTTCAAAAAGAATCATATTAGCCAATACGCCAAGGATATGATTGATACCACAATGGATTATATATCAACTTGGCAACATGATGAGGAACGGATCATAACGAAGGATATGATGGACATCACTCTCGGGATAATCAGCAAGACGATGTTCAGCATGGAATTCAAGGATGGGTATGAAATTGTTGGGAAACCGCTGGAAACTGCATTAAGAATAGCAGTCAAAAGGATGAGAAAGATTTTCCGTATGCCATTATGGGTACCGACTAAAATCAACCGTGAATATAAAAAGGCGATACAAAGGCTTGATAAAGTGATTTACGGCATTATTGAAAAACGGAAGAACGACACAGTAAAACATAGAGACATGCTTGGGATCCTGATGGACGCCCGTGATGCCGAAGACGGATTGGGTATGACAAGCCATCAGGTCCGTGATGAATTAATGACTATTTTTCTTGCCGGTCATGAAACGACAGCAAATGCTCTTTCCTGGGCACTGTTTGAAATTTCGAAACATCCAGAAATTCAATCCAAGCTTTTCAGTGAAGTGAATAGCATAATCGGTCACCGGACACCCAAGCCTGAAGATTTCATGAAATTACTATACACTCAAAATATCATTCACGAAACACTTCGCGTTTACCCGCCACTGTATATTTTATCCCGTGATGTGGCGGAGGATGTCGTAATAGGAGGATATCGCTTCAAGAAAGGCGATATGATTCTAATAAGTTCTTATGTGATGCAGCATAATCCAGAGTATTTTGATCAACCTGAATCATTTATTCCAGAGCGATTTGAAAATAACTTTTTGAAAAGCCTGCCCGCGTTCGCTTACTTTCCATTTGGCGGAGGGCCTCGGGTTTGTATTGGCAATCATTTTGCCATGATGGAAGCGGTGCTTGTCCTGGCTTGCATTGCAAAGCGGTATAGGATAAAGCTTGCACCTGATCATCATGAAGTAACCCCCCTTCCGTCCCTTACACTCAGACCAAAGAATGGACTGCGCATGGTGATAGAAGAAAGGGATGCAGAAGCCTTCGAACCTGGAGCATCCAATTTTTGAAGTAAAAATCTCATATAAACATAACATTCATTGGTTCGATTAACGCCTAAGACTGACTGGCCTATTTTTTTTAGAAAGGAGGGATGAAAAAATGTACATGCTCCATTCACCACGGAAGGGAATCATCCACACTGAATTGCACTATTTAGGGATGGCCTCGCAGGTATATACCGGTTATTTGAAATTTCTAAGCGAAATTGAACCGATACAAGAAACCGAATACCTACAGCCGCCCCCTCTCCCCTTTTTATATGAAAACGGATAGTCTCGTTAGCTTCTCCCGCTTCGTACCTTATATTAAAAGAAAAACCGACCTTGAATGGTCGGTTTTTTGTTATTCAGCAGTATGTTCCATAACCCTTGCCGCCGCCGCAAGTGCTGGCTCCAACAATTACTAAAAGGATAAACAAAACGACTATAAAGGCGAAACCTCCGCCAAAATCCAAAACCGCCATCACAACCTGACATATATAAAATACATCTCCTTATTCATTTTTATGGAAGGACTTGAACTGATTACATCATCTTATTCACTACCAAACAAAATGTCAGTAATAATGCGATTAAACAGAATTATTTTTCTCTCTTTTCAATATGTATTTAATTCAATAGAGTGCGGAATTGCCTTGCGCAGATTTGTTAATTTTTCCTTTGATTTATTTCATAAAATCCAAATACATTTAGATAATAAAAACTATTCCTGTTTTGCTGATTAGGAATCTATTCCAGTTCACCTGCCTAAATTGACATTTTTCCGATTCATGATATATTAATATAGTACTTTAGCACGTGAAAGCGTTCAATAACAGAAGAACTTCCTAGTTTTACTGATAGACTATTTTATTAAAAGGAAAGGCATGAATAAAATGGAGAAGACTCATCAAGATTTAAAAAAGGGCCTATTGCCGAGGCATGTCCAGTTCATTGCTTTAGCCGGAATGATAGGAACAGGGATTTTTAAGGGGAGTTCCGATACATTAAATATGGCAGGTCCAAGTGTTGTAATAGCTTATTTAATAGGGGGGCTATTGTTATTTATTGTAATGGCCGCATTAGGAGAGATGGCAACCGCTTTTCCTAATTTGAACGTACAGCACCTCATTAATAAAGCTTTTGGGTTTCAACTATCCTTCATTGTCGGATGGCTCTATTGGTTTAACTGGATTATCGTGATCATTGTGGAAATAGTCGCAGCCGGAAGCTTTCTACAATATTGGTATCCTTCAGTACCATTATGGCTGTTAAGTATACTTTGCGCTTCAGTAATTATAGGAATTAATTTGTTTCAAGTAAAATACTATGGAGAACTCGAATTTTGGTTCGCAGGAATTAAAATAATAACCTTGATTGCCTTTATTATTTTAGGAGCTTTGATCATGCTAGGACTTTTTCCTAGTTCGGCTTCATTTTCTAATTACACGGAACATGGTGGTTTTTTCCCAAAAGGAATTGACGGAATGTTAAGTGCACTTTTAGTGGTAATGTTTTCATATGGTGGTGCAGAATTAATTGGTGTAGCCGTTACGGAAACAAAAGATAGTCAGCGAGTCATACCAAAAATCATTAAAGGAACAGTGTGGCGGGTGATTCTTTTCTATGTCTTGCCGATACTTATTATTTGTGGGGTAATACCTTGGAACCAAGTAAGTACTGAAGTAAGTCCTTTCGTTCAGGTTTTCAGCTTATCGGGTCTTCCCGGAGCCGCCGATATCATGAATTTCGTTCTTTTAACCGCTGTCTTATCAGCTGCAAATTCAGGTATTTACGCTACTTCAAGGACACTGTTCACTCTTTCCCAAAACGGGGAAGCGCCTAAGGCATTTTTAAAAACAACAAAAAAGGGTATCCCGCTTAATGGTATATTTTTAACTACATTATGCATATTGGCTGGTGTGTTTTTATCCTATTTGTATCCCGACCTGATTTTAAGCTACCTTATGGCCATTCCTGGATTCACAGTTTTATTATTATGGATCAGTATTTGTTCCGCGCAATTGAAGCTGCGTAAGCAATACATTGGCAAACCAGGTTTCCGGGTAAAATGGTACCCATATACAACTATATTGGCCATCACGGCATTAAGCATTATCTTTTTGGCATTTATCTTTAATAAGCAAAACATCATTGGAACCACAGTATGTCTTGTCACGTTAGTGATATTTATCCTTCTTTCTTTTATTGTCAAACAAAAAAAATAGAATTATAATTCCCCCTGACTTTAATAGGGACTTCAGACTGTAGGCAAACTCGATTTTCATCGAGTTTGCCTACAGTCTTTTTAGTGCTAGAACAATTTGAACGTCGATTGGAACGTAGGGCACTCGCTTTCTGCGGGCGGTCCGGAAGCCTCCTCGGCGCCTTTGCGCCTGCGGGGTCTCCCTTGGACTCGCTTTTCCCGCAGGAGTCTCGTACCTTCCGTTCCAATCAACTGTTATGTTTTTTTAAAAACTATAGACCAACTGGCGTTTCTTTAAATTTGTCTATAGTCTGGCGGTTCCATCAATAGAAATGGTCTCACCCCTAACCATGATTTTAAACAAACTTGGGTTACGCCTTTGGGGATGAAACCCTCTCTGGATTGAAGAAATTTGAATAACTGGCTTGCCGAGATCCCGCTAGATGCTTGCTTTTATGAGGCTTGGCAGGCAGTCGGCGGAAAGGGAGCGGATTTCTGAAATTTTTTTCTGAAGAATAAAAGGGAAACAAATTTGGATTTAAAATACTCGTTTGCTCCATTTTCAACATACATATGTTAAAATAACCAATGAACCAATCATCCTACAAATCCGAGGTGTATATCTTGTCCATATCTAAAACAAATCGCTTATCACTAGTAGAGCAAGTGGTTTCCCAAATCGAATCGTTAATCGAATCAGGTGAATGGAAAATTGGAAATCAAATTCCCCCTGAAATGGATTTGATCCAACAGTTCGATGTAAGCAGAAATACATTAAGGGAAGCTGTACGATCACTTGTTTATGCAGGGCTTTTAGTAACGAAACAAGGAAAGGGGACATTCGTAAGGTCATCTAGTGCCTTGGGGGCAGCATTTGAAAGAAGGATCCAGCAGTCAAGTTTATTAGAAACGTTAGAGGTCCGTCATGCCCTTGAAAGAGAGGGAGCTCAGTTAGCGGCATTAAGACGTAATCAAGAAGATATAGAACGATTGCGGTTTCATATATCAGCATGCAGTAAAGCTGCCGAAGCAAAGGATATCAAGGCTTACGAAGAAGCCGATATACAGTTGCATAAATCGATTATGGGTTCATCACATAATGATTTATTGATTGATTTGTATGAACATATGGAACACTCCCTGTATGAATCCATCCATCAGATAGTGGAGATGAGTTCTGATGTGAACTTTCATTTGAACATTCATTGCAAACTTGTAGATGCCATCATCGAACAAGATGTGAACCGGGCAATCGAAACAGTGAATGAATACATTGCACAATTCAAAAAATCTTTAGAGTAAGTAAGGAGGAGATTATGGGCATTCATCAAGCGGCAAATCAACTAGAACAAACAAAAATGGATATTAAACCCAGAGTTGGACTACTCATCATCGGAATCATTCTTCTTGGGGCAAATCTGAGGGCTCCCTTAACATCGGTTGGCCCCCTTGTCACTTCGATCCGTGATAACTTGGGGATATCAAATACATTATCAGGTTCATTAACGACATTGCCTTTGCTTTCCTTTGCTTTATTATCACCGTTTGCACCTAGGATAGCACGGCGTTTTGGAATGGAGCTTACGCTTTTCCTTTCCTTGATATTACTAACAATCGGAATTGGGATACGCTCAGTTGGCGGAGTGCCGACATTGTTCATAGGAACCATTTTAATCGGGTTAGCCATTGCAATAGGCAATGTATTGTTACCAAGTCTGATTAAACATAACTTTGCCAGGAACATCGGTTTGATGACAGGAACCTATGCTGTTTCCATGAATTTATGTGGCGCAATAGGTTCCGGGATCAGCATTCCCCTTGCTTCTTCATCGGGATTGGGATGGGCTGGTGCCCTTGGATGTTGGGGAATTTTATCACTTATTACAGTTTTCTTATGGATGCCGCAAATAAGACGGCCATTCAACTCAGGTAAAGATGTACAAAGGGCACAAAAGGATAAAAAGATTAACTTATGGCGTTCTGGTTTAGCCTGGCAGATTACATTCTTCATGGGTTTGCAATCGTTTATTTTCTATACAGTAATTACCTGGATGCCGGAAATCCTGGAGCAAAAAGGCCTGAACGCTGATGAAGCTGGCTGGATGCTATCCATCATGCAGCTTGCAGTCATTCCAATAACATTCCTGGTGCCAATTTTAGCTGGACGCTTACAAAGTCAGCGTCTGTTAGTGGTCCCGCCTGTCGTCTTCCTTATTGCAGGGATATTCGGCATATTATATGGAAGCACTCTTTTCATACCAGTTTGCATGATATTGATCGGGATTGGAGTTGGAACCATATTCAGTTTATCGATGATGTTCTTTAGTCTTCGAACACAAAGCACTCATGAGGCGACGGAATTATCAGGAATGGCTCAATCATTCGGGTACCTCTTAGCTGCCATTGGACCAGTATTATTCGGCTTGCTCCATGACATTACACACAGCTGGACAGTTCCCTTATTGATGTTGGCCGCAATATCGGCACTTATTTTCATTGTTGGAATGCGTGCAGGAAATAATGAATATGTAACTACTCAATAAAGCCAGTAAAGGTATAAAAGGTTCTAAACGGCCATGGCCCCGGTATTGTACCGGGGCCATTTACATACCAGCCACTGATAGCAGTACGACAGGTTCCTATTTCGTGATTTTAATTTCGAATAAAGAGAATGGTCTGTGGTTTAAATTGAGAAGGAATGTATGGCGTGCTCGCTTCGGTCATTTCGTGGCTCCATTATCTTTAGTAAATTATCAACCTTAAACTCTGTCAGATAAGTAAGTTTCACCTTCTCCTTTTGGAGAAAAAAGAAATGACCTAGGCTTAGACGAGGTAAATTTATTTGCTGCATATTACTGTTCATTATCAGTGGGGTAAAGTACAAAGTGAATAAATGCCTTAAGACTGATCTCAATCAATGTCTTCTTCAAATGGATATAAAATATTAGGATTTAAACCATACCGATCAATGAAATTCTTTCGGGTGAACATCTTAATTTCTTTTAATTCAGAGGGGGTTGGAAATGAAGAAACTTTATATACAGGAATGTGTTCAATATTAATTAACTGCCCTAAATCTGTGGTTATTAAGATATCAAACCCATTTTTTCTGAAAAGTGAGTCTATATCGGAAAAATCCATTACATAAATATTTAGCTTGTTTCCGAAATGATGTTTTAATACCTCACGAATATAATCTTTCTCTACATATGATCGGCAAATTAATGCAGTCTCTATAACCATTTGATTTTGTTTTCTTAAAATTGAAGCTTGTACCAACATGAATATCTCTAATATTTCTATATTTTCAAAAGAAATAGCAAATTCATCCGATATGTATTGTGCTATTTCTTCAATGATCACAAATAACTCATTATTCTCAAAATAAGGAACGAATTGTAAAATATTATTTATTCTCGTATCCGTTTTTAACTGTAAGTCAAACGATATCCCACGAAGAGTTTGCGCAAATTCGTACATGAAAATATCATCCTGGGAAACATCCAGCCCAATTTTCTTTGATAGATTACTTAAAAATTGACCTAAAGGCTTACCGCTTTCCGAATTAAGTTTGGAACGAATGTACCGAAGTTCTTGGGTACGATTTAAAGACATCTCTTCGCTCATAAAATATAAAGAAAAAAATAAAATTTCAGAAATCTGTTTCTCCCTATTTGGACATTTCACCATGAATTTAAATAGTTTCTTTGATATTTCGAATGCTGTGGATGTTTCATTTTCATCTATAACCACTTTTGGGAATGTCACAAAACAATTATGGGTTATTCGAATGTTGGAGATATGAAGGATTATCGCTAGTCTTTGTATGGCACCCATGTGTAAAGAAGTTGAATGTTCCTTCAATAGCTCCAATAAAGTGTCTTGAAACTCCTTAAGATTAAAGGAAGTAATAAAATCATTTAAATTGCCGGACATATACTCTACATATTGCATGATGAATCTTCTAATCTTTATTTCATCCCCAACAATTTTAAACGGACTATTTGATAATTGAACTTCGGCATTTTTTAATACTTCTTCTATTTTTTCTAACTGTCGGTACACTGTGGAGCGACTAATATGTACTTTTTGAGTAATATATTTTATCGTTACTCCATTGTTAAAAAGAATTAATTCCAAGGTTTGAAAATAGGTGTTTTCACTTTTAAGATAAAACCAAAGTTCTTCTAAGGTGCCGTTTTTAGGTTTCATTAACCTCACGCCCTGCACTTCATTCTTATCAATTTTCCATTCAGGTGGAAGATTTGAACTCATATGCAATATATCCCGCCATAATGTGCTTTTCGAATAACCTGTTTTTTTTGATAGCTCTGTTAAACTACACCAGTTATCCTCATAAAATAAATGATACAGCAGTTTTGAATAGCGGTCAGTAAATCGATTCATACAATCACCTTTAACTTTATTGATTTTCATATCTTTTCTTATTAAAACTATTAATATATAGGTTGAGTATTAATACCTAATATTTATAATTCCCCCACACTTTTTTAAAAGTAACAGAAAATACACACTACTTACTACCCAAATTTACCATAATTTTATTCCTGCGTCGTTTCATATATGGTATGGGGAAATCAATTATTGAAACTTATCTTTGATGTAACAAGCATGACCCGTCGAATACTATCAACAAGCTATGTATAGTTGTAAGGTTTAAAATGTAAATGCAGTTAGTAATATAACCCAAATTAACAATGAAGCATTTCATTTTAGAAACAATTTCTTTTGCATTATCAATCGTTAAGCAATAATGGTTTTCTTTACATCATTCATTTGTTCTGGACAAAAAAAGCACCTCATTCTTTTATAGAGGATTTAAGAGAATACATCTTAAAAGAATGCAGTGCTACTATTAAATGAGCAACGCCTCAAAAGCAGTGCTCCATGTAAAAAATCGGTAAAGAGGTTTATGAAAATAAAAAGTTAAATTCATAGAAGGCATCCATATTGAGGAGGAAGAACAAATTATTCATAGGTTTAATACATTCCCCAACAAGGTTCAATAGAATATTGAAGATACATCGTCTTTATATGTTGATGTGATAAATCAAGAAAAAGACTGTGTAGAATTGCTCGACAGCCTGACCAAACTCCAGGGTGGTGTGTCATCTGCCATTCTATTCAACAACCGCTACTCAACAATTTTCATAAGGGGACCCCTTTTGTAGATTCTCTACATAAGCCGGGTTAGTCTTTATTAAATGGGATATATGCGCTAATTCGAATTTCTCATGCTTAGCATCAAAGGAAAGAAGCTCGGCTTTTAAATCATTTCTATAGATGTAAATAATTTTATATTCCCTTGATTTATAAATAACTTTATCACCAATCTTCATAAGCACGCTCATTTCTAATGTAGATTTAAAAAGGCTCCCAAAAATGAAATCATTTTCAAAAGGTAAGGATGATATGGGGATATTCATCCAAGATCTTTCTTTTTTAAAATGATGGTATGCAGTTCTATCGCTTTTAAATTTTCAACCAGTCTTTTTCTTGTAAGCTCAATCTCTCTGAAATTCAAACCATTTCGGTTATTGGATAAACATACTAAATTGTCGATATCTTGATAAATCTGTTTAAATGTAATTCTCATATTTTGGTTTGCCTCCTTTTCATTGTAAGGAAGGTAAATTTTTTAAAAGGGCTTTGGTATATCTGCTAAATGTGACTGCATGCAACAGTTCCTTTAATGAATTACTCGTATCACACGACGAAAGAATCATTGGGCTAATTTGGACGGTTCAAGTACTTCCTTTACAATTTCCACGACCCGCTCTTGATCTTCAAATGTCATACCCGAACCGGACGGCAAACATAAACCTTGTTCAAATAACATACTTGAAATGCTTTTATCGCCGCTTTCTGTAAAAAATGCTGCATTTTTAAAGACAGGCTGTAAATGTAATGGTTTCCATACTGGTCTGGACTCAATATTTTCTGTTTCTAACGCATCAATCACGTCACTGGATCGTACTCCATTGATTTTGTCGTCTATTGTTAATGCGGTAAGCCAGCGATTCCCCATCGTATCTTTTAACTCAGGCATGAAGGTAATGCCTGGTATGTTCCCTAACGATTTTTTATACCGATCAAAAATTTCTCTCCGAACTTTTACACGGTCATCCAATACTTCTAATTGGGCACGGCCGATTCCAGCTAGAATATTGCTTAAACGATAGTTATATCCAATCGAGCTATGCTGATAATGAAGCGCTGGATCACGTGCTTGTGTAGATAGGAAGAGAGCCTTATGTAAGTATTCCTCGTTATTTGAAACCAGCATGCCCCCTCCAGAAGTTGTTATGATTTTATTTCCATTAAACGAATATATCCCTATATCACCAAACGCTCCTGTTTGCTTCCCCTTGTAAGATCCACCAAGGGATTCAGCCGCATCCTCTATTAAAGCAACCTTATATTTCCCGCAAATGCCCTTGATCTCATCTACCTTTGCACTTTGTCCAAATAGATGGACCAAAATTACAGCTTTTGGAATTTCCCGATTTTTCCTCGCATATTCCAAAGCCAGTTCCAATGCCTTAGGTGACATATTCCATGTATCAGATTCGGAATCAATAAAAACAGGCTTCGCACCTTGATAGATGATAGGATTTGCACTGGCTATAAAAGTTAATGAAGAACAGAATACAGTATCACCAGTGGTGACTCCCAATACTTGCAATGCCAAATGAATGGCCGCAGTTCCTGAACTTACTGCCAACGCCCCCTTAGTGCCTGCATATTTGGCAAATTCTTCTTCCAAAGCTTTTACGTTCGGTCCTAGTGGCGCTATCCAATTTGTCTCGAACGCTTGGCTAATGTACATTTGTTCATTCCCACTCATATGAGGAGGCGAAAGATACAATCTTTTATTCTCCATCCCACACACTCCTTATTCTATTATCCTAGCTGGGGACCCCACAGCGGTAGATGCATCAGAAATGTCTTTAATAACGGTTGACCCGGCACCAACCGTACACCATTCCCCTATCGTTATGCTTGGTATGACCGTAGATCCAGCTCCTATCAAGGTACCAGTTCCTACCTTGACAGCTCCTGTCAGGGTAGCACTTGGTGCTATATGGATAAAGTCATCAAGATGGGTATCATGCTCAATGACTGAAGACGTATTAACAATGACGTGATTCCCCACTTTAGCGCCAGCGTTCAAGACGACATTAGGCATAATGACCGTTCCTTTACCTATCGAGACATTTTCACCCACTATAGCAGTTGGATGAATGACTGTTTCATAATCCATTACATCTAAATTCAGTTCGTTTACTATTTTTAATCTTAAATCGTTCCTGCCTATCGCAATAATTACCTTATATTCAAAATGAATAAACAAGCTTCTATAGCTTAAGATGGGGCCAAAATATACATTTCCCTTTCTTTTCAGCACTTCGTATTGATCATCTAAAATAGCCATGAGCCGATATTCACCCATTGCTTCAACGATATCTTGAACAACTTTTGAGTGCCCGCCAGCACCGATTATTACGATTTTCTTCAATTCAAATCACTTCTCACATCATCAAATTTGGAGTTTCTTGTTTCCTCCAGGTACAGTTGAATTTTGGTAAACCTTAAATCAATATCATTCATCCTATTATCCAACAAATTTTTGGGTTGTGACATGTCCTTCCTGGGTAATGGCTTCTTGTTTACATACCTTAATCAAGGTAAGGTATATGATCTTCATATCCAATAAAAAGGATTGATTTTCAACGTACCAGACATCAAGCTCAAACTTTTTCTCCCACGAGATTGCATTTCGTCCATTCACTTGGGCCCAACCTGTCATTCCAGGCCGGACATCATGCCTCCTTGCTTGTTCGGAAGTATATAATGGGAGATATTCCATTAATAATGGCCGTGGGCCTACAAAACTCACATCGCCTTTCATGACATTAAATAATTGAGGTAATTCATCTAAACTTAATTTTCTAAGTAATTTCCCAAAATCGGTTAATCTCTTCTCATCAGGAACCAAATCCCCTTTTTCATCTTTTTCATCTGTCATCGTTCTGAACTTATACAGATAAAATGGTTTGCCATTAAGTCCTGGCCGCTCCTGCTTAAAAATGACAGGTGAACCTAATTTCAAACGGATGAGGATGACGATAAACAGCATAAGAAGTGAACAGGATATAAGCGCCAGACAAGATATCAAAAATTCAAAAGCCCGTTTCATTTTTCCCTCCCAAATTATCATTGTGTATCGTTATCAAGTAAACGAAGGAATTCTTCAGATAGCTATACAGAATTCTAGTGATTAATTGCAAATTTCATCGCATCTATTATTCTTACTTCTCTTTAACACTTTTAAAAAGGTGAATATATTGCCCAATTTCATTTCATTGAAAAACGTAAAATTATTAAATTTGCTTGAATGTGTAACACTTGCTTTACCTTTTCTGATAATTGCTAACATCACCCGGATTTGAGGCATTATCACGGTATGGGAATTTTGTTATTCTTCCTGAAATTCGACAAATTCAGCATTCTATCTTTTAACGTTTCTTCGCTCATGTCTTCATATGTTGTGATAATATCTCTTATTGCATTCCAATTTACTTCTTTTGGTTTTCCAATATGGATTTGCGGGTAGATCTGATTTAAGTAAACTTCGTCTTCCCCAAGCAATTCTTCGTATAATTTTTCACCTGGCCGGATTCCAGTATAAGTTATCCCAATGTCTTCAACGGTGTAGCCTGACAGTTGGATAAGCTTTTTAGCGAAATCGACAATTTTGACAGGTTCGCCCATATCAAGTACGAATACCTCCCCGCCTTTGGCCAGAACTCCTGCCTGAATGACTAATCTTGAAGCTTCCGGAATCGTCATGAAATAGCGAATCATATCCGGATGAGTGACTGTCAAAGGTCCCCCTTTTTTTATTTGTTTTTTGAAGAGTGGGATGACGCTGCCATTACTGCCAAGTACATTCCCAAATCGGACCGTTACAAATTTAGTATGACTCGACAAACTCTTATACTGGATCATCATCTCGGCTAAACATTTAGAAGCACCCATTATACTTGTCGGATTGACGGCTTTATCTGAAGAAACCATGACAAAAATATCCACCATGCCAGCCTCCGATGCCTCCGCAACATTCATCGTGCCTATCATGTTATTTTTCACCGCTTCTTTAGGGTTTGACTCCATAAGCGGTACATGTTTATGAGCGGCTGCATGATAGACGATATTAGGCCGATGATGGTCGATTACTTGAAACATCCTGTCGCGGTCCTGAATGTCTGCAATTTCGGTCACGATCTCAATTGTATCTGCATAAACCTCCCGCAATTCCAACTCGATCGCATATATGCTGTTTTCACCATGCCCGAGCAATACAATTTTAGCTGGATCATACTTCATAATCTGACGACAGATTTCAGATCCAATTGAACCGCCGGCACCGGTTACTAAAATTGTGCTATCAACAATCTTTTCTGAAATCCCTTTATCATCAAGTTGAACGGGTAAGCGCCCCAATAAGTCTTCCATCTGGATATCTTGCAATTCATTAATTGGAACCCCGCCTTGAACAATCGCTTCCAGGCTAGGGACAATTTGAGTCTTTTTGTAAGCTTTGGTGCATTCCGAAAGAATCGCATTTATTTCCTCTCTTTTCAAAGAAGGGATCGCAATCACGATATGTTCGATCTTGTATTGCTCGACCACTTGAGAAATATCTTTTGTTGCTGCTACTACAGGTATATTGAAGATTTCTAAACTTAGCTTCGCTTTATCATCATCAACGAATGCAACCGGGACTAAGTCTATATTGCTGGATTTTAACAACCGACTCGTTATCATCGTCCCTGCAGACCCTGCTCCAACGATCAGCGTTCTTTTTTTATTGGGTGATTGCTTAATGTATCGTTCAAAATAGATCCTCCATGCCAAACGTGAGCACCCAATCATGGCAATATATAGAATACAAGTAATGAAAAGTTCTCTAATATATAGAAAATGGGTAAAGTATAGCTGAAAGGCGGCAGTAATCGTAATAGAAAAGGCCGTTACTTTGAATATATTGAACATTTCCTTGATACTGGCGTATTCCCAAGCCTTTTTATAGAGTTTTAAATAAGCAGTAAAGAAATAATGACACATAAGCAAAATAAGCGTAATTGTCATTGTAAATGCCGATATTTCATTATACGGATGTAATAACCAATAACTTAAAAATACAGCCGTCACAACAATCACAGCGTCCAGTAAGACTAATGTGAAAAGCCGGTTATAATATGTCAAATCTACTTCTCCCCATATAAATATTTTTAGTCAGACAAGAGTTCTTTAACTTTCATCCCGTACAAAACATTCTCGGCATTTTCATTAAAGACGTCGACTATTTCTTGTCCGAAATTCTTCTCAATCAACTTATGTGCTTCCCTGAGTTGAAAACCTCTGTTTCCAACATTATGAGCATCTGATGCAATAAAATGAGTAAGACCTGATTGAACTAAATATTTGGAAAACCTTTTTGTTCTCCATCCGAATTTGCCCGTGATGCTCCCTGCAGTTATTTGTGAATAGGCACCCTTCCAAATCAGTTCTTTTAGAAGTTGCGGATTTTTTATTATTTCCAAATTCCGCTCTGGATGAGCAATGATCGGTGTCATCCTTTTCATTTGCAGATCATAAATTAATCGTTCCGTATACCTTGGCACATGGTTTGAAGGCAGTTCGAGAAGGATGTACTGCGAACCATTCAAGCCCATGATTTCATTATTATCATAATCATCTGAAAGTTCATCGGATATCCTTATTTCCTGCCCAGGCCATACTTTTAGCGGGATTTCCAGTTCATCTAGAACTAGGTTTAATTTTGCAGTTTCATTCACGACTATTTCCTTATCATTTTCATATATCCCCTTATTATAATGAGGGGTTGCTATGATGTTAGAAATTCCTTGTTCTACAGCTTTTCTCGCCATTTCTATACTTTCATGGATATCTCCAGCACCATCATCCATCTTCGGTAAAATATGACTATGAATATCAATCATCGTTATCCCTCTTTTGCCTAACCGCGAATGCTAAACTTATAGAACTTCCAAACTACTTATTTTATTTACCATAGTAGTAGTATTCGTCAGGATATTTTTGTTTTTTCTTATTTAGGATTGCGCCCAAAAGCTTTGCATTTGCATTCTCAAGTAATTCCTTCGCTTTTTGTGCTTGCTGTATTTCAGTGCTTCCGCTGCTCACCACCAAAACCACGCCGTCTGTCATACTCGCTATTACTTGAGCATCTGTGACTGCATTAACAGGCGGTGTGTCCAGAATTACTAAATCATAATTCAGCTTTGCTTCATCCAACACTGTCACCATTCCGTTAGACCCAAGCAACTCCGATGGGTTTGGGGGGATTGGCCCACTTGTCAGCACATCTAAATTAGGGTAAATGGAAGGTTGTACAGCATCAAGTAATTGATTTTGCTTTGATATGATATTCGTTAACCCCAAGTAGTTCTCCATATTAAAGTTAGTATGAACACTCGGCTTTCTCAAATCTGCATCTATGATGAGAATGCGTTTCCCTTGCTGAGCAAAAACTGCTGCGACATTGATTGAAGTCGTCGATTTTCCTTCACCTGCATTTGCAGAGGTGAAAATCATCGTCTTTATGTCTTTTTCCACAGCGGAAAATTGAAGGTTCGTTCGAATTGTCCTATATTGCTCCACAACAGGTGACTTCGATTTCAACATGGAAATACTGCTTCTTTTTTTAATCTCCGTCTTTTTATGCCGTTTATTGCGTGTCAAGCTTTTCACCTCTTGAGGTTGTAATTATAGATTTATAATTTCCGTTTTTTTTTATTTTCCATTAAATTCACGATGCCTAGCATCGGGATCTTTAAATGTTCTTCAATATCAGACTCAACCTTGATTGTTTTGTCGAAAAATTCGATCATGAATGTAAGAATTAAACTTATGATTAACCCTGCAAAACATGCAACGATCGTATTCATGATCGGGTTCGGTTTTATAGGTGAGGAATTATCTCCTATAGTTGCTTTGGATAAGACATTGACATTGTCCACATTCATAAGCGTTTTTATTTCATCTTGGAATATGTCCGTAATTGCACTGGCGACACTAACGGCAATTTTAGGGTCAGCCCCCTCAACTTTAATGGTGAAAATTTGTGAATTCCCATTACTGACAATTTTTATTTGTTCCGATAATGCTGTATTTGATATATCAAGATTCAGTCGTTCTTTGACTTTTTCTAACATCATTGGACTTTTTATGATTTCGCTGTACGTTTCAATCAATTGAATATTGGTTTGAATCTCACCTACATTGTAAAGTTCTGACTTTTCTTTAATTGATTGACTAAGATTTGTGTAGAAGCTTGGTAAACAGGTGAAAGAATGAAAAAGCTAACGATTCCCGTCATTGCCGTTAATAAGGTTGTGATAATAATAATGAGCACGATGCGTTTTTTCACCATTTGAAAAAGATCTTTTATATTAAGTGTCTCCGCCATTCAATCAACTCCAATCCATCTTTAAACCTTTTCGTTTGTCACTTTTTTGTTCTCGGCCTATAATTTTATGACCTTATCAGAAAGCAATCCATTTTCCTCCATCACATTTTTGGAATCGAATATTAATGAAGCATGACCATGGACACTTTTCCAGTCAAAACAATTGTGCGGTGTTCCAATGACAACTAAATCGGCTTTTTGAAGAATGGCAGCATCGTACTTTTCCACCTGTAGAACCTGTTCATTGATTCGGATTTCTTTTGCATAGGGTTCGATGACGGTTAGATTCTGTACCTTGTTTTGTAATCGTTCAAGTAAGCGGACGACCGGGCTTTCCCTTAAATCACCAATATCACTTTTGTAAGTTGCACCTAAAACCACAATATGTGAGTGTTTCATGAGCTTGTCATTGGCTGCAAGCAATTCAAGTATGCGGTTATATGAATAGTGAACCATTCCGTCATTGATATCCCCTGCCAGTTCAATCATTTTTGTCCGATGACCATGTTCTTTTGCTTTATAGAGCAAGTAGTATGGATCGACCGGTATGCAATGTCCCCCGACACCAATGCCTGGGGTGAATTTCATGAACCCGTATGGTTTTGAAGAAGCCGCATTGATCGTTTCCCATATATCAATTTCCAATTCATTGCATAGTACCGTCATTTCATTGACCAAAGCCATGTTAATCCATCGAAAAGTGTTCTCAAAGATTTTGCTTAATTCTGCAACACGGATCCCCTTAACACGATGAGCTGTCGGACCGATGAACTTGCACGCTAAGTCTGTACAGGTTTCCGTCATCCCCCCGATAACTTTTGGCGTGTTGCTTAAATTAAACCTTTTATTTCCTGGATCTATTCTTTCCGGGGAATAAGCTACAAAAAGGTTCTCACCAATCACATATCCCATATCTGTCAATGGTGTACAGATATACTCTTCTGTCGTTCCTGGATATGTTGTACTTTCCAAAATAACCATTGTACCTTCATTCGCATGTTCAGCGACAATTTTTCCTACATCCCTCACATACGAGATATCAGGTTCCTTCAACTTATTAACTGGGGTCGGGACACAAATCAAAAGGACATTCATGTCTCCAAGCTGCTTCATATCCGTCGTCGCTGTAAACCGCTTTTGGTTTATCAATTCTCTAAGCACGTCATTATCTACATCATTGATATAGTTGATTCCGCTATTTAAACTTTCCACTTTTGTCTCAGAGACATCGAATCCTGTCACCGTATAACCTTTAGATGCATAATGGCAAGCAGTTGGGAGACCAACATAACCCAATCCAATCACTCCGACTTTAGCGGTCTTGTACTTTAATTCTCTTTGCAGAGCAGATTTGTGCGAGTATTGGGCAGTATTTTTTTGTTGTTGCCTTTCTTGCGTTGTCGCTGTTATCATGATTCAACTCCTCCATTTCCCTTATCAGAACATAACGAACATTTAAATTATTAGGCCACAAAAATTCACTACAAAAAACTAGCAAATTCCTAACGCTATCTTTCTTAATCAGCACAATCGACCAGATATATCATTTTTTATGATTGAAATACATACCTAGAGTTCCGCCTTGAAAATTCGCCTTGTAAGTTTCCCGTTAATTTTTATCGTCAGCATTAATAAATTATCATAATTATTTTTGTTGCTGGTTCCAGATTTCGAATGAATCGTTCTGTTTTTGATTCATCTACCCTATTTAACCAGAATCACTTGTTCTTTTGACATGAGGTACAAGTGCATGGTTAAGGTAAAACTAAATCTGTTTTTAGCCAACACACCTATCTCCATAATTAAATATTTCATTTTGAATCAGAACTTAATCCCACACATTTCACATTTATAATGGACGTCCCTCAAAAAAAATTAGCAAACAGCTGATAAAAACGAACATAGTCTTTTTCTAATTCTTCTTATCGTTCAGGAAATACAAATCCCCCGATTGAATGACCTTTAACAAGGGGGCCATTCATCGGGGGAACTCCAATGTTCAGTCAAAACCTAAATTACATACTACTTTTCAGATGCGTCCTCTGTCATGTCCTTTACTTTGTTAATAGTCCATTCCTGCTTATCTTTCGTTTCAGTATTTTCATACCGCACCTTGTAAGGTCCCTTTCCTTCAATCACATAGTACCCATTTCCTTTTACACTTTTTCCAGGAGCCAGTTTCGTGCCCAGATTATCTCCTGGATAGATACGTAGTTTTTTATCCTCTTGATTCCATACCGACATTTCAAAAACGTCTACAAATTTTTCTTCTGCCGTTTTATTAGTTGCCTTCAGCTGTAACTGTAAAACTTTTTTCCCTTTTTGATCTGGATGCTCGAGCTGCAATGCTTCTTCAATCCCAATACTTACGCCAGATATGTCTTTCTCCTGTCCTGCATCACCTTTAGCGGTGGAATCCGTTTGCTTTGGCACTGCTACTGGATCATCCTTAGTATCCTTTTCTCCTGAAATGCAGCCTGTCAAAAATATGGTTAAAGTTAATATACAGATCCAAATACCTATGAATCTTCCCTTCAATATCATGATTCCACTCCTTTTAAAAAATATAAATCCTTCTTAAAGAGAGATTCTTCAGTACCTTTTATCTCATTTAAAAATTGGACTTCATTTCCTTGAAACGAAAAAATACTCAAACACTTTAAGAAGCGTTTTCAAACATGTAAGAAGGACCCACTTCCAATAGAAGAGGCCTTCTTACATCATTATCAAATTGATTATTTCACTACTGTTTTTGCTATTTCTCCTCCAACTACTAGAGGTCCATTGTCAACTTCAATGACATCTCCTGCTTGCAATCTTCGAGTAACCCCATTTTCATCCACAATAAACCGGCTGTAAATTTGGTAATTTCCATCTGGATTAATGAATCCTGCCCCAGTCTGAGTAAGGGACACTGTTCTCTGCGCTATTCCATTCACTAGCAAACGGAGACTCTTAGTTCCCTCCGATGCCTTGCCCGTAACATAATCGGCATTAGGAGCTACAGGATTCACCTGCAGTTTCTCCGCTTCCTTGATTACCGTAGTATGAGCTTGTAGGTTCGATGGAGTCCGAACACCGTAGTCAACCGTTACGATATCGCCTACTTGTAGGGTTTTATTATTTCCACTCTCATCCAATCCTACATACTTACTGTATAAACTGAATGTTCCATCTTCATTGACAGGTGCCGTACGCAGTGCTTCGCCATTTACCAATAAGCGAACGATAGTTGCCCCTTCAGGAGCAGTCCCAGTTATAACCTCTGCATTTGGATACACAGGATTGATCTTTACAGGTTCACTTGGCATAAACTGTACTACCCTAACAGATGAACTCTCGCTGACATTCCCAGCCGCGTCGGTAAGGGTAACAGTAATAACCGTATGGACTGGTTGATTTGGAATTGCAACCGCGAATTTCCCATCTGGACCTACAACTCCGTTATATTTCTTGGAATTAATGGTGACGGTCACATTTGCTTCAGGTTCACCGGTTCCTGTTACCTCTTTACTGTTTGTTGTAACTTCATTCAGTTTCGGTGCATTTGGAGCCGTTATATCTTTATCCAATAGATCTTTCGCTTTGTTCAATAAATCTTGCAGACGGTCTTTTTCTGCACCTTCAGGAAGTTTATTGACCGCTTCTTGGGCTTCGTCAATCGCCCCTTGATCCGTCGTTCCTTCCAATGTATCGAACTTATCGTCCGTGAACAGATCTTCCACTTTGTTCTTCGCATCGGTTAGGTCTTTTTCTACTTGT
Organism: Bacillus sp. CFBP9009; assembly: GCF_036541465.1. Lineage (NCBI taxonomy): Bacteria > Bacillati > Bacillota > Bacilli > Caryophanales > Bacillaceae > Bacillus > Bacillus sp. CFBP9009. Next base: position 117,597 of record NZ_JAZHFU010000001.1, on the reverse strand, counting down.
TCTTTTTTGTTCAATAAATCTTGCGCTTTGTTCAATAAGTCTTGCAGACGGTCTTTTTCTGCACCTTCAGGAAGCTTATTGACCGCTTCTTGGGCTTCGTCAATCGCTGCTTGATCCGTCTTGTCTTCCAATGTATCGAACTTATCGTCCGTGAACAGATCTTCCACTTTGTTCTTCGCATCGGTTAGGTCTTTTTCTGCTTGTCCATCTACATCTTTTCCTAATTCAATCTTTTTTGTTTTACTAAATTCAATATTGAAATTCTCTGGATTACCACCAATTGATTGAGCTACGTTATATTTATATATACCTTGCCAAGTAAGATTGCCACCGGATTTGCCCACATAACTATTTGCAGGATCGCCTGTCGGACTCGTCCAGAGCTTTAACATGCCTGTATCCATACTCATCGCAAGCGAGGTACTTAAATTATTTACTGCTTGTTTTTTCACTGAGGACAAGACAACTTTCTCAGGAGTATTAAAATCAATGGTGGTTGGTTTATTTTCGACTTCCAAAGCATGACCGTTTTCTGTAGTTACATGGAGTTTCGCTTGATTATTGATCTGGGCCGGTCCATAAAGCGAAACCATTGGGTATGAATCAGTACCAGATCTATTCATCTGTACATCTGCACCGGAATCCACGTTAAATGACTTTAACTTTCCAGTTCCGGTAACCCCTTTTACCCCATCAAACGTTACCTTTGCGTTATTTCCAATGGAAAAATCTGCATCACCGCCTGTTGCATAAAATAGTCCATAACCACTTTGAAGTGTCTTAATTTCCACTTTCGCATTTGGAGCTATCTTAAATTGCGGTTCTTTTGTAACCGACCAAATAAGAGCATATCCATTATTATGGCTTATTTTAGTTTCACCATCAATTTCCACACTTCCGGTTTCTGCCATCTCGTGGGCAGGTGCTGAACCTGGCATTGTATGATCATTAATATAAATGTCGTTTACTCCTTTGAAAACAGCTTTCCCGTTACGGTTCCAGATTAATTGTGGCCCACTGTAGTTTACATTTTCGAATATTTGCTCAACATTTTTTGTTACATCATGTATTGTAATGAGACCGTAATAGTTCTTTCCTTTAATATTTACGTTTTTAACATGAACACTGCTTAATATATTACCGTTGGCATAGATACCACCTGATGCTCCTACAGCTCCCGTTTCCGATAATGTATGGTCATTTCCTTCGATCACGATTTCCGTTTTTGCCGGGTGAATTTTAATCGCTCCGCTGATATCAATGTTTTGTCCAAGATGGATCGCAGTAATTCCGTTATCCGCCTCTAAGGCAACCTTCAACTCTTGAAAATTATTGACGACTGCTTCATTTACCATCATTTTTGAAGCTGCTTTCCCTGAAGATTGAGTTTCGGTTGTTTGTGTACGAGCCTCTTGATTTTTCACCCCAGACTCTTGTGAATTCGAACTTTCCTCATTCTTTGGTGTTGATAGTTCTTCTGCAAATGCTGCACTTGGCATTAATAGAGAACTTGCTAAAAGAAATGATGTTGTCATAACGTTAATAGGTTTTAACATTTTACTTTTCTTCATAAAAGAAACGCTCCTCTAAAAATTAATTTTACTTACAAGATTAATAATACTTTTTTTCGACAAGTACCTCGTTCCAATAATGATTCATAAAAAATCATTTTAGGAACCACATTAGGGCATTAAACATCAATTTTTATGTAATTATTTTCATTTTTGGCGATGTGTTTAATCGGAAGAAATGATCGAGCATTTTATAAAAGCATATCTTCTTATCCAATCCACCGTTTAAACACCATAAAATTCAAAGTTTCTTTTAGGGGTTAACATCATTATGGTTACATAACTAAAAATGTGATAAGAGAAACCATTGGTTCCCTCTTATCACATTTACGCTTGAAAGGATTTAACCTTTTCATTCCCTGAAGAGTTTCTTCTATTTTTCTTATAGCTCATTGTCATAACGTTCCGTCGGATTACATGAACATATATATCATCCAGCGCACTTGGTACACGCCCATAGAACTTTTCACAGTAATCTCCTTACATACCACTTTTACTTTTACTTTTATTCACCCTTTTTTTCCATGGGCACTTTTAAGAAAGGATAGTGAAGTTATTAAAATGAGGGTGATTTTCAGCGTATTTATTTCTTGTTCATTTAATAAAAGATACATCAAAAATAAGACTAAAAAGGCTTGAATAAAATAGATCCTGTATTTCAATAGGGTGAACCAAGTTTGTGACACCCATAGTAAAAAAAAGTTAAATTGCTTCGACATCATCTTTCTCCTTTATCATGATGTTGATATTATCTAGATTTAGATTCTGGCATCATTATATACAAATAGGCGAGTGACGGTATTTCATAAAGTAAAATCATTCGTTCAGAAAAGAAATGCAGTTCATTTTTCATTGGATTTCGAAAAAGCAGGTGCAGATTAGAGAGTGGCCGATTTTACAACCGAAGAACTAGCGTTGGATTAAATGGCATAAGGATAAAAAGGAAGAGTGGGCATCGCAAATAAAATCGAATAGCTATTGAGGAAAGCAGACCTACTAATATTCAATCCACCTGTACTTTTTATTTCTTAAAGGAGCGAAAAAATTATTCATAAAAAACCAACCTGCCCCCTAGGATCATAGGGAACAGGCTGCCAGAGGGGTTTTCAAAGGCACAATGTTTTGGAACCGCTCAGAAAATGGGTCTTCTGCAATGGGGTTTTTGGGAAGGATCCTCACTGCTACTTTATTTTATAATATATTCCAAGTCATTACGTTTCAAAAATGAAATGAGATAAACCATTTTTTATATTGCGCCTACAGTAAGAAGTTATCATAGCAGGTGAAGAAGGGGTGGAAAGGAGTGTCATGAACGAAAACCATAATTCATATCTTGAATTTATGAACAAATGCTATTCAACTGCCTCATAGGGAGATTTGTTTAGAATCCTTCGATTAGTCACCAACTGGAACTAATATTTTTAAATCGGATTGATCGATAAATAAAAAAAGAAGATTGTAGAGAGAATGGCACTTCCCTACAATCCAGAACAAGCTAACTTATTTCTTTAAGCATACTTCTTACTTTCCTCGTCTTTAAAAAAGCTCTTCATTGCATGGAAAACGTCAGACTTTTGCTTAAGAATATAGTACCTGAATTTTTCATTATCGATGTTCTTATAAGCTGTCATCAATGTCGAATGACGATTGTATTGATTGACTTCCCCGTATCCGAACATATTGGAAACCTTCATGAGTTCTTCAACAAGCTTAACGCAGCGGACATTATCGGATGTTAGATTATCACCATCGGAAAAGTGAAACGGATAGATATTAAACTTCGCGGGGTCATATTTATGATCAATAAGTTCTAATGCTTTTCGGTATACGGACGAACAAATCGTACCGCCGCTTTCCCCTTTTGAAAAGAAATCCTCTTCCGGAACAACTTTCGCTTCTGTATGATGGGCAATGAACTCGATTTCCACCGTTTCATATTTTGTCCGTAAGAAGCGGTTCATCCAAAAGAAAAAGCTTCGAGCCATATATTTTTCCCATAACCCCATGCTTCCGGAAGTATCCATCATTGCCAGTACAACCGCTTTGGAATCCGGTTTCTGAATCTCATTCCAGGTTTTGAATTTAAAATCTTCCTTATAAATAGGATGAAAACCTGGATCCCCCCTTAAAGCGTTCCGTTTGAAAGCCGATATCATCGTTTTCTTTTTGTCGATATTTCCCATTAGGCCTGTCTTGCGGATATCGTTGAATTCGATGTGTTCAAGCGTGTGCTCCGCCTGTTCTTTCTTCTGAAGATTAGGGAGTTCCAATTGGCTGAACAGGGCTTCCTCCAATTCCATCATCGACACTTCGGCTTCATAATAATCCTCGCCGGCCTTGTCACCTGCACCTTGACCCTTACCGGCCGCGGCATCGGACGGTGAGCCATCCCTCGCGACCACATCCCCCACTTTACTGTCTCCATCGCCTTGCCCTACATGTTTGTTTTTATCATAGTTATAACGAATTTTGTATTCATCCAAGGAGCGAATGGGAATCTTGATAACATCCCGGCCATTTGACATCACGATGCTTTCTTCTGAAATTAGATCAGGCAAATTATTCTTGATCGCTTCCTGCACCTTTTCCTGATGACGTTGTTGATCATCATAACCTTTCCGATGGAGGGACCAATTTTCCTGTGAGATAACATACTGTTGATTACTCTCTTCCGACATTCTCTTCCCCCCTTAAAAATGTTTGCACGCTTTTCATCATTCCTTCATATAATAAATTAGTGTGGGAAAGCCCACATCATTCCGGTTTTCCAATCAAAAATACAGTGCGAAAAAACGGATAAAAAGAAAAGTATTACTCTATCTTATGCAGCGATGCTGGATAATTTACAACAAAATTCAATAATGGACGTTTACCTACGAACTAGACAAGTCCTGACATGGGCATTAGAGGCCCTTTAAAGTTTTTTAAAAAAATGCTACTGCAAAATAAATATTTCAAGAAAACGAACAGACCTGATGATCATCAGGTCTGTTCGTTTTTTAGCAGGTTTCTTTTGTCGGATTATAGGATAACTCAAATGCCAGCGTAATTGATCTTCAAAACAGAGACTTCCAGGGACATATCAAAAAAGCAATGAATACAACAAAAAGGGTGCACCAGCAGTTTTTCTGGACACCCTTTTACACAGATAGAATGATTCTGGTTGTGATATTCATCAATCTTTATCTTCCTCTATTTCATGTTGAACTGTACCTGGGCGTTTATCCCACTCTTTCAATTCTTCATTCGTCCTTTGATTTTCCATCTGCTTTCCAAGTTCTTTCATCTCTTCATAATCTTTAGCCATGGAGCTATTTTCCGGAACATGTTCTTTTTTCAATTCTTCCTTACTCATTTGCCATCACCTCTACTTATTGATACCCAATATTTCCAAATCCAAAACGTAACATATCTAATGGAAATATGGGGTATAGATAAGACATTATGAGCAAATGTAAGGAGGTGCAAGAAGTATGCAAACAACTACCCTTTATGTAAAGGAAGCAACGTCAGAAGGTCCGATTTTAAATCTGGAGTCCATACTTATGAAAACGGAAGGTGTGGAACGCGCAATCATCGATGTTGATGATGGGGAAATTAAAATCGATCATAGCGAAGAAAAACTATCACCGAATCAACTTATTACACTTATTGAACAGTATGGCTTGCATGTAACTAAATAGAAATCAAAGCACCGGACTCCCTCCATTCAGAAGGGCCCGGTGCTTTAATCTCTTGCCTTCTATAATCATCCTTTAGCAAAAGATGCATGATTTCAAGGGAATTCAGAAGTACACCCTTTCATTCATTTTACCTTCCGCAAAAGGCCATAAACCCCTGCCCGATTGGGGGCAGGGGCAAAAAAGTATGGATTACCGATTTAACAAGCTGCCCACATAACGCAGCAAATCATTGGCTGATGTGGAATTATAACCGTGCTCGTCGATAAGTCTCGTGATGACCTCGTTCACTTTCTTCAGTTGCCTTTCGTCTGGTGTCTTCGTTGAAGTAGTGATCTTAACGACATCCTTCAAATCAGCAAATAGTTTTTTCTGGATTGCTTCCCGTAAACGATCATGGGAATTATAATCGAATCTCTTACCTTTACGCGCATATGCAGAGATGCGAATCAATATTTCTTCGCGGAATGCTTTTTTTGCATTCTCGGAAATTCCAATTTGCTCTTCTATCGAGCGCATCAATTTTTCATCTGGATTGATTTCTTCCCCAGTCAATGGATCGCGCAGCCTTGATTTATTGCAGTATGCTTCGACATTATCCAGATAATTATCCATGAGGATCTTCGCCGACTCTTCATATGAATAGACAAATGCCTTTTGGACTTCATTTTTTGCAATGGCATCGTATTCTTTACGTGCCAGTGAAATGAAATTCAAATACCTCTCCCGAAGTTCGTTCGTAATGGACGGATGCTGGTCAAGACCTGCTTTTAATGACATAAGTACATCCAATGCATTAATGGACGGATTTTCCTTACGAATGATCGTAGAGGAAATTCGGTTAATCACGTAACGCGGATCGATTCCGCTCATGCCTTCGTCCTGATATTCTTTTTTCAATTCATTGATATCTGCGGAATTAAATCCTTCGACATTTTCCCCATCATAAAGCCTCATCTTTTTCACTAAATCGATATCGCCCTTTTTGGGATCCTTCAGGCGTGTCATGATGCTGAAGATTGCCGCCACCCTTAATGTATGCGGAGCTATATGAACATCCGAGACATCACTTTCACGGATCATTTTTTCATAAATCTTTTCTTCCTCGGTAACCTTCAGATTATATGGAATCGGCATGACAATGATACGGGAATGCAATGCTTCATTTTTCTTATTGGAAATGAACGCTTTATACTCCGTTTCATTCGTATGAGCCACAATGAGTTCATCGGCACTGATCAATGCAAAACGTCCTGCTTTAAAATTCCCCTCTTGTGTCAATGAGAGCAAATGCCATAAGAACTTCTCATCACATTTCAGCATCTCCTGGAACTCCATCATCCCGCGGTTCGCCTTGTTCAGCTCGCCATCAAACCGATAGGCCCGCGGATCTGATTCAGATCCGTATTCGGCAATGGTCGAAAAATCGATGCTGCCCGTCAAATCAGCAATATCCTGTGATTTAGGGTCTGAAGGACTGAATGTTCCAATTCCAACACGCTTATCCTCCGAAAGGAAAATACGCTCGACCATCACATCTTCAATCCTGCTTCCATACTCCTGTTCTAACCTCATTACATTCAGCGGCGATAGGTTTCCTTCTATCCTTATTCCATATTCTTCAAAGAAATCATCCCGTAAATACTGCGGAATGAGATGCAGTGGATCTTCATGCATCGGGCATCCTTTTATTGCATAAATGGCACCAGAGTCTTTTAGTGAATAATTTTCAAGTCCACGCTTCAGTAAAGAAACGAGTGTGGACTTCCCGCCTGACACCGGACCCATTAGAAGCAATATCCGCTTACGGACATCGAGCCGCTTTGCCGCCGGATGGAAATATTCCTCGATGAGCCTTTCCAGTGAATCTTCAAGGCCAAACAACTGACCGCTGAAAAAATTGTATTTCTTTGTCCCATTTACTTCCTCTATCCCTGCATCTCTGATCATGTTGTATACACGTGAATGAGCAGATTGAGCAACTAAAGGCGTTTCTTTCAATATTTCTAAGTACTCTGCGAAGGTGCCTTCCCACTTCAGCTTCTGTTCATCTTCTCTAAATTTTTCGATTTTCTTTAAAATATCCATTAAGGAACCTCCCCCTGTCACTTTCAGAGAATACTTAAATCTATGCTCCAAGTCTGACAAACATGTCAGACTTTAAAAAGTCGCCGGCCTTTGTTTCGAAAAGCCCTTGGCTCTCCATGTATCGAAAAAGGCTTAATCATTGAAGAATTGAAGACAATTATTCAGACAAGAAAAATTGTGTGCACTCCTGCTAAAAATTAGGGTATACTAAGCCTATACTTAAGTGGGACAATATGGGTAAAGGGAGGTCACAGCATGGGCACAGTTATTATCGTTGGGGTTGCTATTACATTTATAGCCGCTATCTTCACTGCCGGTTATAATGATAAACCAGGTGTGAAATAAAAAAGTAACAGCCTTTCTTAAATTCCAAAAAGGGGACAGCAAATTAAATTTGCCGTCCCCTTTTTTCACCCTTCATCGATATTAATAGTTAGAACATGATCAATGAAGTGGCTACACCATTTATACAGCGTCCTTTTTATCAGTGTGAGCTGCAATGTTATTCTCCATCGATCTCAAGTCTTCATTTACTTTTTGTCCTTGTTCCAAATATTCCGTTTGGAAACCACTCTTTATTGCCCAACTATAAAACATTAGTGATAAACATGTAATGATGACCATATCCAAACCAAATGGGATTATGTTTAGTCCACCAAACTTTTCACTGCCTAAGTATGAAATGGTCATCATACAGAGTAAGTAAACAACCATCCAAAGCCCTGCTGAAAAGTTTTGGCGGAATCCCTTCCATTTTATTTTTGATTGATAATAGAAATAAACGGGAAGACCAGCCATAATGATAAATAATACTTGACCTGTCAGCGGCCATCTTGCCCAATATAGAACCAAAGAAGCAAAAACAAAGCCCAGTGGTGCAATGATGCTTAATCCTTTTAAACGTAATGGTCTGTACAAGTTCTGACCTGTGCGTCTTAATGTCATAACAGTAACTGGACCTGTAATATAAGAGACTAAAGTCGCAACCGAAATAACTTCTGCCAATACGCCCCAGCCTCTAAACATGAATAAAAATAAGAAAGATACGCCTAGATTAAAAAACATGGCTTGACGCGGGATACCATAAAGAGGATGCAGTTTTCCAAACACGCTTGGTAAATATTTATTCTTTTCCATTCCATAAAGCATTCGTGACGTTGTCGCCGTGTATGTTATTCCTGTCCCGGAAGGAGAAATAAAAGCATCTACGTATAGTAAAATAACCAACCAGTTTATGCCTAAAACAATTGCTAAGTCAGCAAACGGTGAATTGAAATTCAAATGTTGCCATCCATTCACAATCATGGACGGGTCAACGGCTCCAATAAACGCAACCTGTAATAAAACGTAGATGACCGTTGCAATTAAAATGGAGCCAATTACTGCAATTGGAATCGAACGTCCAGGATTCTTTGCCTCACCTGCCATATTAATTGGACTTTGAAAACCGTTAAATGCAAAGATGATACCAGAAGTTGCTACAGCAGTAAGTACACTTGCCCAACCATTAGGAGCGATACTTCCTGCAGATGTAAAATTGGATGCATGAAACCCGGCAAATAAAAGTGAGCCAATCGTAAGTCCAGGAATAATAACCTTAAAGACTGTAATAAATGAATTAGCTTTCGAAAACAAACTGACTGTCCAGTAATTCAATAAAAAGTAGACGATCAGCAATACAGAGGCAATTGCCAAGCCTCCCCCAGTAAGACTTCCATTTTCTACTAAACCATGTGTCCACCGTGCCCATTCCCATGGCCATGAGCTCATATATTGAACAGAAGCAATCGCTTCAACTGGAATTACGGAAACGATTGCAATCCAGTTTGCCCAGCCTGCAATAAACCCTAAAAAAGAACCATGAGAGTATTGTGTATATTTTACCATCCCCCCAGCTTCAGGAAACATAGCCCCTAATTCACTGTAAGATAGTGCGATAAATAAAATAACAACCATCCCGATAATCCAAGAGATAATGGCAGCCGGTCCTGCAATCTGTGCCGCTCTCCAAGCTCCGAATAACCAACCTGAGCCAATAATTGACCCGAGTCCTACCATCATTAACGAAAATGTTCCCATCTTTCGCTGCATATTATTCATATGTTCATCACCATGCTTTCCAAATTTCATTCTTTTATAATGACGTTCTTAACTTATTTATGAATGTTTCAAGTTCGTCCAATGGAATCTTAAAGTGATTGCTGCATTGCATCACCTCTTGCTAAAGTTTAGTAAATTGATAAGGCGAATATTTGGATGTCCCCTATATTGCTTTTTAATATGAACAGATTTTCTCTGCTTCTAGAAAATACTAAGATCCCATTCCTGTGCCATTTGTTTCAATAACATACCACCTGTTACGCTATTCCCATATTCATCAATGGCAGGTCCGTATATACCAATGCCACATCCATCTTGAAAAGGAAGCCCGCTTCTGGAACTTGGAGGAACAAGTGCCATGATTCCGCCAGATACTCCACTTTTGGCAGGCACCCCCACAAAAGCCGCAAATTTACCAGAAGCATTGTACATACCACAAGTAAGCATTAATGCTTTGGCCAGCTTAGCCACTTTTTTTGGGAGTACTTGTTCTTTACGGATGGGATGGTATCCATCTTGTGCAAGAATCAGCCCAAGCAGGGCTATGTCTTCTGTGGTCACTTCGATGGAACATTGTTTGAGGTAAACCTCCAAAGCTTCCTCTACATCCGATTCTAAATAATTCGTCTCTTTTAAATAGTGAGCCAAGGCTCTATTTCTATGAGAGGTTTGCCACTCAGATTGATACACTGCCTCATTGATGGCCGGACGCTTTCCTAACAAATTTTCAAATAATGTATAGAGAAATTCTAATTTCTTTTGTGAAGAATCACCTGGGAGAAGCGAAGCTATGGTAATCGCCCCAGCATTTATCATCGGATTAAACGGCTTTCCCGGCTTATGCATTTCTAAACGAATAATTGAATTGAAAGCATCTCCAGTTGGTTCCACATCGACCCTCTCTAACACATAAGAAATGCCGCAACCCAAGCATGCGGCTATAAAGCTGAGCACTTTTGAAATACTTTGCAGCGTGAATGGGACATCCCAATCCCCAGACTTGATCATTGTTCCACCAGGCTCCAATATGCAAATACCTAATTGCGATAAGTGTGCATTCCTCAATGCCGGTATATAATTGGCGGTTTGCCCTTCAGTAGCATAAGGTCTGTAATGCGCCACCCATTCATCTAAGTCGGCTTGGTTTTTACTATTAACGTGAATGTCATGCTCTTTTGACAATTCTTCAATCACATTTTTCCACCTCTTCAGTTGTTGTATCAATATTCAAAATGAGCGTTTTACCGAATGCCATCATGCTGTATAGATTAGATGAAAACATAATGAATATTCTAATAATTGTTAAGCGCTTTCAAAATTTTCTATCTACCGTTAATTTTAAAATGGGAACTACATAATCATACGAAAACCTACAAAATCTAAAAAATAAAAATCCACAAAAAAAAACGGAATCATCTCACATGTTCCGTTACCATTTTTTGTGGATAGAAAAACAGATTGGTTTTGCGATAATTGGTTTTAAGCCGTTCCATTCAGGAACAAAGTAAGCGTTGTATTGAAGCCGATGAAACTGTATACTGATTTTTTAAACAAATTGGGAGGTGACGACTTGAATCTCAGTACGTTAATGAAAAAAGAGGTCAATATCCTTGCTTTGATGTTGGTAACAGTGCCATTAGCAGGCGAATTGAGTTTTTATCCTTTAAATGAAACGTTTCGGGTAAGTTTTGGTCCGCCTGTACTTTTCTTCTTTTTACTATTATTACAGAAAACACCTGCCATTCTTTCGGGCTTTCTGACAGGAACAATGGTTGTGGCATTTCGTATTCTTATAGATTTTTTCATGCATGATAGTTTTTCCTGGGATTCCGCATTCCATGTTCATTATCCTAGTTTTTTCTTTTATTTCACCTACTGCTTTCTTTTTTATTTAGTGAAAATCAATCGCTTTCAAAACCGATCGTTGATTATTGGATTTATTGGTCTCATTATCGAAATATTGTCCGACTCTGTAGAATTAATCTTTCAATATATTGTATTGGAAACAACAATTACGCTAGGTTCACTGAACGAGATGATCATGATCGCATTCGCCCACAGTTTTATCGTTTTAAGTTTTTTTAATATGATGAAACTTTATGAAGCACAATCAAGGGAACGACAAATCAGAAAACAAAATGAACATATGCTGATGCTCATTTCCAACTTATACGAGGAAACGATTCATTTAAAAAAAACATTAAAAAATGCTGAGAATATTACAAAGAAATCGTATGATTTGTATCGAGATTTAAAAGCTCTGGAAAAACGGGAAAAGCAACCTCATGTTTTTACAGAGCCATATAGTCAAAAAGCATTGCGCATCGCGGGTGAAATGCATGAGGTCAAGAAAGATAATCAACGGATTTTTGCTGGTCTCTCCAAATTGATTTCCAATGAGAGTTTTAAAGATTATATGAATGCTGCTGAACTTTTTCATTTAATTATCCGAATTAATGAAAAATATGCCTTATCACTAGGAAAGGATATACAATTTGAATATTCATTGGATGGAAAAAATGATTCACATTATCATGTGTATACCGTGTTATCTCTTTTCAATAATTTAGTCGCAAATGCAGTTGAAGCAATTGAAGAAAAGGGAATCGTCCGTTTAAGTTTGTGTGAAATTCATGACAATGTAGAATTTAAAGTTGCTGATACTGGACCTGGAATTCCTCAAAAATATCAGACTGTCATATTCAAACCTGGGTTCACTTCAAAATATGATCATTTCGGGACACCTTCAACAGGGATTGGTCTCTCATATGTTAAAGAGGTCGTGAAAGAACTGGGAGGCGATATCCTGTTTGAGAATAGTTTTAACGGCGCCGTTTTTTCAATAAAATTACCCATTCATAAGTTGATCCAGAAAGGATGATTCCATGCGTTTTTTTATAACAGATGATGATTGTGCCATACGTTCAAACTTAAGCCAAATTATAGAGAACGAAGATTTAGGAGAAGTGGTGGAGGAAGCCGAGGATGGAAGTCTATTAGAAGGGCATATTTTGAATTTAAAACAAATTGATATATTATTCATTGATTTATTAATGCCCATCCGGGATGGCATTGAGACACTTCGTCATATAAAAAGTACATTTAACGGAAAAATAATAATGATTTCGCAGGTTGAATCAAAGGAGCTGATTGGTGAGGCATACTCACTTGGAATAGATTATTATATTACCAAACCAATCAATCGTATTGAGATATTAACAGTTATCCGAAAAGTTATGGAACGGATTCATTTAGAAAGATCGATCACAAATATCCAAGCCTCTTTGAATAGTGTATTGAATTTTGAACAGCCAAAAGTTGATAAATCCAATAGTTTTAATGAAAAAAGTATAAGTGAGGTAGGTGAATTCCTACTATCGGAATTAGGGATCGTTGGAGAAAATGGCTCAAAAGATTTAATGGAGATGCTTCAATATTTATTTATGTATGAAAGGACTTTTACTTTTGGAAAGCATTTCCCGACCCTTAAGGATATCTTTGTAGAAATCACCAAAAAAAAGCTCGGCACATCAGCTTTGCAGGCTGATATCAATCGAGAAATAAAAGCTGCCGAACAGCGAATACGCAGAACGATTAACCATTCCTTAAATCATTTTGCCTCGCTCGGTTTAACGGATTTTTCAAATCCGAAGTTTGAAAATTATGCTTCCAAATTTTTTGATTTCACAGTCGTTCGCCAAAAGATGAAAGAATTGCAAAATGATTCAACAATAGTTCTTACACCTACCCGGGTAAATACAAAGAAGTTTATTCAAGTATTTTATTTCGAAGCGAAACGATTGAATCCTGATGAAATAATTAGATATAGATAACCCCTATTAAAACAAAAAACTGCGGAAGCACTAAAACATAAAATCCCCTGAAGATTTCAGGGGATTTTTAGCAAGTTCTTATTTTTTCAACAATAAATACATGAAATAAGGAGCACCGATCAATGCGACCATGATACCTGCAGGAATCCCCTCGGGTTCAATTATATTACGGCCTATCGTATCGGCAAGCAGCAATAGCCATCCACCGATTAAAATGGCAACCGGAATGAATAGTTGATTTCGAGGTCCTACCAAGGATTTTGCTATATGCGGGGACATAAGTCCAATGAATGCAATTCCGCCTGTAACAGAAACGGCTGCCGCTGCCAGTGCTACAGCCGTGATCAGCAGTACGATCCGCTCCTTTTCAATCGATACACCGACCCCAATTGCGACCGGTTCACTTAAACCAAGCAGATTCAAACGATTTGCTTTATATAAAGTGAATGGAATGAGGATGATTAACCATGGAATGATTGCCCAAATGAAAGGCCAATCCGTGCCCCATATATTTCCCGCCAACCATTTTGCAATGAAATCGACCTTCGCTCGTTCCGCTGACGAAATGAGGACAATCATCAGGCCTGAAAGCGCCATTGAAAAACCTACGCCGATCAACACTAACCGAACGGGTTCAAGGCCACTCTTTCTCTTGTATGAGAGGATATATATTAAACAGGCCGTCAGTAACGCTCCGATAAAACCGACAAGCGGAACCATATAAACAAACGAACCAGCGTCAAGCGGGAAAAACAGAAAGAAAGCGGCAATGGCAACACCTGCTCCTGAGTTGATCCCGATGATTCCGGGATCGGCTAAATCATTACGTGTGATCCCTTGCAAAATGGCTCCTGACAGCGCAAGGGCCATGCCTGCTAAAAGGGTGATGATGATTCGCGGTAACCTGACGGAAAATAATATGAATTCCTCTTTAAACGTCCCTTGCCCGAAAAGCGTTGGAATCAGTCGCCCTAAAGAAAGATTGGAATATCCCGAACACGTCCCTATAATGATCGTAACGATGATGAGTGCAGTTAATGCACCTATTATCCATCGCTGTTTTTTGACTAATGCTGACTGGATCATGAAAATGCTTTACCTCCTTTACGCACGATTAGGAGGAAGAAAGGTAAACCTATCATCGCAACAACCGCTACCACAGGTGTTTCATATGGAGAATTGATGGTACGGCCGATCGTATCGGCAAGCAGCATGAACGTGGCTCCCAAAATCGCAGACATAGGAAGGATAAATCGATAATCCGTACCCACGATAGCCCGAACAATATGGGGGACCATTAACCCGATGAACACCATATTTCCAACAAGCGCAACGGCAGCACCTGCCAGGAGAATGATGACCACGAAGAGAACCGCCTTTATTTGTGTTGTCTTTTGCCCTAAGCCTACCGCCACTTCTTCACTTAAGCTAAGTATGGTGAGCTGTCTGGAAAAGATAAGGGAGATCAAGATGCCTATTATAATGAACGGGACGATTACGCGAAGCTGCTCCCATGAAGTTCCAATATTCCCGCCAGCTGTCCACATCGATACATCTTTTGATACCTTGAAATAAATGCCGACCCCTTGCGAAACGGCAAATAGGAATGCAGAGACTGCAGCACCAGCCAATACGATCCGCAAAGGTGAAAATCCTCCCTTTTTGATCGCACCGATTCCGAAAACCATGGTTGCCCCGACAGCGGAACCTATAAAACACGCAATCATGATCCCTAAATTATTAGCATTTGGAATAAATGCCAAAGTAATGGCGAGACCTGCATTGGCTCCTGCCGTCAATCCAAGCAACCCCGGATCGGCAAGTGGATTCCTGGTCATTCCCTGCATGATGGCACCAGAAACGGCAAGCGCTGCACCCACGAAGATTGCCCCCACTTCACGAGGGAAACGGATTTCCCGGATGATTGAAAGCTTTTCACCGACAGCATTTGATGTCAGTGCTTGCCAGACATCTTTTACAGTAACATCCGCTGCACCAAATGCCATTGAAATAATGAACATGCCTATGAATACAGCAATCCCTATGATCAGTTTATATATAAATGGGATGAAACGTTGATTTTCTTTAGTCATCTGTCTCTCTCATCTCTTTTTTATAGAATAAAAGGAGAGGAATTTGAATCCCTCTCCCTCGCTGTATTATTTTCCAAGAAAACTTTTGGAAAAGAAGTCTAATTGATAATCTAATGTTATTGGGTCATTGAAGTAGAATTCTTTCGCATTCACTTCAAATAGTTTATTGTTTTTAACAGCAGGAATGTTTTTATACGTATCAGTTTGTTGGAATGAATTGTCCTCGTCTTTATTATTACTCAAAATAACATAATCACCAGCATAGTCTGCCAGAACTTCTAAAGATAAAGCAAAGTAACCATCTTTCAACGCTGCTTCTTTTACTTTTTCAGGCATGGCCAACTTCATTTCCTGATAAAGGATTTCCGTTCCACGACCCCAATTATCGCCAAATACATAGAACTGTTTGTCAAACTTTTCGAATACGGAAACGGTTGTATCTTCACCGATTTTGGCTTTAATGTCTTCACCGGTTGTTTTTGCCCGTTTTTTGAAATCATCCACCCAAGCTTGGGCTTCTTTTTCTTTATTCAAAAGCTTGCCAATTTCTACGTGCTGTGTTAAATAGTCCACTTTTCCGTATGTATACGTTACGGTCGGAGCAATCTCACTTAATTTATCAACATTTTTAATCGTTGATAAACCAATGATTAAATCCGGATCCAACTCGATGATCTTTTCCAGGTCTTCGTCCGTCACTTCTTCGACATCTTTTAATTCCTTAAAGTTCGGGTTCATTTTAGACCATGAATCGACACCTACAAGGTTAACATCCAAAGCCATTACGTTACCTGCGAAAGTAGATAGTACTAAAACACGCTGAGGATCTGCCGGAACTTCAACAGGACCATTTTCAGATTGATATGTGATGGTACCTGATTTTTCCTTTTTGGAAGCCGAGCTTTTTTCTTTTTCGGCTGACTCGTTACCACAAGCGCTAATAATTAACACTAACAGCAGTATAAACGGGATAATTATCTTTTTCATTTTGTGTCAAATCTCCTTTTAGTAAATTGTATGTGCTGCACATTGGTTTGTTCGTTCGTTGATCTCGTCCGATTACCGCATCAATATGGAATACTTCCTTAAGCACTTCATGAGTGATGACTTCTTCGCAATCTCCTGCTTTGACTATTTCCCCGTCCTTTAAGGCAATGATATAGTCGGCAAAGCGAGCAGCTTGGTTTAAATCATGAAGAACCATGACAATTGTACGTCCCTGTTCTACATTCAGCCTTTGTAATAATTCTAGAACCTCCAGCTGATGCGCCATATCCAAATAGGTGGTCGGCTCATCAAGGAAGATGATTTCCGTTTCCTGGGCAAGGGCCATGGCAATCCAAACACGCTGGCGCTGACCTCCTGAAAGAGCATCCACCGGGCGGAACTTGAAGTCTTTCGTGCCGGTCACTTCAAGTGCCCAATCAATCACATCATAGTCTTTTTGGGTCAGGCGCCCAAAACCTTTTTGATAGGGAAAGCGCCCATATGATACGAGCTCCCCAACCGTCAATCCGCTTGCACTCTCGGGTGTCTGCGGAAGTATGGCCATTTTTCTTGCAAGGATCTTAGTGCTTTCTTTTGAAATATTCACCCCATCTAAAACAACCGTACCTGATTGATTTGGAATGATTCTGGTGATCGCTTTCAAAAGTGTCGATTTCCCACATCCATTTGAACCGATGATCGTCGTGATTTTTTTATCTGGAATTTCCACACTGAGATCTTTTACAATTAAACGTTCACCATAACCAATATTCAAATCCTCTGTATATAGGCGAACCATTTTTCAACCTCCATTTACTGAAAAATAGGTAAGTAAAAACTCAAATGAAAATGATTATCATTATCCACTACTTAATTACTATAATTCTATCTAAATATATTGTCAATGGTAATTTAATGGGCATATAAGAAGAAATTCTGACAGGATTTTTTGGACCGGTCCGTATTACCGACTGACAAATGAACACAGTAAAGATCCCGGAAATGTTTCCGGGATCTTTACTGTTTGGCTCATACTCAGGAATTTGGAAGATGTCCCTTATGGGAAGGGCAATAAGCCATTTTCATCAATCAATGTTTCTTAAATCCTTGCTTCTCAACATAATCTTTCATGTACAACCTGCTTTTCTTTCCAAGCATTCCAGCCATTTGCTCGGTCCAGGTGTCTTTTCGTTTACCTTCAGTCCGACGCTCGTAATAACTGGAAATCGTTTCATTATACTCTTCAAGTTGTCCGATGAACTCTTGCTTATCCTCCTGATATCCATTTTCATGATAGATATTGGACAGCGGCAAACGCGGCTTTTTATCCGATCGGTTTTTCGGATATCCGACCACTAGAGCGAATAATGGTATAACGCGATGCGGTATATTCAATATCGCTGACACTTCTGGGAGATTATTGCGGATCCCGCCTATATAGCAAATGCCAAGATCCATCGATTCTGCTGCCAATGCCGCATTTTGAGCCGCAAGAGCAGCGTCAATACAGGCAACCATGAATTTCTCCGTACTTTCAATTGATTCGGACAGGTCAGTGTTTTCCATTTCGGAAACCATATCCTGACGATATAAATCGGCGCAAAAGACGAATAGATGTCCATTCTTCTCTACATATGTTTGTGGTCCGGCAAGTTCAGCAAGCTTGGCTTTCTTTTCCGGATCGGTTACCCCTATGATTGAATACGCTTGAATATAACTTGAAGTCGATGCAGCTTGGGCACATTCAACAATCGTATTGATTTGCTCCTCAGACAACAGCTTGTCCTCAAAAGAACGTATGGAACGGTGATCTAAAATCTTCTCAATAATGTTATTCAATGCTCCCACCCCTAAAGAATATGTATCCATCATCGGGGCTGAAATACCCCCGATGACAGTATTGATGAAACTCAACCTTTTGTTTTTAAATCCAATTCACGGTAATTTTGCTGTCTAAGTGCTTCATAAACCAAGATGGCAGCCGTGTTCGACAGATTAAGTGAACGTACTTTATCCGTCATTGGAATCCGCAGGCACCGATCCATATTTTCTTGGATTACCTCTTTCGGGAGACCAGTCGTTTCACGGCCAAAAATGAAGTATATCTCACTGTCTTGATCACTGTAATCGAAGCTGGAATGTGGCTGCTCTCCGAATTTCGTCAAGTAATAAAATTCACCGCCGGCATTTCTTTCATAAAACTCTTCTAACGAATCATAATAATGGATCTTTACATTCTCCCAGTAATCGAGCCCGGCCCGTTTGAGCTGTTTGTCATCCGTCGAGAAACCGAGCGGGCGAATGAGATGTAAAGACGTATCCGTCCCTGCACACGTTCTTGCGATATTTCCTGTATTTGCTGGAATCTGTGGTTGATATAAAACTACATGTATTGACACTTCATTTTCACCTCTAGTTTGAACTTCACCTTAATTATAGCATTAAACAAAAAAGACTAAAAACCAATCACCCTCCATCCAAAATCACAAAGAATTTATAAACGATGTTCGGTGTGTATCTGGTTGAATCCTCATATGTCCAATACCGGTGACGGCTGTTCATCGTATGTGCATTCACTAGCGGCATCCCGTCCTGATCCTTCGCCGTTACGATCAAGTTATGATCAAACCGTCCGTCCCCTTCGAAATCTATGCAGAGGATATCACCCAAATTCAATTCCTTGGCCGACTCGACCTGCTTTGTCCTGATTGCATTCCCGGCTTTAAGCAGATGGTATAAAGAATGGGCCGTCGTCCATGTATAACTCCAGCTTTTCCCTCTTATCCACCAGCCCTTACTTTTGTTTGGCGCCCCCCACATCGGTATTCCTCCCGCATGTAAACATTGTGAAATGTAATTCGTACAATCATCAGTGAATTTATAATAAGCGGGATTGAATTCGTTCCACCAACGCTCGGCATATTGGACGGCCTTCATTCGATCATACTTATATGCGAGACGATCTGCGCCTGGATCACATTTTGGCGGTGCCTCTTCGGTTTCAAAGCTGGGAAACAGCTCACGTTCATCCACTATATACCCATTTCGAAACCGTGCCTCCCTATCTTCCATTTCTTCTTCTATATAAAATGAATTCTCCTGTTTCAATAAATATTGCAGGTGCACATGATATGTCAGAACTGTATCATTATCTTCCTTTCTCTTCGAATGTACCTTGCCTGCCGCATTCACCCGAACAATTTCCGCAGCACGGTTCCTCATCATTTCCTTCTTCAAATGTAACTTCCTTTCACCCCGTTCCAGATCATCGGAAGTATAAAACTCCACTCTTTCTTGTAAAAGGTGTTGCAATTGTTCCCTCAAGTTCATGCCCTCCTTCTTACCATCTATGCTAATGTGTATGTATGAGGGCATGGACAAAAACACAATTTCATAAAATGTGGGAGTTTTCAACTTTATAAATATAATGATACTTTTAAAAAGGTTTCCTTGAAGGTAACGGAATAATTTAAGCCAAAAAAAGCCGCCCCGTTAATATTTACCGAGCGGCTGCATTTTAAATATTATTTTGTTTCCAAGGTAAACTGCAGTCCTTTCTCAATTTCCGCCAATACCTCTTCATCCGTTTCCTTCATTCGTGCTTCTTCCAAAGCGGAAACAGCCTGCTCCCGGCCAATTTTCCCAACTGCCCAGGCCGCCGTCCCCCTGATGACGGGTCGTGGATCATCCTTCATGACCTGTATCAATTGAGGCAATGCCGTTTCATCTTTGAAGTGGGCCAATGCTAAAATGGCATTTCGTTGGATTGGTTTTTTACCGCGCCAAGAGCCAGATACATGGCCGTATGTCTCTTTGAAGTCCCGATTTGAAATCGTAAGCAGGGGTTTTAACAGCGGTTTCGCCAGCTCCGGGTCGGGTTCCATCTCTTCATGAAAATGAAAATCCATTCCTTTGTTTTTCGGACAAACGGTCTGGCATGTATCACACCCATACAAACGATTGCCTATTTTCGTCCTGAACTCATCCGGAAGGAAACCTTTTGTCTGCGTTAAGAACGCAATGCAACGCTTGGAATTTAGCTGCCCGCCCTGAACGAGCGCTCCAGTCGGGCAAACATCGACACATTTATTGCATGTCCCGCATTGATCTTCCATCGGTTGATCCGGTTCAAATGGCAGGTTGGTTATCATGTCCCCCAAGTATACATAAGATCCGAATTCCGGGGTGATGATCATACTGTTTTTTGCACTCCAGCCAATACCTGCACGCTCAGCCACTGCCCTATCTGATAATTCGCCCGTATCAACCATGGACTTCATCATTGCCCCTGGCACTTTATCTTTAATGAAATCCTCAAGTAACTGCAATTTATTACGAAGAACGGTATGATAATCCGTTCCCCAAGACGCCCGGCAAAAGATTCCCCGGCGCTCACTTCTTGTACTTTGCGGAGCATCCTTCAATTTCGAAGGATAAGCAAGCGCAATCGAAATGATGGATTGCGGTTTATCGAATATCAATTCAGGCCTTACCCTTTTTTCTATATCGGCTTCTTCAAACCCTGACTGATAATCCAGCTCCTGTTGACGTATCAACCGACCTTTCAATTCGGTAAAGGCCGTGGCCGATGTAAAGCCGATTTTATCGATGCCGATTTCCTTACTATATAAAATCACTTCTTGCTTGAATGTGTTCATATCCATATTAATCACCTACGTTCATTCAGTATTCCCATTGAAAGCTTGAATCTTTTTCAAACCATTGCTATCTATGATAAACTAATTGCAATCATTTTTGGAGGTGAAACGGTTGGAAATTAACGTATCAGCTAATCTTAGCAGTAAAATCCCTCAATTCAAAGTTGGGATCATTACATATGAAAACATCGAAGTAGGTCCCTCCCCGCAAATGGTGAAAGGAAGACTTCAACTATTTCAGGAAGCTCTTTTCTTCGACCTTGAAGAAAAGGAATTGACCGACTTTTCCGGCATTAAAGTGTGGCGGGAGATTTTCAAGGCTACTGGAACAAATCCGTCACGGTACCGCCCCTCCGTGGAAGCCCTTTACCGTCGAGTAAAAAAACAGAATTACTTGACACCCATCCATTCAGCCATCGATTTAAATAACTTCTTCTCGCTGTTATATGAAGTCCCGATCGGCATTTATGATGCGGAAAAATTATCAGGGGACATCTCGATTAAGATCGGCGAGGCGTCAGATGGTTATGAAGGTTTGAACGGCCGCTTGAATTCCATGGAGAATATGATTACATCTGCCGATCATGTGGGCGCATTTGGAAGTCCTTACGTTGATTCAGAACGCACGAAAGTCACCGAAGATACGAAAAAAGCCCTCCAAATCATTTATTTACAACCCGATACTCCAATCACGGAAGCAGATCAGCTGACGAAATCCCTGATGGAAATGTTCCTTGAAATCCATGGTGGTGAAGGGACTTACTCGATTGTAGAAGGATAATTAAAAATTGAACGGAATTAAACCCTTTCCACAATCGGAAGGGGTCTTTTTAGGATTTTTCCAATTAATAAAACCAGTGCGCTAGTATCCTTTTATTCAATCGATCATTCCATCCCATAAAAAGGCGATAAAATGATTCCTGGAATTTAAGAGTATAAAGGATCACCTAGTCTTAAACTTGGTTCGGATGGAGTCCAGCCTACAGTTTTTCTTAAAATCACATTCCAGTTGATTCCAAAAATCCGCTCCCTTTCCGCCGACTGTCTGCCAAGCTTCCTCGGCGCAAGCGCCTGTGGGGTCTCGGCAAGCCAGTATTCGGCAGGAGTGTCGCAAATTTCTTCCATCCATTAAGGATTACAGTAAAAAAACATCAAGGATCACCTAGTCTTAAACTTGGTTCGGGATGAGTCCAACCTACGGTTTTTTCTTAAATAACACTCCAGTTGATTTCAGAAATCCGCTCCCTTTCCGCCGACTGTCTGCCAAGCCTCCTCGGCGCAAGCGCCTGTGGGGCCTCGGCTAGCCGGTTATTCGGCGGGAGTGTCGCAAATTTCTTCTTCCCATTAAGGATTACAGTAAAAAAACATCAAGGATAACCTAGTCTTAAACCTGGTTTGGATGAGCCAGTCTACAGTTTTTTCTTAAAATTACATTCCAGTTGATTTCAGAAATCCGCTCCCCTTCCGCGGACTGTCTGCCAACCCTCCTCGGCTCAAGCGCCTGTGGGGTCTCGGCTAGCCAGTTATTCAGCAGGAGTGTCGCAAAATTTCTTCCATTCATTAAGGATTACAGTAAAAAAACATAAAGAGCGAGATTGCCTACAATTTTTTTCTAATAAAACGTTTCAGCTGATTTCAGCCGGAGCACTTTTGTTTCAACCTTCACCTCACTATTCGGACTCCCAATCCCTTTTTGTCGCCAAACTGCAACCATAACAATGGTTACATAGCCTGGCACGTCTTGCTCTTCCCCATTAACAGTCGCTAAACAGACTTCGACTACACAACTTGCCAGATTGGAAAAAAAAGCACAAACTTAGTCAAACTGATTCTACTAACGTAGTTAATCACATTGACTAAGTTTGTGCTGAATCGAAATCCCCACTCTCCAGGATGGAGGATAATAAAAAATAAAAACTCGGTTTTCGGGCATACCATACTGTATTACCGCTTCGATAAAATGCAGGTAATTAGGACAATAAAAAAATCCCACTGTAAACAGTAGAATTCTTGTAATAATATTAAAACGCAAAGCTTCGTTCTCCAGGTAACGAAACCCTACGTTATGAGTATGTATTGGAGCGGGTGAAGGGAATCGAACCCTCATCATCAGCTTGGAAGGCTGAGGTTTTACCACTAAACTACACCCGCATATTCTTGTAGAAGTTTGTCGAATTACCAATCAACAAAATTAATTATATAGTTTAATGTGAAAAAATGCAATAGTTCTTTTAAAAAAAATTAATAATTAGCGTATTGTAACGTTAATATATTCATTCACTCTAGTAAAAACGTTAAAAAGTCCCCTGATTCAGAGAACTTTTTCATCCATATATGATGATTTAAGACCAAATGACTTCCATTAACCGCGGATAAACCTGCTGTGCCGTTTCAAGCAGCATGATTAACTTCCTGAACGCCAGATCCGGTACGATATCCCCCTCAATGGAGTATGAATACCGAATGGAAATGGTCCCATTTTCCTCATACAGCTTAGAATACCTAAAATTAGCATTATATTCATTCAACAGTGTATGTACATCCTGTTTCTTTTCAGGATTCTTCAACTCGGCGACATTAAAGCAAAATAAGTCCGCCACATTTTCATCTTGATTGAAAGCAAATACTAAAAGGACCTTCCACCCGTCCTTTAACTTTTGCTCAGCCCTAAAAAAGGTGGTGCCATCTTCATTCAACTCATTCATATAGATTTTCTCTCTAGTTAAAAAATCACGAAATTTAGCAACGTTTGACATGGTTCATCACCTTTCTCTTTGTAATTACATTTTATAATGAAAACTGGCATTTTTACAGACTTTTCTATAACTCTTCCAATTTCATCCTATTAACAAGGGCGAAGAAATCACTCATTAAAAAGAAAGGGAGTCAAATATGAACTCCTATAATAGTATCAAGATTGATTAGCCAGTTGCTTCTCCGCAAAACTGAAGCGCATCTTGTAGGTCCAAAATTTCCTGGCGGATTTTTTAGTATCCTTCAATTTCAGGCACTTCTTTATTCGTAAGTGATCGACTTTTATCGGCCGCTATCGCCATGGTTTCGAAAACATACAGCAACTGAGCAAGCTCCCGCTCTGAAAGAACTGGCCGTTTAGAGGATTTTAAGCTGGCATTTAGATAATACCCCAACTGTTCTATCGAAAATATAACAGGCCAAAGAGATTCCAATCTAGCCTTGTTTTTGAATATCTCACCAAGGGATGCATTGTAGACGGTTAATAGATTCACCATATTTGTTTGCATTTTGTTCCTTTCGCTGCTTTCATCAATTGCAAGGTCATTATCTTTTTCAGAGTACGCCATCAATAATAACTGCCCCTGGCTACGAATCGTTTTGGCTATTAAATGATTGAGAAGACTGGATGCCGAACGACTTCCGAGTACCAGCGACCCAATTAGACCTATCAAGCTTCCAACGACGATATCGGTTATCCTTACAGTCGCAAAAAAACCGAAATCATAGCTTTGAGAAGAATATTCCGCCATGATCAATGCTGAAGGGGTAAAAAACATCGCCGCCAATCCATAATTTCGAACGATGAAAAGCTCTGTAATGAATGTCAAAGATAAAATGATCAGAACGATGATGAACTCGTTATGAACGGCTGCTAGAATTAAACTTGCTATCAGGAGACCGATGACCGTCCCGAAAGTCCTTTGGACCGCCCGATGGAATGTGGCGATGATGGTCGGATCCGACATAACCGCCGCACAGGATAAGGGAATCCAGTACGAACGGTTAAAATCGGCGGAATAGGCGATGATGGCCGCAATGGTAAGGATTGTTCCATATCGAAAGGAGGAGAGGAAAACAATTGAATTCTTATCGAAAGCCCCAAGAAAGATGGTTTTTAAAGAAGGCTTGGAGATGGTTGCTGCTTGATCGATTTTCTGGACTGGTTCATTCATGATGGCATCTGCATTATAAATTCTCATGAATAACTCTTCCACCTCATCAGTCATTTGTTCAGGTTGAAGGATCTTTTTTTTATTCTTTGTTTTAGATGCAATGGAACCGGCCAAGGCACGAACGGATTGACCTAATTCTGGCGGCATCATGATTTTTTTGTTCAAGGAAATTTCCAGAGCCTCCAGGAATATGGCATTGGCATGTTCATTCAATAGGTATAATCGCTTCAACGCATCTCGACTTTGCCTGCTTGAAAACCCGGCTAACAGTGTATCTTCAGCGTGTTTCATCGCCAATACCGTTCTCTGTCTTGCTTTATTGAATGTCTCGGTGCCCATGGAATCAAAGAATGCCCCCAATTCTCTGTACACCTTTTCCACCGCAAGCGATTCTGGTCCATGAGGGTTGAAAAACCAGCCTAACATACAGATTATCCAAGATAATGCCCCACCCATTAAAACGAGGCCACCACGCAATGGGGCCAGACTTTGGTCAACGGGCATGCCTGTCGCAAGCGCAAAGCTCAAGACGAAGAATACC
The DNA here is from genome assembly GCF_036541465.1 of Bacillus sp. CFBP9009. NCBI lineage: Bacteria > Bacillati > Bacillota > Bacilli > Caryophanales > Bacillaceae > Bacillus > Bacillus sp. CFBP9009. The sequence continues at coordinate 92,117 of NZ_JAZHFU010000001.1, read as the reverse complement.
GCCGAAGGGCCGGTAATCTTTAATGCACCAAAAATAAAAAAACCACTGGCCCCGATGATACCCATCATTATGGCTGTCCCCAATTGGTATGGAGCCAAAAGCGTCCCTAAAACAACAGATAAAGCAAGACCCACCATCACAAAAAAAATCTTTTCAGCCCTTTGGCGATACGGTTGGTTAAAAACGTATAAATAAGTGAAACCTCCTATCCCTGCAAGTAAACCGTACGATAAATTTCCGAATAATAAGCCAATGAAAACAGGTAGTGCAGCAGCTATACCTGCACTTAGTGCTTTTATCCAAGGAAATGGATTCTTTTTTATTTCAAAAGCCTGTTTAAATGTGGTATGTATCGTATCCAATTTCAGAGATTCGGAAGAGGACCTTTGCTTATTTTCACTCATTTTCAATTTATCCTTTCATTAAAGATTCCATTAACTCTGTAGTGAAGGCTATGTCTGATGAAGTGACTTCTAATAATTAATATCCTTCATATGGATCAAAAGATACCACTAAAGGTAATGAAGGATCATATAACTTGAAAGGAAAACGGCCTTTCCCCGATTGAAATCGAAAAAAGGCCGCTTTTGTCATAAGCTGCTTAAAAATCCCAACAAAGGACCTTCCTCAGCTTTATTTCCAGAAAACTTATAGTTGAGCGAATTCAGGTTCCGCAACTTTTACAAGCTGTTTACCGAGGTTCGTTCCTTTAAACAAACCTAAAAATGCATCAGGCGTGTTTTCGAACCCTTCAATAATAGTTTCTTCATACTTCAGCTTTCCTTCTTGAAGCCACTTACCTAAATCCGTAGCACCCTCTTGGAATCTAGTGGCATAATTTCCAACTGTGAAACCTTTCATTAGTGCACTCGTTTTGATCATCGCCGATTGCAGACGCGGTCCTAGATCTTTTCCTTCTGCGTTATACGAGGAAATCGCTCCGCATAATGGTATTCGGGCATTCGCATTCAAAAGTGTGAAAACAGCATCGGACACCTCGCCGCCCACATTATCGAAATAAACATCGACTCCATCGGGAACAGCCTTAGCTAAATCTGTCGCAAAACTATCACTTTTATAGTTTACGGCTCCATCAAATCCTAGCTCTTTCGTTAAATACTCAAGTTTTTCATCTGAACCAGCGATGCCAACAACCTTCGCACCTTTAATCTTAGCAATTTGTCCGACTACTGAACCAACTGCTCCAGCCGCTCCTGAAACGACTACCGTTTCACCTTCTTGAGGTTTACCGATATCAAGCAAACCAAAGTAAGCAGTTAAGCCGGTCATTCCAAGAATCCCTAAATGAGTTGTGACCGGAGCCACCTTGGGATCAATCACGCGGATTTCCTTTTCGGTGACAACTGTGTATTCTGCCCAGTCGATATTCCCAACAACGACATCCCCTTGTTTGAAGGAATTCGATTTGGACTCAACAACTTCAGCAACAACGCCGCCCGTGATGACCTTATTCAATTCAAATGGAGCAATATATGATTTGGTATCTTGCATTCTGCCACGCATGTATGGATCGACAGATAAATATAGTGTACGTACTAAAATCTCATTATCCTTTGGTGTGGGAACTTCACTCTCAACAAAGTTGAAATCCCCTTTCGAGGGCATACCTTTTGGACGATTTGCCAGGGTGATTATTTGTTGTTTAGTTTGTGTCATCATTGTTCCTCCTTGGTTTGAATACGTAATTGCGAAAAGAAGCGTATCACTGATGAAGTTCATAGGTCAAAGAATATGATTGGCTATTGCTTCCATAACACTCTTTATGTAGCCTTTCCTGAAAAACCCCAAACTTGCTACAGCCTATTATGTCCCATGTTTTTCATTTCGATAAACGGTTCGCTCACCAGAAAAATTTAACGGCCTTTCCCCGATTGGATACCGGGAAAAGGCCGCAGCTTGAAATACTCTATTTTTATTGTCTGCTTGGCAGGGCTACTGCCCCTTCTTCTTATTAACTAGTTTAATGAACTAATTCGTGGATATTCTACATCAATTTTGAAATAAACATCGTTGCAATTCCAAAGTAAATAAGTAACGAGAGTATATCATTCAGTGTTGTAATTAGCGGACCAGAAGCAACTGCAGGATCAATGTTGAATTTATATAATATCAAAGGAATAATGGTACCAGCTAAAGTCCCGATAATCAGGGTCATCACCAACGAACTTCCAACCACTAATCCCAGAACCGGATTTCCCTGCCAAACATAAGCTATGATGGAAATCAATATTCCACAGGTAATGCCTATTATCAATCCAACTTTCAATTCCCGTATAATAAGTCTGGTCACGACTCCTTTATCCGTATCACTAGTAGTGATTAGGCCTCTTACAACAACAGCTAAAGATTGAGTACCTGTATTTCCAGTCATCCCTGCGATCATCGGCATAAAGAAGGCAAGTGCAACAACTTTGGACAATGTTTCTTCAAAACCGCTTATAATGGTTCCAGACACTAATCCGATAAATAAAAGTAAAATAAGCCAGGGAAGCCGACGATATGCGGCCACGTGCGCCTTCGTGTCAAAGTCTATAGCTTTACCGGATGCCGATAATTTCTCAATATCTTCATTCGCTTCCTTAATGACAACATCAATAATATCATCGACGGTTACAATTCCTAATAACTCATTATTTTTTTCAACTACTGGAATTGCTAAAAAATCATATCGCTCAATAACACGAGCTACCTCTTCTTGGTCTTCATAAGCAGAAACGGAGATAACCCGGCTATACATAATATCTTGAATTTTTTCAGATTCATCATTTATTATTAAATCCCGATATGAGACAACACCTACTAATTTTTTATCATTATCTATTACATAAAGATAATTGATCGTTTCCGAAAACTCCGCAAAGATTTTCAGTTTTTCAACTGATTCGCGAACCGTATAATGTTGGGGGATCCAGACAAAACGGTTTGTCATTATTCGCCCTGCCGTTTCAGGCGGATAATTCATGATATTTTGAACGATTTTTGATTCTTCCTGTTTCATGCCTGAAAGAAGTTCTTCAATTTTTCCAGGGGATAGGTCCTCTAACAATGAAGCTAGATCATCATTATCCATTAAATCCATTACATGACCGGATTTCTCTATTCCTAATTTACTAAGGATTTTTAATTGATGCACTTTCTCAACTTCTTGAATCAGTTCAGCGATTTGTTCTGAATCAAGTAACAACAAGAAACGTGTATGGTGTTTTTCTGGCAGCCCCTCAAAAATTCGCGCAATGTCATATGGTTGGAGTTCTTCTAATATTGCTAGAAATTCAGTCTTTTTTCCTTCTTTTAAAACTTTTATGATTTGTAAAGTCATTTGATCTTCCGTCAGGACTTTTATCATTTCGTCACTCACTCCTTTTTAGGGGAGCCAAAAAATATTTCCCTTAAATATTAAGAGTAAAAAAAATATTTATTCCCCTTCCAAAATCTTGTTTTCATTCACGTGTATGTCGTCGTGAATAGTTATCCAAATTCCTCACCCCCAGGAAAAAAATAAAAACACCTCCATTACAAATGAAGGTGTTAAATACGGTATATATGCGTACATTGTCTGGATGACAAATACAAACAGCCGTATAAGACTGAATGACAAATACAAGCATAAATCCAGTTCCTCCATTCGTAGAGCTTTAGCACTGTGTGGCATAGGACAAAGCCAGCTACATTAAAAACCACCTTATGTCGATGGTTTCTGTTGACCCATTGGCGTCTTTCGACATTTTTGGGCAGTAGCGTATCTCCTACACAGGAGCCTCACCTAACGAGGATATTTAATTTACACATCCACTCTAAAAGAGTTTCTTTTAGATGTCAATGTTTGATTCAAATAATTCTAATTTTGACTTAATATCCCGACCTTTAAAAAGGTAAAGTCAAAACAGCACCGACATAGGCGCTCTCGATTAAGACGGTCTGTTAACTTCGATATTTAAAAGATTCCTCCACAATTGCCACCTTATTTAAAAAGGTACAATGGAAAAATAAGAGCAATCACAAGGGAAAATATTGGAATTTGATATTAAAACTTACTTATAATGAAGACGGATATGAATGACTGAAACAAAAAATAACGTTACATGAAATAGCTTTTATCTCTAATTACTTTAGAAAGGAAATTGCTCGAATGAAAAAACTTTTGACGATTATATGTATTATCGTGAGTGCTTTTGTATTAATGGTAGGTTTCAGAACCAAGGAAGCGGTACAGGTGGAAGAGAATTCAAGGGAAGTGAGCTCATTGAAAGCTATTGAAGGCAGATGGGAGGGAGATATTAAGATTCCAAATCAACCACTTCCAATCATTGTTCATTTTACGAAGCAAGATGGAACCATAAGTATTCCTGTACAAGGGTTGAACGAATTCCCCTTAACAAGTGTAAAGTTAAGTAAATCAGACTTGTTTTTTGATATGAAGATCCAAAATCAGCAAATAACGTTTGATGGTAAAGTAGATCAGAAAAGGATTTCAGGAACATTTGTTCAAAAAGGGCAAAAGTTCCCCTTTGAATTGGTCAAGAAATCCGATCAGGCAGTTGAAGAAAAAGAATCAGGTGAAATCGTGCAGGCCGACTTAAAGAACGGAACCATTAAAGGCCTTTTAGAAACACCAAAAAATGAAGGGCCTTTTCCTGTGATGATTTTAATTGCGGGTTCTGGTCCGACCGATAAAGATGGTAACACCATTGCAAATCCCGGAAAAAATAATAGTTTGAAAATGTTAGCCGAAAGTCTTGCAGAAAAAGGTATCGCAAGCATTAGGTATGATAAGCGCGGAATTGGTGAAAATATGCAATTGGCAGGAAAAGAAGAGGACCTGAGATTTGAACAGTATATTGATGATGCAGCTGCCTGGATTCAATTTGCCAAAAAGGATGGCCGTTTTTCCAAAGTCGGCATCATCGGCCATAGCGAAGGCTCTTTAATTGGAATGGAAGCCGCAAAGAATACAGAAACAGACATATTCATTTCATTAGCGGGTGCAGGCGAACCTATTGACCAAGTACTCATCAAACAGCTTGAAGAGCAACTGACACCGAAGTTATTAACGGAATCCAAAGATATACTGGCAAAGCTAAAACAAGGAAAACAAGTCGAGACTGTCAGTGCTGATTTGCAGAGTGTATTCCGTCCTTCTGTTCAACCTTACATGATTTCTTGGATTCAATATAACCCGATAGAATCAGTAAAGGAACTGAATATCCCTGTTCTAATCGTAAACGGCAATAGAGACATTCAAGTGCCGGCAACTAACGCAAAAGCGTTACATACGGAAAAAAGCGATTCTGAATTACTTATACTCGAAAAGATGAATCATGTATTGAAAGAAGCCCCTGCAGATCGAGCGGGAAATTTAGCAACCTATACAAATCCTGAACTACCATTATCAACTGGATTGATTAATGGAATCATAGAATTTTTAAACAAAAATGACATTACCAGTAAAAATAACAATTAAGAGTAGTGTCTCCCCCGGGTTTGCAAAGATCTCTCAAATGATTCTCGTGCCCCCAATATTAGGGTGAATAATCTTTTTAAGTTGTATCATCTTAGCCTTGGGTATCCCATAAGTGTTTGTATTAATAACAGAAATGAAGATCATTTAGAATTTCCAGGAAATATCGATACTAAAGAATTGAATATTTTTTAAATGAGTTAAAAGCACTTTATATAACTATGTAAAAGTTAGATAAAAAAAGGCAGAATAATTCTGCCTTTTTTTTATATTTTCTTCGAGATATTCTGTCCCACTTTTGAACTATAAGCTAATATTCTTTTTTGAAAGTGCATGAAAAAAGCGCTTATTAAGTAAGAAAAAACAGCAACCAGAAAAGCTCCCTCATATGAATTAATGGTACAAGTGCTAGTAACTGTGAAGTAAATATTCCACTGACCCTTCATAAAGTACATACCAAAATCAGTTTTTGTCATCCCAAAATACTCGTAATATATTCCTTCGAGGTAACTGTTGAAAATATTGTCCACTTAAAATAGCCTTCCATCATTCCATGAGGATTCACCAGTTGTGAATGGTAGATCCTTTTTCAACAAAATCTTACATCCAAAAAAACAATGGCAGGTAATCTAACAAAGAGGAAGATTTTGTATAAATTCATTAGTATAATTGATGAAATTACAATAAGAAAGGAAAGATCACTATGAAGATGCTTATACATGCTTTAAAAAAGAATACCACATGTATCCTTGAAATCATTTATTTGTATATACTTTTCTTTTTTTCAGAGCTACAAACTACTACTGTAAGCTTATTAAAAATAAAGTAAGAACTATGTAATTTAACCCTCTTGAATGAACTTATGTTAAAAAGATCCTCTAGTTCCCAAACATTCCATAAATTTTTTTATTTCACCTTCATAATTAGAACTTTCAACAGTCATAACAGCCAGTTTGCACACTTTGTCTATGTTAAATCCCTCAAGGGCGAAATGCAGATCGATAAACTTGGAGGTCCGACAAGCGTTTTAGTACTTTAACTCAGTCCTCTGTAACTCAATCTAACCAACCTGACTCGATATGCAGCTGAGCCCCTTTTTTCAACAGGTAATGATTATTCTATCTATCCTCCTACTGAGCTACCTTATTAGCCGTGAATGAAAAATATCACTTGATAAGGATATTCCTTACAAGTGACAAACATAAGTTCACCAAAAAGGGACAAACTGTATTTGAAAAAAGAAAGGAGATGTAAGACATGACAAAAAAATTTAATAAAGGCAGCCGTAATCAAAATTCACCGCAATTACACGGGCAAGCTCCTGTTAGTGGGGACAACAGCAAAGGAAATAAAAGAAATAAAGATCAGAGCTCTAAAACAGAATAACTAAAAGAAACAAACCGGCCATATTCAGGACCGGTTTGTTTCTTTTGCAGATAATCTTCTTAGTTATTTGTCAGAAAGAAATCAAAAAGGACAATTCTCAAAGTTACCCCTTCCCCCTTTAATCCAAAAATGGAGACTCGCTGAATTATCCTGTGTCCACTGGACACCTTTGATTCCAAAAAGTCCAATTCATCATTAGCGTTATTCGAACTGTAAATGGAGTGCTGCAAAACTGCCCCCAGAAAAGTTTTAATTGGAGGGAATTCGGTTTACATATTTATATCGGAAGTGAATGTAAAAATCATGTTGAGTTAGCTATTTGATTTCTTTTTACATTAGGATCTTGTCTACTGTTGATGTCTCCAAATCATCAGTATCTTGATGAGTATAAGTAAAGTTTTTTGTCATCAGACTGACCACCACTAAAACAACAATGTTAATAAATAGGGCGATAATACCCACATTCAGATCTTTAATTGCTTGAGGAAGATAAGGAAATAGTTGACTGATTTTTATGTTCCCTAGTTCCATAATGGAGACTAGTACTCCTCCTGTTATTATCCCTGCAAATGCTCCATGTTTGGTTACAAAATTCTTTCTCATCAAACTTGCGAAAAAGGCAGGAGCAAGTTGTGTAATAAAATTATAGGCGATTAAAGCGAGACTAAAGAGGGTGTTTCCACCTTTAAAGGTCAAGTAAATCCCTACTAGAGAAATAAGCGGAACCAAATATTTTACCAGTTTTGCAATTTGATTTTCCGTTGCAGATGGAGTGAATACGCTGTATACATTTTTCGCAAGCAATGTTGATATAGACAGCAACAGCATGGAACTTGGGACTAGAGCGGCTAACACGCCAGTACCACCGATTAAGCCTACAAACCATGGATCAAATTCTTGTTTAGAAAGCTGCAGCAAGATAAGGTCGGCGTCGCCGCCTTTTAATCCAGGCATCTGTAAGATCGCTGCAAACCCGACAAAAAAGGCAAACAATAAAATCAATTGGTACATTGGCATTAGGATTGCATTTTTTCGCAGTGCTTTCTCGCTAGAGGCAGCATAAATAGGAGAAAACCCGTGCGGCCACATATAAAATCCAATAGAGCTTAATACAACGGTCGATATATACCATGAAACGCTCATTCCCTGATTTGGAAGTATGGTATAGTTCGGCTTTGCCTGTTCAACGGCCTCATACATAGGTTGAAGACCGCCATAATAATGAAGTGGGAAATAAACTCCTAAAAATACAACAACGCCAAGAATCAGAATATCCTTCAAAATAGCTGTCCTGGCAGAACCGTGAATACCGGAAACCATTACAAAAATGGTAACACCAATTGCTCCAACCCAAATGGCAGCTGTAGAAGAAATGACCCCATAGGATGTTGCAGAAACGATATATCCTAAACCCTTCAATTGCAGGACTAAGTAGCAAGTACAAGCTATAACACCTATTACAGCAACAAGCACACCAAGATATGGACTTTGATATTTTTTCACAAAAAAATCAGATTGGGAAACTAATTTGTGTTTCTTTGCATACCTCCAGATTGCCGGAAATGTCCAATAGGAGATGACTGTAGCCAGACAGCCATATGTCACGATACTAAAGATGGAACCACCTTCCCCATAAGCCGAACCACTTGCACCCAAAAAGGTAAAGGTAGTATACATTTCACCTGCGGATAAGAGGAAAATCAATAGGGCTCCCATTCCGCGACCTCCAACTGACCATTGTTCTAAGTTCATTTCTTTCCCTTTTTTAGCCTGGATACCAATCAAAACGGAAATGACGAAAAAAAACAGGATGAAAAAAACGGCAATGTTCATCTTGAATCTCCCTTCTGATTAGCAGGATCGAGTAGATAAATAATCCCCATTATACCTGTGGTCAGCACAGACCAAAGTACAATCCAAAAATGAAAAAATGGCATACCCAGAACATAGGGAGTTACTTTATTTGTAAACAAAGCCCCCACAATAAAGCCAAGAAACGGGATAATTCCGAGCCAATATATTTTTTTCAAACTCTTAACCCCCTAGTAAGTTAGATTTAACATTTTTAAAGTCCCATGAACAAATAACTTCACCCCATTTTGTAGAGCCTGTTCATCGACTGTAAATTTGGGATGATGGTGAGGATATATAATCCCTTTTTCTTCATTACGAGCTCCTATTCCAATATAAGATCCTGAAACTACTTTTTGAAAAGCAGAGAAGTCTTCACTTCCCATAATTGGCTTTGAAATTTCTCGACTTTCTTCACCAAATATTTCACAGACTGTTTCGTCCATCAATCGGGTAACTTCTTCATCATTAATGGTAGGAGCATAACCAAACTGATAATCGAATTCATAAGTAGCTCCATGCGCTTCAGTAATCCCTTTTACTATCCGTTCGATAAAATTCGGGATTTCTTCCCGCAGTTCCGGATTGAAGCTGCGAACTGATCCACCAATGCTTACCTTACTTGGAATAACATTAATCGCACTTCCCGCATGGAACTGAGTCACTGAAATCACCAGGGCTTCCTGGGCATCTCGATACCTCGAAACAATGTGCTGGAGATTTGATACAACCTGAGTTCCAATTGCTATGGGATCGACGGTAAGTTCAGGCTGTGAGGCGTGCCCCCCTTTACCCACCACAGTAATGTTAAAAGTATCAGCTCCAGCCATCACTGGACCGTAACCCAAACTAATTTTCCCTAAAGGAAGAGTCGACAAGAGATGGGATCCAATGATCATATCCACCCCATCCAGCACACCGGCTCTCACCATTTCTTGAGCTCCACCGGGCGGCAGTTCCTCAGCATGTTGAAATAAAAAGCGCACCTCCCCTTTAATTTGATCCTTTAACTGTGTAAGAATTTTTGCTGTGCCAAGCAGCATCGCCGTATGCCCATCATGTCCGCAAGCATGCATAACTCCTGAATTCTGTGACACAAAGTCAAAATCATTCTCTTCTACAATTGGAAGCGCATCCATATCTGCCCGCAGTGCAATAACCTTCCCAGGCTGCTGACCAATCAAACGAGCCATAATACTCGTTTTTGTCGGACGTGAAATTTCCAATTCACCAAAAGTTTGCAGTGTTTCATAAACAAATTGTGCTGTTTTTTCCTCCTGAAAAGAAAGCTCCGGATACTTATGTAAATATCTTCTCCAAGCAATCACTTCATCTTTAACAGCCTCGATCAAATCATGAATCATTATCGTTTGAGACATCCACTACAACTCCTTTTTCATTCAATTTACATAACATTTCTTAATTTAGGATAGTTTAAGGAAAAAATTCCTTAAATAGAGTATAATCTCACACGGTCTTTATTACAATATTTTTTGAAAATTCCAAACTATTTTTTCGCACTAAAAAAGCACCCAAATTTTGGGTGCCTGTAATTATAATAATTGATAAATTTTACTCGGTCTTCCACGGGTGGCGTTAGCCTCTTCACCAACGCATTGTGCCAACTCAACTTCGCACATATCCGCAACAATACGCCGTACATTCCGCTCTGTCATCTCAAGATGTGTCGCTAAGTCCTTTGTAGTAAAATCACTCCAGCCCATTCTTTGAACGAGAGCCGATATCTTCTTATACGTTTTAACACTGATATTTCCGTTTTTCAACTTTTCTATAAGGGGTTTATTGTGGGTACGGGTATCATATTGCAGTTCTTTCTTTTTGCCTGGTGATTCGATAATTTTGCCATCATCTTGAATAATCACAATTTCTCGCTTCTTCATCTCTTTTGAATGTTGAATAGCACGAAAAGCATTGATTTCCGCCGAATAGGCAGTCTCACCGAAGCCAATTCCGACGGCAACGGTTGTATCTGCTTCAAAAGCCAATTTTTGAATGGTATCTTCGAGGGTAATGATTTCTCGTTCAATTGCGCCGCGAGAACTAAAAATCATGTATCTTCCATTCCCTTTCTCTGAAAAGGAACCATTTATTTTTTCTCCAAGTTGAATCAACATTTCTTTTAGCCGTAGCTCCAAGTATTGTAAATGATAAGGAGTTTTCATTTCCTCTGCAACTTTGTTAAAATATTCGACTTCAATGATTTCAACTCCGATTTGTGTATCCTTAAAGTAGGAAGTCTTTACTTTTTCAGAAAGAATTCGAAGCGTTTGCCTCACTTCCATCTTACTCATCGACATTCGGTAAGCTGGAATGCCATATTCCCTTAAAGCTTCACACACGGAAGGAAAACAAGAAAAAGCTCCTTCTGTCTTTCCCGTATTCCATAAATCCAAGTGAAAATGTACCAATTCATCCGTATCAACATCTGTCTCAAACACTTTCGTATAAATCTTTTTGGTTTTTATATTCAACTGTGACAAAGCTTCCTCACTTATATTATTTGAGGACATAGTATCGATACTTAGATGCTCAATGATTTTCCCTTGTTCGTAGATCATCTCTAAAAAAGATTTATAAAAACCTGATTCCGTGGCAGGAACATGGACCATTATTTTATCTGTACGTATTGTTTTTCGCGCAATTTCATAGGGAAGTGGACCAGAAAAAAGCCATGCATGTACGTGAGATTCATGTTCCTTTACAATATTCTCCACCTCTTCGGTCTTTACATAGGGCAATGAGATGAATTCCAACTCATGTTTATATTCTTCTGCCAAAACTAAAATTTGTTCTATAGAAGTTTTTAGACCGACAAGTCCGATTTTATACATCCAGTAATCGACTTCCTTTACCATCTGTAATAGATTCATTGTTCTTTCTAGAATATCCTGGTTTAATCCAAGTCATGATATCGTAATCCTAATTTTTCTGCTGTCTAAATATTGCTCAATTTGTATGAGCCCTGGTTATTATTTCTTTTGTTACTCTTGATCATATCAGCAGAAAAAAGAAAAGAGTGGTAGTGATGGTATAATATATAGTTGTATTCATACCCACGCCAAATTTTTTCTCTTATGTATCATTTTATCATGCAACATGAAGTAAAAATACGTTGTATACGTTATTCAAGTGATTCATAACTACTTTTCCATCTCATTCGATTTTCAGCACATATATAATTTGGGGTACCTATTTCGAAAAAAAACCACGTAACTTTACAAGGGCTACGTGGTTTGCAAACTATGATATATTAAATTTTCACTGATAGTTCTTCTTGATAGATAATTTCACCATCAATAATAGTTGTTTCTACTTTTAAATCTTTAATTTGGTTTGGGTTGACACTTAAAATGCTGTCATTTAATATAACTAAATCCGCCAACTTTCCGACCTCTATGCTTCCTTTTATCTCTTCTTCAAAACTCGCATAAGCGCCATTCCAGGTGTATAGTTTAATAGCTTCCATTACGTTTATGGATTGATTAGCACCAAACTCCATTCCAGACTGGCTTTTTCTATTGACAGCAACATGAATTCCTAATAAAGGATTATAGTCAGTAACTGGCGCGTCCGATCCACCTGCAGCCATGATGCCACGATCAATATAATCACGAACAGCATACATGTGATTAACACGATCACCATAGTGTTGGACATATATCTCTCCGAATTCATATGGAAATGGAGGATTTGGAATAGGAACCATCTCGAGTTTTTTCATTCTCTCTTGTAAATCTGGTGAAGAAATTCCCGCGTGCTCAATCCGATGACGATGGTTTTTTCTTGGTGATTCCTCCAACGCCTTTTCCACACAATTCAAATAGATTTCAATGGCTTTATCACCTTGTGCATGTACAGTGATTTGATAGCCTTTTTTATGTGCTTCACCTAAAACCTGATAGATTTCTTCCTCACTATAATAAAGAATGCCATAATCGTTAGAGTCACTGGAGTATGACTCACGAGTTGCAATTGTAGGCCCCGTGCTACTTCCATCTGTAAACAATTTAACTGGTCCAACTTTGAATCTCTCATCTCCGGTACCAGTTACCACACCAGCTTCGACCATTTTATTAACAAATTCATGGGAGTTATTTACCTGACATATCATTGCATATATTCGGACACGAATATCCTTACTCTTCACAGCTTGTTGCAGTAAACGGTAACTCTCAGGACCATTTCCTCCTGCCTCATGTATACTTGTTATGCCCGCTGCAACGAAATGATCTGATGCAATTTTCACAGCCTTCATCTGTTCACTTTCTGTATAACTTGCAAACTCGTTCATACTCATATTTACTGCTTCAATTAATTTTCCTGTAAGCCTTCCTGCCTTATTCTTTTCAATGACTCCCCCATTAGGATTCGGGGTGTTCTCGTTAATTTGCGCTATTTCTAATGCTTTGCTGTTCACCACGCTTATATGGTTGCAAGTACGTGATACAATAATGGGGTGTTCATCTGAAATTCCATCCAGTTCAGCGATTGATGGATAACGCTTTTCCTTCACTGCGGCTTCATTAAAGCCCCAAGCACGTATCCATTCACCTTTAGGAGTTTCTAAGGCTTTCTTTTTCAGGTCAGCTAACAAAGCCTCGATGGAATCGATATGTTCAGCTTTACAACTTACCGCCAACTGATTCAACCCATAAAAAATGAGGTGAATATGAGAATCAATGAATCCAGGAAGAAGCGTTTTTCCTTTCAAGTCAATTACATCCGTTTTTTCTCCTATAAAACTCTTAACCTCCTGATTTGAACCAACAACTGCGATACGATTCTCTTTTATTGCTACAGCTTCGACTACTGTATTCTTTTGGTCTACTGTAATAACCTCTCCATTTATCAATACAACATCAGCTTTCATACACTCATCCCTTTCGAAATTACTCTTTTAGAGTGATCAGTTCAGTATTTAGCATTCATCTGCTTAAAATATGCCCACTTCCCATTTCACATTATTTCAGATTGATCTCATGGTTCATTTTATAATTCTTTTTCAAAAATACTGGACAATCCCACTCACAAACAAGGTCCTTAGCCAAGGAAACGACCCAGTCCTTTGTAATATGATACTTTTCTCCATCAACAGTAATAAACACTTCACCGTCTGTCACAAAGAAAACTTCCTGTTCTTCTAGATGCCACGTTCCTTTATTCGGTTCGCCCACCCATGGTTCCCACGTGTCAACACCAAGTTGTTGTGCTTCTTCGGCTGTAAGTTTTTTCGCAAAAAACAAGATGATCCTCTCTCTTTCTTATAGGTAATTTTGAAGGAATAGGTTTTATAAACTTACTGTCTTAACATTGGTATCTTTTAAACGTTTGAACTCTTTTTTCATAAAGTATATGGCAATGAGAAGGCCTGGAATTTCTGCGGCAGGACCTGCGTACCATATACCTTCTACACCCCAGAATTTCGGGAAAATAAATAGAAACGGGAACATGAACAACAGCATTTTGCTAACACTAATAAACGTTGCGGACCAGTTTCTCTCTTGTGCTTCGAAATAACCGGAGATAAGCAAGCTGACTGCATTAAGCGTAAACAAAGAATTGAATACAACTGTCGTCCAAATGCCCAGTTTCTGCAATTCAGGATTACCAACGGAAAAAAATGACACAATTGGATCTGCAAAAATGATTAGTATGGATGTCACAATCACAAAGAAGGCAACCGTAAAAATGAGTCCCATCTTAATTGCTTGTTTAACACGATCAAGGTTGCCCGCACCGTAATTATAACTAATGATCGGTTGAAGTCCTGTCATCCCACCGAGCGCTGCTAAGGCGAGCATATTTGTAATGTAACCGTTTTGAATCGTGAAAGCGGCAACGTGCAGCCCACCACCGTACCTTTGCAGCATGTTGTTGAAGAAAATAATGGCAATGAACATCATGAACAGACTCGAGAAAGATGCAAAGCCCGTCCAAGCCACTTCACCGATCGTCTTGAGATTAATCATCATATCTTTCATTTTTGGCTTAAGTTTTGTTTTACCAAACCAGAAATAAAAGATTAGGAAAACAGGGATCGATTGCGAAATCGTATTGGCCCATGAGGAACCCATCATCCCCATGTCATACTTCGTTACCATAATCCATTCTGTAATCCCGCCAACAACTGCTGCTACTAACCAACTGTTCATTGATAATACAGGTTTTTCATCGATATTGGTTAAAACACTTAATACAACGGCCAATATCGTTAATGGCAATGAAATCCATAGCAGTCGGCTATATTGCACCGCATATGGAAGCGCTTCATCACTTGCTCCGAATAAGGTCATGATTTGATTTTCAAAGACCACTCCAATTACAGCTAGCAAAGTGGAGATGAAAAGAGTAAACCATAAGGTTTGTCCCATAATACCTCTAGCTTCTTCGATTTTCCCTTTTCCAAGGCGAAGTGAAATGACTGCTCCGGCTCCCACACCCAAAAGTACGCCAAGCATACGGGTAATAACCATGACCGTAAATCCAATTCCAATCCCTTCGACTTCCAGCTCCTGAAAGCCACTGACGAAATAGCCATCGACAACCGCTGCAACTCCTAGAATTGCGTTAGCCATAATTCCTGCCAAAGCAAATCGTAAATATAGTAACGGAATACTTTTGGTTCCCAGCACTGAATCATGCGCTGGCTTATTCATTACTTCTACTTGCTCTATCTTCGATGACGGACGGTTGTCTGCTATTTTCATGAGCATGTCCCCCTATAAATAATAGATGTAGTAAGTTAAGCTCAATTAATTCGCATACCAACCTACAGGCTTGGCATGCTGGTGGATATTGATTTGCTTTGTTTCCATAAAGTGCTCCAGCCCAACAGCACCTAACACTCTGCCGGTTCCACTTTGCTTATATCCTCCCCAAGGACCTTCAACATAAGCGAGATGATAACTATTAATCCAAGTAATTCCCGCACGCAATTTACTAATGACACGTTTTGCTCGATCCATATCTTCAGTAAATACAGCACCAGCTAATCCATAAATGGAATCATTCGCTTTTTGGATGGCATCTTCCTCATCTTTAAATTTCTGTACAACAAGGACTGGACCAAAAATCTCTTCCTTAACAATACGCATATTCGCATTTACATCAGCAAAGATCGTTGGCGCAATAAAAAATCCTCGATCAAGCCCATTTTCTGTTAAGCGCTTACCACCACAAACTAATTTTGCACCTTCTTCGATTCCGCTCTTGATGTAATGTAAAACTTCATTCATATGAGGCTCGTTTGTGAGGGATCCCATTTCAATGTTTTCGCTTTCCCCATTGCCAACTACAATTTTGCTTGCACGCTCGGCTAATCTTTCAACAAACTTATCGTAAATGCTCTCTTGTACAAGCAAACGAGATGCAGCTGAACAAACCTGCCCAGCATTGTGGAAAATACCAAACATCGCATTCTCGACTGCAGTTTCAAAATCCACATCGTCAAACACAATAAGTGGAGATTTACCACCCAGTTCAAGTGTGATTTTTTTCATATTGCCCGCAGCTGCGCGCATAATGCTTTGGCCTGTTTTTGTTCCACCGGTAAAGGCAATCTTGTCAACATCATGGCTTTCGGCAAGCTCATTCCCAACTGTTGATCCAGGCCCCAATAGCAAGTTTGCCACTCCGGCCGGAAGTCCAACCTCTTCGATAATTTCAAATAATTTGAAAACGCTTACAGGAGTGACCTCAGCAGGCTTAAGTACAATTGTATTCCCTGCGGCGAGTGCAGGAGCAATCTGCCAAACAGCTAACATAAGTGGGAAGTTCCAAGGTACAATAAGTCCACAAACACCAATCGGTTCATGAATAATAATTGTTTCTGAAGAATCAGCACGAGTGTAAGATTCCTTTTTCATGCCTTTGATCAAGTCAGCATAATAGCGGAAGCATTGAATCGATACCGGAATATCCACATAGGTGGTTGCACGAATAACCTTACCGTTATTTGCAGTTTCCAAACGTGCAATTTCAGCTGCCTTCTCTTCAAGACGGTCTGCAATCTTATAGAGATAGTCAGCTCTTTCATCAGCTGATAAATCCGACCAGATCCCGCTGTCAAACGCTTTACGAGCCGCCTTGATTGCTATCTTCGCATCGTCTGCTGAACCATCAGCAGACGATGCGATCACCTCTCCAGTTGCAGGATTGATAATCTTTCGTCTATCAGCGGATAACGCTTCTACCCATTTCCCGTCAATGAACATGTTTATTTTCATAAACAACTCTCCTTTAAGCAATAATATCTACCAGTTTAAAACCAATATGTGCTAGATTTACCAGAATGGTTTTCTGATTATAGAATGGGAATGATTTGAGGCGTTCCTTTTCAAACCGATATCCACCTGCACTCCCCGTAACGATCCATTGTGCCAATAACTTGCCAAACAATGTCGAGAGAGAAGCGCCGTGGCCCGTATAACCCGTTGCGAAATATGCGCCTTCTTTGGATTTGCCGATAACAGGGAACGTATCAATTGTAACCCCGATAAATCCACCCCAACTGAAATCAATCTTGCTTCCTGCTAGTTTTGGCATTATTTTAACCATGGCATCGTAAACACTTTGATAAACGGCATCGCCTAAGTTTGGACGAATATCGCCACCGCCGAATACGATCCGATTATCTGGTGTACGTCGGAAATAGTAAAGGAAATTGCTTGTATCAAAAACCATGCGATCTTTAGGAATGATGGTATTCACCAGTGATTCTGGTAGCTGTTCAGTAGCAATAATACGTGCCGAAATTGGCAGTACGCCTTTGTTCAGTTCATTCATGATTTTTCCGGAGTAACCATCTGTAGCGACAATAATGTCTTTCGCAGTAACAGCTCCTTTTTCTGTTACAACTTTCACTCTGTTTTGACCGTACTCAATAGATAGTGCTTTCGAATGCTCAAAGATTTTTGCACCGATCGATTTAGCTGCTTCTCCCAAACCAATTGCATAATTCAGTGGCTGGAACGAGTAACTCGAGTTGTCGACTAAGCAGCCATAATAAAGTGGGGAATCGATCTCTTGATGCAACTGACTTCGATCAAGCACGCTTGAATCGTACCCAAAATTTTTGTTTAAGAATTCGCTTTCATGTTTCAATTCTTCAAAATGCTTGGCTTTGTAAGCCGCCACAATGTGACCTGTCTTTCTAAAGTCACAGTTGATTTGATGCTCGTCAATGATTTTTTTAACCAGTTCAACGCTAAACAAGGAGAGATCGTTAAGCTGTCTTGCCTCGTCGGCACCATACTTTTTGGCAAGCTCCTTCATCGTTGGCTTATAGCCTGGCAATACCATCCCGCCGTTACGACCGCTGGCACCATATCCGATCGTTTCTTGCTCAAGGACAATGACACTCTTCCCTAATTTTTGCAAATGATACGCAGAAGAAAGACCTGTGAAACCTGCTCCAATAATGACAACATCTGCCTCTTCATTTCCTTCAAGAAAATTTCCTTTTTCATAGCTGTTTGCAGTCACTGCCCACAGCGATAGAGTATCCATTCGATCCATCTTATCCATGCTTGTTATTCTCCTTATGTGACATGTATGCTATAATACAGTCAAATTTTATTCACAATATTCACACTTATTGAGTCCATCATATGACTTGGAGTTTCCTCCAAGTCAATAGCCATTTGAGAGTTTTTTGAATTCATTTTCGTAAAAAAGTGGAGTAACTCCACTTTCTTCATTGGGGGGCATCTATGAAAATTGGTACATTTGCAAAGCTTTTTCATGTTACCACCGATACCGTTCGTTATTACATTGAACTAGGATTATTAATACCAGACAAAAAAAACACCCAGTATCAAATGAACCAATTGTGTCTCGACGACATGGCTTTTATTACTGAGCTGAAAAAATTTCATTTTTCACTGCTAGAAATTCAACAAATTTTATCGTATCAGCGTGTCACAAACTTCTCTGATCATGATGATATCGACTACTACAACAACTTTCTCATTGATAAAAAGAACCAGCTGACCAAGAAAAAAGAAGACATATCAAAAGCTATCCAATTGATTGAAAAAGCGGTTCAAACCAATTCGCCTTCATCCAAAGAAGAGAATTTTACAGGGGTCCCACTTTCCTTTGTAAATTTGCTCTATTGTCCGAAGTGCCACATTCCACTTGAAATGAAAGATGTGACGATTAAAAAAGTCTACATTCAAACTGGGAGTTTAACTTGTACCTGTGGATACGAGGCAGCTATCGAGGAAGGTATTATCATTACCGGGAACTTGTACGAGACGTCTCCTTATCCATCTTATTTTTACGATAAAGAAACGATTAATGAGATCAATCCCAATATGATTAACTTATTTGAAAAAAGTAATTTTTGGTTTCAAAAAGTTCTCCAAAATGTAGATTTGAAAAACAAGTTAATCGTGGAAACAAACGTTGACGCTTTTGTGTCACTACCCAAATATATCGATGTTCTTGAAACGAGCGCATCCTATGTATTCAGTGGCTATTCGCTTGCGATGCTCAAGAAGGTTAGAAAAAGAATTGAGCGTATGAATCCAAAGCCAAATGTCCTTTATATTTTGAATTCTGATTTAAATCTGCCATTGAAACCGCTTAGCATCGATGTTTTTGTGGATAGTTTTACAGCAAATGATTTTTCACTGCTCAATCCGCAGTTCCCAATTCATGTTCTAAAAAACTATTTACATAGCAGTTCAACAATTGTCGGCGGGTACTCCTATTATGATAGCTCGGCCAAATCCTTGAAAAATATTTCAGCCTTATATCCAAATTCCCACGTGCATATTTTATATCCAAAATACATAGAAGAAAATATATCAGTCAACGGATTTCAAATTACACAAAGTGAAAATATCGGTTACTGTACAGATCCAGGAACTTTTTTTGATTATCATGTAATAGACGAAAAATTCCACATGCTAATGTATTTGGCTAGTATGAAAAAATAGCACACAAAGAGGCTGGCCGAAAAGCTGCTAGTTGAAGGATGATACAGCTCCATTGTAGCCAAAAAAGTTCTGGTTCGAGATAATTGCATCTCTGAATTTTGGACATACTGATACTATTACTTTAATAAAGGTGCGTCAGAATGGAAAAGCAAAATTTATTCTAGTGGAAACATTATCATCATGATATTTTTTTGCAAACAGTAAGATGGGGAACTTTAGCTTTCGTAATTAGGTAGAAATGATGCACGAACGGGTTTTATCCGTTGCTCATACAACGATTAGCGTTGGGTTCTCAGTATTGATGATGCACTGGCAAATTGGTTAGAACCCATTGAGGGCTTCCAAGCGCCATTAACAGGTCCCTCGGATGTGGGAGATGTTAGTTGGATTGTTCCTACTGCCCAATGCACAACAGCTTGTTTTGTTCTTGGGTCACCTTTGCATAGCTGGCAGTGGGTTACACTGGGATCAACATCCATTGCCCATAAAGGAATGCTACATGCTGGCAAGGTTATTGCGGCAACTGCAGTAGAAGTACTTCAAAATCCGGAATTAATTGAAAAGGCAAAAACAGAGCTAAAAGAACGATTACAAGGGAAAAGCTATATCTCCCCTATTCCGCAAGATGTAAAGCCGTTAGTTAAAAGATGATAGACTAGATTAGTGGGTTGCCGTAATCGACCCTTGCATATACGGCCCTTTAGTTCATGGTATAAAAAGGGATCTTCAATTGGAAGATCCCTTTTTGGGCTTTATATTAACTCCATGTTAAGAGCAGGAAAGCCTTAGTTTCGGAAATCTCTAAGTGTCATAAAAATTAATGGTAAGAAGCTTATCCCTTCATATTCCACAAATATCCTTCAATTTCGTGCCTGCTTTTTAATATAACTATTAGCTTTTCAGGGGCACTCTTTTGAAGATCGGCAAATCTGGCTTTCATTTCTTTCTTGCGAGGAAAGTAGGTGGTCATGATAAATTTAATAAACTGCCAGTCTAATTTTTCATTGCAGCCTTTGCCCATATCCAGCCTTGTATTACCTAGATTAGACAACCAGCGTTTTATAACCCGGTAAAGACAAACACTAAGAGGAAGTTCTAAATAAATTATCGTATCGGCAAGCTTCGAACGTAAATGAAAAGAATTACTATAATTGCCATCCATGATCCACTTGTCATGACTCAATACCTCCTTCTGAGCAGAAATAAAATCCTCTAAAGGTGCTTCCACCCAGCCGGGCCTCCAGTAGAATGTATCCAAATGATATACATCGATATTCAAATGATCTCCAAGTCTTCTTGCAAAAGTAGATTTTCCGACACCCGCGGACACTCCGATAACCATGATACGTTCCATCGATATACCAGCTTCCTCACTATATTTTTTGAAATAACCAGTAAGTCTACCAATTAACCTTTTTAACATCCCTCTTTTCTACTCTTCCATTTTAGTTCAATAAGAAAAGGCGACCCTTCTTGAAGAAGAATCGCATCACTTATAGAAACAGAAGTATGGGTACTGCGTTGTCCTGTCATGAACAAGCCTGCCTTATATCTTATCGCTATTAAATCAGTTGCCCTAAATGTTTCTTTGCCTCGTAATCAACAAGTTCTTCATCCTGCTTAATTCGTGCCAGATAATCCGGGTTGGCGATAAGCGGACGTCCAATCGCCGCAATATCAATGATGCCTTTTTCCAGTGCGGCTTCTGCTGTTTCTGGATCAAGCCCCCCTACACCAACTATAATTCCATCCCAGTGGCTGCGTACCAATTCATGCATGGTCAATCCTCTTGCAATCGGTTTGGTAAATTCCATCGTGGATGGGTGAATCATTTTGACTCCTATTTCATTGAACGCTTCAATAAATGTTTGGATCGCTCTTTCAGGGTCCTCCCACATGTAAGACGGCTGGTCAATTTTCAAAGCCGAGAAACGAATAAGGGTACGTTCCACTCCAACCGCATCAATAACTGCTTTTAGCACTTCCTTCATAAATGTCAGACGCTGTTTTAAATCCCCACCGTACCGATCCGTCCTTTTATTGGAGGTGTCAGAATTGAACTGGTCTATTAAGTAGCCGTGTGCTCCATGAATTTCAACGCCGTCAAAGCCAGCATCCATTGCATTCTTTGCAGCTTGTTTATATTGGTTCACAACTTCTGCAATATCCGTCTCTGTCATTTCTTCAGGAATGTCAAAAGGTTTGCCGAATCGTGAAACCTTACCTTCTGCAGCGATAGGTGACGGAGCCTGCGGAGGAAGTCCTCCTGCAATTTCATGGTGACTTGCACGGCCCACATGCCAGATTTGCGCAATAATCGTTCCGCCTTCTGCGTGTACTGCTTCCGTTACTTTTTTCCACCCGTTGATTTGCTCTTGAGTATATATACCGGGAACTCCAGGATTGCCCTTTGCTCTTGGTGAAATCACTACACCTTCAGTAATGATAAGTCCGATTCCATCTTGAGCCCGTTTTCGGTAATATTCTACGGTCAGGTCATTCACAACACCAGTTTCGTTATCGGCAAACGACCGTGTCATAGGAGCCATTGCCGTTCTTGTTCTTAAGTTCCATGCACCTATTGTTACAGGTTCAAACATTTTGGTTTTTAATGTATTCATTTGAATTCCTCCCGTTAACCGCTTTACCTGAGCTAAATTTAGTAACTATCATTGTGTAAGATTATCCGATATGTGGTTAATTTTCAAATAATTCACTCTGATTTTATAGCTTTTGATAAAATATGGTAATAAAGACCATTGAACTACCCACCACTTATCGACCTTACGGTCTGATTGAAGTGGGGGATTCCTAAGAACATTAGCCTATCGGCCAATTTTTAATTAGGCTAACCCCGTAGTTCCTACGGTTAGAAGCCTTATGGCTTCATTCATTAGATTGAGTCCTGCGTTACTATCTCGATCGTGGTGAATAGAACAAAAAGGACAATCCCACTCACGAAGATTCAGATGTATAACGTCTTTATTTTGGTAACCGCAGCTAGAACACAATTGGCTAGAAGCAAACGTTTTAGATACGGTCACGATTTGTTTACCATACCATTTTGCTTTGTATTCCAGCATTTTTTTGAATTGGCACCAAGATACTTTACTAATTGCTTTAGCAAGTTTGTGATTTTTCATCATATTCGACACTTGCAAGTCTTCCATTCCAATAACATCGTGGTTTTTGATGATTTCGGTAGAAAGTTTATGTAAGTAATCCATTCGGGCATTTGAAATTTTTTCGTGTAGGATCGCCACTTTTCTTTTTTGTTTTTGATAGTTTTTGGCTTCAGCCAATGATTTATTTTGATTCAAGGCTATTTCTTGTCGCCTTGAAAGAATCCGTTGTGCTTTGGCCAATTTCTTTTCGACCGTCCGGAAGAATTTTGGGTTTTGATAGACCGTACCATCTGAAAGAATAGCAAAGTTCTTCAAACCAAGATCTACACCGCAAGAACGATTCGTTTTAGGAAGTACTTGTACATTGGTTTCGGCTAAAACGGAAATGAAATATTTACCCGAAGGGTTTCGCCTGATTGTGGCATTGATGATTCGTCCTTCGACTTCGCGGCTTTTAGCAAAACGAACGAGACCGAGTTTTGGTAATTTGATTTGATTACCAATCATTCCAATATTCCCATTCGTATGTTTAGTCGTGTAGGACTGGATAGGATTCTTTTTCGATTTGAAGCGTGGTGATTTGTTTTGCTTTTTATAATATCGACTATAGGAATCTGCTAAATTTTCCACCGATTTCTGTAAGGCAATACTGTCTACTTCTTTCAGGAAAGAATACTCGTTCTTTAAAGCTGGAAGTTCTTTGATTGTTGCGTATTTATTCAGAAAAGAACCTTACCATTCATTAGAGGGTAATTGGCCGTTCTGCTTCATTTCTTCACAGATATACCAGTAGGCATCTTTCTCCTTTTGTTTGCCTAAAAAGAAGTTATAGACAAAACGGGAGCAGCCGATCGTTTTATTGATTAGAACTAGTTGTTATTTCGTTGGATAGACTCGAAATTTATAAGCTTTGTTTATAACCATTGGTTTCACCCCCTTATAGTTATTATTAACCAGGGAACGTATGTTTGTCAAAAGGTTACTTTGGCTTATGCCAACCGCCATTCATCTCCCCCTTACCGTTGGGCTTTCGCCCTTCGCACGCTTTAAGAGGGAGTCTTCTGGCGGGAAATGATAAAAAACGATTTATTCCTCAGCATTGTTTATAATTTACTGCTTTTTTTCAAACAAAAAAGCCAGACAGAGAAGTTCTTTTCCCTGCTGGCTAATTTATTTTTCTTCACTAATATCTTATTAGTCTCGTGCTGTTCTAATAAAAAACGATACGATCAAACCAATGATTGCAAGGACAAGACCGAAAATAAAGGCATCTTGAACGCCTGCAGTCAATGAACCGCTGATGGCAGATGGATCGAACGGATCTTCTGCATTTGCCATATAATTTTTTTGGGATGCTGACATGATTGTAATGGCGACGGTTGTACCGATGGCCCCCGATACTTGTTGCAATGTATTCATTAGAGCCGTTCCATCCGGATAAAGATTTTTCGGCAGTTGATTCAGCCCATTTGTCTGGGCCGGCATCATGACCATCGAAACACCAATCATAAGGAGGGTATGCATGACGATTACCATAATGATCGTCGTTTCAGTCGTTACGTTCGTCAAAGTCCATAACATGACAATCATGATAATGAAGCCTGGGATCACTAACCCTCTTGGCCCGAACTTATCAAAAATGCGCCCAGTAACCGGAGACATGATACCATTAAGCACTCCACCCGGTAATAGTACAAGCCCAGCAGAAAACGCAGCTAATGCAAGACCGGTTTGCAGGTATAACGGTAAGAGAATCATGGATGACATGATGATCATGAAGGTGATGAAGACGGTTATTAACCCTAACGTGAACATCGGGTATTTAAAAACGCGCAAATCAATCATCGGTTTATCCATGTTGAATTGCCTCACAGCAAACAGGAATAGCGCTATAAGTCCAACAATGATCGAAGATAGAACTATCGCATTGCTCCATCCTTGCTCTCCGACAATACTAAAGCCATAAACAATACCCCCAAAACCAATGGTCGATAAAATAATGGATGGTACATCGATTTTAGGTTTGGTGATTGTTGAAACGTTTTGCATATATTTGAGACCGAATAGTAAAGCGATCACAAAGAACGGCAAAGACACCCAGAAAATGTAATTCCACTTTAGGTTTTCAATAATCAAACCTGAAACTGTCGGCCCGATTGCTGGGGCAAACATGATCACCAGCCCCATCAATCCCATCGTCGCTCCCCTTTTATGAATAGGGAAAATCAATAAAATGGTATTGAACATGAGAGGCAATAAAAGACCCGTTCCGATTGCCTGGATGACACGGGCTAGCATCAAGATGCCGAACCCAGGTGCAATTGCTGCAATGAGCGTCCCAATGATGGAGAACACCATGGAGGCAATGAATAATTGACGAGTATTGAACCACTGAATCAAGAGTCCCGAAACGGGAACCAATATCCCCAATGTTAATAGGTAACCCGTTGTCAGCCATTGCACGTTGGAAGGACTGACATTGAACTCTTGTATTAGATCGCCCAGCGCCATGTTTAATGCCGTCTCACTGAATAAACCAATGAACCCTGCAATTAAAAATGCAATTAAAATGGGAGTCGTTCTAATGACTGGTTTTTGTTGCTGTGTTGCATCTGTAGACATAAAATATTTCCTCCAATTACTAACTGTTCGACCTAAGCTTAAGATAATTTTTCCTTATGACTTATTTATTTATCAGCAATAATGGTATCTGTTCGGCAATGGCCTGGAGAGGTTCCCCGCTTTTCGCCGTTAAGGATAAAAGGATACCGCCTTCAATCAAAGCATTAATTACGATACTCAATTCTTTTGCCCGTTTCTCACTGAATTCCGCCTCAAGTAATTTCTTCACATATATGGATTGCCAATCTTCTATCGCTTCTTGGCAGGCCGTTCTTATCTGCTCACTCGTCGTATATGTTTCCGCTGCAATCGTTCCGATTGGCAGTCCTAATAGATTTTCACTATCCCCAAATACCTCGGATAATTGAAAAATATGAGCCTGAATGGCTTTGATGGGATCATCGTTTTCATCAAAGCCCCGTTGAATTTCACCTATCACGAATTCTTTTGTATGAATAATCGCCTCTATCGCCAATTCTTCTTTGCCTTTCGGAAAATAATGATACAGCGAACCTTTTGGGATTCCACTTTCCTCAATAATGTCCTTAAGCCCTACACCATAATATCCACGTATTCGAAAAAGTCGGGAAGCAGCTTCAATAAGAATGTCTTTCGAGTTTCGTTTCTCTGCCATAGCTGGATCACTCCTTAAATTATATCAACCGGTCTATTAGAGACTATACTTGTATATCATTGTTTTGTCAAAGATGATACTTATGTATTCATGGAATATGCGATTGAAACTCATTTGAAACAAAAAGAACACCTCATAATGGTGTTCTCTGCAAGTTTAAAAAATCGAGAAAATCAATACCTTCTTAAACAACCCGGCATTTTTTAAAACGCTTCCATTAATAATCAAACACATCGGCCTGCCTCAATATCTTCAAGGATTCTTGTCATGATTTTTGAAATCAAGAATAGCAATTACAAACATGCCAAAGCTTAGCATCAGGGAAATAACTTCGAAAGTACCCATTCATACATCGCCTCCTTATATCCAGCTTTTCCTGATCAGAGATTGTCCTATACAAGAAAAAGATGAAGCAGTGGCTTTTAAACAAAAAATAAGCAAACCCAATCAGGGTCTGCCCTTGTACTCCATTCGAATTTTTTTTCAAAAGACCGATTACTGTTAATAACCAAGTTTTTTTTCTACAACGTTCATTAGGGGTTTACCGTCAGAATAAAGCTTTAAATTTTTCAGGAATAATTCCATTACCCGATCTAGGTGTTTGGAAGAGTTGTAAGCATTGTGTGGGGAAACCATGACATTTTCCAGCTGCCAGAAAGGGTGGTCCTTAGGTAAAGGTTCTACTTCAAACACATCTAGAGCCGCTCCTGCTATGTGCCCATTGCTCAAGGAATGAATTAAATCTTCATCAACAATCGTATTACCTCGGCCGACATTAATTACATAGCTGCCTTTTTTCATTTTATTTAAGCGTTCTTTATTAAAAAAGTATGATGTATCTTTTGTAAACGGAAGGGCCAAGACGACAAAGTCGGACTTGGAAAGGACCTCATCCACTTGATCCATTCCCATTATCAAATCAGCAGGTTCATATTCTGTGTTCCTCTTGGAGGGATTCCGGCGGCACCCAATAACGGTCATACCTAGTGCTTTACATCTCTTTGCTATCTCATAGCCAATATCACCATACCCAATTATCCCCACTGTCGAATTCTCGAGATCTTTCACAGGAATTTCAACCCAAGTTTTGTTTATTTGATTTCTGATCATTGTCGGTACACCTCTTGCTAATGAAGACAGCATCGCAATTGTATGCTCCGCTATCGGGACAGATGTGCAGCCTTTGACATTGGTGATGATGACATCGCTGTTTTGTATATCTTCATTCAGCATGGCCTCCACTCCAGCAGTGTCTGAATGGACCCAGTTAATCTTTGGTGCTTTTTTTATAATGTTAAGACTATCATGAAGCCCCAGCGTATAAATGACATCAAACTTCGATAAATCAACTGTTGGCTGTGGTTCAGGTTCACCGAATTCCCATGGCTCGACAACAACTTCTGAACAAATCTCCTTAAACTGATTGATGTATTTTTCCGGTATATCGACCCTGATATAAAGTGAAGGTGCTGTTTTCTTAGAACCGGACATTATAAAACCTCCTCAAGAACCTACGATACCTTTTTCCCTCTTTTATGAGAAAGCAATCCGTCGTGGATTATACCATGCCTTGCTTTAAGGTCACTTCAAGAAATCTGGTTGCTCTTTTCTGATTCTGTCCCAAAGAGGCTGAAAACTCAGCCATCCCTCATATTCCGTTCCCGTTTGTTCTGCCGTTAACTTTGCATACTCTTCTTCTATAAAAATAGGCTTACCTACAGATTCAGCCATTATCTGTGCTTGACATGAACGTTCCATCGTTATGAACCACCACGCAGCTGAATCTACAGACTGGCCTACAGTTAACAATCCATGGTTGCGGAGGATGACAGCTTTGCATTGACCTAAAGCCTTAGCAATGCGTTTCCCTTCTTCGGATGCATAAACCACACCAGTAAAATCATCAAATAATGCATGATCTCTGTAAAATTGGCAGGCATCTTGCGTAATCGGATCTAACAGTCTCCCTAAGGAAGACCATGTCTTTCCATAGACTGAATGAGCATGTGCCGCTGCAATGGCGTCCGGTCGCGCTTTATGAATTTCAGAATGAATGGCAAAGGCAGCACCATTCACAGAATGTTCACCCTCTACAATATCACCTTTATGATTGACCAATATAAGATCCGAAACGGAAATTTGACTAAAGTGCATCCCAAACGGATTAACCCAGAAATGGTCTGTATATTTAGGATCACGGACCGTAATATGGCCAGCTATCCCTTCATCGAAACCAAACTTTGAAAAAAGACGGAATGAAGCTGCCAACCGTTCCTTCCTGTGAATGCGCTCTTCTTCCAATGTATTGAATGTTGCGGGTTGCAGGGAAATTGTCTTTGTCATTTTTACTTTCCTCCTCAATTTTTCCGTTTTTTTGCCGAACCATCAATTAGCCATTGTGTCCATGTCAGCTTTACCCTTTATATCTTGCTTTACTTCACTTTTGTTTCTGTGATCATTATTGGAACTTAGGAGAGTGATCGTAGTGATGACGACAAAACTAGTAGCGAGCCCGTACAGGATTGGTTGAGTGGAGGAAGGTCCATTAATCACCAATCCGACAATAATAACGATCATGCTGGTCAGAATCGAGTAAAATGCTGCTGTAGCCGTGACCCTTTTCCAAAAGAAACCAAGGATGATCGGAAAGAACACAGCACCGGATAAAATTGCGTAAGCAACATCCAATGCAACTAAAATATCTTGAATCCATATCGAAACGATTATGGTCAATACACCAATCGTTAAAGTTGTAATTCGGGATGTTTTTAAAAATTGACGTTCATTCATTCCCGGACCGATATATTTTTTAATGATGTCATTAACAACTAAAGTGGACGAAGCAAGCAAAGTTCCTGAAGCTGTGGACATTAGGGCCGATACTACACTCGCAATGACAACCCCCAATAGACCAGCAGGTAAAGTTTCCATCGCTATACTGGTAAATGCATTTTGGGGATCGCCTAAATCAGGAAGGATAATAAAAGCGCACATTCCAATGATACTGATTGCAATCGCATAAAAAACACTATATAGTCCCGCTCCAACCGTTCCGCCACGAGAAACAGCTTTGGTTCGTGCGGTAAAAAGACGCTGCCAAATATCTTGGCCAACAACTACCCCTAGAGTAAATAGTAGGAAATATTGAAAAATTGTCTCTCCGCCAATGTTGCCTAACTCGAAATGTGAGGCCGGGAGATTTTCTTTAAGCGAGCCCCACCCTCCTGCCTTAGAGATGCTCATCGGAAGCATGATAAAGAAAATGCCGATCGTCATGATGACGAATTGCACGACATCAGTCATGGTGACTGACCACATACCTCCTAATATTGTATAAAATAATACGATCCCACCCCCGACTATCATGGAAACCGTTAAATTCCAGCCAGCCAAAACATGTAAAATTGTCCCCATCCCAATCACTTGCGTTACAGTCAGCATGAATGTATAGATAACAGAGACAAGGGCACTGATCAATCTTGTCTGAGAGTTGTAACGCTTCTCAAGCATTTCACTGATCGTCAATACTTTTAAATTAAATATCTTATTTGTTAAAAACAACCCGATAGCGATTATGCCGAGCCCGATCATCACCACTAGCCAAATACCGGATATCCCAAACTGATAACCTAACTTTGCTGTTCCTAGAGTAGAAGCACCCCCTAATATCACAGCAGCTAAACAAGATAAATACATAAAATGACCAAGATTACGTCCTGCCACAATGAAATCATCTGCTGTTTTTGCCCGTTTGGATCCGATTACTCCCACAATGATTAAAACAGAAAAATATAGAATCATGATCGATATATCCAAAATATGCATTTACACATCTCCTTTTGGGCTTGTATTGTTCTTTTCGCTTTGTAAAGAGGGAAGAAAAGACTTCAACGATTCCTTCCTTCTTTACAGTTAAATGAGGAAACTAATTGTTAAGCTGGGTTTCCAAATCTCCGACTCTCTCTTTTTTCTCCAATTTCCCTTTTTTTGCGAGAGCGATGAGTGTGATGAATTCATAGACAATATTAGCGGCTGCGGCAGCCGTGATTTGTCCGTGATCGTATGATGGTAAAACCTCAACAAGATCGAATCCAACAAAATCTATATTCGTCAAGCCTCTCACTAAGGCTAAAGCATCATCAATGCTGGCACCGGAAACTTCAGGGGTCCCCGTTCCCGGAGCATAGACCGGATCTAAAAAATCAATGTCAAAAGATAAAAATACCGGACCATTCGCAACACGCTCATGAATGACCCCCAGCATCTTTTCGACCCCGATACGTTTATAATCGTTTGTCGTATAAACGCCCAAACCTAAATCCCGGGCATCCTGAAGATCTTCCGGTCCGTACAGACCGCCCCTCATACCAATTTGAAGAGATCGCGATACATCGATGAGACCCTCTTCTATTGCACGGCGAAAAACGGTTCCGTGATTATACTTTTGGTCAAAATAACTATCCCAAGTATCAGAGTGAGCATCGAATTGAAGCAGGGCAACAGGTCCATGTTTTTTTACGATCGCACGTAACTCCCCTAGTGTAATGGAATGATCGCCTCCCAATGAAATGGGAATAATCCCTTTTTCAATGACGGGGGTAAGCTCTTCTTCGATTTTTTTATATGTTTCAGAAATATACCCCGGAATGATCGGAATATCCCCATAATCTATTCCTGATATATAGTCAAAAATATTAATATCTTGTTCTGGATTATAAGGACGTAAAAGGATTGAAAAATCGCGAATGGCCTCTGGTCCGAATCTCGCACCCGTTCTAAATGATTGCCCGGAATCAAAAGGAATCCCCGTAATGACAAAATCCATATGTTCATCTACCCGTTCAACAAATGGGAGCCGCATAAACGTACGCACTCCACAAAAACGGGGTGATTTGAATGAGTCTTTCGGTTGATACTTCATCATGTAACATCCTCCTAAATTCTAATTCTGCCATAATTTTTTTCACTTCACTGCAATTGCAGCTGTCCTACAAACTTCCATCTTTTCTAATTGAATGGCTATGGAAATTCTCTTCTTATCTATTACATAAGCAAGATTCAGGCCAACTATTTCACTGTGGTATATGAGGCTTTTCGTTATTTTGTTTCATGCAATTGATTAAAAACTTAATCATTTTCTTGTTTTTTAATTTATTTTTTGATTATTTCGACTTTTTGATTTATATTTTAATTAAACAGCATCCCACAAACCAAAGGAGCGGAATTTATGTACGATGATATGCTGGAGGAAGAACTAAATAAGATTATTGAAACATCGAATAATAACATTCTCATTACCGATCAAGATGGGATCATTTTATATTCCAACCCAAAGCTTTGGGAGATTTATGGTATGAAAAGTGACTCTTATATCGGTACCTCCGTCTATCAATTAGAAAGCGAGGGTCTTCTCACACCCTCCATCAATGCGATTGTTTTAAAAGAAAAGAAAGCGAAGCGCATAATGCAAGAAACGAAAACGGGGCATGTTGTCATGTCGACTGGCTATCCCATTTTTAATAAGGAAGGACTTCTCGTTAGGGTAATCAGCTATGGTCAGGATCAAACCGAGATTTTGCAATTGCAGGATCAATTTGAGCAATTACAACGAAAAATAAAAGGCTATCAAACGGAAGTCGAGGATTTAAGAGAAAAGGAACTGGATTACCATTATTTGATTGCCAGAAGTAATGAAACGAAGCACATTTTAAAAACGATCCATAATGTTTCAAAAACCGATGCCACGATTCTCTTATTAGGACCTTCCGGGGTAGGGAAAAGCACTTTTGCCCGTGCTGTTCATGACCAAAGCAACCGCAAGAAAGAACCTTTTATCGAAGTGAATTGCAGCACGATACCTGAAAGTTTGTTTGAATCAGAAATATTCGGCTATGAGCCGGGATCATTTACAGGGGCAAATAAACAAGGGAGGCAAGGCCTGATTGAGCAGGCTGACAGCGGGACTCTTTTCTTAGATGAAATCGGGGAACTCCCACTTGCCATGCAAGCTAAATTACTGAAAGTATTACAGGAAAAAAAGATAAAGCGCATCGGCGGAAAAAAAGAAAACCATATTAACTTCCGCCTGGTTGCAGCAACTAATCAAGATTTGAAGGAGATGGTAAGTCAAGGTAAGTTCAGATTGGACTTATTTTATCGTTTGAATGTGATTCCCATCCAAATACCGGCATTACATGAACGTAAAGAAGATATCCCTCTCTTAATTCAGCATTACTTACAGAAAACCAATGATAAATACCAGAAATTCAAAAAAATCCATCCATCGACTTATGAAGTTTTGACTCATTATCATTGGCCCGGAAATATACGGGAATTAGAAAACTTAATTGAACGGTTAATCCTGACCATCGAAGAGCCCATTATATTTCCCGAACACCTTCCCCAATCCATCACAGGGCAAATAGAACAGCCTGAAGATTCCAACTTCCTGACAATCGAACAGGAATGTGAAGATAATTTCGATTTAAAGAAGACACTGGAAAAGGTTGAAAGGCAACTGATTGCAAAAGCATGGAAACAATGTAAAACCACATACGAAATGGCAGAACATTTAGGCATCAGCCAGCCAACAGTCATCTATAAATTAAAGAAATACAAAGAGTATTTGTAAATGCATCTGACTAAAATCCCTGTAAACCATGAATGGTCCTTAGCTAATTAAAGCTAAGGGCTCATTTTGAAGCCTTATATGACAGCAATTCGAAGTGAAACTATGAAGATTATCGACCATAATTCCAATAAAAAGCCCCTCAAAAAAAATCCCTATTCAAGTTGAATGGGATTCAAAATATCACGTTTCCAAATTATTAATGTTACAGCTCACATTAATTCAAACGGATGATCGTCAGTGAAGCCCCTGCAGATCCCCCACCTGTTAAGACAACGGTAGCCACTAAACCAAATAGCTGAAGGGAGATTGTATCCCCTGCTGATAAATTTACAATTACATCATTATTATAATTAGAAATCGCGACTGCTGGTGATATTATGGAGCTGGGAATGGGTGTAGCACCATTTAGAATCAATCTCGAACCAGCAAGAAGTCCAGCAGTTGTATTTATTTGATAGGTCAAGTAATAACGACCAGTTGCAGGAACGGTAAACACAGTGTTGGCTCCATTCACTGTGAATGACCCTGAATTTTGGTTACTTGGAAGCGTAAACCGATTGCCCTCACTTCTCCTGTTGTATCGGTTGATCCAGTAGCTCATTATTCCCTTTGCTCCAATTGCACCTGTTACTTCATGCTTCTCTTCACATTTCCATGATTGTCTCCATTTTAATAAAAATAAAAGATATTTTACTATATCAGCAGAATAGGAATTACATAACCAATCCCGGGATGATTTCATCAACAAAAAGAGGCACCCATAATGGGAGCCTGAATTTTTAGTGAAGGTAAGCTATTATATGTAAACAGTAACTATTCCGCATCCTTATGCTAACACGATGATTGAGAAATGGGATATTCCACCCAGTAACTTAGGAAATATCTTTTCTATTGTACCGAATTTAAAACAGGCTAGCTTATAGTCGGTTATTTCACTGCCTTTTTTATAGCTTTCACTTCATATAATGACCCTTCCGAACTGACGATATATTCAGGCTTTGGTTTCCCAAGGTTCGCTTTATGGCCTGCGATATGGGCTTCACTCTTTTCCCACTGCTTCCAATGTGCCTCCGAATCCCAATTGATCATAATGATGACCTCTTCATCCCCGCGTCGCACTTTTTTCACCATCACACTTAAATCGATGAACCCTTCCTGCTTTTCTATGATCCCTTCCCCACTAAACCGTTTTACTACTTGTTCTGCATTACCTTCTTTTACCACCATTTTTCTCATCTGGACGAACAATCTGAACAACTCCAATCGATATACTTATAATGAATCATTTTATTCGATAACGATTCTCATTGTCAATTATTGAGACTTCGACTTAAGTGCACTACTTAAAACTCTAAATCCCAAAAACAAAAAAATGGATCAGGAAGTTATGGCTTATCTTCCTGATCCATTTTTTATTGTCATTCACCTTTTATCTTTAAGACTTTTGGGAACATAGTCATTCAGTTTATTAAATAAAGAAGTAATGTAGGAGCTGAGTTCGAATCGATCCTCCTGAACAAATTCAACTAACGACACTCCATTCTTTTTCATAACTTTTCCCCCTTTAGTTTTTATCCTGGTGCATAAACCTTTTCAGCCACTAATACCTATGAATTCTGCCATTTGCGGACTTACATAACTTCTCTCCATTGTTTTCTTTATTTGATTATACAAGAAAGCGCTTACAATGTAAAATATTATAATACTAAAGATTGCTATTTAATTAGATTGTTCCAGTTATATAAAACCTCATATTTATATTAACAAGCTATGCTGGCTTTTAAGTGCAATTTCTTAATCAATTACTACTTGTCTTGTTCACAGTGTAGAAAATTTCATGAAATGCCCTTCAATATTTCAGTTAATCGCAGGAACTCTTCCTTATCACGATTTCTTAATGAGTCATCGATTCCTTTTTCGATTTGTGCTCTCCGGTAATCACTAAGGGCCTTTTTCAAAACCATTTCAGCCATCTCTTCAGGTTCAAGCGATGTTCCTGGCAATTGCTTCTCCATACGAAACCAACTCCTTAACCTTTTTTCTATTATACTAAATAACTTGGAGATTATTATTATTTATTAACTTATCCTTTCCTCTTTTTTATTTCCTTATCCACATGATTTCCACTTTGCCACTCTTCCATACATAAAAAATACTAAATGATTTGAATTTAAAACTTTTTCATTTTAAGATCGAATCGTTTATTTCCATTACTTTAGAATTAATTATATTCCATTACAGGTGATGAGAGCTAAGTTATTCGCTTCATTTTTTTCAGAAAAGTCAGAAATATATTGACCGGTATGGATAAGCACTCTAAAATAATCTAAATAATCCAGTTTTTTACTTATATTCCTAAACCATCATTTTTGTTCTTTTCGGCTTTATTATTGTTGAAAACAATTTTGATGAAAAACTTAGCATTAAAGGAGCATTTATCATGAAAAAAAGTCGAGTTCTTTTCGCAAGTTTAGCCGGTTCCGTTATTGAGTGGTATGATTTCTATTTATACGGGACAGCAACGGGCCTGGTTTTTACAACTCTATTTTTCCCCAATCATGATCCTGCCATTTCACTTCTTCTCGCCTTTGTCACTTTCGGGGCTGGTTACGCAGCCCGTCCAATCGGGAGTATCCTATTCGGTCATATGGGTGATCGCATCGGACGGAAGGCAGCACTCATGTTCACGCTTATTGGTATGGGAGGGAGTTCAATGCTTATCGGTGTTCTGCCCACTTATGCCCAGGTTGGGTTGGCAGCCCCCGCCATCTTGGTGGTGCTGAGGTTGATTCAAGGGATTTCCTTGGGAGGTGAATGGGGCGGAGCCATCCTATTGGCAACGGAATCTGCTCCAAAGGGTGTCCGTGGGTTATATGGATCAATTCCCCAACTAGGGGTCCCCATCGGTTTGGTTGCCGGTTCGTTCAGCCTGACCCTTATCAGTTCCTTGACAACTGATGCCCAATTTTTATCTTGGGGTTGGCGGATTCCATTCCTTTTAAGCGGTGTACTGATTGCATTGGCAATCTGGGTAAGGAGTGGCATTGAAGAAACGCCGGAATTTAAAGCGCAGAAAGATAGCGGCGATCTTGCGAAAGTTCCCATTATTGAAACGTTGAAACACGATTGGAGAAGTGTGCTGCAAGTGATCGGACTAAAAATTGGGGATGGGTTCTTCAATGTATTCATCATGTCCTATGTTCTCGTCTTTACTACACTGTATTTTGGTTATTCCCAAGATTCAGCCTTGACCGGTTTAACGATTGGCTGCGCTACAATGCTAGTAACCATTCCTGTCATTGGTTACATTTCTGATTTTATCGACCGAAAAATCATCTATTTTGGGGGCTTGATTCTCCTTTTCATCTTGGCCATCCCATATTTCACAATGATTGGGCAAGGGGTCGGCTGGTTCTACTTTATGCAGGCAGTTGTACTCGGCGTCATCTGGGGAGCCATTTTTTCTACACAAGGGACGTTATTCTCGGAGCTCTTTCCAGCCAAGGTCCGTTATACTGGATTATCCGTCGGTTATCAGGTCGCGGCAGCCATTGCAGGTTTCGGTCCGCTCATCTGGACCACCATGGCGGAATCATATGGCCCATCCCCTTTGGTATTTGGCGGATTCATGATGGCAGGTCTCGCAATTTCCCTGGCGCTTTGTATATTATCATCGCATTTCAGCAGAAGGATCAAAAGTGATCAAACACCCAATCCACAAGAGCTGGATTTGAACTGATTCTAAAATCCCTGGCATAAGTAATAACAGAGGCTGCACGTCCTTTCACTTGGACAACCGGCCTCTGTTTTTTAGAAAGCACATACCTGTCTAAACTTCCTTAATTCCTACAACCTCCAAAAGATCGGTCAACGTCCGGATTTCATAGGTGGGGTTGATTCCCAGATTATTAT
This sequence comes from Bacillus sp. CFBP9009, assembly GCF_036541465.1. Classification (NCBI taxonomy): domain Bacteria; kingdom Bacillati; phylum Bacillota; class Bacilli; order Caryophanales; family Bacillaceae; genus Bacillus; species Bacillus sp. CFBP9009. The sequence continues at coordinate 55,513 of NZ_JAZHFU010000001.1, read as the reverse complement.
CCTTTTGATGGGGATTATACCAGCATGTATCCATTCCATAATTCAAGCCACCCTGTATATCTGATGTCAAGGAGTCGCCCACTATCAACGCTTTCGATTTATCTGTAATCTTTAACTTCGTAAATGCATAATCAAAAATCCCTCTATCAGGCTTCTGAAACCCAGCCTCTTGGGAAACTATCAGAGTCTCAAAGGTATTGCAAAGGGGTGACCCCCCGATTCTTGCTGTCTGCACTGTCGTGAACCCATTTGTTATAATGGCCAGCCGGCATCCTCCAAGCTTCTCGCAAACCTCCAAAGCCCCGGGCAGAAGATGTATTTCCTTTCCCAAATGTCCTAGGTACACACTGCCGAACGCATCCGCATCGATATCAAGCCTATGCTTCAGGAACAACCGCTTGAACCTTTCCACACCCAGATTTGTTAAATCAATAAGCCCCTGTTCCAAATCCCTCCATAAAACCTTACTGATTTCTTGGTAGCATCCCGCATAATCCTCCGCCCCTGTAGGCAAACCGAACTCTAAGAAAGCTTCATGCAGTGCTTTTTTTTCCGATATTCCAAAGTCTAGCAATGTATCATCAACATCAAATAAGATAATCTCGTATTTCATCGTTGCCTCCATAATCATTTTAATCCAACTTAACACATTTCCTTTAATTATGTATTACTTATCAGATACATGGTAAATAAATACTGCAAGCTTGGAAAACTACAAAAAGGATAGCTTCAAAAGCTATCCTTTTTGTATGGTTCTTTATAGAGGATGACTCCTAATGGTAAACTGTTATCATATTTATTCTTTCATGACCATGGCGTTTATTCTATAACGCACTGCTATCATTTTAAATACGAACAGGAAATAAGAGACTTCCCCTTTGCGGGCAAGTCTCTTATTTTTATGAAGATCCTACTATTTTTTCGCCTCTCGGCTTTGTACTATTTGAGTCTGGTTCTCTTGTGATGCCAATTTGATTGAATTTATCATTAATGGACAGTTTGTATGTCAATGATCCTGTGCCGACTTCATCAGGCTTGAAAGTTCCTGCATTTGTCCGTTTTCCATCTTTCAGCAACCACACCTGATACACCTCGGACTCTTGAAGGCTAGGCAAATTCTGAATTTGCACGATTAACCGTCTTTCTTCACCTTGCTGCAAAATGTATGCAGCACCGTCCGTATTCATATTTACAGCCGTCTTATCGACAGGCTGCAAAGATAGCGACGTTTTAACCTCCATTGGCAGATTGATGGCCGCAAGCTCTTTTTTCAGTTGAATATTGGAATATAACAGCACAAACGCCAAAACTAGCGCTGCCAACAAAAGACCTGAAGTTACTGGTGTAAACTGCTTAAAGAAAAAACGACTCCAATTCTTTTCCATTCTCTCCGGAACTTCATCATCAGTCTCAAAGACAAAATTCATGACCTCTGATTTCAGGGAAGAAGAAGGTTCTTTTTCTTCGAAATCCCATTTCAATGAATTCCAGGCTTCCGTCATTTGTTCATACTCCCTAGTGCATTCAGAGCATTGTGTTAAGTGTTCCGCGAATGCTTTTTTTTCTTTTTCTCCCAGTTCACCCGATAAAAATGAAAGCAGGTTAGCGCACTCTGTATTCATTTACAAACCACCTACTTCCAAATACTTTTTCAATAATTTAAGCGACTGGTGGAGTCTGCTCTTGATGGTACCAATCGGTTCATTTTCAATTTTGGCAATTTCGGTTAACGAGTACCCTTTCCAATACAGTAAATCAATCAGTCTTTTTTGCGGCTTGCTTAACTTACTTTTTGCATTGGCAATTTCACTGTGTAGTAGCCCATTTTCTATATCATTATTCGGATCTTCTATGTCAATTGGACGACTCATGTCCATGTGTTTATTATTCCGAATATGAACGCTGTCTTTACGGACATAATCCACACACACATTTCGTGTAACGGTCAAAAGCCAGCTTACAAAGTGCCCCTTTTCGGAACTGTAGCTGCCTTTTGTGGTCCAGAGCTTTAAAAAGACCAATTGCACAATCTCTTTAGTTTTATCAGGATTTCCATTTGTGAACTTAAAAATAAACCCATAGATTAATTTAATATGCCGGTCATAAAGTTCTTCCAGAGCAGGACGATGCTTTTTCATTACTAATGCCATCAATTCCTTATCAAGTTTTTCTTTCAATCGCACCTGCAACTCCTCACCAGTAAATTTGGAATAAAACGTGTAACAGGAACGACCATCACTGATCGTCCCTTTTTCTTATTTTGGAAAAACCGTCTTGTTATTTACAATATACCAAACATTTTTCACGCCTTCGCCATTTACATCTCCCGCTGACTTATCATTCACAAAATAGTAGAGTGGAAATCCTTTGTACGTTACCTGCTCTTCCCCTGTATCCTCCCTTTTTATGGATCCAAAGTCTTTCTCCTCAAATCCTTTAGGGACAGCAAAATCCCTTTCCATGAACGGCGGCCATTTTTTCAGACAATCACCGATGCAATTGCTTTTTCCTGATTTATCATTCTTGAAAAAATAAAGTGTCATTCCCTTGGAATCAGCAAGGTATTCGCCTGTTGTTTCACTTTCCAATAATTTTAGGGTTACTGCTTTTTCATCGGCAGTACCACTTACCTCTTGATCATTTTGGGGTGAATCATTAGCTTCTTTTCCACATGCCGCCAAAACTAGGACCATCATAAGAACTGAAAATACCATCCACTTTTTCATATACTCTCACTCCTCGTCAATTTACTTCCATCCCCATTTTTGAAATACTTGATGGGATTCTTCCGTTTTAAGATAATCAATGAATTGTTTTGCCTTTTTCTTGTTTTTACTCTTACTTGTTATGCTTACCGGGGTTCCTCTATAGAGTTTGTCTTCCTCAGGGAGTTGAACCAGGTCCGTCACATCCGCCAGACGGTAATGCCAGGATTCATATGTAATCCAGGCGTCTAATTTAGAATTTGCCTTCCATAGATCGATTGCTTCTGCACTGGACTTCACTGAAATGTCAATATTCCTGCTAATTCCAGGAATCAATCCTTTTCTTCCAGCCAAATCTTCCCATAGCCCCAGTTGCCCGGCTCCATTAACATCCACAATCTTTACGCCCTTCTTCGTTAAATCCTCCAAAGACTGTATATTCTTTGGGTTTCCTTTTCTAACCAGAATTCCAGCTGCCCGCGAATACAATTCAGTACGGCTCTTTTCATTAATGATACCTGGATGATCATGCATAAATTCTGTTAGCATATACTCGGACCCTCCGTAAATGATATCCGCATCCTGTTTAGCTTGATCAATCCATTTTTCTTCGGGTCCCGCTGTTACCTCAACTTTTATCCCCGTTTCTTTGGTGAATTGTTCCGCCACTTCCTTGATAGGTCCAAGGGGTCCACCTGGTCCATATACTTTTACGACGTCGTTGACAGCTTGCCCCCGATTCGAACCCATTTCCGGTGAAAATCCTAACAGTACTAGCATCAATGATATCCACCCAACAAAAATGACCTTTTTCAAGTCTTTCTTCTCTCCCTCCTAAAAAGCCTTTGTACTATAGATAACGGAACAAATCCCGAAACGGTTTGAAAAAAATTGTTAATTATTTTCAAACCGCTGCAAAATACATCTTATGATCTTAAGCATTTCTCTTTTTTCTCAACAAAAACACCCCATTCGAAAAAGCATCTATTTTCGAATGGGGCATGACTTTAATTACATACTCTTTCAATTCTCTTAAACAAGTGGCAGAAAAGGCTAACTTGAATTGCTTCCCTCTCTCTTTCTCTTTCTATTTCTTTTAATAACAGCTATCACCAATAATAAAAGCGGAATAATCGTTTGCATCAAAATTCCATGAAAAGGGAAGGCGACGATATCATATCGATTGACATCCATAGAGCTGGTATACGACCAAAAGCTGAATTCTACAATCAAAATCCCTATCGGCCATACAACAGGACGATAGTCGGAGAGATTCAGCCACTGCGCGGTACCTAAAGCAGCCGCATAATAAAACACAGAAATTTTGACAAACGCTCCTACTATCCATACGGCCATGATGGCTGACTCCAAATGTTCAAAAAAGTCGGCCAAACTGATGTACCGAGATACATTCATCAAGGGATAAGTCTTTGTTTCTGTTGTTGACCCGAGTACAAAAAGAACCAGAAGATTCACCACAATTAACGTCATCATCACGGCAAAAACAGACATCATCCCGGATTTCATCCCTTTTTTCATATCGGTTAAAAAAGGGAGGAGAAAAATCATCAGAAAAAACTCGCTGAACCATCCACCCGGTACAATCGAACCCTTGATTGGAGGCATAATTCCATTCCCCAATATCGGGAATATATTCTTAAATTCAAGATCAGGGCCCAGTAGGACGATTAAAAGGAGGATTGGAAAGATAAAAACAGGAACCAACAATTGGGCAGCTCTCCCCATCACCTCTATCCCTCCGCTTACGATAAAGGCACAGAGGAGTACCATCGATGCCATGATCACGCTAATCGGGGTTTTGACCAGAAAAGAGTCGACAATAAATTCTCCGTAACTTCTTAGGATTTGCCCTGTGATCGGGATATAAAAAAACAAGAATAAAAAACCAAGAATTTTCCCCGGAATCCGACCGATGATCTGTTCACTGAATTGGATAACCGTTTGTTTCGGATAAAGTTTGTGCAGTTTATAAGTGATATACACCGTCGCATACCCGATGAGAGACGCCAAAATGGGGGAAAGCCATAAATCAGTTTTGGCATATTTCGCTGTGATGCTTGGAACACCGAGAACAGCCGTTGCCACAATCGTTGGATACATCATGAATGCCATCTGTAGAGATGAAATTTTACCTTTCTCCATCATCTTCCTCCTTTCTGTGATAGTATGTAAATTTGAAATCACGCAACCCACAGATAGCTTTACTTTTTCATAAACTCTTCAAACGGCTAATAAGAGTTTCAATCCATTCAGTTGGTCCTGCCCTCAACGTGAGTACGAACATGGATAGCACCTTTTCGATAGGATATTTAAGATAAAAAGTGCCCAGTCAGCTGGTTTCGGTTCCTTTACGATTTCTTTTCCTTACAACAGCAATCACCAACAATAACAGAGGAATAATCGTTTGCATCAAAATACTTTGTAAAGGGAAGACGTTGATATCATTACGACTGACATCCACAGAGCTAGGCAACGACCATAAACTGAATATGACAAGCAAAATCCCTATCGGCCATACAATAGGTCGGTAGTCGGAGAGATTCAGCCACTGCGCTGTACCTAAAGCAGATGCATAATAAAAAACGGAAATTTTCACAAACGCCCCCACTATCCATACCGCCATGGCGGCGGATTCTACATGTTCAAAAAAGTCGGCTAAACTGATGTATCGAGATGCATTCATCAAGGGGTAAAGCTTTGTGGATGTTGTTGACCCAAGTAAAAAAAGAACCGTAAGATTCACCACAATTAACGTGATCATCACGGCAAACACAGACATCATACCGGATTTCATCCCTTTTTTCATATCTGCCAAAAAAGGAAGAAGAAAAATGATCAGGAAAAACTCGCTGAACCATCCCCCTGGTACAATCGCACCCTTGATTGGGGGCATCATACCATCCGCCAATACCGGGAATATATTCTTGAATTCAAGATCAGGAATCAGCAAGAGGATTAAGATAAAGATTGGAAAAATGAAAACAGGTACAAACAATTCAGCAGCTCGCCCCAACACTTCTATTCCCCCGCGTACGATGAACGCACACAGAAGCACCATCGATGCCATGATCACACTAATCGGGGTACGTACCAGAAAAGAGCTGACAATAAATTCTGCGTAGCCTCTAAGGATTAGCCCCGTGTTCTGGATATAAAAAAACAAGAGTAAAAAACCGAAAATTTTCCCCGGAATCCGACCAATGATCTTTTCAGTGAATTGGATCACCGTTTGTTTTGGATAAAGTTGGTGCAGTTTATAAGCGATATAAACCGTAAGAAACCCTATGAGCGCAGCAAAAATGGGGGACAGCCATAAATCAGTTTTGGCATATTTCGCTGTGATGCTGGGAACCCCGATAATAGCCGTTGCCACAATCGTCGGATACATCATGAATGCCATCTGTAATGATGAAATTTTCCCTTTCTCCATCTGCTTCCTCCTTTCTGTCATAATTTGAAATCACGCAACCCACTGATAGACTCACTTTTCCATAAACTCTCCAAATGGCCTGAAAAAAGCTTCGATCCATTGAGTGGGTCCTGACATCTGCGGGAGATTGAACATGGACAGAACCAGGCCAGTGAGGAGCAGTGTAAGAAATGCCATTTTATCTTTTTTAGGGTTTTGTTTCATTTTCGGCCATTCAAACAAAATGATTAGAGTTACGATCACGGTTGTACACATAAAGGCCCCCCATCTCACTTGTCCTTCACCTCTTTCTCAGACAAACCCGCCGGTCTGTTGATATAGCCCTGTCTTCGAATATGGGCCGCAACATCGACTTCCACTTCCATTTCCGCGAATATCTCATCCCAGTGGTTATCGACCTTATTAAACTGTTTAGGATATTTCCTATAGAAATCTTTACCTAACGCTAAAATGTCCGCTTTCTTATGCTGAGTATTCAGAAAAGCCATCTCGATGCGTTTTTCTATATCTTTTTGATATGCTAGTTCTGCAGCTTTTAGAGACTTAGGATTTGAAAGGTTTAAATTCGTTCCATTTTGTATAACAGCTCCATCTGTATTTACCCTTACTAATAATTTCCATTTTTCACTGATAATTTGCGGAATGATCTTGACTTTGGCTGACACTGGACTTAAAGATATCTCCCCTTTCACCCCTTTGGGTTTTATGGTCACGGTATATGATTCCACTTCATCCCTTAACCACAATAGCCCTCTTGTTTCTTTTTCCGTCATCATCCCAGTCATTTTATCTTTTTTGAACACGGCTGTTCCGACAATGTAAGGAATTCCCTGTAATTTCGTTTGCCCTTTCGCTGGTGGTAAAATTTTAACGAATGGAAGTGCGGCCGCTTGAGGTATACCCGTTAACATTTCATCTAAATCCTGTAGTGTGACCAGCATCCCGATATGTAAATCAGATAGTTCTCTAAGCACTTCCCCTGAATAGTTTTCCAGGGGTGGCAAAGATTCAAGGATAGGCTTTGCTTTCCCTTTGCTGACATACACATTTGCTTTCTCTCTTGGCTGCGGATGGCGCAGCAAAAAATCCAGCTGCTCTTGAATTCCTTCCTTCGCTAACTTTTCACCGAATACAAATACTTTACAATGTCCCCAAAATACTTTTCGCGGAAGCTTGCTTTGAAGCTTAGACAGTGCATCTGAAATATTGGAGCCTTTTTCATATCTCACCAATGTCGTAACAGCACCCCCGCCTTGACTGCTCCCTCCTCCTTGACCGCCGCCTCCACTACTTATTGAACTGGGAATAAAGACTTGGACGGATAGTTCGATTTGATTATTATCCTTCTTATCGATGGCGGCTGCTGTGACAATCGCCAAATCAGTGATTTCCACTCGATCCCAACAACCGCTTAGAAAAGTGGTCGTTCCACTAATACCGAGCAAAAGAAGGACGCTTTTCATGAAATGACGCCTCTTTACTTTCTCCAATATCTTTGTTCGCCTCCAGCCATTATTCACTCCGTTTCACTTCCCCTTTTTGGATTTGGTCCCTGCTCCGGGGGTTGACGGTATACATTAGAATCCCCTGTGAGGCGCGGGCGTGTATTCATCATCCACCAAGGAGCTCTCCACAGCACATCTTTCAGCTCTTGACCTTTTAACGGTGCCAGTGGCGTTAAGTAAGGAACGCCGAAGGAACGCAAGCTGCATAAGTGAATGACTATGGCAATGATCCCCATCATGATACCAAGCAGTCCTAATGTACCGGCAAGCAGCATCATTGGAAAACGCAGCATCCGAAAAGCAATTCCGGCAATATAACGAGGCATCATAAAAGAAGCGATTCCCGTAATCGCAACCACAATGACCATTGGCGCTGAAACCAACCCAGCTTGTACAGAAGCTTGACCAATCACTAGTGCTCCAACAATGCTGACAGCAGAACCTACCTGCTTCGGCAATCGAACCCCTGCCTCTCTTAGTGCTTCAAACGTAATTTCCATAGCCAATGCCTCTACTATTGCAGGAAATGGGACCGCTTCCCGGGATGCCGCGCTGCTTAGCAGGAGTGCGGTTGGGACCGCCTCATGATGGAACGTCAAAATAGCAACATATAGTGAAGGAAGCAAAAGAGATAATCCCATAAAAATATAACGTAACCAACGGATAAAAGTGCCTGCCATAAAACGTTGAGCATAATCCTCTTGTGATTGAATCAAAGAAAAGAAGGATATTGGTGCAATTAAAGTAAAAGGGGTTCCTTCTACAAGAATGACAGCCCGTCCCTCCAGCAAGCTGGCACAGGCTACATCCGGCCGTTCTGTCGACATGATCTGAGGGAAAGGTGAAAACGGATTGTCCTCGATCATTTCCTCGATGTACTCGCTTTCTAAAATACCGTCTATTTTAATTCGTTCCAACCGAGTTGTAATCTCTTCAATCAGTGTTTTATCCGCAAGTCCATCAATATAAGCAATCGAAACATTCGTCCTGGTAAGAGTTCCAATCTTCATCGATTGTATTTTAAGGGCAGGACTTTTGATAATACGTCGCAATTGGGAAGTATTTACTTCTAGAGATTCAATAAATCCCTCTCGTGACCCCCTAACTCCCCCTTCTGCCACAGGTTCTTCAATCGCACGCTTTTCCCATTTGGACAATCCTAAAGAAAATCCATCGCTTTCCCCTTCATATAGAAGGATCGGGTTTCCAGAGGAAATCGATTCAATGCAATCCGCCAACATATTCACTTTCACCACTTTAGGAACGGGCATTTTATGTTCAATAAACTCATTTAATGGCTGTGACTCTTTTGATGACTCTTGCATGAGTGGAGATAGCACATATTGCTCTATCGCCTCGATGTCTGAGAGTCCCGCAATATAAATAAGCATGGCTCTCGTCTTTCCGAAAAGTAAGAACGAACGGAACATGACATCCGAGCAATTATCATAAACAGAACGAAGTGTTTCTACATTTTGACTGAAATTCGCATCAAGTGCATCTGCAGGCTTAGAATCCTGGTAATTATTTTGTACACTGGATTTTTTTTCTTTCGTTTTCCTTAACAATCTACCCACATTACGAATCAAGCTGGTTACCCCCATTTTTTTGCAGGTCGCTCTTACTCCATTTTTCTATGTTTCTTCATTAAGGGTATTTTATACAGAAAATCCTGTGCCCGGCATAAACTTAATTTTCATTTAGCAGAATTGAAAAGCTATGTTATAAGTTGATTTTGAATAAACCGTAAACACTTGTGATATCCTGTTTGTAATTAATAACTATGGGGTATATCAAAAACCGAGGCTACATATTAAAATACTGTCTCTGGCTAAATATTGTTTTTTGAACAAGCTACGCAAGACCATAAAATGGGGGTTATTTTTTAAGGATGGATATTCGCTTTAAAATACCTCTTTTTTTCTTTTTAAATAAGTTTCATGGGCAATCAGACTAAAACATTAGAAGATAAGGGAGATTCTATGTCATTCTTAATCACATTGCTCGGATTATTGGTGTCCACAATAATCGCTACAATATTAAATGCCATATGGCCTCGTATTCCACTACCGATATATCAGATATCCATGGGAGCAGTGCTTTCATTATTGCCATTTCAATTATCGTTGGATTTTCATTCAGAATTATTCATGATCTGTGTTATTGCTCCGTTACTCTTTACAGAAGGAAAAAATACGTCCCGTAAAGAAATGCTTGAATTGCGTAAGCCTATTCTGTTATTGGCCTTTGGGTTAGTATTTGTAACTGTTTTTGCAGGAGGTTTTTTCATCCACTGGTTAATACCTGATATGCCGATGGCTGTTGCCTTTGCTTTAGCAGCTACAATTACCCCTACGGATGCTGTAGCGGTACAATCGATTACAAAAGGATTGAAATTGCCCGGAAATATGATGCCCATCCTTGAAGGTGAATCACTTTTCAATGATGCTGCTGGAATCGTGGCTTTTAAAGTTGCCCTGGCAGCTGCCTTAACTGGAGCATTTTCTATAAAAGATGCTTCGCTTAATTTTATATTTGTAGCTATAGGCGGTATCTTCATAGGTATCCTATTGGGCTACTTAATCGTTAAATTACGATTACTTTTACGGGTTCATGGACTTGAAGAAATCTCCATGTCTATTGTTATTGAGCTAATTACGCCTTTTGTCATATATATGGTAGCTGAAGAATTCCATGTTTCCGGAATCTTGGCAGTGGTTGCCGCAGGTGTAATTCATGGCATCGAGCGGGATCGCCTTCAGAATTCCACAACTAAATTGCAAATTGTATCATCTAATACATGGTCTGTATTAGGTTATGTTTTGAATGGACTTGTATTTGCTTTATTAGGATTTATGTTGCCGAGTGTTTATCAGGAAATTGAGTCCAACATAAATAGGGGTAATCTTTTTGGGATAAGTGTTTTGATTGTTCTTTTATTATTGGTGATCCGTTTTATTTGGGTATACATTCTGCATGATACTTTTACGAAAAACAGAGTGAATCCATTAGAGCAATTCATTATGTCCAGGGTTCACCCAGAAGATAGCGAGGACACTGATGAGGAGAATGTTTCAAGACCAAGATTTGCATTTTTGACATCCGTTTGCGGCATTCATGGAACGATTACATTAGCTACAGCTTTATCCATACCATATTTTATGCCAGATGACACTTTATTCCCGATGCGTAATACAGTCTTGTTTATCGCAGCTTGCGTTATATTGTTAAGCGTCACATTGGCTACGGTTCTCTTGCCATTACTGGTAAAGACACCGATTGAATTCAAAGATGAACGCCTAACCTCTGAGGAGGCATATAAAATTGTTTTAAATAAAACGATCGATCAGCTAAGCAAAGAAGCAACCATGGATAATCAGAAAGCTGTCAATCAAGTAATGGAAGATTTGAATGAACAACTGATTGATTTGGAACGGGGAATCACGACCAGACCCGATAATCGGACAATACGCGATTTAGTGGAGCAAGGGGCCAATAAGGAATTGGAAGTCGTTTCTGGATTAGTCGAAAAAGGAACTATATCTGAAACAGCCTTAGAACTTTATAAAGTGTATCTTTCAAGAACCTTAAATTATATGCAAAAATCTTCGCTGAAGAGGGCTTGGATCAATTTGCAGGCGATTCTTTTCAAGAAAAAGATCAATGTCAAATGGGATAAGAAATGGGAAGCGAAATTAGAGGACTCTATCGTTAAAAATGCGGACCTGATCCGGGAGTTCCGTAAAGCCCAAAAAGAAGCTTCAAAGGAAGCCATTTCATTGATCAAACAACAAACTACACCTGAAAACCGTCATGAAGTGATGCTTGTCATTCAAAGATATAATCGTTATTTAAATCCATTCGGAACATTAAGTGAAAAAGAAGCAAATCGCTTTGAAGAGATGGTGAGTCATTTTCAGTTGATTGCAATGCAAATCGAACGTGATATCATTCAGCAAATGGTTGAAGATGAGCAAATATCCATGCAAACAGCAACTGAGCTTAGACAAAACTTAATCTATGATGAAATGATAATGATACAAAATTAAGAAATGAATTAGAGACAACGTTACGACAGGGAGCGGTGTCTCTTTTACTTCCTCATTCCATTCGTGATTTCGGATAAGCACCTCTATCGCCTTGATCTCCTCATCTATCTCTACGTTTATTTTCATCTCTGCGACCTCCCTTTGCTTATAATGAAAGTATATTAATATCTAGATATTTCGCTTGTGATTTCCAGCTACATGCAACTTAATAGCGATAACATGCTTGAAATGGATACTCAGATACACTAAATAACCGTCCAAATAATTGGACGGCCCTTGTATACAAAAAATCTAATTCTGCTTTTGAACCCGTTTTTATCAATCAGCTTACTATTGACCTGTTCAAAGGGTCCGGATCACTCTTTGCTTGTAAAAGTACTTGGCATCACCACAGCGATTACCTCTCCACGGGCGCAAAGTTTATCGATGGCAAATACCTCTGTTTCGATTCTCCATTTCTTTGGATGAACCTCATGAATCGTCCCAACGGCTGTTAATGGCACATCATTTGGGGTTGGCTTTACGAACTCCACTTTCAGTGACGCAGTCACAAATCTGGGAGGCTCCACTCCATCTCCAACTTCATGCCCATTTTTACGATGCATTGCCAATGCAGCGGAGCCTGTTCCATGACAATCAATTAAAGAAGCAATCAAGCCGCCATAAACAAATCCAGGAATTGCGATATGCTCTGGACGTGGTGTATAAATTGTCCTTGTTTGCTCGCCTTGCCAACCGGTTCGAAAGTGATGACCCTCTTCGTTTAAACGACCGCATCCATAACACCATGCAAATGCATCCGGATAATCATCTTGAATCGCTTTTACCACAATCTCCTCCATCATCTCTCCTCCTTTTTCAGAATATTATAACATCACTAAAGGGAATTCCCAGATAGTTTATTGAGCTTTCAGCTTTATACATACTGCAGAAATCGATAACATACATAAAATGTTTGCAAGAATCTTTGCTCCTTTTCTCGATAAATGACAAAAGCCCCTGTTAGCAAAGCAGCATTCAGGGGCTTTCATTTGAAAGTATATATAGTTAAGAAGTGTGTCATCCATTGCATGGTCTATGATTTTGTGGCAGGTTTACCTTATTAAAAGTTAAGCCTTTTTCTTAAATCCCAATACTTGAATGTCATTTTACCCATTTTCGACTTCGAAAGTGAATCATATTTACGTCCAAGTACGAGGTTTTGTTTTTCTAGCTTAGTAATCTGTTTAAGTTGAACTGTGTTCAGTTTTTTTAATTGCTTTACCTCTTTAGCTAATTCTTTATTTTTCCCTTTCATATCATATTTTTCTTTATCAGCAGTTGCCCGTTCCTTCATTGAAATTTCCACATCTTTTGGCTTTAATTTAGGATTTCCATAGGTTTCAAATCCTATAGTTTTTAAATATGGCATGTTATTTTGAAAATTTTGTTCAAAGTTTCCATAACTTTTATGGATGTGGAGAAATGTATAACATCCGGCTTTTTCTGCTGAAATGATTTGCCCATATCCAGACAGTTTAAACAGTTTTTCGACTCGTTTTATTTCTTCAGGTATGTTTTTGACGATGTAGGTGAAAACTTCGTCAACACTTAACTCTGCAGGCAATTTTTTCACTTTTTTTGATGGTGCATGCATATTCAGTTCATCAAAGTCATCTACATCAATATAAAACATATTTGTGCTTTGCTCTACAAAATCTGTAATACGCTTGCTCCATAATAGTACTTGCAGTTTTTTTATTGCTTCCGAAAATAAAAACTGCCTGCTGACATGATACATTCGTTTTGCCGCAAACTCATATATATCCTTATTGCATAGTGCTAATTTGACAGCGTCACGAAAATCCTTCTCTGTAACAGCATATAACGGGTAATCTTCGCCAAAAAGCTTTATATGCATTTTGGTTGGATTCATTATTACAGCCTTCCTTAAAATCCCATACTCCAATAGCTTTGTAGACAGTTCCAGACTGCTGTCCATTTCCTCACTTCTCCAGGTTATCCCAATATCACTGTTCACGATTAATTGTTGGGCATTCTCCCTTGTCAATGCCCCGTACCATGTAAGACCATCTGTATTTTTAAGAAGGTATGCCGCTTCTTCCTTAAACTGAGAATCATCCTTAACCCATTTGAATTTATCCCCCGCAACATCAAGTGAAAGATTCGGAATTCCGCGCTTTAATTCTTTAAAAGCAGTAATGATCGGAATGGTCTTCCAATCAGGGTCGAATTTTCCTGTATATACAAGTTTGTTTTTTAACCGGGTCTGCCCTTCTCCTGATTCAATGTTTGGTATCATCGGGGTAAGCAGGGAAACTTTGTTTTTTTCTTTATTCAAATTAAGAATCTCAATGACAAATTCGCACATCTCTTCTGTTTGACATAAGAAATACGCACACTGATCATATATATTTTTGATGCTCTCAAATTTTTCTTCATCAACATCCTGGCCTATGTGAGTCAATCCTGTAGCATAAACTAAAGTATTCTTTATGATATGCTTATGCTTTGCTATTTTTTCAACAGTCTCAATGCTTCTAACAAATAGCCAATCATATCCCTTTTGACTCCAATAATGAGTAATGAGCATTTCAGCTATATCAAAATCAATGACACCTTTTTTTACCCATTCATCATCGGTGGCACTGAAAAAAGGATCAACAAAAGGATTGAGAATGGTTATATTATCAAATTTCTCAAGAGGCTGAATTAAGATATCACGTTTGACCGGGCTAGCTAGAAGTAAGTCAACTTCGATGTTGGAATCTAGCGCAATGGTCGAAGCTAAGGAAGATAAAAATACTGCAGATCCATCCATTGAATTCATGTCAATAAAGCCAAATAGAAGTACCTTCATTTTTCTGTTTTCAACTAGTTCATGTGAATTCAAAGTTTTCACTCCAATGACTGAAATCTGATATGAATCTTTATTTTTTTATTTGTTCTTTTATAGATGATTTAAGCGCAAGATATTTTAACGTGAATTTCCCTGCATATGTAACGTTGAATTTGTGTTCTAATAACTTAAGTCTTCGTATTTCTTTGTTAAGCTTAATATTTTCTTTTTGAGCGATCTTACTTTTTTCTAATTCTTCTCGCAGCATATTATTTTCTTTTGTAATGTTCTCAATGATTTTTTGTTTTTCAGTGCCATTGCCCTCTATGAGCTCCAATGTCATGGACATCATGTCTTTCATTTGTAATTCGAGTTCCTCGTACATAGTTTTCCAATATTCGTTTCGTTCGTCCATATTGAAAAAACTCCCTTCCATTAACCTTGGATAATCTCCAATTCTCTTTTAATAACAACATCTACCGCGCATTTTTCTCGAATCGACTGAGAAGTTTGTTTTGACACTCTTAAAAATACGTCCGGGTTGTAATATAAGCGCTCTATTGCATCAGCAATTTCGATAGGAGACTCAGGTTTTGTTAAAAGGCCAGAAACGTCATGTTTAACGAATTCCGGGATTGCCGTAATATCTGTTGAAATCGGCACTAGCCCGCTCGACATTGCCTCACACATTGAAACCCCTTGAGAATCCAAACGGGTCGGGCAAAGGAAAATTCCATACTCCTTATGTAATGCAGCGATTTGATCCTGAGATAGGAAACCTTTATGAATCGTTACATTCTCAAAATCGCTGATTGGCTCAACGGTTTGATCGAATAATTTTCCATCACCATAAAATGCAAATTCCAACTTATCGAAGTATGGTCTCTTCGATAGTTCAAGAACTGCTTTCACCGATAAATCATTGGCGTATTTTCGCGAAGCGTATGGCCTGATTGAAAGGACTTTTGTCCGCATTTCAACTGGCTTTTCAATAAAGGTAAAGAGATTGTCATCTATTACATTAGGAATGATTACTGAATTTTTCGATTCTGCTCTTGCATCACATTCCGCTATATGTTCTTTGAACCATTTGGAAATATGAACAAAGGTTGTATCCAACTCATTCGTTTGATAAAACCAATTCATGAAAGAAAGCTGTGCTACATAATAGTCGTCCGACATTTCAAGTATCTTCCGCAAGCTTTCAGGGCTTTCAAGAAAATTAAACCACCTTCTATGCCATGCCTCCGTTTCAAATCCATGTATCCAGGTAATAATCGGTAAATCTGTGTTCGTTTCTTTTATTGCTTGTACCATTTTGGGATTAACAAAATGAATGAGCGCTTTTTTATGTACTTTATGATTTAAGAAAATGCTCAGATGCTGTTCAGTTCCACGATAAACAGGCACATCTTCATACGTATACTTTTCTGCTTTTTTATAGGCAGGATGCAAAACAAAGACATCAACCTTCAAACCCTCATCCAGATAAGCCTTGACTCTTCGGTGGATAAACCCATTCCGATATAACTGATCTTCATGTGGATAAGCATTCGTAATGATTACATATCTATCTTTTTCACTAAACGTAAGCTCATATAGATTTATAGATTCCTCCATTTTTGTTCACTCCTACTATTCAGTCATCTTCAATCGGCCTGCTACATATCTGTAAATGAAGGATTTTTAAGAGACTCTTTTCCAATCACCTTTAAAACCGTCAACCGATTATAACAAACATGTATTACTGAATATTGACATCAATATGAGAATTCTGTAAATAAAAGTAAAGTTTTCATGAACTTTTATAGGCTTTTGTAAAGTTTCATTAATGACATGACTGGGAACATCAGTAATAGCATGAAGGAGGATGGCAAATAAACAGCAAAATAAAGAAGGAGGGCGTTCCATTTAGCGGAAACGCCCTCTTTATCCTTAATGGAAGTTATTCGTTTAGTTACCAGATCATAAGGATCTCTTTCTTTATTCACTTGAACAGTCAGTGAACTTTTTTCTACCTTCAAGAATTATTCAAGCATGTTTTTGAAAGAATAGAATAGAATCGAAAAAAGACCAATTTGCTGAAGAGAGTGATATAGATGGAACCAATTACCTTTAAAGCATTTGCAATCACTAATGAAATCGATTTGAACAAAATCGCCATTCATTGCGGCATTCCAAAAAAATTCACCTGGGAAGAGCCTTTAATCCTTAAAGGCGATATTCTAAGTTCCATCCTTAATAAAAATGTGGACGAATCGCAGCAGGTGCTGGTTTTTTCCTTTGGCAGCATTGTCTTCATCAATTACTCACACAAGGATGAGATTAAGGAATTTTCATCCTTTATCCATTCTTTCGAGCCGGTTATTGATCTCGACAATTTAGACAGATATACAGACGATTACAGCCTTCACTTCAGTGAAACTGAAAACATCAATTTGACAGACGAATATGTAGTTGTGCCTAAATATGAATTTTTCTACCCTGAATTAATTTCCACCATTCTCGCAAAATCGGTGGCACTTGAAAAAACTGAGGAACAACTCGGAAAAATCCACGACAAGCTCGAAGCCATGATAGACCGACTGGAAAAAGGCAAGCTGAGAATCGGTAATAAGGAACTAGCGAGGACGACTGCAAAAATCGTACGTCACGAGTATAATACCCTAGCGTACATCATGATTCTGGACAAACCTGATATTACATGGACAAGCAGCATTGCCGGCGAATTTTATGACAGCATGCTTAATTTTTTTGAATTGAATGATCGGTATAAAATCTTGAAAAGTAAAACCGAAATTTTATATAACATTATGGATGGGTTTTCTAACATCAGCCATTCGATCAGGGGACTATTCGTTGAATGGATCATTGTAATCCTCATTGTCTTTGAGATCGTTCTGACGTTATTAGAAATTGCAGGATGGATTCCATGAATTCTGAATCATATCGTATGGAATACCTTCCAAATAAAAAAGCATCGTTTAAATGCTTCAGACTGTAGACAAATTCGAAAAACGGGTTTGCCTACAGTCTTTTTCTTTGAAAAACGTTCCCATTGATTTCAGAAATCCGCCCCCTTTCCGTGGACTGTCCATTTCCTATGTTTTCTGATGATCGTCTCATGGGTGCCTGTCTTTCTTTTATCTTACTCTCCCGAAGTATTTCATTTGTTTAATCCAGAGCAAAGTGGAAAATAAATTCCTCCCCTTCTTCCCCATTGAATCTGTACCCTTTATCAATGAATCCAGCTTTTTTATATAAATTTATCGCTGGAACATTCGAATGATGCACTGTTAGAATAATCTCATCTTTATCTGGATGACTTAGTTTGATCATATCAGGCAACACTTTTAAAGTCTTAAAAGCTAGCCCCTTTTTTTGATGGCGCAAATCCAAGGAGAATGATTTTAGAAGAATCGCATTCTCATTACTTGTATATTGATTTCCCGCTTTATCCGTATATAAGGCAAAACAACCAATCAAATCCTTATCTAAATAAATGACCATGGGGAGGTTATATTTATCCTTCCTGAAGTCTTCGATAACTTTCAAAGGTAAAGAAGTATAGATTGCTTGTTCTATAGGTAAACAATAATTGCTCAGTGCCTCATAGTCATTTTCCATAAAAGGTCTGATAGTTAATCCAGTCATCATACTTGCACCCCATTTTTACATTTCTATAAATCCATATTAACAGATACTAAAGTTTTACAATCCACTGCAAAATAATTTTCAAGATAATTCAATCACAAAAAAAGGAATGGTTTGTTTACCATTCCTTCAGACTGTAGACGAACTTCAAGAAAAGCGAGTTGCGTTCCAGTTGTTTAAAAAAATCCGCTCCCTTTCCGCCGACTGTCTGCCAAGCTTCATCAAAGCAAGCGTCTATGGGGTCTTGGCTAGCCAGCTATTCGGCAGGAGTGTCGCAAATTTCTTCAACCTAGTGAGAGTTTCATAACCATGAAGGATAACCTAGACTTATTTTTTTCTTCTGTTTTGCAAATCATGATGTTAAATCATTCAGATGCTGATAATTCACTTTCCGTTACCCATTTATGATTCTTCACTTTTTCTCCTCCCGTAGTCGGTGTGAAATCGACCATATAAACAGTCGTTTTTTCAGCAGATTCAACCTCAGCGACAGCCCCGTTCATTCCTTCCATATGAGAAGCATTTACTGTGACCTCCGCTCCGGGTTCATATGTTTTCTCACCTGCATCTTTGATTTCTTCGTGAATGATCCATTTATGATTTTCAACTTTTTGTCCGCCAGTTGCAGGCGTATACGAAATTGCATAAGCAGTCGTATCAAAGGCACCCACTATTGTTGCTTCCGCCCCCTTCATGCTTTCCATATGACCTGATTCGATAATCGCTTGACTTCCAACTTCATAGGTTGGATTTTCTGCAGCTTTTAATCCTTCTGGAACATCACCCGTGCTAGAATGGTTCATGTCCATTTCACTATGTTCCTTTTCTTTTTTTTCTTCTTTGTTTTTATCATCGCTGTTGGAACATGCGCCAAGGACTAAAAACAGGGCTGCTAATAATGATAAGATGATAGGCAATTTTGTTCTTTTTTTCATATTGAATAAAACCTCCCTTATGATTACATCCATCTTACCAATAAAATATGCAGAAAATATGGAGTACACTCGTGGCAAAAGAAATGAAGCATCATACTTTTTTTGCAATAGTCCTGCCTCAATTTAAGCGTTCATTAGCCACCACAATCGCTATTTTTATTGCTATTCGACTTTTCTTGAAGAAACTTTTTGAATTGCTCTTTTGTAACATCCGATTTCATTGCCAATGTTACTAGTTCCAGCCATTCTTCAGGAAGGTTTTCATCAAAATCCTTCATATCATCATCTCTTTCTATTTATCTTTAGTTGATTTATTTGTATGGGGTAAGGTTCAATATTGAGTCTATTTTTCCACGTGAAACTATATTCGGAATATCATTATAAATTATCTCAAGCGTCTATAGCTGGATTTTAGTGCAAATTTAATAAGTCTTTACATTTACATATAAGGCCTCAATGTTTGTTTGTTATCTAATCAGGGAATTCCCCATTCTTCTATATACCTTTAATAATAAAAGTGAACAGCATGCAATCGGGAGTGGTTTAACAGAAGTAAAAAGAGATGGTTTATTGATAGAGGTTATTTGAGGTATTCAATCCTAACGGATATTGCTTGGAAACAAACAAGAAGGACTTTGCTAAAAGTCCTTCTTATGTTTAGTCTCCCAAAGCTGATTGTTCGATTTTTTGCATGATATGTGAAAGGTTCATGGAGGCATGTTTTTTATAATCCCTGCCTATGGATTTGAATAACCCTTTCGCTATTCCTCTTAACATGATTTTGGTATGACCATCCGAAATAATGGACTTATTAGGGAAACTTGATTCAGCTTGTGCACCGCCAATCTTATTAGCAGTTTCCTTAATAAAATCAATGATTTTAATTTCCTGTATTTTTCCTTCGATATCGGTTTTATAGATAATTTGATTTCTCCAAAGCTTTAGCTCAATCCTCTGTTTAGTATAATCGAAGATGTCTTCCGTAATAACATTGCTCATTTGAATGGAGTCTTTAATAGGATACAATCTTGGGTTAGGATTGATTTTCTTTATTAAGGATTGATCAATCGTGACCTTTTCCCGCTTTATGCGCGTATTTTTCGTTTCACATAAAATCAGCCTTAACTGTCCGGCAATTATATTATTAAACTCTTCTAATCCAAAGAGCTCAACGAGCATTACGCTATATTCCAAAATGGTGATCGCTTCATCGAATTTTCGTTTAGCAGCAGCATTCGATCTAGTAAAAACCAATCGATTCTTCCTCTCCATATCCTTCTCACCCCACTGAATTCAAATCTATTGAATGAATAGTAAAAACAATCCATAATGAATATTTCAGACTGTAGACAAATTCGAAGAAGCGAGTTTGCCTACAGTTTTCAGAAATCCGTTCCCTTTCCGCCGACTGGCTGCCATGCCTAATCAAAGCAAGCATCTAGCGGGGTCTCGACGATCATTGTATTCATAAAAAGACTGTCGAGAATGGACAGTCTTTCGGTATGGACTCCTTTGATATTCAGTCCTTTTCCACTATCTATCGAAGTGCTGTTTCATTAACTCTTTAAATCGTGTTCCATCTATTTCTTCTTTCGTCACTTTCCCATCATCCCACCGTGTAAAGGATGTATCAGTTAAAGTGATGTTCCCGTTGTTTGTCATACGGGTGATTAATGGATGCTTATTGAATGGCGATTGGGGATTTTCCCTGATGATCGTTTGTACCTCATTAAGCTCCGCTACATTTCCTACGGGTTTTGAAGAATCGAAAGCATACCCTATTCTCCAATCGCGATCTTTATGTTTCAGTTTTAATTCAAGGATATGATCTCCATGGTCGGTACTTTCTTTTTTTATTCGGAATTCACCATTTTGGGAAACGACCGTTTCTCCGTTCAACGGAACTGGTTTTAAAGGCAGATTCCCGCCAAAACCCGTATCGATCAGATAGGTTTGGCCCTCATGGTTCAATAGAATGGTAACATGGGTCCTTCCTATGGTCATCCACCCCTGATTATAGATGACACCTCGAACCAAGAATACATCAAAGTCATTTTCCTTCAGGAAAAAATAAAGGGCTGCATTCAATTCATAGCATAATCCACCCTCATTCCTCACGAGGACTTTGTTCATGATATTGGCTTTATTGATATCACTTAGATGGGATGCCATGATTGATAAGTTTTCAAAAGGAATGGTTTTCGCAGTTTTATCCAGAATTTCATCTAATTTCCCAAATGTCAGTTTCACATCTTCCTGGAGCCCTATTCTTTTCCTGAATAATGCATTCAGTTCATTCATTACGATTCCCCCATTTTAACAGATACCAATGAAGAGCATCTTGACTTTGTATATATTCATTATACTTTGCCCATATTTCATTCTTCAACGATATGCCATTAACAAAACCCACATTCCACCTTTTCCTTATCAAGCACCATGAAAAGAGGCCGCCCAATAATGTCGCAATTCTGGGCAACTTTCTCCATACATGCTTCAAAGCTGTTTTCTTTAATCATTCATTTACCTGTAAGATGATTTTACCCAAATTCTTATTTGCTTCCATATATTCATGCGCCCTTTGTACCTCTTCAAAAGGGAAGACATGATCCACGATTGCCTTGATTTCATGTTGGAGGAACAACGGCATGGCCTTTGTAACGAATTCTTCCGTTAACTCTTTTTTATATTCATCACTCCGAGGAGTTAATAGAGTGCCTTTTAATTGAACTCTTTTTAAGAGAAGTTCCATCAAGTTCACCTTCTCGACTACAGTTCCTCCTAGAATCCCTATCAGTACCCATCGTCCATCAGTTTTTATGCTTTTAAGATTTTTCTCCCAGTAAGAAGCACCGATGAAATCCAGGATAACATCCACTCCTTGATTATTTGTAGCTTTCATTACTTCCTCATCAAAAGATTGTTCTTTATAATTGATACAGATATCCGCTCCTAATGAGTGACAGAAATCCAATTTTTCCTTTGAGCCGGCTGTAGTGATGATCTTTGCTTTTGTCAGTTTTTTTGCCAGTTGGATAGCTGCTGTGCCTACACCGCTTCCGCCAGCATGAATCAATACCGTACTTGATCCGTCAATTCACCTAACCAAAACAAGGTTTGGTACGCCGTCAAGAATACTTCAGGAATCGCTGCCGCTTCTTCAAATGACAAGTTATCCGGGATCGTCATCGCTCTATCAGCCGGCATCAAGGCATATTGAGCATAACCGCCGCCGTTTACAAGGCCCATCACCCTTGTCCCTAATTGTATATTTGCACCTTCCCCTGTTTCCACCACTTCCCCAGAAACTTCAATCCCCAATATTGGATTGGCCATATAACCGGATTTCCCTTCTCGTGAAACAATATCCGTTCTATTTATAGCAGAGGCTTTCACCTTAATTAATATTTCCCCTTTTCCGGGCATGGGCTTGGAAAAATCTTTAAATAGTAATTGTTCTGCTCCACCCGGTTCTTTAACTACCACTGCTTTCATTTGTCCCACTCCTTACTATTAAATTAGTGACCACACTTTTAAAATGGTTTGTCTTGAAGTTGGAAACTATGCTACTCCAAAAAATATCCACAAGCAAATAATTAGGTTTTGTAAACATGTTGATAGAATAAAAAAAGCCGATGACCCTTTAGGGGCCATCGAGCTTTTTTTGAAAAGTTTCTATTACCTTTTATTAAGCGATTGACTTCTATCCAGGTCATGATGCAATTGTGCTGCCGGAACCTTAGGGTTAGGAATCTGCCCTTTTGCAACTGGTTCAGCTACATAAACAAAATCTCCTGTACCATCTGGGGCGCTCCCTGTTGCCCACAGTCCGTCTGCTGATTCATTACCTTCTGACAAGTTCCAGAATTCGTACGCTTCCGGTTGAGATTCCATTTCCGCTTCCGGTGGGAATGACGCGGGAACGACAACGCCATTTTTTTCTTCAAGTTCTGCAATGGCCGCCATCCATTGATATTGATGGTAACGATCACGGGCTAACATTTTACGGAAGGTGGCGCGTACCCCCTCATCTTTGGTCATATGATATAAACGGGCCACTTGAAGGCGTCCTTGGCTTTCAGCATGAAGATTCGATCGCATGTCCGCTAATAGATTTCCGCTGGCTACAATATAAGATCCGTTCCAAGGCACCCCATTCGAGTTGGTTGGCAGTCCCCCAAGACCGCTTACGAGCAAATGCTGGGGATTGATTCCACCCATAATGGCTGCTGTAGCAGGATCTTTTGCGGCTTCTGCTTGATCTTCCGGAGAAGCGCCATCAAGCAATTGACTAATGAGCGAACAAAGCATCTCTACATGTCCAATTTCCTCTGTACCAATATCCATCAGCATATCTTTGTATTTTTCTTCTCCACGGCAGTTAAAACCCTGAAAAAGATATTGCATCATGACAGTCATTTCCCCAAACTGTCCACCTAACACTTCCTGAATTTGACGGGCAAGCATCGGATCTGGTCGATCTACCTTAACTTCAAATTGCAATTCTTTTTGATGGCGAAACATATTAACTCCTCCTTTTCTTTATATGATGTACGGTTTTTTATTACCCGCCTGTCCATGCTTGAAACCTGAATCCAGTTGTAACGAACAACAATTAGAAAAAATTTACATACCATTAACAATGATTACTGAACTAAAAAGCCAAGGATTATCTTTGGGCTATGAATCCCTCAATAAATAAGATTTATAAAAGGTCCTTTTACCTGTCTATAACTTTACAATACAGGGTAAAGCAAAAATAACCATATATAGGAAGATAAAAAAGGAGGATGGATAATGGATTTCAAGCCCCGAAATCAAAAAGATCAATCTATTTCACAATTACGTTATACTTATTTCGCTCGTAATCTATGGTCCGGTTTTCTATTCGGGATCGGATTGGTGGCATTCATCGATGAGGCCATCTTTCATCAACTATTGCATTGGCACCATTTCTATGACAAGTCCACATCCAATATTGGGCTTGTTTCGGATGGTTTATTTCATGCCCTAAGCTGGTTCGCAACGGTCGGGTCGTTATTCATGTTCGCCGACCTTCGCCGTCGAAAGGGATTATGGCTGAAAAGGTGGATAGGGGGAGTTTTGCTCGGGGCAGGTTCTTTCCAGTTATATGACGGAATCATCCAGCACAAGCTCATGCGTCTCCATCAAATCCGTTACAATGTCGATATTCTCCCATACGACTTAATTTGGAACATTGCAGCCATAATCATGATACTGATCGGCATTATCCTCGTCATTCAAACAAGGCGCAGCTTACTTAAAATGAAAGAAGATACCAGCAATGCACAGTAATGGACATATTCATGATAATGGGGATGGTTTTGAACAGATTTTATTGATTCTTTTGTAGTGATTTATATCGTAGGTGCCGTAATTTCGAACCGCCGCTATAAAAAATGGCCCTTATACCGTACGCTCTTTTGGATTCTTGCCACTCTCGTGCAGCCTCAGCAATTATAGGTCCCATAGCCAATCGCGCGCATATGGACTTCACGGCCATATGGTTGGTCATTTACTGCTTGGAATGATTGCACCCATCCTGCTCGTGTTTGCTGCACCTATTACTCTTGCACTGCGAACACTTGATGTACAATCAGCAAGACGCCTTTCAAAGGTGTTGAAAAGTTGGCCGCTGCGCATTATAAGCAATCCAATCACTGCCTCTGTGCTTAATATTGGGGGGCTTTGGATACTTTATACGACTGGTTTGTATGGGTTGATGCATCAGAATGCCCTTCTTCATGCATTAGTGCATTTTCACGTGTTCATAGCGGGTTATCTATTCACTGCGTCGATGATTTATATGGACCCTGTGCCCCATAGGTTCAGCTTCATGTTCCGTGCTGTCGTATTTACAATTTCGCTGGCCGGCCATGATATCCTTTCTAAGTATATTTTTGCCCATCCGCCAAGCGGAGTCACAGAGGTACAAGCGGAAAATGGAGGCATGTTAATGTACTATGCCGGTGATGCCATTGACGTTGCACTTATATGCATCCTTTGCTATCAATGGTTCAAAGCAACCCGGCCCAAGGGGTCACTTGCCTTGTAGGAAGGCGATTCCATGATTACTTAGTTAAACTCCTATGTTTCTGTTTAATCATCCAGCATTTAGCTCATACTAATTTTTGATAAAAAAAACTTAGGATGGAGCTGAATGGAAAATGGAATTTGAAGCTAACAATTCTACTGAAAATGCTCTTCGTGATTATAAAGCTGGAATCGGTGCCTTTACGCATAAAATGCCTGATCTCGCTGAGAAATTCAATTCGTTTACGGAAGAGTGCTTTAAAGAAGGTCAATTATCCCAGAAAGAAAAACAGCTTATCGCATTAGGAATAAGTTTATATTCACAAGATGAATACTGTATTATCTACCATACGAAAGGATGTATTGATCAAGGCTGTTCCGAACAGGAAATTCTTGAAGCCATTGGTGTGACCGCAGCATTCGGCGGAGGAGCCGCCATGAGTCAGGCTGTAACCCTCGTCCAGGAATGCATCCAAGATATAAATCAGATGAAACAGTAAGAAAGAAGGGATAGGACAAATAGTCCTATCCCTTCTTTCTGTTCTTGACAAATGCTTTTAATGACTCATGTTGTTGTTATTTCCTTGTGCGGGTGCATATGAATTCAACATTTGCTGCATATCCTGCTGTGCAAGCTGCGGAACTTGATAGTAATGATGTTTGTTTTGATATATCGAAATCTCATATGCCATTTCAATGCAGTTCGGTACGGAATCTGCAAATACGCGGCGAACCACCGGATTCGTTATTTCAAGCGCTGCCATCGCTTTCATGGATGCTGCAGACTTAACAGCTCCAAGCATCAAGCCTGAAATGCATTCATCCGTAATTTCCGATACGGATTGCAAAGGTTTCTTTGGCTGAGTTGGTGTCAATCCATATATAAAATCGTTACCTTGATTCATTTTGTAGCTCTGAGTCCGTTTAGAAGGATCCTGGCCCGATTGGAAGCACTCCAGTGAAATATTATATTCATCTTGGATGAACTGATATTGACGATTCAGAATATCAAGTAATTCCTGATCCTGGATATGCTGACGCAAAAGAGTATACGTGTTTAAAGTACCAATCGTTCCCGACAACACTTCATGTACATCGAATACTTCGTGACCACCGTGATTCATTTGTGGGGGAATGGCACCCGTTTGCATGTTCTGGTGTACTTGACCTTGTTGATATTGGTTTTGCATTGTATTTCCCTCCTCGTTTTATAAATGATGCGAACAAATTTAGTATGTTAAACCCCAACTGGATTATTCAATCAAAACTCTTCCAAGATGACCAATAAGCTGCTACATCATGTTTTTTGTATAAAAAAAACGTGGCGTTTTAAACTATAAACACTTTATATGTTTGGGAGGATTACCAATGACACATCAATGCTTCTATTGTAGTGATGACACGGAAGAAAAAAAAATCCATGTCGTAACATTTCAAGTTACTGACACGGATAGAAATGAAATGCTCTGTGATGAGTGTTATCAAGAATGGCTACAAGGAATAAAAGGTTAAGCATTAAAAGACCTCTAACATTCCCCAAACATCAACGATGCATACTTGGATGAATTCAGGGTAACTTAAATGCGTTAAATCAAGGGAAACAGGAACATGACCAACTTGAATCATTATTAAAAGAAAATAACGTAGGACTGCCTCCGTCACACCTGAAAGGCCTAAAGCTAATTTGGAGGATATTCCAGTCGGGGCACGTCTTCAAGATCCTGAAATCTCTGCTTAAGTATCAATCGATATTAATGCAGGATTAGTTGCTTGCAGCCAAATCATGGGTCAATGCATCCGAGAAGATATTGTTCAGATGTTGCACAATTCCATACGAATAAAGCTGCATTGGGTGCTGACTTCCTAAGATTGAATAAGGAAAAAGGCTGGCTTGTCCCTCCTCCTCTTCATATTAATAAAACAAGTATGTAAATGAAATATCCCCTAATCATGTTGACATCGTGGTTGGATGTCCAACATGATTAAGGGATTAATTCCGATAATGAAAGGACGATTAAGGAATCACTACCATTGCAGACTTTCGATTAAGTGGCACTTTTTGCATTGTTGACTATAATCAGTTTTTACAAATTCATGATTACAATTCTCGCGAAAAATGTTCAGCTCCCTTTTCAGCTGTTCCAATTGAGTTTCCAACTGTTTCATTTCAACTTTTATTTGGATTACCCGATTCATCGAATTCTCCCTCTCGTCGGAATCATTGATAGATTTCCCCGTCCGTTTTCCTAAATTCATTCGCTTTTTCTTTAAGCCCTTCATCGATTACCGACTCAAAACCCAGACCCTTTTCCTTCGCCAAATCACGGATGTCCTGAGAGATTCTCATACTGCAGAATTTGGGTCCGCACATTGAACAGAAATGGGCTGTTTTGGCACCTTCTGCCGGTAGTGTTTCATCGTGATATTCAACCGCCCTTTCAGGATCGAGGGAAAGATTGAATTGATCTCTCCAACGAAATTCGAATCTTGCCTTAGAAAGCGCATCATCCCGTTTTCTTGCATGCGGATGGCCTTTAGCAAGGTCAGCTGCGTGGGCCGCAATTTTATAAGTAATGACCCCTACTCGAACATCCTCTTTATTCGGAAGTCCCAAATGCTCTTTCGGTGTCACATAACAAAGCATGGCCGTTCCAAACCATCCAATCATGGCAGCACCAATCGCAGAAGTGATATGGTCGTATCCAGGAGCTATATCCGTTGTCAATGGTCCCAGGGTATAGAATGGTGCTTCTTGACATACTTCCAGCTGCTTATCCATATTTTCTTTTATCAAATGCATCGGTACGTGACCGGGTCCCTCCACCATGACTTGAACGTCGTGCTTCCAAGCAATCTTCGTCAGTTCCCCAAGTGTTTCCAATTCAGCAAATTGTGCCTCATCGTTTGCATCTGCAATGGAGCCAGGACGGAGGCCGTCACCTAAAGAGAAAGAGACATCATACGCCTTCATTATTTCACAAATCTCTTCAAAGTGAGTATAGAGAAAACTTTCTTGGTGGTGCGCCAAGCACCATTGTGCCATGATGGAGCCCCCTCGGGAAACGATTCCCGTAACTCGCTTTGCTGTCATGGGAATGTATCGCAAAAGCACACCGGCGTGTATGGTGAAGTAATCGACACCTTGCTCAGCCTGCTCGATTAATGTATCCCGGAAAACTTCCCAATTTAAATCTTCCGCGACTCCATTCACTTTTTCCAATGCTTGATATATCGGAACCGTCCCAACTGGCACAGGTGAATTCCTGATAATCCATTCCCGGGTCGTGTGAATATTCTTTCCGGTGGAAAGATCCATTATGTTGTCGGCTCCCCAACGTGTAGCCCAAGTCATTTTCTCCACTTCAGCTTCAATCGATGAACTAACAGCGGAATTTCCAATATTCGCATTTATTTTCACATGAAAATTACGTCCGATGATCATGGGCTCACTTTCAGGATGGTTAATATTTGCCGGTATGATCGCCCTCCCGCTAGCTACCTCTTCTCTTACAAACTCAGGAGCTACATTTTCCCTGATCGCAATGAACTCCATTTCTGGAGTAATGATACCTTTACGGGCATAATGGAGCTGGGTTACGTTTTTCCCTTTCACTGCACGCAATGGTTTTCTTTTCAATCCCGGAAAAACTTCGGCGTTGGATTGTGACTCAACTTTTTTATACCCGTTATCTTCGGGCTTTATTTCACGGCCTTCATACTCTTCAACATCTTCCCGTTCCAAAACCCAGCTTCGTCTAATCGGGGCAAGACCTTTATGAATATCAATGGGATATTCTGAATCCGTATAAAAACCGCTTGTGTCATATACTCGTAATGGCGGATTTTCCTCTTCGCCGAATGCCCCTGTAGTCGGACTTAGCTTAATTTCACGCATAGGTACTTTAATATCGGGTCTAGACCCCTCAACATACACTTTTTTACTCCCGGCAAAACTGGACATAATTGAAACGTTCATGTCATTTACTGAATTACTCATCATGATTTCATTTCTCCTTTTTAAGTTCATTTAAAAAGGACAAAATCCAATCCATTTCGCACGAAAAAGCCAGATCTCATATTTAAGACCTGGCTAACGTTAGTATGGCTACAGAAATGACCAATTGAAATGTCATTGTTTAGTAGATTCTAACTTCCCCACGCTGGTATGAACCAGATCAGGTCCTGAGGGTTAAGAAGCTTAAGCGCTTCTCTCTCAGCCCAACTTTTATTGGACACCCCTAGTCTAAATAATTTAATTGATTACAGGGTAACTATATCTCACCCTTTTCATTCTGTAAATAATTTGAAAGACCTAATATTTTTATTACAACTCTCTAAAATTTGTTATTTGAAGGAGAGCCTTTAATTAATTCCCCAGGCTCTCAAGGATAGGGTAAAGCTCCTCTAAATGCTTGATCTCATAGGTTGGAATCACTTCATTCCGTTCCTTATCATGGCGATTTATCCAAACCGACTTTATGCCTACTCGTGATGCTCCGAGGATATCCGTCATTAAATTATCGCCGACCATCAATACTTCATCCTTATCAAGCTCCATGATTTCCAAAGCATGCTCAAAAATGGAGGCATCCGGTTTACCTCTTCCAAATGCACCTGATATCACGATTTGGTCGAAATAAGGAACCAGTTCAGGCGTAATTTCAAGTTTGGTATTTTGCAGCTCAGGAGATCCGTTCGTAAGCAATAGCAATTTATACTTCCCTTTTAATTCATCCAGAACACGGAATGTTTCTTCATAGATAAATGGCTTTTTGCGTCTCTCCGCAGGGAAACGTTCTGCCAGTTCAATCCCAAATTCCGGGTCATTGATCCCTAATGCCAATAACCCTCTCGTCCACGCTTCTTTCCGATAAGCCGGTGCAATCCCGGCCATCTTCCGGAATTCATCATGATCATCCTGAAAATTTCCCCATAGCCCCTCAAATGGGTTGATTCCGATCATTTGTGTGAATGCATATGTATCGTAAGAAGAATAAAGCTCACGCGCTTCCTTTCGCACAGCTTCTTCAAACTCGTCGACATTCAGATCATATTTCTCCTTGGCCACTTCACATGTGGCCACAAAAGCCTCTTTTACACTTTTCTGATCCCATAGTAATGTGTCATCTAAATCAAAAAAAACTGCCTTCAGCAAAATGTCCACCCCTCTTTCCCTATTATTGAATTCGTAAAAATTACACTATTACAATAATAAACCACAACCGATAAAAAAAGAATAACTATTCGGAAAATGACTTACCTTTTCTAGTGGGAAACCCTTATCCACTTATCATCTTTCAAATACATACAGCTTTCCATTACTGGCAATCTTGAATTTTGGACCGGTGAACCCCCGTCGGATCAGCTCTTTCCTTATATATACCATGAGGGCGGCATGACTCACGATCAGAACATCCCTTTCCCCCTTTGCAAAGACTTCATCCAATACTTTATTGATCCTTCGCTCTGCGATCTTAATTTCCGCCCTTGTCTGCTTGTTGAACACCGAGCAGCAGCGAATCCAGATGGCCCAAAGGATGAATGGCAGCTTTACTCTTCCTTTAAGAGCCGGGGAAGGTATTTCCCGCAGTTCCTCCATCCGATGAACCGTACCTGGATAAATATGTTCCGCTGTCTTGACAGCTCTCGACATATCACTGCAATAACATTCCTGCCATTCCTCCACGCCAAATAAAGTCGTTCCATAAATAATATCGGCTGTATCATAGTCCTCAAACCATTGCTTCATATCATCCGCCGTCACATATCTCCCAGTAGGAAATTCATGCGCCACCTTAAAATGCCGTACCAAACCAATTTTCATATCTTCTCCTTTTTATCTTTTAAAATATACGTTTCTTTTTCTTGTAAAAAGCCCTTACCAATATATTACCCTATGTAAAACTATAAAAAAAAGTATGTTGAAACCATTAAACCCTTACTGAACTCTCCTTGACACTGTGTATATGTTTAAAAATTCTTAAATATCCAGCGTTAATTATGATAGCATCGAAAAAAGAGAACGCATTTCGCATTCTCCATTTATCGTTTAATCTATGAATTGTAGTTCTGTTATCGTACATCTTTTCCTGAATTTATATTTTCCGCTCAAATCACTGAATTGATAATCATTGAGAGATTTCCCCAGTTGTTCCCTCAGCTTATCCACAGTGATGGATTCCTTAACTGTCTCTTTCCAATTTTCATTTCCGATCAACTCATCGAACGGAATGGTAGTCAGGACTTCATCATAAATCTGGATGCTTTGATCGATGCCGAAGCTGCCATAGATACTGCCATTTTCATCAGCAAAGATATGATCCGATTCCAATTCCTCCACCAATACTTCCAGATATTCCTTTGACTTAACAGGCTTGATGGCAATTTCTGCTTCCGCCTTTATAGGTCCCAATCTCTTATCGATGATCTCTATCGTCAATTTAACGTGAACGGGCGGATACCCGAACCCTTCACAAAGTTCTGCTGCCGAATTATATACCATCTGTACATCCTCCTTTTATCACTATCATTATATAATATAAATACTCCATTTCATTACCAAAAACCCTTACACTTGGCAACGTGTCTTTTTTGAACATCAACTCATTTTTTCCTTATCATAATAATAATAATAGAGTTTGAATGTTTCATTGTACTTCTGATCTTCTACTAATCTATAATTCTTCCACGCTTCTACTGCCTGTAGAAGCGCTATGGAAACATATCAATCATTCTACATTTTAATATATTGAAAAATAGTTTGATTTCAACAAAGAGTACAGTTATACTCATCGTGATAATGATTATCAATTTCATTCATTGAAAAGTAAAGGATGAATTAAAAAATGTTACATACTCTCTCTCTAAAGGAACTTAAAAATCGTTCAAATGTTTTTCTGCTAATGTGTTTATTCATCCTGGTGATTCTTGGATTAGTTGTGTCCCTGTTTTTGGCTGTAACATTTGGGGCAAAAGAGGTCACCTTCAATACGGTGTGGTCAGCGGTTTTTAATTATAATCCTACACTGACACAGCAACAGATTATCCACGAACTACGGCTTCCACGGGTTATTGGCGCAGCATTAGTCGGAGCAGCTTTTGCAGTTGCAGGTGCATTATTGCAAGGAGTAACCCATAATCCCTTAGCTGACGCAGGAATACTTGGAATTAACGCAGGGTCAATGTTTGTGGTAGCCCTTAGTTTTGCTTTCTTTCCAAACATTCCATATTCTCTTTTGATGATTTTTTCATTTATTGGAGCTGTATTGAGTACATTATGCATTTTTGTTATTGGATCATCTGTGCCAGGAGGATTAACACCCATTCGATTAACAATCTCAGGTGCAGTGATAGCAGCGCTCTTACATTCACTTAGTTCAGGAGTGGCTATTTATTATGATTTGAGTCAAGATTTAGCATTTTGGTATGCGGGAGGTGTTGCGGGGATAAAGTGGAATCATTTGAAAGTATTAGTTCCCATCATTCTTATCGCTATTATTTGGGCAATATCGTTAGGGCGGTCTGTGTCACTTATTTCAATGGGCAATGATATTTCCACCAATCTTGGTGTGAATACGAATCGTATCAGAATACTCGGAATGATAATAGCGGTTATTCTGGCAGGAGTTTCTGTTTCGGCCGTTGGTTCAATAGGGTTTGTTGGACTTGTAATCCCACATATTTCACGAAAATTGGTTGGAGGATATTATCAGCTCATCATTCCAATGTCAGCATTACTGGGTTCGATACTGTTAATACTGGCCGATTTGGGAGCTCGTACGTTGAACCCGCCTAGAGAGCTGGCTATTGGTATAATGGTAGCCCTTGTCGGTGTTCCTTTTTTTCTCTATATTGCTCGTAAAGTAGGGAGGAACTTATAGGTGAAATACCTTATGAATGCAGACAACAAGAGGGCATATACAGTTACTATGGTATTTATTTTAATTAGTATAGTTGCAGTATTAATAAGCTTGAATACAGGTACATTGCGGATTTCACCTTTAAAAGTAATCCAAACACTTTTTGGCTACGGTGATTTTAAAAGTTCTACTGTGCTGTTTGATTACCGTATGCCACGAATCTTGATTACCATGTTGGCGGGAGTTGGATTAGGAATTTCCGGAGCAATCTTACAAGGATTATCACGTAACCCTTTGGCAGATCCAGGAATTTTAGGCTTACATGCAGGTGCCTCCTTTGGTCTCATTATCTTTGTTACATATTTTCATTCATTAGATGAAGAAGCATCGATTCTTATACCGTTATTTACCTTTTCAGGCGGAATCTTAACTGCTTTTCTTATTGTTTTACTTGCATATGATCGTTACAAGGGCATATTGCCCATTCGACTTATTCTCATTGGAATTGCAATTTCTGCTGGTTTTAGTGCTATTACACTTTTTCTGTCTCTTCGTCTTGATGAAGAAACCTACTCATTTGCTTCAAGATGGTTAGTTGGAAATGTTTGGGGAAGAGATTGGATTCATGTTATTGCCCTTTTTCCGTGGATCCTTATATTAGCACCTTATGCTTGGTTCCAATCTAACACATTAAATGCCTTATCACTTGGTGATGACGTAGCAGCTGGACTTGGTACTTCTGTTCAAAAACAACGTTTGCTGATGCTGGTAACTGCTGTTGGTTTGTCTTGTGCGAGTGTTGCGATGGCCGGCGGTATTGGATTTATTGGTCTAGTCGCCCCTCATCTTGCCCGTCGGCTTGTTGGCCCAATGTACCAACATTTCCTTCCTGTTTCAGGACTTATAGGGCTCATTATTTTGGTTCTTGCGGATACCATTGGTCGATCCTTATTTCAGCCAAATGCTATTCCAGCTGGTATAGTAGTCGCTGCTATAGGAGCTCCGTATTTTCTTTATTTGCTCACAAAAACAAAATAACTTTTCAATAAGGAGAAAAAATGAAAAAGAAAATTACTATTCTATATAGCATTATGTTAATTCTTATTTTGTCGGCTTGCGGACAAACTTCTTCAAATGGTAGTAAATCAGCACAAAAAAATAATCCTGGGAGCGAAGAACCTAGAATCGCTTCACTTTCCATCCACCTAACAAATGATTTGCTGGCATTAGGTATAACTCCAGTTGGTTCTGTTATTGGTGGAGAATTAAAAGATTTTCTGCCTCATGTGAAGGATCAATTAAAAGATACGCAAAAGCTTGGACCTGTAAAAGATCCAGATATGGAAGCGTTGATTGAACTAAGCCCCTCCGTGATTTATCTTGATAAGGAATTCTCAGGACAAGATGTATCAAAATATGAAAAAATTGCACCGACTCATGTATTTAATCTTGATGAAGGAACATGGAAAGATCATTTAAAGTCCGTAGGTAAACTTGTCAATCGTCAACAGCAAGCAGAAAAATTCATTTCAGATTATGAAAAACAAACAAAAGAAGTGAAAGGTTTAATTAAAGATAAGCTTGGTGAAGGCAGTAAAGTTATGGCAATGCGTGTTACGGCAAAGGAATTACGAGTATTTAGTACTGAACGACCAATGGGACCTATCTTATTTCAGGATTTAGGTTTTAAACCTGCTAATGGTGTTGAAGACATTGATAAAAATCTACCTTACGAAGTCATATCTCAAGAAGTTCTTCCAGATTTCGATGCAGATGCTATATTTGTCATTGTCAACGGTGACGATGAGTCTCAGACAGCCTTTAAGGAATTAGAAGATACACCCATTTGGAAAGGGTTGAAAGCAGTTAAAGGAAAACATGTTTACGTAGTTCCGGACCAGCCATGGCTTGACTATTCAGCACTAGGAAATAAAATGGCCATGGACAATGCAAAAGAAATCTTTTCAAAATAATAGATTGAATTATTATTGTTGGTTTATTTTTATAGTATCTTTTAAGCATTTGAATTACCATAAAACTCATTATTAAGGTTAACACCTAACCTATGGAATTATCTTAGCCCGGTCTCAATAGATTCAAAAAAGGAAGAATCAACCTTACTCGAATAGTCAATAGAGTAATTATGCATGGAAAAAGGCTCTTATTAGTTAAGAGCCTTTTTGATGTTTATAGGTATATTGATTCTATCGATTCATTTAACAAATGTAAGTGTAATCATATTTTAGTTATCATTATTGACGGTTATTGGTGGAAGAGCTAAGAAAAAGAACAAGAAAAAACAAGACAGCTAACTGTGAATATTTTTTATTTCAAACGTGAACTGCCTTATTGTAAGTATGCTATCACATTATGGCTTTAGCACCACTTTAATACATTCATCTTCGTGATCGTTAAAGATTCGATAAGCCTCACTCGCTTTTTCTAGAGGGACTTTATGGGATATGATTTCCGTGGGGTCGAACTCTCCAGCCTTGATCTTATCAAAAAGCTTGGGCATGTAGTGAATGACCGGTGCTTGTCCCATTTTCAGATTAATGTTCCGCTCAAATAAATTGCCTAATGGGAACATATTATATTTGGATCCGTATACGCCAGTCAGTTGGATCGTGCCGAATTTACGTACGGCGTTAAGTGCAATCTCGATCGCACTTAACGTTCCACCCTGAAGTTTCAGCTTTTGCTCAATCGCCTCTATCGTTGATTTCTTGCCATCCATTCCCACACAATCTATGACCACATCTGCCCCGCCTGAAGTGATTTCCTTAATGTAGCTGCCCATATCGTTATATTTATCGAAGTTATACGCCTCAACCTTATTCATCTGTTTAGCCTTATTGAGTCTATAAGGAAGATTGTCGATGGCAATGACCCTTTTTGCTCCTTTCATCCAAGCGAACTTCTGAGCCATCAAGCCAATCGGCCCACAGCCCAATACCGCTACCGTATCATCTTTCTTGACGCCAGCGTTCTCTACACTCCAATATGCGGTTGGCAGCACATCGGACATGAACAAAAGCGCTTCATCTTCAAGTTCACATGACTCTGGGATGACAAACGGCATGAAGTTTCCATATGGTACCCTTAAATATTCTGCCTGCCCGCCTGGATAGTTCCCATATCGTTCCGTAAAACCAAAGTACCCGCCTGTATCCACCGCTTCATTGGGGTTGGAATTATCACATTGACTCTCCATATCATGTTCACAATAATAACAGTGCCCACAAGAAATGTTGAAAGGCAGGACAACCCTGTCCCCTTTTTTCACCTTGGTCACTTCCGGACCCACTTCTTCGATGATGCCCATCGGTTCATGGCCAATGACATAATCTTTATGCGTCGGCAAAGCACCCTGATATATATGGAGATCGGACCCGCAAATAGCCGTTGAAGTAACCCGGACGATGATATCATCCTTTTGCTGAAGTTTCGGATCTTCAACTTGTTTTACTTGTATATCTTTTGCTCCTTGAAAAGTTACAGCCTTCATAATCAACCTCCTAAAATATTCTTAATACATTTGATATACCCGTCCAAAAGACCACTAAGCCTATGAACACCTAATTCCCCAATAATTAGACGTCCTTCATTACAAAAAAGCCCCGGAAAACCGGGACTCACCTATGAAACCATTTATTTAGCAGCTTTATTTAGTAGCTTTATTTATTGCCATTATTATTGTGCTTGTACTCTTCAAGTACCTCATTGAATACATCGGGATAATTCGTAAACAGCCCCGTTGCACCCCATTCAAGAGCCTTTTTCATATCGGCTCTTTCATTTACTGTATATGGATGGAATTGGAGGTCATGACTGCGAACCATCTTTACATATTGTCCGTCAACCTTACTGAAGTTTGGGCCAACGCCAATTGCATATTCCTTAATGGATTCCAATTCTTCATCGGAAATGGTTGCTGGATTCTTATAAGAAAAAAGTTGCACAAGCGGTAACTTTGGATTCATGTCATGAACCTTCATAAGGCTTTCTTTACTGAACGATTGAATTAATACATTCTTGGTACGGCCTTTTGAATCTACCATTTTATATTCTTCCAGAACCTGCAGAAGTTCTTCTTCCATTCCCGGATATACTTCAGGGGACTTTGTTTCGATATAGTAATTGGCCTGCTTTCCGAACTTCTTAAAGACTTCTTCAAGAGTGGGAACCGTTAACCCTTCATATACCTCTTGTGCCAATTGCGGATATTTTTCATTGAACCATGTACCGGCATCCAGTTTCTTGATTTCTGTCAGCGTTAAATCCTTCACCAGACCAGTACCATTCGTTGTACGATCCACCTTTTCATCATGCATTGCTATCAATCTACCATCCTTGGTCATTTGAAGATCGATTTCTATGTAGTCGCCTTTCATTTGTTCTCCCAATTGATAAGCGGGAATAGTATGTTCAGGTGCATAACCAGAAGCTCCTCGATGTGCGATATTCACGATTTTCTTCTCATAAATAGATGAATTGGAATGATTTCCATTTGCAGCTGAGGCCCCCATGGAAGTAGCCTGCAATATAAAGGCCGCACTCATCATACAAAAACCGAATTTCTTTATATTCGTTTTCATTTTCCCTCTCTCCCTCCTACTATTACCATCATTTTAGAAGGGGAATGTGAACTTACAGCAAATATAATGTAAAGAAATAATATATTAGTTAAAATGGTTAAAATAACCTATCAAACACAGTGCATTCATGTAGTTCGTTGTACCTAATTCAAAATTTGGATGACAGCTTAAATGATTAAAAACCAGTTAAAAGCCTCTTCTTCTAAAAAAATCATAAATGAAAAATGTGCTAAACATGGATACTGGTAATCCAATAAGAAAATATAAAAAGTTTTTTGGGATGTACATATTGAAATAGTAGAAAAAAACAGGCACCCAAATGAGTATAACTAAATATTTCCAAGCCCTTCTCATTACACAACTCCTTACTACTCCGTTAATAATTATTTAACCGTTTCATTGACACTTTAAGCCTTCCATATCCATATTAAACCAAACTTAGAGACGATAAATTCCAGATATTAGATGAGATGTACCAATGTTGACATACCAAGAGGGCTTGGAGGGAATGGTTACCTTAACTCCCTGACCTCCCCTTCCGCTCCTAAACTCCACCCGAACCATGCCTTTTCTAAAGTATAGGCAGAGAGACTATATAGTGACAAAATCTATCTTTTCTGATTTACAAAAAACTAGTATCATATTACTATTAAACAAACAGAATATTAATCCTAAGGGGAATTATGTTAAAAAATTATCAATATTATCAAAACAAACACCGATTTATACTGAAGGCATTCATGGCAATGATATCCTTTTTACTATTAGTTGGGATTTCTGTATCACCTATAAGTTGGAAAGATAATCCCTACGAGATGACATTACAGGTCATTTTAATATCGGGGATGATAATTTCTCTGTTATTTTTCTTAAAAACAGAAGTCAATTTTTATAAGACCCTATTCATTTTCTTAATTACTGTTTATTTATATAGCAAATTCTGGATATTCCCGGATACTGCAATCATGCTGGCTTTATTTGCTATAGCACCCTTGTTTCCCATTTTTCTCTTTGATAAAATCGGGTTTTATGTTGTCGCCACTTTAAATATCATATTAGGTCCCGCTTCCATCTTGATCATTTCAAAAACGGATCTTCAATACACTTATGAATATGTCGCTTTGGATAGTTTCGGCAACACGCTTAATTTCATCGCCATACAAATCATATTGGTATTCGTATTCATAGGAACCAATAATAGGATGGAATCCACTAATGCATTTCATAAGGAAATACAGCAGGCTAAGCAATTGAACTCAGTCGGACAGCTAGCTGCCACCATTGCACATGAGATACGTAATCCGATTACAGTCGTCAAAGGGTTTGCCCAGTTATTAGATCAAGAGAAGGAACTGAATGAAACGGAAAAATTTTATGTACAGACCATGCTTACAGAACTTGAATATACACAAGTGATAATCAATGACTATTTGTCTTTGGCAAAACCGCAAACGGATAATGTACAGGTCATTCCTTTAAATTATGAAATCCAAAAGATTTCCGAACTCTTAACCAGTTTCGCCAATAATCGCAACATAGGCTTTCTCCTGGATTTCCGTGACGACCTGCACATTAACATGAATCCCATCGAGCTTAAACAGATACTGGTCAATATCATGAAAAATGGAATTGAGTCAATGAACAAACCCGGATTCATCAAGGTGGAAACAGAGCAGGAACGCACTATGGCAAAAGTACGAATAACGGATACAGGAATTGGCCTCTCAAAAGAACAGCTTGAAATACTAGGTACCCCATTTTATTCACTTAAAGATAGGGGAACCGGTATCGGCCTGACCGTTTGTTATTCCATCGTTCAAAAATACAAAGGGAAAATCGTGGTACAGAGCGAAGTGAACAAAGGAACATCGTTCACCATTTATTTGCCCTTATATAAAGAAATAGATTAAACATATATCCATAATAAGAAAAAGGATGACCACCCATCACCGGGCGGTCATCCTTTTTCAATTAGGCTTTAAAACTATCTTGCCATTTCAGCAAATGATTCTCTAAAAAGCGGACAAACGAGTCGGAGATTTTACCAGCGAAGGCAAAAATGATGATGCCT
The DNA here is from genome assembly GCF_036541465.1 of Bacillus sp. CFBP9009. Taxonomy (NCBI): domain Bacteria; kingdom Bacillati; phylum Bacillota; class Bacilli; order Caryophanales; family Bacillaceae; genus Bacillus; species Bacillus sp. CFBP9009. Next base: position 15,793 of record NZ_JAZHFU010000001.1, on the reverse strand, counting down.
ACGAATACGACGTCCGTTTGCATGAATGAACGGGCATCCTGGATCATGAAGCCCACCCCTCTATCCGCACCCAGCAATTCAGCGACGACCAGGCACATCCAAGCCGCACTTAAGGCTAAACGGATACCAAGTAATATGTTTGGTAAAGCTGCCGGAATCATGAGCTTCGTTATTTGTTCCCGACGGCTAAACTCCAAGATTAGGGCAACATCGTACAGTTTTTTATCCACATTCCGAAGGCCTAAAAAAGTTTGTAAATATAAAGGAAAAAAAGCACCTAAAGCAATAAGCAGCACTTTAGACAGTTCACCAAATCCGAACCACATAATGAATAAAGGGGTAATCGCAAGTAAAGGGACTGTTCGTAACATTTGAATGCTTGGGTTTAAAAATTCCTCGGATTTTTTTTGCATGCCAACGATGACTCCAAACAATAATCCTAAAAAACCACCTAATGCAAAGCCTAGAAGAGCCCGCGTTAAACTGATTTGTAAATGGATGCCCATTTCCCCCGACTGAACGAGATTAATGAAAGTCGTGACGATCAATAAAGGTGATGAGAATAATTGGGCAGGCAGGATGCCAACCGATCCTAATGTTTGCCATGCAATCAACACGACAAAGGGAAGGACCGAACCCCGCAATGCCGATTTGGCGAGTTTGGATTGTTTTGTCGTTTCCCTTATGACAAGCGGCTTGTTTTGAGCAACGGTCTGTGTAGACATAATTTTCATCCTTCCTTTTTTCAAAAATTTATTTAAATGCTCCAATCTTCCACTTCTACTGAATGATGATCAAGTTGGGTTAATATGACGGACCTGAATTCCTGAAACGCTTTGCTTGTTCGAGTTCTTGGATATGGCAAATCAATTGGAACGATAGCTTTAATCCGTCCAGGCTTTGCATCCATGACGACCACTTTCCTCGATAAAAAGATGGATTCATCTATATCATGGGTGACAAGCACCATCGTTGTCTTATTCCTCTCCCATATTTCTAGTAAAGCCTCTTGAAGATGCGTTCGCGTGAATGCATCCAATGCACCGAATGGCTCATCCAGCAATAATACTTCCGGATTACGTAATAAAGCCCTGGCAATGGCAACACGCTGCGACATTCCACCGGATAATTGGCGTGGATACGCCTTTTCAAATCCTTTTAGTTTAACAAGTGAAATCAAATCATCCACCCTTTTTCGAATGTCCGGTTTCTTTAATGGAAGGTTACCTGAAATATTCTTCTCCACGTTTAGCCATGGAAATAAGCGATGCTCCTGAAAAATGAAACCACGGTCTTTAGAAGGGCCGCTAACCGGATGATCCCCTGCCATGATCGCGCCGTCAAAGTCTGAATCAAGTCCTGCGATCAACTTTAATAATGTGCTTTTCCCGCAGCCGCTCGGACCAATGATGGTGACGAATTCACCATTGTTGACGGTCAAATTTAAATTATCCAAAACATGGACACTTTCATTCTCATTCTTAAATGTTTTGCTTACTTGATTAATTTCTAATGTCGCAACCAATATCCTCACCCTTTCTCAAATAAAAAAAATAGAGATCCAGCAATAAGGCACAAATTGTCCCTTTGCTGAATCTCTAGTTAACTAGTCGATTCGATATTTCATTTTATATTAACTTATCGATTATTTATAATCAACACCTAATACCAATTTATTTTATCGGATTAATCGCAAAAAAGTAATTGACAGATAATTCTAACAGCTGTTAAGATGCATTCATACACAAATCCGCTTCACACTGGAGCCAATTAAATAAAGGTCATGTGAATCAACTGGACTACCGGAGATTCAATGAAGAGTAACCCCGGCATACTCTTCGTTGAATCTCTTTTTTGTCATTAATCTGACTATCCAGATGTGGTAAGTGTATTAAAAAAGGAGGGAATTCATGAAGGAATATCGTAACAAGTTAACCGCAGTACTACTTGCCATCATTAGCATCGCTGTATTGGCAGGCTGTAATTCCGATGCCGGCAAAGCTTCCGGGAAAAGTGATCCACTGAAAGTTCATATTGCCTTAAATGGCAAGATGGGACCATTGGTCATTGCAAAGGAAAAGGGATTGTTCAACGAAGAGTTTTCTAAACTGGATGCCCAAATCGAGTGGAGTGAATTCCAAAGTGGTCCCCCGCTTTTGGAATCCCTTGCTTCCAATCGGGTTGACCTGTCTTTTTTAGGGGATGGTGCACTGATTGCCGGCATTGATAAGAATCTGCCATTCGAAGTGATTGCACAAACAGGTCGGGGTGAGTCATCTGTCCGGATTCTGGCTCAAGCAGAAGGTAACATAAAGAAGATTGAAGACTTAAAAGGAAAAACGGTCGGGGTTGCCTCGGGGACAACGGGTCATGTGTATTTAATCAAGGCTTTGAAAGCCCATGGTTTAACGACTGATGACATTAAACTCATCAATTTACAACCGGATGATGCTCAAGCAGCTTTTGAAACCAAACAATTGGACGCCTGGGCGATATGGAACCCTTATTACCTTAATAATATTGAAAAAGGGAATGCTGTCGCACTTAAAGTAAAAGGAAAAATATTGGCTCCTGGTGCAATCATTGCACGTAAGGGCTTTGCCGAAGAGCATCCTGAAATTGTTGAGGCCTATTTAAAGGTTTATAAAAAAGCTGCAGACTGGCAAATTGATAATCCAGATGAAGCATCTGAAATTTATTCCAAAGAAACTAAATTGCCTGTTGGTACGGTAAAGACAATAATAACGGCCGAAGAACCAAATATCTTCTTTACCGAAGATGCCATCAAAGCACAACAAGAATCCATCGATACTTTAGCTGGTGTGGGTTTTATCAAGAAATCATTTAATTTTAAAAATCAGATCCACAATGAATACATTGATGAAGCCTTTAAAAAATAAAAAAACATACCTTACAGGAGGAGATTGATTATGACGGAAACTAAAACACAACAATTAAAAGTCGTACCGGTAGCAGGAAGGATTGGAGCGGAAATTCAAGGAGTCCAATTAAGCGGAGACTTGGATTTAGCTATTTTCAATGAAATCAAACAAGCGTTAAACGATCATAAAGTCGTATTCTTCAAAGGACAAAATCATTTGGACGATGCCAGTCAAGAAGCATTTGCCAAACTATTGGGTGAGCCTTATGCACATCCTACAGTACCGGTCAAAGACAATACTAACTATATTTTCGAACTTGATTCCGAAAGGGGAGCAAAAGCAAACCATTGGCATACTGATGTCACTTTCGTTCCAGAAGTTCCAAAATACTCTATTTTAAGAGGTGTAACCATCCCTGACGTTGGCGGAGATACAGTCTGGGCAAATACCAATAAAGCATATGAAGACCTGCCGGATGGATTGAAGAAATTAGCGGAGGGATTATGGGCGATCCATACAAATGAATATGATTATGCTCAATTCAAACCAGCTGAAAACATCGATGATGAGGTTAAAAAGAAATATCGTGATGTATTCGAATCGACCATTTATAAAACAAGGCACCCAGTCGTTCACGTGCACGCAGAAACCGGAAAAAGGCATTTGTTATTAGGTGGTTTTGCTGGTAGAGTGGAAGGATATACAACAAGCGAATCCGAAAGATTATTAAGTATCTTCGATTCATACGTCACGCGCTTAGAAAATACCGTGCGTTGGCAATGGAGTGAAGGGGACGTGGTCATTTGGGATAACCTAGCCACGCAGCATTACGCTATTGCCGATTACGGGGACCAGCACCGCGTCGTTCGCAGGGTCACTGTCGGAAAAGACGTTCCCGTAAACAAGGAGAACGAGTCCAGCAGACTAATTATTAAAAAATAAACACCTGTATCGAGTGAAAGGTTCGAAAATACTCAAACCTCCTGAGGAACTGGCCTTATTGCAGGAGGTTTGAGTGTTTTCTTTTTGAACAGGTCTTGCCACTCGCCCTTTGGCATTTTCAGTACTTTCCCCTCATTTAAAATTAACTTCAATGAATTCAACCTCTTCTGCCCGACTTAATATTCCATGGGCTTTTCCAACGGTGCCTTCTTTGTCTTCCCAAAAGAAGTTATGGTCCTGAACGATCATGCTAAAATCAAAGTCTCGCCACCGGGCAGCGATGGCCAGCAATCTATCTCTATGCTGAAAATCACTTGAATCCACTATTTTATAAACTTCTTCAATAATCTTAGGGGACATCGGTATAGCTCCCCATTTATCTTGCGAGCGAACCTTTTGATGAGTCATTTTATGCATGACGTCCATGACTTCCGCTTCGGTTGAGCCTTCATCAAGTCCTGTTTCAAATTCGATCCCATCATATATCGCTGTTTTCGCTTCAAGTTCCGCAGCTTTCGCTTTCGCTTCCCTTTGGGCTTCGATTTTTTCATCTTCTCTTTCTCTTTCAATTTGTTCTTTGGCTTCCCTGGCTTCAATTACCAGTTGAGCTTTTTCGTACTCATTGGAGTTCTCCATGATTTTAAAGGAAGCAACCCCCACCCCGAATAATGCAACAGCAGAGATTCCACTAATAAGTAAAACCTTTTGCGTTTTCTTCATAAAAACTTCCTCCAAGATATTGATAATGTCAGATAATATTTATTTTAACATATTAAATGGATGGACTATCCAGAAAAGGAAGACATCCAACCTTCTCATCCCTTCAATAAGAAATACAGTAGTTTCAGATATCGATAATTACCCAAGGTACCATTATATTTTTTCAAGAAGATTCATTCGTCCCTTATTCCATGTTGGATGACGTATATAATGCAGCAACAGTAGACAAAGAAAAATTGATAATACCGGGTGCCGGGCATTGTGAAGCTGAGGTAGTGGATCCAAAATAGTATTGGAACAAGGTATGGGGTTTTGTGGATAAATATATGGAGTAATGTAAGAGGGTAAAAAAGAAACTGCCGATATCATATCGGCAGTTTCTTTCGTTTTCGTCCAGATTATTTTGAGCTTACACAGCGTTTTTATCAGGATTAATTAGCCTGAACGATTATTTCATCGATTATACCGTAATCCTTCGCCTCATTTGCGCTTAAGAAATAATCACGATCTGTGTCCTTCGCCACCTTTTCGATAGGCTGACCGGTCCTTTCCGAGATGATTTGATTGATATGATCCTTTAGCTTCAAAATCCTTCGGGCAGAAATTTCAATCTCCGTGGCTTGCCCCCTCGCCCCACCAAGCGGTTGATGAAGCATGATTTCACTATTTGGCAAAGCGCACCTTTTCCCTTTCGTACCCGCCAATAAAAGCATGGCACCGAATGATGCAGCCATCCCCGTACATACAGTCCGGACATCAGGCTTAATATATTGCATCGTATCATAAATGGCGAAACCGGCACTGGTCGATCCCCCTGGACTGTTTATGAAGATGGTAATTTCTTTATCAGGTGCATCAGCTGCCAAGAATAACAATTGGGCAACCACGCTATTGGCTAAATGATCGGTGATCTCTTCCCCAATCATGATGATACGGTCTTTTAGAAGTCTGGAATAAATATCGTACGAGCGCTCACCCTTGCTTGATTGCTCAATTACATATGGAATGGTGGTCATATCTCTTCTTCCTCCTAACAATATTATTGGCTATGCAGCCATTGAGAGTGTGTTTGAAGGAGTGAAGCTTGATTTGGAAAGAATCGAACGATTCATCAGTTTAGGAATCATCGATTCACTGTTCAGGGATTTGAAAGATGGGATGCTTCTAATGAGGATATCAGGATTTTGGGCTTTTAAAGCCTGTGTCATCAGGGACATGAGCCGCTGTTCCTCCTCATCCTGCCAATCTTCCACGCAAGACAACCTACGCTCTTCAACGTCATTGTCAAAACGCTTTTTCACACGGTTCAAGATGGCCTTTACAGCCGTTTCCGTGGTGTTCAAGTAATCTGAGATTTCTTTTGACCGATAGAGGAATCCTTCCTTTAATATGAACACTACAGCTTGTTTCGGGGTAAGGGATTTTATTATATATTCAACCGTTTCAAATACATTTTCCCCAACTGACCCCAGCTGTTCGCTATCCAACAGATCGTCTAAGGATTCTTTTTTCCTTTTTCGTATCGTATCAATCCAGGAATGTCGGGCTATCGTCTTCAATAAAGCTGTTGTTATCTCCGTTTTCTTCCCATAGCCCTGCATTGCCTTCAATATCGTTTCCTGTGCCAAATCATCCCCATCCCAATTATTTTGGGTCAGGAATCGGCAAAACCGAATCAATTCAGGATAAACTTCACGCAAAATCGCACCGTTATCCATGTCTTCAGAAATATCTTCCCTCAACTTATTTATCATTTTTCTCACTCCTTCAACACCCTCTATCCTCTAAACGTTTCAGAAAGAGAAAAAGATATGGGGGTGAAAAATTTTCCTTCATGCTTCATTATATTCTATTCCATTTTTTCCATTGGATTTCCTTTCATACTAAAAACCTGTTTGGTTAGGATCCAAACAGGCTAATATATGGCCTCCCCCGCTGTGTACCCGGTTCGTCACCAATCATTTCAGTGTAGACCTTATTTTCCAAAACAATTATTATTCCCCGTGCATTCCATTAAGCCAACCAGCAAAATCTTTGAATGTGACCTCCTGCTTACGGTAATGTTCCGCAACCCAAATCGCATCTTGTTCCGATAAGCCTGACGTTCTGGATGTCCTTGATGTGAATCCTGAATTTCAAAATTCCGGGTGATCCTTAATGCTGCTATTCCAAGTGTTCAATGCATTCAACCGTGTATTCGCTAGGTTCCATTTCGTTTACTTCAATACCAAACCAACTGGAGGAACGACTTTCGTTAGCGCTATCTTTACAATAGTTCACCAAAGAACCTGCAGACTTCTCTTCAGATTCTTCATCGCTCATCTCTTCAAAATTCACTGATCGCTCGTTATGAGGCTCTCTGTCTGCCTTTTCATTCTCCAGGTCTGCGAACATGAACATGCAGTAAAAAACGGCTATCATAATTGCCATAGCAATCAACCTTGACCTTAAAGGAAGTACCTTTTTCAATATAGCTAAAACTCTCTTCATAGTAGTTTCCCCAATCCTGCTAAAGCATAATAAATTCACAATGAATTAATTCATCTATTAAATATCCATCAATAACACTAGTTTAGAAAAATATTACTATTTTCATTATATCAAGTTCCAGAAGTTTTTATTGCATTATTCATTAAACAACTAAAATACTCCGAACACTATAAAATGGACAGTCCAAAAAAATATCAGTATACTCCTCAAATTGACTTCCATCCTTTTTCAGTGTTACTCTTAAAAGTATACATTCAAAATACTGATTCCATTAGGGTGAATTAAGGGTGAACACATTTGCCGAAAGAACATTTAATAGACGTTCAACCAATCAGATCATTGGAAAAATTAGATGATATGAAATGGTCATTGAAAAGACATTGCAGCGAGAGAGACTACATATTGTTCTTGTTAGGCATCAATACCGGCTTACGTGTAACTGATTTATTATCGCTGAAGATAAAGGACATTAAAGGCAAGATGGAGGTAATCATCAAGGAAGGGAAAACAAAAAAGCCAAGAATGATACAGCTTAACAATGTATGTAATGAATTGGCAGCCTATATAGCCACCATTGATGGTGAATGGCTATTCCCCTCACGCAAGGGCGATAAGCCAATAAGTAAGATACAAGCTTACAGACAGCTTAATAAAGCAGCGGACATGGTGGACATCGTGGGCGTCGGTACCCATACCATGCGGAAAACATTCGGGTACTGGCACTATAAACGAAGTAAGAACCTTGCTGAGCTACAAATGATCCTTAACCATTCATATCCTGAAATTACACTAAGGTACATTGGGATTGCTGATAAAGGAACAGAGGACAGTTTAAATGACTTTGCACTATGGGAGGACGGAAGAAATGTCACTGACTGAATACAATGCAAAATATGAATACATCATTCGCAGCAATATTTCCGACAGACAAAAGGCATTGAAATTAGCTGATTTAATGACCGATATGGAAGGCCAGCTAAGAAATGAAATCGGGGAACATCGAAATAAAGAGGTAAATGCTTTATATAAAAAAGTATCTCTTTTCTCCAACTTGTTATAACCAGCTTAGGACCTTGCCCTTATGTGCAGAGGTCTTTTTTTTCCTTGAAAGTAAATGCTTGTTTCTTTAAGGCTTTAAACTGAACCTCATTTATATCTGGTAGGCCCTTTTCATCTTCCTGTAACACCACAACATAACATAACGAAAAAGCTCTATTTCAAACTTCATTCTCTCTCTTCTCTGACTCTCCTAAGCCGTATGCTTACGATTTAATTCCAGACAACTTTCGAATAAAAAAATTAATTAATATCATCCGGTACACTCGGTAATGGTTTCAATGTTTACAAATTAAACATACTTAAGGAATACTTTTTCGCCATCATTTCCAAGATTTTTATCCCGGCAACGCTGTTCCCCTTCTCATCCAGCGCTGCACCATAAATTCCAATCCCACATTTTCCGGGGACGGCCCCCATTATTCCCCCTGACACACCGCTTTTAGCCGGTATGCCAACATTAATGGCAAATTCACCTGATGCGTTATACATGCCGCAAGTAACCATGAATGTCTTGCAAATACGGGCAATGTCCCCGGGGATGATTTGCTTTCCCGTCAGTAAATCTTTCCCATTCATGGCCAGCACACAGCCTATCCTCGCTAAATCCTGACTGTCCATTTCAATGGCACACTGCTTCGAATACAATTCGATTAACTCCTCCACATCCTCATTTATTACATTATGCTGCTTTAAAAAATAGCTTAACGACCTATTTAAGTCTGCTGTATTGTATTCTGACCGGGCAACATCTTCATTAAAACCGATAGTAGGATTTTGCGTCAACTCCCGGATAAAATGTAAAATACGCTGAAATCGCTCATTTACACTGTTACCTGCAATCATGTGGGTCACAGTCAATGCTCCTGCATTGATCATGGGGTTTAACGGTTTGGATGGCTTGTTTGTCTCTAGCTTGGCAATCGAATTAAAAGGATCGCCAGTGGGTTCTTTTCCTACATAGGAAAAGACATAATCCTCCCCTTTTTCCATTAATACAAGAGCAAGTGTCAAAACTTTTGATATGCTTTGCAGGGTCATTTTACCTCTTACATCACCCGCACAATATCCTTTCCCGTCAGGATAGTAAATAGCAACAGACAAATCCCCAGGATTCGCCTTTTCAAGAGCCGGTATATAGTCTGCCACTGTCCCGTTACTCGTATATTTTTTTGCCTCATCAACCAGTTGCTGTAATTCGTCATTGGACCTGCATTGACATCCCATATTGTTCACAATTTTCCGCCCCTTAGAAAATATGTTTTGTGAAGTGTTCCTAGATAGTGTTTTTTTATTTATTGCCATATTTCATCGATATTATTTAAAAAACCAGGAATCGGATAATAAATAGAAGGTTAGAGGAACTACTTTCCTGGTTTAAGATTTCTTAAATAATAATTCTTTAAAGAAATTTTCATTTGCTTCTTACTGATTTTAATTCGCCCATTGTAAGGTCACCACTTCTTGCCATACCTCCCTACCGTCTAATCTAGATGTTCAGGTTTGAATTATTTTCATAAAGACAAAGAAAAACAACAACATATACGTCAAAGGTCAAGCAGTAAGACAGGTAAGCCAACGCCTTGTAAAAAAATCGGAGCAACTTCACTGTTCTTTAAAGAAGATTTAATTTAAAAAAGAAGGAATTAGAAGCGCTTATACGGAAATATATATTATCGCATAAGCTTTCATATGTATTTCACACTTGATGGAAAGTAGGAAAAGCCATGGGAAAATCAAAGAGTTTACAAGAAATCTATAACGCCAACCGTCCAGAAAATAATGAACTTTTCCGAGCGATACAACAGCGTCTACAAATGAAGCATCCAGACAAACGAATGACAGCTACGAGAACATTGCAAATAATTGTGGCTGATAGTGTTTCATCTGGAGAGCTGCGTAACGTGGAAGCCCGCCTTCTTCACAGTTTATAACGATCTGTTGTTTCATAAGCCCTTTGAAATGTTAGAACACAGAAAGGATCTTCGTTTCGTAACTCAGCAACATTCATTCTTTTGCTTACTTAGTGCGCTTTGGTGCATCACTTTGCCTCTGGAAAAGTGTCTGTTTTCTATTTACTTAATTTGAGTACAGATTTACTTTCAAATGGTGAGTAAAAAATGCTCAAAAGATAAAGATTGACATCATTTTTAGTGTGACTCATACTAATGGTGACTAAAATGACAGAATATTACGAATAGTGGAGGGGTAATTATGAATAAGATTTTCGTTCCTAACGCAATCGCCACTTTAACAAGACTTTTCTACAGTTCGACTACAATGAATGAGTATTTAGCGATGAGAACCGCCCAATTCTACATTGAAGACCTGAAATTACTGCAAGACGTGGAAGCTGTTGCCTTGGCAATTGAAAATCAAAATGCTTTCGCATTAATGTCTAAATTTAAATTATTTGATTATAAGGCTGCTGAAAAAATTGAAATCGCACTATCCTCTTCTGGCTATACCGAAGCAGACCTAAATGCTATGAATATAGAAATCTAAATTATTTTTTAAAAAACGAATGGTAGAGTTAGTGCTCTATGACCCATTCGTTTTTATTTTTAATCGTTAGAACAAACGTGCACTTTGATAAAATAAACGATTTCAGTGCATAAGATTCTATCACCTTTTAAACTCCGATAACCTGCCAAACTGTTTGATCCGATTTTGTATGCTCCTTGGTTTCAATTCCCTTCATTCTAGAGTGATTAAAAACCATTGCATAATACCCCCGCACATTATTTGTACATATTCTGTAATGCGTCATGAACATAAAAAAGCTTCACACAATTAAGTGTGAAGCTTGATGTAATAGCGATTCTTCGCTATTGGTGATACCGGTGGCCGGGGTCGAACCGGCACTCCAGAGGAACACGATTTTGAGTCGTGCTGGTGAGGCACACTCTCAAAAAGCTGTTATTATCAAAGCATTAAAGCTTTTTATTAAATTTCGATACACACTATTCCCATATTTTACGCTTAAGGTAAAAATCCTCTCTTTCTTGTACTTCGTCATTAGAGGGGGCATGAGGGAGATAACATTTTAGTTCGCAATGTTCTCCATTTACAGCGTTTTAATCCCAAATTTTTGTTGCATTGTGGTCTTCATGGCCAGGATGAGGATTCGTATGCGGTGTTGTATCCAAAATAAAGCTACCCAAAAATATAAATACATACATAAAAAACATGCCAACAATCACTGAAAAAGCCAACCACTGGTAAAATTTCATTTTTAAAATCTGCTTTCATTTAATTTCCTTATCTCCCCCAAATAGTTTGTTATGTAAAATCCATCGAGTTATGAAGCTCGTAGATTATTAGTATAATTCTATTATATTGTAACCACCTAATTTTGTTTGGAGCAGTTCAAAAAATAAATTGATTTTTTTACATTTTTATTTTTGAATATTAATAATCAGTTTCTTTGATGTCATAGTGCTTTTCGATATAAGCTTTTTCTTCTTCAGGCGTCAATATGCCACGAGCTTTTCCGATATTTCCACCTTGAAGCTTCCAAATATCGTTGTGGTCTTCATCCACGTTTGAAAAATCATTATTTTTCCAGCCATTGAGAATGCCTAAATACAAATATTGTTCTCGGTATTCGTTTTTCTCAATTACAGCGATTAATTGCTCAATTCGCTCAGATGTTATTGGAACAAAACCCCATTTATCTTCAGCTTCTACTTTCTGATGTGACATTACGTGAATGGCATTTTGAATTTCTTCTTCGCTCATTTTCATCGAATATTCTTCTTCAACAGGAGCTGCACCTGTTTCTTGAATTTCAAAAGTTTTTTCTCCGTTCGATTGCTGTTTTTCTTTGACAATCACATCGTTTTTGCTTGTTAAATTGCCAGCTACAAATATCAATGCTACAGAAACGAGAAGCCCTCCTATTATTAAAATTGTTTTCTTCATATATATTCCCTACTTTCATACAGGTGTGAAGTACGTGTGATAGCTAATGCACATTCATTTCACATGGGGTGAACTGGCGGACAAAAGCCACGTGTAAAGCACAAGTCCTTTAATATTTATACGGACGGTACTTGATACGACTTTTTTCAAGCTCTGCCTTTTTCTTCAAAATATCTTGTTTCAAGTACAACTGAATCCCAGCTTTTTTGATTGGGACGATTTTTTTCTTTTTAATCAACGAGCTAAGCCTGGCACGAGAAATGCCAAGCAACTCTATACATTCAGTGGAAGTCAAAACTTCTTCAAGCACAAATTTCTTTGGGTCGAATTTTTCCATAATGTAATAATCAATCTTGGTTTCACCTCTATTTATGAAATGGCAAGGAGGTAAGTGCTTACCTCCCTTAAATTCATTTCTTTTCCATTTTGTGCAGAAGAATAGAGCAAATTATCATATAGACCGCCAATATCAACCAGTAGTAAATTGGAAAATCATCATCTTTTTCAATCGCTGAAAATATCCATATCCCAAATAACAAATATGGAATAGTCAATAAGAGTCGGAGTTTCCACAGATGTTTGCCCCATTTAACCTTCATGTAATTCCTCCTTTTAAATTCATTGGCAACGATTTTGGGATTTTTTCCACATTTCAAATTCTATGTTACTCGCAATAATTTCAGCATCCGTATATTTCAATCCACATAAAGCAACTTCAATTTCATCAGCACTTTTGCTGTCAAATAATCGTAGTTTGGGAACAAGAGCGTGTGATTGCTGACGTTCGATTTCTACAGCTACAGCTGATGTATCTCCAAGCAAATCCAAATCACTGATGTAATATTCCATTGTCCTCATGGCTAAGAAATCAGTGGTTGTTTTCTTACGGAAAAACAGGTCTCCTAATGTTTCGATAGCAGTTGATAATATTTCTGGTTTCACGGCTTTCGTCCTCCTCCGATTATACTAAATATTTTTACTAATTAATACTAAGTTACCGTATTGTGGCTGTAAACCTTTATTACAGCTACAGATAATAGAACCAAAATCGCTAGTGTATATAATAAGTAACTCTTACTTATATAGTTATTACTACTTATAAATAAATAGAGTAGTTAATTATATACACATGCGAAAATGGTTATTATTTTTTTCAATAATCGCCTCCATCTGCCTTCCATCCGATTTTTTTATCAATATAATACTGATATGAAATTATTTTTTTAAAGTGCGTCAGTCCACCTGACTTTATTGTAAAAAGCGTATATATGTTATAGAGGCACACTACAAGGAGGAAAATTCAAATGGTAAAAATAAAAGAAGATCGCACCGAACAATTGCTAACAAATGTCAAACCAAGTTTAAAACAAATCGTTCTTGATTTCGCTGAAGATAATGGCGAATTATCGGAATCGAAAGCTGTTGAGATACTAATCATTCGTGGATTAAAACTTCCTTCGCCTTATAAAGAAATTGCGAAGCACTTTGCAGAATGGGAACTTCCGCAAGATGGACGCATTCCGAAAACCGCCGAAGGATATGCGGAATATAAAGAAATAGTGGACGAAGCAACCCCAACGGACGAAAGTATTTACTATACAAACGGATACGGCTTCGACGAAAAAACGGGTCACCTTTTCATTGCGGTTTATGAAACGAATGATGAAGGTTGGGGAGAACTTGCCGAACCAACGCCCGACCAACGTGAAGGAATAATCATGGGAACGGTTGAAGAATGGGCGAATGACGGTGATTATGTCATTGAAGGTGTTCCAATGTATATCGAAGATAAAAACGGAAAGAAAATTCCGAATCAAGAATTTGTTGAGTACCTAAAAATAGATGTTGAAGGCGAAAAATTGTCCGACCTTATGAAAATAAGAAGTTATGCGTCACGTTGTTGCATATTCAAAATCATAATCTTGAGGTCCGACTCTGACATTAAAACTAATGGTTTACCTTTTGATTGTAAATTTTCTCTATAATATTTGAATGTATGAGGTCGAAGATTTCTGAGCTGACAATCTTCAAAAAATAATTTGAGAGCTGCATCATCAGAAGTAATGTATGAGGATTTTGTTGCTATTTTTAATTCATCTTCATTTAATAAGTTTCTACGTTTAGCCATTGCACATAATCCTCCGCACACTATTTGTCATTATTTTGTCGTGTGCAGAAACAAATAAAAAAGCTCCGTACAATTAAGTACGAAGCTTTGATATAACAGCAGTCTTAGCTGTTTTCATGATACCGGTGGCCGGGGTCGAACCGGCACTCCAGAGGAACACGATTTTGAGTCGTGCGCGTCTGCCAATTCCGCCACACCGGCATGTATGTTGGAGGCGGCAACCGGAATCGAACCGGTGGTAAAGGTTTTGCAGACCTCTGCCTTACCGCTTGGCTATGCCGCCAACGTTTTTGGAGCGAAAGACGGGATTCGAACCCGCGACCCCAACCTTGGCAAGGTTGTATTCTACCACTGAACTACTTTCGCATATGGCTGGGCTAGAAGGGATCGAACCTTCGCATGACGGAATCAAAATCCGTTGCCTTACCGCTTGGCTATAGCCCAATAACGTTGTAATCATTATACCATGTTTTTAAAAATGGGGCGACTGATGGGAATCGAACCCACGAATGCCTGAACCACAATCAGGTGCGTTAACCACTTCGCCACAATCGCCATTATAGGATTGAAATTGGCAGGGGTAGTAGGACTCGAACCCACACTGGAGGTTTTGGAGACCTCTGTTCTACCTTTAAACTATACCCCTGTAATAAAGATGGTGGAGGGGGGCAGATTCGAACTGCCGAACCCGAAGGAGCGGATTTACAGTCCGCCGCGTTTAGCCACTTCGCTACCCCTCCGCATATGGATGAAACATGGTGCCGGCAAGAGGACTTGAACCCCCAACCTACTGATTACAAGTCAGTTGCTCTACCAGTTGAGCTACACCGGCACTACTATGGTGGCTCAGGACGGAATCGAACCGCCGACACAAGGATTTTCAGTCCTTTGCTCTACCGACTGAGCTACTGAGCCAAACAATAAAAATGGCGGTCCCGACGGGAATCGAACCCGCGATCTCCTGCGTGACAGGCAGGCATGTTAACCGCTACACCACGGGACCATAGATTGCGGGGACAGGATTTGAACCTGCGACCTTCGGGTTATGAGCCCGACGAGCTACCGGACTGCTCCACCCCGCGACGGTAATAATGTTTCTTTTTATGCATCAAGTTTTCGTGTTGAGCGTTTCAATGGGCTGAAATAATCAATCCTTTATGCAGAAACAACTTGATGTTATTGAAAAATGGTGGAGGATGACGGGATCGAACCGCCGACCCTCTGCTTGTAAGGCAGATGCTCTCCCAGCTGAGCTAATCCTCCAATATGTTGTCTAAATGGTGACCCGTACGGGATTCGAACCCGTGTTACCGCCGTGAAAGGGCGGTGTCTTAACCGCTTGACCAACGGGCCAGGTATAAATGGCGGAGAGCAAGGGATTTGAACCCTTGAGACAGGGTTACCCGTCTACACGATTTCCAATCGTGCTCCTTCGGCCACTCGGACAGCTCTCCAATAATGGCTCCGCAGGTAGGACTCGAACCTACGACCGTTCGGTTAACAGCCGAATGCTCTACCACTGAGCTACTGCGGAACAATATAAGCTTGGCGACGTCCTACTCTCACAGGGGGAAACCCCCAACTACCATCGGCGCTGAAGAGCTTAACTGCCGTGTTCGGAATGGGAACGGGTGTGACCTCTTCGCTATCG